>NZ_JBIVJF010000004.1:0-527997 GCF_044750105.1 Kitasatospora sp. NPDC088861
TGACTTTTGGCACGCTGTTGAGTTCTCAAGGAACGGACACTTCCTTCGGACCGCCTTCCAGCGGGCCCTCCGGGCGCTTCGTTCTTTCGTGTTTCAAGCTTATCAGATGTTTTCCGCTCCGTTTTCCGGAGTTTCATTCATCGGAATTCGCTTTCCGCTTGCCCCCGCTCTCTCGCGGCGACTCCGGAACTGTACGGGGACAGGACCGCCACATGCAAATCGCCCCCGCCCGGGGTCCCGGGCAGGGGCGATCCGATGTTCAGGCGCCGTCAGACGCGGCCCATCTCCTCGGCGATGGCCGCCACGAAGCCGTCGATGTCGGCCTCCGTGGTGTCGTACGAGCACATCCAGCGCACCTCGCCGGTGTGCTCGTTCCAGAAGTAGAAGCGGTAGTGCTTCTGAAGCCGCTCGCTCACCTCGCGCGGGAGGATCGCGAACACCGCGTTCGCCTGGACCGGGCGCACGATCTCGACGCCGTCGATCCCGCGAACGGCCGCCTCCAGCCGGCTGGCCATCGCATTGGCGTGCCCGGCATTGCGCAGATAGAGGTCGCCGGAGAGCAGCGCCTCGAACTGGACGGAGAGGAAGCGCATCTTCGAGGCGAGCTGCATCGAGGTCTTGCGCAGGAACTTGATGTTCCGCACCCGCTCGGGGTTGAGCACCACCACGACCTCGCCGAACAGCAGGCCGTTCTTCGTACCGCCGAAGGACAGCACGTCGACGCCCACGTCCGTGGTGAAGGCGCGCAGCGGCAGGCCGAGCGCTGCGGCGGCGTTGGCCAGGCGGGAGCCGTCGACGTGGACGAGCATGCCGAGCTGGTGGGCGTGCTCGGTGATCGCACGGATCTCGTCGGCGGTGTAGAGGGTGCCGAGCTCGGTGCTCTGGGTGATGGAGACCGCGAGCGGCTGCGCGCGGTGCTCGTCGCCGAAGCCCCAGGCCTGCTGGTCGAGCAGCTCGGGGGTGAGCTTGCCGTCCGGGGTGGGGACGGTGAGCAGCTTGATGCCGCCCATCTTCTCCGGGGCGCCGCCCTCGTCCACGTTGATGTGGGCGGATTCGGCGGCGACCACGGCACCCCAGCGCGGGAGCAGCGCCTGGAGGGCGACCACGTTGGCGCCGGTGCCGTTGAAGACGGGGTGGGCCTCGGCCTTGTCGCCGAAGTGGCGGCGGAAGACGTCCTGGAGGTGGGCCGTGTAGTCGTCCTCGCCGTAGGCGATCTGGTGGCCGCCGTTGGCGAGGGCTATCGCGGCGAGGATCTCCGGGTGCACGCCGGCGTAGTTGTCGCTGGCGAAGCCGCGGACGGCGGGGTCGTGCCGCCGTACCGCGTCCGTACGGGTGAGGTCGGTCATCGGGCTGTCAGCCACAGGTGCTGTCCGTTCAGTTCTGCTGCGGGGCGGTCCCAGAGGCCCGCCAGGTGTCCGGCGAGGTCGGCGGTGTCGGTGAAGCCGGCGAACTTCGCCTCCGGCTTCTCGGCCCGCATTTCGGGGCTGACCAGCGCCTTGATGACCAGGATCGCAGCCGCTGCGGTGGGCTCGCCGTCGGGGGCGGTGGTCTCCTTTTTGAAGGAGTCCGCCATGGCGAGGGTCCAGGCCTCGGTGGCAGCCTTGGCGGCCGCGTAGGCGGCGCCGCCGGCGGTGGGCTTGTGCGCGGCGGCGGCGGAGATCATCGCGTAGCGGCCGGCGGAGCTGCGGACCAGGGCGGGCTGGAAGGCCAGCGAGGTGTGCTGGAGGGTGCGCACGACGGTGTCGTGCAGGAAGTCCCAGTCGTCCAGGCGGGTGTCGAAGAAGGTCTTGCTGCCGCGCCAGCCGCCGACCAGGTGGAACAGACCGTCGACATGGCCGTGCTCGGCCTCCAGGTGGTCGGCCCAGTCGTGGACCTCCTGCGGGTCGAGCAGGTCGATCACCTGTCCGCTGACCTTGGCCCCGCGCACGGCGATGCGGGTGGCGTCCAGCGCGGATTCGAGGCGCTGGGCGTCGATGTCGGCACCGATCACGGTGGCGCCGTCGGCGGTGAGGCGGCGCAGCACCGCCTGGCCGGCCGGGCCGCTGGCTCCGGCGACGGCGATGACCTTGCCGGTCAGCGGGGACTTGGTGGTCGTGGTCACGCGGCGGCTCCCTGGATACCGGTGCCGGTGATGCCGGCGGTGGCGGCGATGACGCCGCCGAGCTTCTTGGACAGGGCCTCGTAGAACATGCTCAGCGGGAACTCGTCCGGGAGCACCGCGTCGCACAGCGCCTTGTTGAGGGCCTTGCCATCGGTGATGTCGAGCGGCAGCGCCTCGGAGCCCTTCGCCCAGGTGGAGGCGGGGTGCGGGGTGAGGTAGCGGGAGACCAGCTGGTAGGCGGCGATCCAGTGGGCCGGCTTGGGCCGGTCGATGCCGTCGCGGTAGAGGGTCTCGATCTCGGCGCAGAGCGCGTTGGTGACCTGCGGGGCCCGGTCCCAGTCGATGCTGAGGCGGTTGTCGCGCCAGCGCAGCGCGTCGTGCTTGTGCAGGTAGGCGAAGAGCAACTGGCCGCCCATGCCGTCGTAGTTGCGGACGCGGTCGCCGCTGACCGGGAAGCGGAACAGGCGGTCGAAGAGGATCGCGTACTGGACGTCGCGGGCGTGCGTGTTGCCCTCGGCCTCCAGTTTCACCGCCTCCTTGAAGGTGGTGAGGTCGCAGCGGAGCTCCTCCAGGCCGTACATCCAGAACGGGCTGCGCTGCTTGATCATGAAGGGGTCGAACGGCAGGTCGCCGTGGCTGTGGGTGCGGTCGTGGACGAGGTCCCACAGGACGAAGGTCTCCTGCGCGCGGTCCTGGTCCTTGAGCAGGCCCTCGGCGTCGGCCGGGATCTCCAGGCCGAGCTGCTGGACGGCGCTGGTGGTGACGGCGCGGAAGCGGGCGGCCTCGCGGTCGCAGAAGATGCCGCCCCAGGTGAAACGTTCCGGCGCCTTGCGCACGGCCACCGTCTCGGGGAAGAGGACGGCGGAGTTGGTGTCGTAGCCGGCCGTGAAGTCGGTGAAGGTGATCGGCACGAACATCGGGTTGTCGAAGCGGGTCCGCTCCAGCTCGGCCAGCCAGTCGGGCCACACGACGCTCAGCAGGACGGCTTCCAGGTTGCGGTCCGGGTTGCCGTTCTGCGTGTACATCGGGAAGACGACGAGGTGCTCCAGGCCGTCCTCGCGCTGGTCGGCGGGGTGGAAGGCGAGCAGCGAGTCCAGGAAGTCGGGCTCCCGGTAGCCGGTGTCGGCCCACTTGGCCAGGTCCGCGTCGACGGCGGCCAGGTAGGCGGCGTCGTGCGGGAACAGCGGGGCGAGCTCCTCGACGGCGCCGCGGACAGTGGCCAGCAGCGGGTCGACGGTGTGCCGCTGGACGGCGGACAGGTCGATCGAACCGTCCTTGGACTGCAGCGGGCGCAGCGTCTCGACGGCCTCCTTCAGGCGCAGCCAGGCCGGGTGGCCGGCGAGGGTCGAGACCGGGGCGTCGGCCGCCGCAGCGAGCCTTGGCGAAAGATTCTGCATCGGGGACTCACTTCGACAGGAGTTATTTCAACGGAGACACCATAAGTACGAAAGGTTCTCCTGTTCAAGGGGGTCGCGACCGACAAAGCTTCGGCGTGGCTCCGCCGAGACCCTGGCGGGGCCACGGGGCGCGGGCCCGCCGGCCGGGCGTCCGCCATGTGGACAGGGATCTGGATGTTCTGGACAGACGCACTGTCGGAATGCGAACCTCCCGCCATGCTCCCGGCGGTGATCACGGTGACCGAGTGCCACATCGGCCTTTTCCGGGCGCCCTCTTGTTGTCACGCCTGCTGTCGCGTGCGCGGCCTCTGCCGCCGCTGTCGCTGATCCGGCTCGGAGGGCGCCGCGGACGCGGGCCCGTACGCCGACCATGCCGTGTGTGTTCCGGCGCCGCCACCGGGGGGAAGTGACCCGCCGGGCCCGCGGCCGGCCCCGGCCCGCCCGTCGCCTCCCCTGTCCCACCCGGCCCCTGCCTCCTCCCTGTCCCGCCCGGCCCTTCCTCACTGGAGCCCTGCCATGACCATCCGCAAGCCGTCCGCCGCACTGCCCCTCGCCGCACTGCTCGCCGCGGCCGCCGCGCTGACCGCGTGCGCGCCGCAGGACGCCAAGTCCGACGGGGCCGCCGCCTCGGGCTCCTCGGGTGCGGCCGGTACCGCCGCGGGCTGCGCGCCGGGAGCGCTGGCGACCCGGACGGCGGGGACGCTGACCGTCGGCACCGACAAGCCCGCGTACGACCCGTGGTTCACCGAGGACAAGCCGGAGAACGGCAAGGGGTTCGAGTCCGCCGTGGCCTTCGCGGTGGCGGAGAAGCTGGGCTACCCCAAGGAGAAGGTCAGCTGGGTGGTCGCGCCGTTCGGCAAGGCCACCTCGCCCGGGGCCAAGGACTTCGACTTCGACGTCAACCAGGTGTCCATCAGTGACGAGCGCAAGCAGGCCGTCGACTTCTCCTCCGGCTACTACGACGTGCGCCAGGCCGTCATCGCGCTGAAGAACTCCAAGGCGGCGGGCGCGAAGAGCATCGCCGACCTGAAGGGCGCCAAGCTGGGCGCGCAGGTCGGCACCACCAGCCTCGACACCATCACCGACACGATCAAGCCGAGCGTCCAGCCGGCCGTGTTCGACTCCAACGACCTCGCGAAGGCCGCGCTGAAGAACGGCCAGGTCGAGGCGCTCGTGGTGGATCTGCCGACGGCCTTCTACATCACCGGCGCCGAGGTGCCGGAGGCGCAGGTGGTCGGCCAGTTCGCGGGGGCCACGCAGGGCGAACAGTTCGGCCTGGTGCTGGACAAGGGCTCGAAGCTGACCGGCTGCGTGTCGCAGGCGGTGGACGCGCTGCGCTCCGACGGCACGCTCGCGAGGCTGGAGAAGCAGTGGCTCTCCGACGCCGTCTCGGCACCGGTGCTCAAGTGAGCGGCGACGCGGTGGCGGCCGGTCCGGCGTCGGTCGCCAAGGGCCGGGACGGGAAGGGCCGCGCCGGGAAGGGCCGCGCCGGGAAGGGGCTCGAAGGGGGTGACCTCGACGGGGAGGGCCTCGACGGCGGCGGGGGCAAGGGGGACGACGACGGCTACCGTCCGTCCGAACGGCGGCTGGCGCACGAGGCGTACCGGCGCGGCCGGGCCCGCCGGTCGGCGCTGATGGCCGCCGGGTCGACCCTGGCGACGGCGGTCGCGCTCTACCTGCTGGTCGTCAACTCCCCCGGCTGGGAGGTGACTCGGAAGACCTTCTTCAACGCCGACTACGCCCGCCAGGCGCTGCCCGAGGTACTGAAGGGGCTGCGGCTCAACCTGGAGCTGATGCTCGGCTGCGGCGCCCTGATCCTGGTGTTCGGCCTGCTGCTCGCGGTGCTGCGGACGCTGCGCGGGCCGGTGTTCCTGCCGGTGCGGCTGCTGGCCACCGCGTACGTGGACTTCTTCCTCGGGCTGCCGATGATCATCTGCCTGCTGGTGATGATCACCGGGGTGCCGGCGCTGCGGCTCGGCGGGGTGACCACCGATCCGCTGGTGCTCGGCGGGGCGGCGCTGGTGCTGACGTACTCCGCCTACGTGTCGGAGGTGTTCCGCTCCGGCATCGAGTCGGTGCACCCCAGCCAGCGGGCCGCGGCCCGGTCGCTCGGGCTCACCAACGCGCAGGCGATGCGGTACGTGGTGCTCCCGCAGGCCGTGCGGCGGGTGGTGCCGCCGCTGCTGAACAACCTGGTCAGCCTGCAGAAGGACACCGGGCTGGTGTCGATCGGCGGGGCGATCGACGCGGTGTACGCGGCCAAGATCATCGCGGCCCGGTCGTTCAACTTCACGCCGTACCTGGTGGCGGGACTGGTGTTCATCGTGCTGACCATTCCGCTGACGCGGTTCGCCGACTGGCTGACCGCACGGACGAACCGTCGGCAGTTCCAGGGAGGTGCGGTGTGAGCGGGGACGTGCTCCGACTGGAGTCCGTGCGCAAGACCTTCGGCGGCCAGGTGGTGCTGCGCGACGTGGGGTTCGCGGTGCCCGAACACTCGGTGACGGCACTGATCGGGGCGTCCGGCTCCGGCAAGTCCACGCTGATGCGGTGCGTCAACCTGCTGGAGGGGATCGACGACGGGGCGGTCTTCCTGGACGGGGAGGAGATCACCGACCCGCGCGCGGACCAGGACGCCGTCCGCCGCCGGATCGGCGTGGTGTTCCAGTCCTACAACCTGTTCCCGCACCTGACCGTGCTGGAGAACATCACGCTCGCCCCCCGCCGGGTGCACGGACGGGGGCGGGCCGAGGCGGAGGCGGAGGCGCTGGGGCTGCTCGACCGGCTGGGGCTGGCGGCCAAGGCGAAGGAGTACCCGGACCGGCTCTCCGGAGGACAGCAGCAGCGCGTCGCCATCGTGCGGGCGCTGGCCACCGGGCCCCGGCTGCTGCTGCTCGACGAGATCACCGCGGCGCTCGACCCGGTCCTGGTCGGGGAGGTGCTCTCGGTGGTGCGCGACCTCAAGGAGCAGGGCATGACGATGGTCCTGTCCACCCACGAGATGGGGTTCGCGCGCGAGGTGGCCGACCAGGTCTGCTTCCTGGACGACGGGGTGGTGCTCGAACAGGGGCCGCCGGAGCAGGTGTTCGGCGATCCGCGGGAGGAGCGGACGCGACGGTTCCTCAGCCGGGTCGTCGCCTCGGGGCGGCTCGCGGGCTGAGCACCGGCCGGGGCGGCGGAGCGTGTGCCCGGTGGCCGCACACCGGGGGCACCACTGTGCGCCCCGGTGCGCGCCCTGCCCGCGCCCCGGCCACAGCGGTGATCGTGGACTGGACGACCGTCCAGACCGCGGTCGGCGGGCGACGGTGTGGCGGGCCGCACCGCACCGCCGTCGGCCGCCCGCCCTCTCCGCCCCGGGAGGCCGCCGTTGCACGGACCCTCGCTGATCAGCTGGCTGCTCGCGCTCCTCACCGCCACCGCCGGCGCCTACTGTCTCACCCGGCTGCGCCACTCCCCCTGCGCCGCCGATACCACTCACCACTTCGGCGCCCGCCGCCTGCTCGCCCGGGAGTCCGACGCCGCCGAGGCCCTGATGGGGCTCGGCATGGCCGCCATGGCCGTGACCGGCGGCGCCGTCCCGGCCACCGTCTGGGCCTGGGTGTTCGGTCTCCCCGCCACCACCTTCCTGCTCGCCGCCGTACGCGCCCCGGCCCGCCGGGCACACCGGCTGCACCACGCGATCGGTGCGCTCGCCATGACGTACATGGCGCTCGCGATGACCGCCACCCCCGGCCATCACCACCACGCCGCCGACGCGGGCACGCCGCTGCTGACCGGCTCCCTCCTGCTCTACTTCGGCGGCTACTCCCTGTGGGCCGGCACCCGGCTCCTGCACACGGCCTCCGGGGCCGTGGCACTCGGCACCGCCGGCCTGCCCCGGGCCTGCCGGCTCACGATGGGCATCGGCATGTTCGCCATGCTCCTGACCATGTGAGCCCGGATCGATCCAAGAGCCCATCCCTGACGTGGCGTTGGTCACTGGCCGGTCGAAAGCCGTTCCTCCGGACGTCATCAGCGCATAGGTTGGCAGGGAGCGCGTTGTCGCGTTCCGTGCGTACTCGGGGAGCCCATGCGATGACTGCCCTGATCGGCCTGCTGCTGCTCGGACTGCTGCTCTCGACCGTCGCGCCCCGGCTGCTGGCCCGGGCCCGCTGGGCGGAGCGCGAACCGGTGCTGGCGCTGCTGGCGTGGCAGTGCCTGGTGGTGGCCGTGCTGCTGTGCTGCGTCCTGGGCCTGCTGCTGGCCGCCTCCGCCGCGCTGCCCGAACTGCGCGCCCTGGTGTTCTCGGGCGCCCCGCACGGCGTCGAGGCCGCGTACGGCCTCCAGGACGCCGAGGGCTGGGGCCGACTGTGCGCCGCGGTGCTGGCGGCGGGCGGCCTGCAGACGGTGCTGGCGCTCACCCGCGAAGTCCGTTCCGCGAAGGCGATCCGCGACCACCGACATGCTCAACTCACGGTCCGTGCTCCGGAGTTGCCCGAGGCCATCGCGTCCGCCCGCAGCCGCCGGGAGCGGCTGGTGGTGCTGGAGAACGTCCGCCCGGAGGCGTGGTCGCTGCCCGGCCCGGACTCCCGCCTGGTGGTCACCACCGGCGCCCTCCAACAGCTGACCGACCGGGAGTTGGCCGCCGTCCTGAGCCACGAGCGCGGGCACGTCCGGGCCCGGCACCACTGGCTCCAGCAGTGCGCACAGGCGCTCGCCTCCGGTTTCCCCGGGGTCGGCGTGTTCAGTGCCTTCCGGGCCCAGGTGGAGGAGCTGGTGGAGCTGGCGGCCGACGACCGGGCGGCGCGCCGGCACGGCCGGCACACCACCGCCCTCGCGCTGGCCGAACTCAACCTGGACCGCGGGGTGTTCGGCTCCTGCCCGCCTGGTCTGGCGCAGTCCCCGCGGCGGGTGGACCGGCTGCTCGCGGGCCGTCCTCGGCTGTCCGTCCCGCACCGGCTGCGGCTCACCGTCGTCGCCCTCGCCGCACCTGCCGCGGCCGTCCTGCTGGCCGTCGCCCCGGGGCTGACCTCGCTCCTCTGAGAAGGCCCGCACCCCTTCGGAAAGGTCCGATCCGGGCGTCGGCCCACCGAGTTGACACCAGGTCAGCTTGCCGGCGGCTCGCCCAGCGGCCCGAGCGGAGCGCCGAGGGTCAGTTCGAGCACCTCGCGATGGAGCGGCCTGGCCTGCTCGTACCGCTCCCGACCGGTCCCGGTCAGGGTGATCACGATGGCCCGCCGGTCGCTCTCGCACATCGCCCGGGTGACCAGCCCGCCCTTCTCCAAGCGTGCGATCACCCGGGACAGCGCGCTCTGGCTGAGGTGGACGGTGTGGGCCAGCTCCTGCGCCCGCAGCGCATGACCGCCGCCCTGGCACCCCTCCACCAGGCGCTCCAGCACCTCGAACTCGCTCACGCCCAGTCCGCACTTGTCACCCAGCTCGCGATCGAGCATGCAGGCCGTGGCGGCATGCCGGGCCAGCAGGTCGCGCCATTGCGCGACGAGACCGGCCTCCGCCGGGGAGTCGAGATCAGCCACGGTGCCAGCCTAGCACGTGCGCCGTAAAATTATGTGTTCACATCTTATTCATTTGCATTGAATGCACGTGCATGTACTGTCCTCCCCATGACCACCGCGACCGCCACGTCACCCGACGCCCCGTCAACCAGCGGGCTGAGCTGGACACCCCGCCTCTGGGGCACCCTGATCGTGCTCTGCGCCGCCATGTTCCTGGACGCCCTGGACGTCTCCATGGTCGGCGTCGCCCTCCCGTCCATCGGCTCCGAGCTGCACCTCTCCACCTCCGCCCTGCAATGGGTGGTCTCCGGCTACGTGCTCGGCTACGGCGGCCTGCTGCTGCTCGGCGGCCGCGCCGCCGACCTGCTCGGCCGCCGCCGGGTCTTCCTGGTCGCCCTGGGCGTCTTCGCCGCCGCCTCGCTGCTCGGCGGCCTGGTCGACGACGGCGGGCTGCTGATCGCCGCCCGCTTCCTCAAGGGCGTCAGCGCCGCCTTCACCGCCCCCGCCGGCCTGTCGATCATCACCACGACCTTCGCCCAGGGCCCCGCCCGCAACCGGGCGCTGTCGATCTACACCACCTGCGGCGCCAGCGGCTTCTCGCTCGGACTGGTGCTCAGCGGGCTGCTCACCTCGGTCGGCTGGCGCTGGACGTTCCTGATGCCCGTTCCGGTCGCACTGCTCGCCCTGCTCTTCGCGGTCCGGCTGCTCCCCCGCCCCGCCGAGGAGCGCGCCAAGGGCGGCTACGACGTGCTGGGTGCGATCACCGGCACCGCGACCGTGCTGCTGCTGGTGTTCACCGTCACCGAGGCGCAGGGCGTCGGCTGGCTGAGCCTGCGCACCGTCGGCTCGCTGGTCGTGGTCGCCGCACTGGCCGCCGCCTTCCTGCTGGTGGAGAGCCGCACCGCCCACCCGCTGGTCCGGCTCGGCATCTTCCGCAACGGCTCGGTCGCCCGGGCCAACGTGATCGCCTTCGCCATGGCCGGCGCGTACGGCGGGTTCCAGTTCGTCGTCACGCTCTACCTGCAGCACCTGCTGGGCTGGTCGGCGCTGCAGATGGCCCTCGGGCTGCTGCCGGCCGGCGCGTTCATCGCGCTCTCGGCACCGTTCATGGGTCCGATCGTGGACCGCTTCGGCACCGGCAGGCTGCTGCCGATCGGCCTGCTGGCCCTGGTCGGCGCGTTCGCACTGTTCCTGCGGCTGGACGAGCACAGCTCGTACCTGGGTCTGGTCCTGCCCTCGATGCTGCTGCTCGGCGTGGGCTTCGCGCTGGCCTTCCCCTCGGTGAACATCGCCGCCACCGACGGCGTGGGCGACGAGGAGCAGGGTCTGGCCTCCGGCCTGGTCAACACCGCGATCCAGGTCGGCACCGCGGTGGTCCTGGCCGGCGCGACCGCGATGATCGCCGCCGGCAGTGCCGGCGGCGACAGCCCGCAGGCGCAGCTGGACGGCTACCGGCCGGCCCTGGTGTTCGTCACGGCGGTCGCGCTGTTCGGCCTGCTGATCGCCGCGGTGGGCGCCCTGGTCGACCGGCGGCGGACGTCAGCTCCCGCGCCGGTGCGGGACTACGATTACCCCCCGGTCGGGTCGAGCACGGCGCGGACCGAAGTCCTGACCAACCGCTGACCGTCGACCGCCGCCCGGGGGGCCGGCCCCCCGGCCCCCGCCGTCGGACAATGGCGCCGGCTCCACCAAACCCCCGTTTTGGTGGAGCCGGCCGTCTTCTGTACCGGGCGCCCGAGCGGCGCCCACCGGCGCGCGGTTTCACGGTGCGACTACCGGCTCCGCCAGTATATTGGCCCGGAGCCAACGAACGTTCGGAGCAGACACGATGGCACCTCGCGGGGATTCGGTCAATGAGGAGATGCGGCAACGCTCCCGTCTGCGCATCATGCGAGCCACCGTCGAACTGGTCGACCGGCACGGATACGCGGGCACCACGCTGACCGACATCGCCGAGCGGGCCGGGCTCGCGCGCGGGCTGCTCTCCTACTACTTCGACGGGAAACGGCTGCTGATGCAGTCGGCGACGCACCGGATGATGCACCAGTCGCTCTCCGGCGCGCTCGCCGAGCTGACCCCGGACGCCACGCCGGCGGCCCGGCTGGCCCGCGCGATCGACGCGGTTCTCACCCTCGCCCTGGAGCATCCGCGGGTGATGCGCTCGCACCTCGCGCTGATCCTGGACCCGGACTCCGGCGCCTTCGTCCAGGACCCGGAGCAGCAGCAGCTCGGCGCGATCCTCCAAGGCCTGCTGCTCGACTGGGGCGCACCGGACCCGGCCGCCGAGCACGCGGTGCTGCGCAGCGCGCTGATGGGCGGCTGCATCGGGGTGCTGCTGCCGGGCGCCGAACTCCCGCTGGCACTGATCCGGGCCGACCTGTTCCGCCGCTACGACCTGCCCTGGGAACTGGGCACCCCGCCGCAGGCACTGCCGCCGGAACGCGAACGGCCGCCGGCCCGCGGCTGACGGCGGGTGGACGGCGGCTCGGTGTCCGGGCGACCGATCGCGGGCGCCGGACCCGTACGCTCTGCCGGGAGTTCCTCTCAGCGTTCCTTGAGGATCGACGCCAGCAGGTCCACGGTCCGCTCCGGCGTGAGGCTGTCCACGCAGAGCCGCTCCATGACCTGGATGTACGCGTCGACGTCGTCCCGCTTGTCGAGGTACAGCGCGCTGGTGAGCTGCTCCAGGTAGACGACGTCCGCGAGGTCCTGTTCAGGGAAGCGCAGGATCGTGAACGCCCCGGACTCCCCCGCGTGCGCGCCGAATCGGAACGGCATCACCTGGATCACGACGTTGGCCTGCTCGGCGACGTCGATCAGGTACTGCACCTGGCCGCGCATCACCTTGGGCCCGCCGACGGGGCGGCGCAGCGCGGCCTCGTCGATCACGGCCCACAGTCGCGGGCTGGCGCCCTCGGTCAGCAGCTTCTGGCGACGCAGGCGGAGGCTGACCCGCCGCTCGATCTCCTCCTCGCTGACGACCGGCCGACTCTGGCCGAAAACCGCCCGTGCGTACTCCTCGGACTGCAGCAGTCCGGGGATGAACTGCACCTCGTAGGTGCGGATCAGCTGGGCGGCCTCCTCCAGGCCGACGTAGGTCTGGAACCAGCCCGGCAGCACGTCGTTGAAGCTGTGCCACCAGCCGGACTTGTTGGCCTCGCGGACCAGCCCGAGCAGTGCCTCCCGCTCCAGGCCGTCGTCCACGCCGTAGAGGCTGAGCAGGTCGGCGACGTCGCGCTCCTTGAAGCTGACGCGGCCGAGTTCCATGCGGCTGATCTTGGACTCCGAGGCCCTGATCGCGTAGCCGGCGTCCTCGCGCGTGATGCCGCGCGTCTCACGCAGGCGACGCAGCTGAGAACCGAGGAGGATCCGGCGGACCATCGAGCCGCCGCCCGGCTGAACTGTGGTCATGCGGTCGAAACCTCCACCTAGGGCAAACAGCGCACAGTCTGCCATCAGTTGAGCGCTCACGGTGCCGATACTGACGGATGTTCCTATCAGTTCCACACTCCACACACCAGGATGCACGTGCATCCGGCGCTTGCATATGCCAATAGTGCGACTGCACGTGAATCGACTCTTGCATCTGCAGTGAGCGCACACCACCATGGTGCACGTGCACCTGCACATCCCTGGCATTCCCGCGGGCTCCGCGTCGACCCCACGCGCGACTCCGTGCACCGACCCGGCAGCGTTCCCCCGCGCCACCGGGGGTTCGTGTGCGCGCGCGCTGGTCGAGGGGGCGGCCGAGCGGCCGAGCGAGTCGGAGGTGACCGGCATGACCCCGGCGGGTCCAGCCGTGTCCGCCCCCTTATGGGAGGAGCTCTTCATGAGCACCGGTACGGCTTTGGCGGTTGACCCCCATGTGGTCACCTGTACGCTCGCTCCTCGCTTCGAAGCCGTCAGAACCGCGCGCGACTTCGCCAGAACCTCTCTTCAGCGCTGGGGCCTGATGGAGCTGTTCGACGACGTCGCGCTGGTGGCCTCGGAGCTGGTGACCAACGCACTGCGGCATGCGATCGGCGCACGGCCCGACCCTGCGGGTGGCGTCCAGGGCGAGTACGACTTTCCCATACAGCCGACCCCTGAGGGCCGGCTGCCGATCCGAATAAGCCTGGTCCACCGCTCCCCCCAGGTGGTCTGCGCGGTGAGCGACCCGAGCTGCATCGGCCCGGTCGCCCGGGAGGCGGACTTCGTCGCCGAGTCCGGCCGCGGACTGCACCTGGTGGAGTCCTTCAGCCGCTCCTGGGGTTGGCACCCGCTGGGCAGCGGCAAGGTGGTCTGGGCCCTGTTCGAGGCGGAGCCGGCCACCGGTTCCGAACTCGGTGGACGGCACCGGCGCTCGGCCTAGCGCCAGGCGGCGCGCGGCCGGCCGAGGGAGGCCCCGGGAGGACCGCACCCCGGGCTCCGCGGAGCGGATCGGCGGGCCTGGCACAGGTGCGCCACGGGCTCCGGCCCAGCCCTCAGGGCGATTTCCACGACGATTCCCGGGCCTGTCTCCCGGACGAGCCGGCCGGACCGACGGCCGGGCACCCCGGCGGCCCGACTCCCGTCCACGTCCGGGCCCCCAGCCGTGCGCGGGACCACCCGCCACACCTGCGCGCGGTCGGCCGCGAGAACGGCCGCCACGAGAGCGCCCGTCATGTGGCCCCGGACCGGCCCCGGACAAGACAAAGGCCGTCGCGGTGTCAGCACCCACGACGGCCCCCCGATGGCAGGACGGCGGCCGGTCAGACCGCCAGGTGGTCGAACTCCCCGTCCTTGGCCCCCAGCAGCAGGGCGGCGATCTCGGCCCGGGTGTAGATGAGCGCCGGACCTTCCGGGAAGCGCGAGTTGCGCATCGCCACATCGCCCCCCGGCAGGGCCGCGAACTCGACGCAGTTCCCCTGGGAGTTGCTGTGCAGGCTCTTCTGCCAGACAACCCCCTTGAGGTCGGCGGCCGCCATCCCGTTGTAGGTGTCGTACGAGCCGTACGTGTCCTGCGAGTCGTGCATAGAAATCTCCCGAAGAGCTCCGGAGTGGTCGTCCAGCGCGGCGCTCCCGGCACCCGCCGAACGAACGGACCGGCCCCGTACCGGCCCGGCACAACGCCTCATTTGACGCGATGATAGCTGCTGTGCACGTGCATCAGCACGGGACATTGCAGGTGCACGAGGCCTTTCACCGGCAGTTCTGAACTCTTCACGGACCCTTCTCCTGACGGTACGTAAACGGACATAGCCGAGTGAATCGCCAGATTCTCGATAACCGGCCGTGAGCGATTCCCCGCTGAATGTTGATCTTCAGACGCCCGGAGTCGCGCCTTCGTGACCCTCCGTCAGGCGACCTCCTGGCTGTGAGACATCTCACGCGCCACAGAAGCAACTCGACGCCCCGTCGGACACGTCAGGGCAACCAGCGGTGATCGCTCGAAGGCTGGGTGAGATATGTCCGGATTGCGGGCAAACCGCCCGGACGGACACGACGGGAGCGCGGCGCACCCGCCATGACCACGTGAAACTCGAACGGCAGCCGAATGCAGGCCTGACGGGCCGATGTCCTACGATCTCCGGCATGAGCACCGCAGCCATCCCGGGCGCGCCACTGCCCGTCCGCACTCCAGGCTCCCGTGCGCGGGGGCGCCACCGTCGCCCCGAGCGCCCCGAGATCCCGGCCGGATCCCCGGCCCTGGTGCTCGCCGTGCCCGCGACCGCCGGGCCCGAGTCCCGCTCGGTCGTCGAGGAGCTGCTGTCGATCGTCCGCAGCGAGCAGGGCGACATCCAGACCGCCGTCGGCTACCTCCCGGGCGAAGCCGCCCAGGGCGCCGACAGCGACGACCGCACCGTCGCCGAACTGCTGGCCATGGCCGCCGAGGCCGGCCTGCCCGCGCCGGTCCTGGTGCCGCTGGTACCCGGCCCGCACGGATTCCTGACCGAACTCCACGCCCTCGCCGCCGAGTACGGAGCCCCCGTCACCGACGTGCTCGGCCCGCACCCGCTGCTCGCCGAGGCCGTGCACGTGCGCCTGTCCGAGGCCGGCCTGGCGCGTGCCGACCGGGCCCGGCTGTTCGCCATCGCGACCGCCGCGGACGGCGTCGTGCTGACCACCGTCGGCGGCGAGGAGGCCGCTGCCGCTGCCGGCATCACCGGTGTCCTGCTGGCGGCCCGGCTGGCCGTCCCGGTCGTGCCCGCCGCGCTCGACGTGCCGGGCTCGGTCGCCGCGGCCGTCAACCACCTCAAGGAGACCGGCTCCCAGCGCCCGGCGCTGGCCCCGCTGGTGATCGGGCCGGAGGCCGACTCCGAGCTGCTCGCCACGGCCGCCGAGGAGACCGGCTGCCCGTCCGCGGCGCCGCTGGGCGCCTACCCGACGGTCGGCCAGCTGATCGCCTCCACCTACCTGGCCGCGCTGCCGGCGCCCTCCCCCGAGGCCCTGGCGCGGGCCGAGGCCGAGGCGGCGGAGGCCGCCGAGGGCACCCACGCCGACCACTCCGGCCGGGGTGGTCGCGCCGCTCACGCCGCTCACGCCGCCGCCGAGGAGTCGGCCGGCCAGTAGTAGCGGTCACCGTACGTGTGAAGGGCCCGGAACGGCTACGTTCCGGGCCCTTCCCGCTTGTCCCGTAAGGGAGTTAAAGGACGAATGGGTGTGATGTCCGTTCTATCCGTATTTGTTCACCATCGCTCGACGCATCCCCCGATGACCACAGTGCGGACACGCCGCCCTCCCGACGGGCGGGCCCCCGGGCGACCCGACCCACCGTCACCTGCCTCCTGAAGCGCAGACAGTTGCGCGCACCCTTCGCGGGGTTGCCGGAAATCGGTCATTTCCGATCGCGACAAGCGAGGGGAACGACCGTTCTCGCCAAACCGTGATGCGCGTCACAGGTGTTTGCAGTTTGAACTTAAGTCTGCTTAACGTGCTCCCCGTTCGTGGCCACACGAACCCAGTTCATCCGCGACGCCGAGTCCTGCCGTCGGATGTCCTGGCAGCGCGAAAACGCACCACGGCAGGAGCGGGGGACCCACAGGTAAGTCGCCCCGGACCGTTCCCCGGAACGATCCAGGGCTAGGGGTGAAGCCGCGCCCACAGCGCGGCCGGGCAACTCCAGCCCGAATCCGACAGCTCACCTCGCAGGCGTGGGAGAGGACTGCGTCTTCATGCTGCCCACCAACGGCACCCGTCTGTCCAGTCGTACCCGACGCGTGATCGCCGCCGTCGGCGTCGCGGGCGTCGGCCTCACCATCCCCTGCCTCACCTCCGGCACGGCCTCCGCCGCCTCCGTCGCCACCTGGGACAAGGTCGCCCAGTGCGAGAGCACCGGCAACTGGAGCATCAACACCGGCAACGGCTTCTACGGCGGACTGCAGTTCACCTCCAGCACCTGGGCCGCCTTCGGCGGCACCGCCTACGCCCCCCAGGCCAACCAGGCCACCAAGGACCAGCAGATCGCCGTCGCCGAGAAGGTCCTCGCCTCGCAGGGCCCCGGCGCCTGGCCGGTGTGCTCGGTCCAGGCCGGCCTGACCAAGGGCGGCACCCCGGCCG
This sequence comes from Kitasatospora sp. NPDC088861, assembly GCF_044750105.1. Classification (NCBI taxonomy): domain Bacteria; kingdom Bacillati; phylum Actinomycetota; class Actinomycetes; order Kitasatosporales; family Streptomycetaceae; genus Kitasatospora; species Kitasatospora sp. NPDC088861. The sequence continues at coordinate 16,512 of NZ_JBIVJF010000004.1, forward strand.
CCGTCGACACCTCGGCCGGCTCGACCACCGGCTCGGCTGCCGGTTCGACCGCCACCAAGCCCGCCGCGAAGCCGGCCGCCCCGGCCGCCAAGCCCGCGCAGACCCAGACCCCGGCCCCGGCCGCGAAGCCCGCCAAGCCGGCCGCACCGGCCCAGGACCAGGCGCAGGCCCCCGCCGACTCCACCAACGGCACCTCGGCCCAGAAGGGCCAGAGCCAGGCCCGGAACAGCGCCCAGCCCCAGGCCGACGACTACACCGTCGCCTCCGGCGACTGGCTGTCCTCGATCGCCGACAAGCACAACCTCCAGGGCGGCTGGCAGCGGCTGTACGAACTCAACCGCGGCACCCTGACCGAGGGCCCGGACTCCATCTACCCGGGCCAGCGCCTCTCGTTCAAGGACGGCGGCCAGGCCCAGCAGTCGGCTCAGGCCGACCGGTCCGGCTCCGGCTCGTCGGCCACGTCCGGCTCGGACTTCACCTGGTTCGACCGCTCGCAGAAGTCCGGCCAGACCTCCAACGGCGCTGTCGCGAGCGCCAAGCCGGCCGCCCAGCCCCAGGCCCCGGCCACCAAGCCGGCCTCCAAGCCGGCCTCCAAGCCGGCCTCCAAGCCGGCCTCCAAGCCGGCCGCCCAGGCTCAGACCCCGGCTCAGACCCCGGCCGCCACCGGCAGCATGGCCGCCGCGGTCTCCTTCGCCCAGTCGAAGGTCGGCCAGGCGTACGTCTACGGCGGTACCGGCAACGGCGGCTGGGACTGCTCCGGCCTGACCCAGGCCGCGCTGCGCGCCGCGGGCGTCTCCGTCCCGCGCGTCGCCGCCGACCAGGCCGCCGCCAGCACCCGCGTCTCGCTGGACAGCCTGCAGGCGGGCGACCTGCTGTTCTGGTCCAACAACGGCCAGAACTCCGGCGTCTACCACGTCGCGATCTACATCGGCGGCGGCCAGTACGTCGAGGCCGCCAACCCGAGCTCGGGCGTGCGCCTGCAGACCGTCGCCAACTGGGCGCCGGACTTCGCCGGCCGGGTCTGAGCACGACCGACGGGTGACAGCCGACAACTGACGGCTGACCCGGCACCCGGGCGGCACACAACGGGCCCCGGAGAGCAACTGCTCTCCGGGGCCCGTCCGTTGACCGTCCTCAGCGCGCGCAGGCCCCCGTGGACCCACGCATGACCAGCTCCGGCTGGAACATGAACTCCCCGCGCTGGACGGCGTTTCCGCCGACCTCCTCCAGCAGCGCGTCCACCGCCGCGGTCGCCATCGCCTCGACCGGCTGGCGGATCGTGGTCAGCGGCGGCTCGGTGAAGGCGATCAGCGGCGAGTCGTCGAAGCCGACCACCGAGACGTCGTGCGGCACCGACAGCCCACGCTGCCGCACCGCCCGGATCGCCCCGAGCGCCATCATGTCGCTGCCGCAGACGATCGCCGTGCAGCCCTTGTCCAGCAGCGCGCCGGCCGCCGCGTGCCCGCCCTCCACGCTGAACAGCGTGTGGTGGACGAGTTCCTCGGCCTCCTCCTGGCTCCGTCCCAGCACCTCGCGCATCGCCGCCGTGAAGCCCTCGATCTTGCGCAGCACCGGCACGTACCGCCGCTGCCCGACCGCCAGCCCGATCCGCTCGTGCCCGAGTTCGGCCAGGTGCTGGACGGCCATCCACATCGCGGCCCGGTCGTCCGGCGAGATGAACGGCGCGTCGATCCGCTCGCTGTAGCCGTTGATCAGCACGAACGGCACCCCTCGCCCGGTCAGCCGGGCGTAGCGGTCGTGGTCGGCGGTGGAGTCGGCGTGCAGCCCGGAGACGAAGACGATGCCCGCCACGCCCCGGTCGACCAGCATCTCGACCAGTTCGTCCTCGGTGGACCCGCCCGGTGTCTGGGTGCACAGCACCGGGGTGTACCCGTGCCGGCTGAGCACCTGCTCGATCACCTGGGCCAGTGCGGGGAAGATCGGGTTGCTCAGCTCCGGCGTGATCAGCCCGATCAGGCCGGCGCTGCGCTGGCGCAGTCGGGTCGGCCGCTCGTAGCCGAGCACGTCGAGCGCCGCCAGCACGGTCTGCCGGGTGGCGGCGGAGACGTTCGCCTTGCCGTTGAGTACGCGGGAGACGGTGGCTTCGCTGACCCCCGCCTGCGCCGCGATGTCTGAGAGTCGCGCCGTAGTCACGGTCCCAGAGCCTATTGCAACCACGTCAGACCGCCCACCAGCCGGTGCTGTCCGGCGCGAGCACCGTCTCGCTGCCGTCGACCACCAGCTCCACCGAGGAGAGCAGCAGCTTTCCGGGCGCCGCTATCCGGACCGGCTCGTCCGTGGCGTTGACGGTGCAGACGAAGGAGCCGCGGCGGAACGTCAGGGTCCCCTCGGGGCCCTCCAGCCACTCCACGGCCGTCCCGGCGCCGAGGTCGTCCTGGGAGCGGCGGACGGCGAGCGCGCTGCGGTACAGCTCCAGGGTGGACGCCGGGTCGCCGGTCTGCGCCTCGACGCTCAGCTCGGCCCACTCGGCCGGCTGCGGCAGCCAGGACGGCCCGCCGGCGACCGGGCCGAAGCCGTACGGGGCCTCGGTGCCGGACCACGGGATCGGGACGCGGCAGCCGTCGCGGTAGCCGTCCTGCCCGGCCTTGCGGAAGAACGACGGGTCCTGGCGGACCTCGTCCGGCAGGTCGGTGACGTCCGGCAGACCGAGTTCCTCGCCCTGGTAGATGTACGCGGAGCCGGGCAGCGCGAGCATCAGCAGGGTGGCGGCGCGGGCGCGGCGCAGGCCGAGCTCGCGGTCGCCGGGCGTGCGGATCTGGGTGCCGAGGCCGGGCGGGTTGGCGAAGCGGGTGGCGTGCCGGGTGACGTCGTGGTTGGACAGCACCCAGGTGGTCGGGGCGTCGACCGGGCGCATCGAGTCGAGCGAGACGTCGATCACCTCGCGCAGCGCGGCGGCGTCCCAACCGGTGCCCAGGTACTGGAAGTTGAAGGCCTGGTGCAGCTCATCGGGGCGCACGTAGTTGGCGGTGCGCTGGACGGTCGGGGTCCAGGCCTCGGCGACGCCGATCCGCTGGCCCGGGTACTCGTCGAGGATCTTGCGCCAGCTGCGGTAGATCTCGTGCACGCCGTCCTGGTCGAAGAACGGCATGACGTCGTTGCCGAGCAGCTTGAGCTGGTCGGAGCCGCCGAGGTCGGGCAGGCCGGGGGCCTTCACCAGGCCGTGGGCGACGTCGATGCGGAAGCCGTCGACACCCATGTCGAGCCAGAACCGCAGGATCGAGCGGAACTCGTCGGCGACGGCCCGGTTCTCCCAGTTGAAGTCGGGCTGCTCGGGGGCGAACAGGTGCAGGTACCAGTCGCCGGGGGTGCCGTCCGGGTTCTCGCTGCGCGTCCAGGCCGGGCCGCCGAAGATGGACTCCCAGTCGTTGGGCGGCAGTTCGCCGTTCTCGCCCTTGCCGGGGCGGAAGTGGTACCGCTCGCGCAGCGGGGACTCGGGGCCCTCGCGCAGGGCGCGCTGGAACCACTCGTGCTGGTCCGAGGAGTGGTTCGGGACGAGGTCGACGATGATCCGCAGCCCCAGCTGGTGGGCGTCCCGGATGAGCGCGTCGGCGTCCAGCAGGCTGCCGAACATCGGGTCCACGGCGCGGTAGTCGGCGACGTCGTAGCCCGCGTCCGCCTGCGGCGAGGCGTAGAACGGCGACAGCCAGACCGCGTCCACGCCGAGGTCGCGCAGGTACGGCAGGCGGCTGCGGATGCCGGGCAGGTCACCCATGCCGTCGCCGTTGGAGTCGGCGAAGCTGCGCGGGTACACCTGGTAGATGACCGCGTCCCGCCACCAGCCTCTGGACGCGCCGCCAGTCGCAGGAGCCGGGGTGACCGCCTCGTGGGCGGCGGCGTCGGCGGCAGGCCGGGAGGTGTCGGCCAGGTTCTGGGTCATGGACGGTATCCCTTGGGGACTAGAGGAGCGAGGAGCGTTACGACTTGGAGGCACCGGCGGTCAGACCGGTGACCAGGTGGCGCTGCACCAGGTAGAAGAAGGCTGCCGACGGGATCGCGATCAGCACGGCGGTCGCGGCCATCAGGTTCCACTGGGCGTCGTGCTCGCTGACGAAGGTCTGCAGGCCCACGGCCAGCGTGTACTTGTCGGAGCTGAGCATGAAGGTGGAGGCGAACGGCACCTCGGCCCAGTACGTGAGGAAGGAGTAGAAGGCGGCCACCGCCAAGCCCGGGCGGGCGAGCGGCAGCACCAGCCGCCAGAAGGTGCCGAACGGGCTGAGCCCGTCGACCCGGCCGGCCTCGTCGATCTCCACCGGGATGGTGTCGAAGTAGCCCTTCAGCAGCCACGCGCAGTACGGCACGGTGGTGGTCGAGTAGACCAGGATCAGGCCCAGGTAGCTGTCCAGCAGGCCGAGGTCGGAGAGCATCGTGTACATCGGCACGATCAGCACCGCGATCGGGAACATCTGGGTGACCAGCAGCGACCACATCAGCGGCCGGTGGCCGGGGAAGCGCATCCGGGAGACGGCGTAGCCGGTGGTGGCGGCGACCAGGACGCCGAACACGGTGGTGACGCCGGAGACCAGCAGGGCGTTGCCGAACCAGGTGAAGAAGTCCGTGTCGAACAGCACGTGGTGGTAGTTCGACAGCGTGAGCTTGTCGAGGATCGCGCCGGGGTGGAGGTAGTCGGTCTTGTCCGGGCCGAGCGAGACGAAGAGGATCCACGCCACCGGGAACAGCGCGATCAGGCCGGCCACGATCAGGGTGCCGTGGGACAGCGCCCTGGCCAGCAGGCTGCTCTCACCGCGCCGGCGGACCTTGGCCGGCCGGGCGGCCGGGGCCACGGTCGTCGCGGGGGTGGGGAGTTCGGTGGTGGTGCTCATCGGGGGTACCTGCCTTCGTGGGTCAACTGGGTCCGGGGCCTCAGCCGTTGGCCTGCTCGTTGCGGGCGAGCCAGCGCCGGTAGAAGGCGGTGAAGACGATCAGGATGGACAGCAGGATCACGCCGTAGGCGGCGGACTGCGCGTAGTCCCGGGGGATCTGGCCGAAGCCGAGCCGGTAGGCCCAGGTGACCAGCAGTTGGGCGTCGGGCGCACCGGTGCCGAAGAGCAGGAAGATGACGTTGAACTGGTTGAACGTCCAGATCACGCCGAGCAGGACGACGGTGGAGGAGACGGCCCGCAGCCCGGGCAGGGTGACGTACCGGAAGCGCTGCCACGGCGTGGCGCCGTCCATCTCGGCGGCCTCGTACAGCTCGGCCGGGATCGACTGCAGGCCGCCGAGCAGCGAGATCATCATGAACGGCACGCCGGCCCAGGTGTTGACCAGGATCGCGGCGGACTTCTGCGCCCATGGGTCGGTGAGCCAACCGGGTTCGGGCAGGTGGAGGAAGGAGAGCATGCTGTTGACGACACCGCCGTCGGACAGCATCAGTCGCCAGGAGAAGACGGTGACGAAGGTCGGCACGGCCCAGGGCAGGATGAGCAGCATCCGGTAGACGGCGCGGCCGCGCAGCTTCTTGTTGAGCAGCAGGGCGAGGCCCAGGCCGAGGGTGTAGTGCAGGCAGACGCAGATGGCCGTCCAGGCGATGGTCCAGACGAAGTGGGACCAGAAGCGGTCGTACGAGCCGGGGCCCCACAGGATGTCGGCGTAGTTGTGGAAGCCGACGAAGTCGTAGCTGGCCGGGATCTCGTTGACGCCGATCTTGCGGGCGACGTTGAGGCTGTTGGCGTCGGTCAGGGTGAGCCAGAGGCCCTGGACCAGCGGGTAGAGCACCAGCGCACCGAGGACCAGCACCACGGGGGCGATCATCGCGTAGGCGTACCAGTGCTTGGCGTAGGAGCGCTTGACGCGTTCCAGCAGGCCCGGACGCTGCTCGCGCTCCGGGCTGCCCTTGCCGGTGGCGCCCTGCACGGCGACTGACATCGATTGACACCTTCTCGGGGGGAAGTCTCGGGGAGAGCGGGTCCGGCCGCCGGGCCCGCCGGGTGGCCGCCGCCGCGAGAGCGGCGGCGGCCCGGACGGCCGACGGCGACTACTTGGCGAAGCCCGGCAGCAGCTTGGCGTAGTCGGTGGCGACGGTGTTCAGCGCGTCCTGGGTGCCGGTGCCCTGGACGGCCTTGCCCAGGTTGGTGCCGAGCGAGGAGAACAGCGAGCTGTACTCGGGCAGTTCGGGGCGCGGCTTGGCGCTGCCGAGGACGGCCTGGAAGCCGGCGATGCCGGGGTCGGCCTTGACGTCGGCGGTGAAGGCGTCGGAGCGGGTCGGCAGGGTGGAGTTCTTCTGCGCGATGAACGCCTGGCTCTCCGCCGAGGTCATGAAGGCGGCGAACTTCTCGGCGGCGGCCTTGTGGGCCTGGTCGGCACCGGCGTAGACGGAGATGTTGTGCCCGCCGGTGGGCGCACCGGACTTGCCGCTGGAGCCCGCCGGGACGGGCGCGATGCCGAGGTTGTTCTTGTCGGCGAACGCGGCGCCCTTGTAGATGTTGGTGATCTCCCACGGGCCCTGGACGATGGCCGCGACCTTGCCGTTGTTGAAGGCGTCCATCATGTGCGCGTAGGCGTCGGTGGTCACGTCGGCCTTGGCCATGCCGGGCGCGGTGAACATCGTCTTGTAGGTCTCGATGGCCTTGACGGCCTCCGGCGAGGTGACGGTGATCTTCTTGCCGGCGGCGTCGACGGTGTCGGTGCCCTCGCCGAACAGGAACGGCATCGCGTAGTAGCCGTCCGCGGCCTTCAGCCAGAAGCCGTCGACACCGGCCTTGTCCTTGAGCGCGGCGGCGTCGGTCTTCAGCTCGTCCCAGGTCTTGGGGGCGTCGGTGATGCCGGCCTTGGCGAACAGCTCCTTGTTGTAGAGCAGGCCCAGGGTGTCGGTGACCAGCGGCACGCCGTACAGCTTGCCGTCGAACTTGGCCTGCTGGATCAGGCTGGGCTGGAAGGCGGAGGTGTCGGCGACGGCCGGGGTGCCGTCGAGCGGCTCCAGGTAGCCGGCCTTGGCGAAGGCGGCGGTCCAGCCGACCTCGGAGCGGAACACGTCCGGAGCGCCCTTGGCCCCCATGGCGGTCTGGAGCTTGTTCTGCGCCTGGTCGAACGGGACGTTGACGAAGTCGACCTTGACGTTCGGGTTGGCGGCCTCGAACTTCTTGACCAGCTCCTGGTAGTTCGGCGCCTCGTTGGTGGCGTTCGAGGTGTCCCAGTAGGTGAGGGTGACCGGCCCGTCGGCCTTGCCGTTTGAGCTGGAGCCGCTGCTGCCACAGGCAGCCATCGAGACCGCGAGGGCCACAACGAGGGCAGAGGCCGCGATGCCACGCCGCATGAGAACTCCTTGGGAGGGTGGGGGTGCCCGAGATCTTCGGAGACAGGCGCATAATGGCTGCCTCGTGCCGACTGCACCGTTGCTGCCGTCGGGCTCGGAAGGAAGTTAACAGCGGTGCAATAGCGACGGAAAGTCCTTGCAGCAAGTTTCTGCAAGAAACGGCGATCGTTACGCCCACGTGTCCTGGACGTAGCCGCACGGTAGTTGACAGTGCGACCAAATGTCCGGCTTCGCCCGCTTCGATCCGGTACCGGATGGCCGAGAGCACCACCATCCCTGGCCGAAAACCGCTTGCAGCAGACTGAACGCATGCGTATCAGAGCCGCCATGAGGGACGAACTACCGCTGCTGTGCGAACTGGAGCGGGCCGCCGGGGCCCCCTTCGCCGCGATCGGCATGCCGGAGATCGCCGACGACGAACCACCGGCCCCGCACGAGCTGGCCCACTACCTGGACGCGGGCGTCGCCCTGGTCGCCGTCCCCGACGCGACCGACCTGCCCCAGCAGCCCGGTCCCGGTCCGATCGCCGGCTACCTGCTCGCCGAGCCGGTGGACGGCGCCCTGCACATCGAACAGGTGTCGGTCCACCCCGACCACGCCCGCCGGGGCATCGGCCGGGCGCTGATCGAACACCTCGCGGCCGGCACCGACGCCCCCGCGCTCACCCTCACCACTTTCGCCGACGTCCCCTGGAACGCCCCCTACTACGCCCGCTGCGGCTTCCGCCCGCTCGCCGACCACGAGCTCACCCCGGGCCTGCGGGAGATCCGCCGCAAGGAGGCCGAGCACGGTCTCGACCGCTGGCCCCGGCTCTGCATGCGCCGGGACCTCGCACGGGACCCCCAGCGGGACCTCACCCCGGACGCGCCCGGAGCGCTCAGCTGACGCCCAGCCGCAGCACGGTGGTCGAGCGGAACTCCTCCCCCGGCCGCAGCACGGTGCTCGGGAACGCCGGGTGGTTCGGGGAGTCCGGGAAGTGCTGGGTCTCCAGCGCGATCCCGGCGAACGGCCCGTACGGGACGCCGCTCGCGCCGGTGACCGCCCCCTGGAACTTGTTGGCCGTGTAGACCTGGACGCCCGGCTCGGTGGTCAGCACCTCCAGGGTGCGCCCGCTGACCGGGTCCTCCAGCAGCGCCGCCCGGGCCGGGCCGCCGTCGGCCGGCCGGGCCCTGAGCACCCAGTTGTGGTCGTAGCCGCCGGGCCCGGCCAGCTGCGGGTGGTCGTCGTGCACCGACTTGCCGATCGGCGTGGCCACCGTGAAGTCGAACGGCGTGCCGACCACCGGTTCGGTCCGCCCGTACGGGATCTGCCGCTCGTCGGCCGGGGTGTAGGCGTCGGCGTCGAGGGTGAGCAGGTGGCCGAGGACGTCGCCGTTCCCTTCACCCGCAAGGTTGAAGTACGCGTGGTTGGTCAGGTTGACCACAGTCGGCTTGCTGGTGACGGCGCGGTAGGCGATCACCAGCTCGCCGGCCGGGTCCAGGGTGTAGGAGACGGTGACGTCCAGCACGCCGGGGAAGCCCTGGTCGCCGTCCGGGCTGTGCAGCCGCAGCCGCACCCCGCCCTCGATCCCCTCGGCCTCCCAGATCCGCTGCGCGAAGCCGTCCGGCCCGCCGTGGATGGTGATGCCGCCGCCGGTCGGGGCGAGCGGGTGCTCCTCGCCGTCGATGGTGATCCTGGAGCCGTCGATCCGGTTGGCGTACCGGCCGACCACGGTGCCGTAGTGCCGGGCCGGGCCGAGGATCTGCGTCAGCTGGTCGGTGGAGAGCAGCAGTTGGGCGGGGCGCCCGGCGCGGTCCGGCCCGGTGAGGGTGTGCAGGGTGGCGCCGAGGGTGAGCACGCTCGCCTCGTACGGGCCGGCGGAGAGCGTCCAACGCTCGATCGCGGCGCCCGCGCCCGAGGGGTCGAGGGGTTCGTGCCGCACGCTGGTGGCCTCGCTCGCCATGGCCTGCTCCTCACTGGCGGTCGCGGGGTGCCGTGACCGCCCCGGTTCCGGGTCCGTCCAGGGGGTCGCCACGGCGACCCCACGTCTGCGTCAGCCTAGCGACGGCGACCGCCCCGGGAGCGCTCCCGTGCCTCCGCGCGCCGCCCGGGCGCCCGCCGCCCGCGCGCCCGGGCCGCCACGGCTACTCCTCCTCGGGCTCCGCCCCCGGCCGGGTGGCCCCGCGCGGCTGCGTCGGCAGCCCGAGGGCGGAGGCCAGGCCGTCCGGCCCGCTGCCCGCCTTGCGGTAGACCGCGGCCAGTCGACGGTTGACCAGGCTGAGGTGCACGCCGAGCTCGTCGGCGATGCGCTGCGGCGGCACGCCCTGCACCGCGAGGTTGGCGACCTCCCACTCGGGCTGGCTGAGCGTCTCCCGGAAGTCGCGCAGCCCCAGCCGGTTGGGCCGCAGGCCGTAGTTGGCCAGCTCCCGCCGCGCCTGGTCGACCAGCCCCTCGGCCGAGCAGTGCTGGGCCAGTTCGATGCCCTGGTACAGGTACTCCTGCGCGTCCTCCAGCCGCCCGACCCGGCGCAGCGCGGCGCCGAGGTCGACCAGCGCGACGGCGTGCTCGTACCCGGCCGGCGACTGGCCGAGGTACATCACGGCCTGCTCCAGCAGCTCGACCGCCTGCTGGCCGTCCTCGATCTGGGCGTTCAGCCGCAGCGCGGTGCCGATCGCCGAGGCGGTGCCGAAGGTGCGGGCGTCCTGGACGGCCTTGTGGGCGTACTCGCGGGCCCGGTCGGGCTCGTCGGCCGCGATCGCGATGGCGAGGTGGCCGGCCCAGGGCGCCCAGACGGTGTTGTGCCAGCCGCGGGCCTCCAGTTGGGCGCCGGCCTCGGTGAGTGCGGCGGCCGCCCCGGCGTAGCGCTTCTTGGCGATCAGCAGCTTGCCGTACAGCGAGGGCGCGTCGGGCAGCACCATCGCGGTCGCGTGGTACGGCGGGTGGAAGCCGAACTTGACGGCGAGTTCCCAGGCCTCCTCGGTCCGGCCGCGGGCGAGCAGGGTGTCCACCAGGACGCCGACGGCGTCCCAGGCGAGCGGCAGCTTGGGGCCGATCCGCTCGGACAGTCGCAGCGCGCGGCGCAGGAAGTCCTCGGCCTCGGCGAGCAGGCCGCGGCGGAAGCGGGCGAGGCCCATCAGGAAGTACGCGAAGCCCCGGTGGGCACCGCTCCACCCGGCGACCTCGAACTGGATGATGGCGTCCGCGAACAGCCGCTCGGCCTGGGCGATGCGGTCGTTGTAGGTGTAGGTGAGGCCGAGCATGGAGGGCAGTTCGAAGCCCCAGGTGCTGTTGGTCCAGCCGAGTCCCTTGGGCAGTCGGCCTGCGTCGAGGACCGAGTCGGCGTAGGTCAGAGCCTCGGCGGAGGGGGCGCCGCGCAGGGTGAGGTCCCAGGCGCGCATCGCGAGGACGGCCCGGTCGGCGGCGTCGCGGGTGCTGAGGCCGTCGCACATGAGGCCGAGCCGGGTGGAGCGGCCGGGCCCGTCGTCCTCGGACTTGCGGAAGGCGTGCCACATGAACGAGGCGGCCTGGAGCCGGAGTCGGCCGGCCGGGTCGGCGGTCTGCTCGGCCTCGTCCTGGCAGACCACCGCGGCCTGGCGCAGTTCGCCGCTGTGTGCGAGCACCTCGGAGAGCCGGAAGGTGGCGTCGACCCGCAGTTCGGGGCGCAGCGGCCCCTCGTCGGGGTCGAGGGCGAGCTTGAGCTGGTTGACGGTGGCGACGGGGTCGGTGAGCAGCGCGGAGCAGCCCAGTTCGTACAGCACCTCGGCGCGGATGTCGTCGGCCGGGGGTTCGTTGAGGGCTCGGTGCAGGCAGCGCTGGGCGGCTTCGGGGGCGCCGATCAGCAGGTATTCGACGGCGGCCCGGCGCAGTTTGCGGACGGTCTTGTCGTCGCCCTCGCCGGAGAAGGTCTCGACGAGGTGGCGGGAGGCGGCGAGCAGGCCGAGTCCGGCGTTCTCGATCTCGGCGGCGGCGACGCCGTGCATGCCGGTGCGGGTGGCCTCCGGCATGGTGTTGTAGATCGAGCTGCCGATCAGCGGGTGGACGAACTCCAGGTTGCCGTTGGGGGTCTGGGTGAGCACGCGCTGCTTGCGCAGCTGCTTGATGGCGTCGCGGGCGCCCTCGGTGGTCTGGGCGCAGATCCGGGTGGCGAGGTCGACCCGGATGTCGGTGCCGAGCATCGCGCAGGCCCAGGCGAAGCGCAGGGTGCCGGAGCCGAGCCGGTCGATCCAGCTCTTGAGGGTCATTCCGGTGGCGTCGACGGCGAGTTCGCGCAGTTGTTGGGAGTTCTCCTCGACCGGTTCGAGGTCCTGGTCGCGGACCTGGTCGAGCAGGGCGACGGCTTCGAAGGGGTTGCCGTTGACGACGTTCCAGAACTCGTAGCAGAAGGCGTCCTCGGCCTTGTCGCCGAGTTCGGCGCGGATCATGTCGGTGACGGAGACCAGCGAGAGCCGGTTGAGCTCGTGCTTGCTGGTGGCGAGGCCGAGGACGGCCTTGCGGTGCTGCTGGATCTCGGTCGGCCAGTCGTTCTCGTCCTCGCGGAAGGCGAAGACGAGCAGGACGGGCAGTTCGCGGGAGCGGACGGCGAACTGGGTGAGCCAGGAGAGCGACTCGTGGTCGCCCCAGTGCAGGTCGTCGACGATCATGACCAGCGGGGCCCGGCGCGGCGCGAGTTGGGTGAGGACGTAGTCGAGGCCGTCGCGCACGCCCTGGGGGTCGAGGCGGCGGGCGCCGGCCTTGGGCCGCTTGAGGCCCATGGCCGGTCCGACGACCTCCTCCCAGGTGCCCATGACCTGGCGGAACTCGTCGGGCTCCAGGCTGGTGAGGAGGGGTTGGAGGAGCTGGCGCAGCACGTGGTAGGGCTCGTTGAACTGGCGTTCGCCGCCGCGGGCGAACAACACGGTGGCGCGGTCGCGGAGTTTGGCGACCCGTCGGACCTCGTGCAGCAGGCTGGTCTTGCCGATGCCGGGGCGGCCGGAGAAGGCGAGCAGTTCGCCGATCTCGGTGCCGCCGGCCGCGAATTCGCAGCAGAGTTTGTCGACGGCCGTTTCGACGGAGCGCAGTTCGGCGTCGCGGTCGCGCAGCCTGACCCTCGGCGAGGTGCTGTCGCCGTCCCGGCCGGAACCTGATCCCGTCCGAAGTTCGTTGTCCTGCTCGGTCACCGTCGTGCCTCCGCCTCGCCACTCGCGTCACAGCCCGTGTCGCTGCTCGCATCACTGCCCGTGGAGCCGAGGTTAGCGCTGCGTGGCACTCACTGTGGGGCATTCGCGCAGGCTGGGGCGGACGGTGAGGGTTCGGACGCCTTGCCAAGGGCAATTGCCCTATACCCCTAACGTCCGATCATTACATCAGATACCCTACGGCCCGCGAGGCGAAGATGATCTTTCGCTACCACCCTCTCCCCGGAAGCCTCGCCGCGTCAACTCCCCCCACACCGAGCGTTCGAACCACTAGTGCCCCCACCCTTCGCCGCACCGGGAGTCCGATGTCTGACGACACCTCACTTCAGATTCCGTTCCCGCACCGCCGCAGCCCGCACGGCCCGCAGGCCACCGCACTGCACCGTGACTGGCTGGTCCGCCACCCGCTGCTCCCCGACGTCGACCACCCCGGGTACGCACACTGGGAGGTGGTCGACCTCGCCGCCCTCGGCTACCCCGACACCGGCCCGGACGAACTCTCCCTCGCCGCCGACCTGATGGGCTTCTACTTCCTCTTCGACGACCAGTTCGACGGCCCGCTCGGCCGCCGCCCGACGGAGGTCGCCCCCATCTGCGAGCGGCTGATCGCCGTCCTGCACGGCGCCCGCCCCGACCAGGACTCGCCGGTCGAGACCGCCTTCGCCGACCTCTGGGACCGCAGCGTGCGCGGCATGCCCGCCCGTTGGCAGGCCCGCGCCGCGTACAACTGGGAGTGGTACCTGGCCAGTCACCCCGCCGAGGCCGCCGGCCGCATCTCCACCCGGCCACCCGACCGCGACGGCTACCTGGTGCTCAGACGAGGCACCGCGGCGATGGAGACCATCTTCGACATGGTCGAACGCCTCGGCCAGTTCGAGGTCCCCGCCGCCGTCCTGCACCACCCGGTGCTGCGTCAACTGCGCCAACTGGCCGCCGACATCCCCTCGCTCAGCAACGACGTCCGGTCGTTCCCGCTGGAAGCCCCGCGCGGCGACGTCAACAACCTGGTGATGATCGTCCAGCGCGAGCGCCGCTGCTCGGCCGAGGAGGCCTGCGCGGTGGTGCTGGAGGAGGCGCAGCTGATGGTCGAGCGCTGCCGGGACCTGCACGGCCGACTGCCGGACGTCTACCGGGAGTTGGGGCTCTCCCGAGTCGAACGGACGATCGCCCAGCGGTACGCGGACGGGCTGGTCACCTGGCTCGCCGGCTACCTGTACTGGGAGTCCCGCACCGGCCGCTACCACGCGGTCTGACACCGTCCCGACCGGAGCGCGGAGACACGGTGCGCGCCCCCGCGCGACGGCCGGAACGCGCACCCTCCGTACGGGCCGGGCGCACGGACCGTAGCCGCGCCCCGCGCCGGGCGGCTATCGTGCTCGACGGCGGACGCCCCGGCGGGCCTCCGCCCCGAATTGCGTGTCCGCACCCTCCCGCCGGGCCGCCCCCGCGCCGGGCGCGGCCCGGCGCGCCGCCCCCGCCACCCGGTCCGGGCGGCGCCCGACGTCGCGAGGAGACACCAGAGCATGACGGTCTACCAGCCCCCCGGCACGCCCGGCAGCATCGTCGCCTACCGCTCCCGGTACGAGCACTGGATCGGCGGCGGCTGGACCCCGCCGGCGCGCGGCGAGTACTTCGGCGACCCGACCCCGGTCACCGGCGAGGTGTTCACCGAAGTCGCCCGCGGCACCGCCGAGGACATCGAGGCCGCGCTGGACGCGGCCCACGCCGCCGCCCCCGGCTGGGGGCGCACCCCGCCCGCCGAGCGGGCCCAGGTGCTGCTGCGGATCGCCGACCGGATGGAGGCGAACCTGGAGCGGCTGGCCGTCGCGGAGAGCTGGGAGAACGGCAAGCCGGTGCGCGAGACGCTGGCCGCCGACCTCCCGCTCGCGGTCGACCACCTGCGCTACTTCGCGGGCGCGCTGCGCGCCCAGGAGGGCGGCCTGTCCCAGCTGGACGAGGACACCGTGGCGTACCACTTCCACGAGCCGCTGGGCGTGGTCGGCCAGATCATCCCGTGGAACTTCCCGATCCTGATGGCGGTCTGGAAGCTCGCCCCGGCGCTCGCGGCCGGCAACGCGGTGGTGCTCAAGCCCGCCGAGCAGACCCCGGCCTCGGTGCTGCTGTGGGCCGAGCTGACCGCCGACCTGCTGCCGCCCGGTGTGGTCAACATCGTCACCGGCTTCGGCGAGGAGGCCGGCGCCCCGCTGGCCTCCAGCAACCGCATCCGCAAGATCGCCTTCACCGGCGAGACCACCACCGGCCGGCTGATCGCCCGCTACGCCAGCGACAACCTGATCCCGGTCTCGCTGGAACTCGGCGGCAAGAGCCCCAACCTGTTCTTCGCGGACGTCGCCGACGCCTCGGACGCCTTCTACGACAAGGCGGTCGAGGGCTTCGCGATGTTCGCCCTCAACCAGGGCGAGGTGTGCACCTGCCCCAGCCGGGCGCTGATCCAGTCCTCGGTCTACGAGCGGCTGCTCGCCGACGGCCTGGAGCGGGTGCGCGCGATGCGCCAGGGCGACCCGCTGGACACCGAGACCCAGGTCGGCGCGCAGGCCAGCGCCGAACAGCTGAAGAAGGTCCTCTCCTACTTCGAGATCGGCCAGGCCGAGGGCGCCAAGCTGCTGGCCGGCGGCGAGCGGGCCGACCTCGGCGGCGCCCTGGCCGGCGGGTACTACGTGACGCCGACGGTGTTCGAGGGCGTCAACAGCATGCGGGTCTTCCAGGAGGAGATCTTCGGCCCGGTCGTCTCGGTCACCCGCTTCGAGGACTTCGCCGAGGCGATCAGCCTCGCCAACGACACCCAGTACGGGCTCGGCGCGGGCGTCTGGACCCGCGACCTCAACACCGCCCACCGCGCCGGGCGCGCCATCCAGGCCGGCCGGGTGTGGACCAACTGCTTCCACGCCTACCCCGCCCACGCGGCCTTCGGCGGCTACAAGAACTCCGGCATCGGCCGGGAGAACCACAAGGCACTGCTGGAGCACTACCAGCAGACCAAGAACCTGCTGGTCAGCTACTCCCCGGACGCGGTCGGCCTCTTCTAGGCCACGGCCTTCACGAAACACGGAGCGGGAGACCGGTCCCGGCCTCCCGCTCCGCCGCCACTCCCCGTGGCCGCACCGCGAACGCCCGCTGGGACGTCCACGCTGCGCAACCCTCCGTAGGGCAAAACGCCCATTTCGGGATCTAAGCACATGAATGCGCGATTTTCTCGACGCGCCGCCGACATGCCCGAACACACCCGGCGAACGCCGTAAACAGGACTCCCCGTCCCTCACCCCCGGGAGTCCCGATGACCATCTCCCCCGCCAAGCTCTCCGACCCCACCGTGCGCGCCTTCGTCGCCGCGGTCAACGCGGGCGACCGCGACGCCTTCCTGGCCACCCTCACCCCGGACGCGACCATGTCCGACGACGGCTCCGACCGCGACCTGCCCCAGTGGATCGACAAGGAGATCTTCACCGTCCGCGGCCGGATGGACGTCCAGACCGAATCGGACGGCGGCCACGCGCTGATCGCCAACTTCACCAACGACACCTGGGGCGAGATGCGCACCGCCTGGCGCTTCACCCTCACCGGCCCCAAGATCACCCGCTTCGAGACCGGCCAGGCCTGACGGCTCGGGACCGGGCCCGCCGCTACCCGGACAGCCCCAGGCACCCCCGCACCGCGCGGATCAGGTTGCGCGAGCGGATGTCGCCGGTGACACCCGGCTGCATGCCGTTGGTGACGTAGCCGAAGCCCAGCCCGAGCTCCGGGTCGGCGAAGCCCAGCGAGCCGCCCCGGCCGGGGTGGCCGAAGCTCGCCGGGGAGGCCATCGGCGCGGTCGGGCCGTGCCGCCAGAAGCCCAGGCCGAAAGTAGAGTTGACGATCAGCACCCGGTCCGGCCCGCTCACCTCGGGCCCGGCCGCGCGGGTCAGCACCCCGGACCCGAGCAGCGGCGGCAGCAGCGCGCCGGAGCCGTCCGGGCGGTCGGCGGCGCCGATCAGCGCCGCGTAGAACCGGGCCAGTGAGCGGGCGGTGCCGATGCCCCCCGCGCCGGGGATCTCGGCGGCCTGCACCGCCGGGTCGTTGAGGTCCACCCCGGGGCGCACCGAGGCGAAGGACCGCGCGGTCAGCGAGGCCGGGTCCTGGTAGGCGTCCCGGACGGACTGCTTGGGTCGCAGTCGCAGCCCGCTCGGCCCGGTCCGGGCCGCCTCCGGGGCGGGCAGGTCGACCAGCCGGCCGACCCTCGGCGCGGCCCCGGCCGGCAGCCCGATCCACAGGTCCAGCCCGAGCGGCCGGGCGATCTCCTCGGCGAAGTACTGGCCGATCGTGCGCCCGCTCACCCGCCGCACCACCTCGCCGACCAGCCAGCCGAAGGTGTACGGGTGGTAGCCGTGCGCGGTGCCCGGCTCCCAGGCGGGCGCCTGCGCGGCCACCGCGGCCACCGCGCGCTCCCAGGTCAGCACGTCCTCCAACCGCAGCGGCACGTCCAGCGCGGGCACCCCGGCCTGGTGCGACAGCAGCCAGCGCACCGACACCCCGCCCTTGCCGGCCTGCGCGAACTCGGGCCAGTAGGAGGCCACCGGGGCGTCCAGGTCGAGCAGGCCGCGCTCGGCCAGCAGCAGCGCGGTGGCCGCGGTCAGGCCCTTGGTGACCGAGCGCAGCACCTGGGCGGTGTCCGCCGTCCAGGGCACCGCCGGCGCGGGCCGCCCGCCGACCTCGGGCCGGGCGTCACCGCCCCACAGGTCGACCACCTTGCGGCCGCGCGCGTACAGCGCGAAGGCCGCGCCCAGTTCGCCGTACTCGCGGAAGTTCCGCGCGAAGGCCTCCCGTACGGGCTCGAACCCCTCGGCCGTCTCGCCCCAGATCTCCACCACCGCGCGCCGCCCTCAGCCTGTCCGGTTCCTGCGTTCCCGCCCGCGTCGGATCGCACACGAATCACACACGAATCACATTGCGCATCACATGCGAATCGAGCTCGGATCGCACTCGAAAAGCGTTCGAAGCGGGCCCCGAAACCCTAACCTGTCCATCATGACCAACCCTGCCGAAGAACTGCTGGACGTCGTCGACGAGCACGACCGGGTGATCGGGACGGCGCTGCGCGGGGAGGTGTACCGGCAGGGGCTCACCCACCGGTGCGTCTTCATCCTGGTCCGCGACCCGGCCGGGCGGATCTTCGTCCACCGCCGCACCGGCACCAAGCTGTTCGCCCCCGGCGCGTACGACATGTTCGTCGGCGGCGTGGTCGGCTCCGGCGAGACGTACGCCGAGGCCGCCGTACGCGAGGCCGAGGAGGAGCTCGGCGTGCACGGGATCAGCCCGCGTCCGCTCTTCAAGTTCCTCTTCCGGCAGGACCGGCTCTCCTGGTGGAGCGACATGTACGAGGCCGAGTGGGACGGCCCGGTCCAGCCGCAGGAGTCCGAGGTCGCCTGGCACGCCTGGCTCACCCCCGCCGAGCTCGCCGACCGCCTCGCCCGCGACCACTTCGTCCCCGACGGCCGCGAGGCCTACCGCCGCTACCTGGACCTCCACGCCGCGTAGGCCCCGCCCCGGACGGCGGATAGGGTGGCGCGCATGGCCTCCCGTACGCCGTCGCCGACGGCCGCCCGCGCTGCACGGACCCCCGCCCCGGAGCAGGCACCGGCCCCGGAGCAGGCACCGGCCCAGGCGCCGGACCGGGCACCGGCCCGGGCGGCTGCCGGTGAGCGGCCGCGCCGCAGGCTCAGCGTGGACGAGCGGCGCGAGCAGCTGATCGCCGTCGCGCTGGAGCTGTTCAGCCGCCGCCCGCCGGAGGAGGTGTCGATCGACGACATCGCCGCCGCCGCGGGGGCCTCCCGGCCGCTGGTGTACCACTACTTCCCCGGCAAGCAGGCGCTGTACGAGGAGTCGCTGCGGCGGGCCGGGCGGGAGCTCTCGGCGCGCTTCGAGGAGGCCGCCGACGGGCCGCTGTCCGAGCGGCTGTACCGGGTGATGGGCCGCTACCTGGACTTCGTGCAGAGCCACGGGCCCGGCTTCGCGGCGCTGCTGCGCGGCGGCTCGGTGGCGGCCAGCGCGGGCACCTCGGCGGTGATCGACGAGGTGCGGCGGGCCGCCCACGACCAGATCCTCTCCCACCTGGCGATCCCCGCGCCGAGCCCCGGGCTGCGGCT
Organism: Kitasatospora sp. NPDC088861; assembly: GCF_044750105.1. Taxonomy (NCBI): domain Bacteria; kingdom Bacillati; phylum Actinomycetota; class Actinomycetes; order Kitasatosporales; family Streptomycetaceae; genus Kitasatospora; species Kitasatospora sp. NPDC088861. The sequence goes on from NZ_JBIVJF010000004.1 coordinate 35,075, forward strand.
GACCGTCCGGGCCTGGATCGCCAACGCCGAGATCACCTCGCTGGAATGGCTGGCCGAACGCTCGGTGCCGCTGGAGGAACTGCAGCTGCACCTGGTGCAGGAGTTCGTCGCCTCCCTCACCCTCACCGCCGCCCGGGAGCCGGCGCTCGCCGCCGAACTCGCCTCGTTCTTCGCGGACGAGCGTCCTGACGGCCCGACCGGGCGCCTGGTGCGGGAGCTCGCCGGACTGTTCGCCGTCCCCGGGATCGCCGAGGCGGTCACCGCGCTCGCCACCGCACCGTCCGGCGAAACGTCCCCGCAGGCCACGGGCGAAACGGCCGCGGCTCCCATCGGGTGATCCGCCGGTTCGGTCCCGACAGCGGGCTCTGATAGGAATGAGCACGGATCCGACGGCACGCCGCCACGGCGCGCGCGGACCCACCCGAACCAGCGGACCGCAGACGCAGCAGAGCGGGGGGCTCAACAGTTGACCCAGGACGTCCAGTTCAGCGCGGAGGCCAATCCCTTCGCGGCGGCGGAGCAGGTCTGCGCGACCCTCGGCACGCTCACCGACGCCCTCTTCGACGAGCGCACCTCCCGCCATCCGGCGGCCTCGCTCAGCGCCCTACGTCCGGCCGAACACCCCGCCTCAGAGGCGCTGTTCGGCCTCCCACTGGCCCCGAACGGCCCGGTGCACGCGGCCGTGGACCGGCTCGGCACGGTGCTCACCGCCGGCACGGCCCGCCCCGGTACCGGCGCCCGGGTCGCCGACCGGGTGACCACCGCCCTCCACACCCGCTACGGCGGCGGGGCGGTGCGCGGCGCGATCGCCGACCGGGGCACCACCTCGGCCGCGCTGTTCCAACTGCCGGTCACCGGCGAATTCGCCGACCCCAAGCTGCGCCCTCCGTTCGCCCCGGCGCTGGCCGCGCTGGCCGCCGGGCAGCAGACCCGCCAGCCGGTCGAACTGGCCACCGGCGCGGGCGCCGAGGTCCGGCTGGTGGTCCCGCCCGGCTTCCACCCGCTGACCTCCCCCGGTGGTCCCGCCGGGGTCTGCTCCCGTACGGTGCCCGCGCCGGCGGGCGGGGCGGACGGCGTCGACCCGGCCACCGCCGCGGCCGCCGAGGAACTGACCGGGCATCTGGCCGAGGTCGCCGAGGAGCTGTTCAGCGGTGACGGTCCGGAGCAGCGCCGCGACTTCGCGGTCATCTCCGCCACCCTCGCCGACCTGGTCCACGACGCCGGCACGGTCTACGCCGGCGTCTGCGCGCTGGACGTGGACGGCCGGGCCTCCGACGCCGCCCTGGTCGTCTCGCTCGCCCGGCACCCGCTGCCGATCACCGCGCTCGCCACCGAGCTCGCCACCGTCCGGCGGCACGCCGAGGTGTGGACGGTCCTGCTGCCGGCCGGGCCGGCCGCCGTCCTGGTCGAGGGACGGACCGTCCCGGTGCCGGGGCCGCTGTCCGCCGACGGGCAGCGGCGCTGGGTGGTCACCTCGGCGGTCGAGGCCTTCGTCCCGCTGCCGGACGGCGGCACCGTGCTCTGCGTCCAGCTGTCCACGGCGCAGCCGGAGGACTGGGACCTGTACACGCAGGCGTTCGCGGAGCTGCTGAAGAGCGTTCAGTTCGGCTGGGACGGGGAGGTGTCCGGCGCCGTGCGCGCGCCCGTGCCCGCCACGCCTGCCGCCGCTCCCACTCCCGCTCCCGTCGAGAAGGAGCCGGAAGAGGTGCCGGCGCAGCTCCCGCCCGAGGACTTCAACCCGTTCGCGCCCGTCGCGGAGGCCTCCCCGGCCGACGCCGAGCCACAGGCGGCGCCGGCCAGGCGGAAGGGCACGCCGGTCATGGTGCCCCCGCCGGACTTCAACCCCTTCGCCCCGGAAAGCCTCCCGTCCACCCCGGACACGTCCCCGGCGGCGGCCGCCCCGGCCACCGACCCGTTCGGCACGGTGACGGCCGACCAGTCGGACCCGTTCGGCACCACGCTCGCGGCGCAGGGCCCGGCCGTCCCACCGCCGCCCTCCGCACCGCCGGCCGTTCCCGCGCAGGTTGCTCCCGCGCAGGACGCCCCGCGGAAGGGCACGCCGGTCATGGTGCCTCCGCCGGACTTCAACCCCTTCGCCCCGGAAAGCCTCCCGTCCACCCCGGACGAAGCGACGGAGACCGACGCGGCGGAGGCTTCGGGCCCGGAGACCAGGCCGTTCGGCTGAGCCCCGACCACTGCCCCTCCGCCAGGATCCAACCGCAGGATCGACAGGAGGCCGCGACGCCGAGAGCCGGCAGTTGACCGCCATTGTGGACAACGCCCGGACGCGACAGGAAGGTTGGGAGGCCCTACGCCGTCAGCCGGCGCGCCGGGCCAGGTGGACCACGTCCGGCACGCCGCGGCTGACCGGGATCTCGTGCGTGACGACGTCGGAGAAGCCCGCCGCCCGCAGTGCCTCCTCGAAGTCCGCGGAGGGCTGCGCGCTCCACACCGCCAGCACCCCGCCCGGATGCAGCCGGTGCCAGAGCACCGCGAGCCCGTCGGCGCCGTACAGCCCGGCGTTGGAGTCGGTGACGGTCCAGTCCGGGCCGTTGTCGATGTCGAGGCACAGCGCGTCGTAGCGCTCGCCGTCGGCAGCCGCCAGGTACTCCAGCAAGTCGGTGTGGAGGACCTGGACCCGCTGGTCCTCCAGCGCGCCGCCGGAGAAGGCGCCGAGCGGCCCGCTCCGGTGCCAGTCGATGACGGCGCTCTCGCGCTCGACGATGGCGATCCGCCCCCAGCGCGGCTCGGCCGCCGCGTACGCCAGCGAGAAGCCGACGCCGAGGCCTCCGATCAGCACCGAGGGCTCCGCGGGGGCGCCGGTGCGGTCCAGTTCGTCCAGCGCCGCCTGGATCAGCAGGCGTTCGGAGCGGCCGTCGGCGGTGTCCATCAGGAAGCAGCCGTTGGCGATGATCTCGAAGTGCCGACCGCGCCGGCGCAGCACCACCTCGCCGAACGGGCCGTCCCGCCGGTCGAGCGTGACGACGGCCTCGTGAGCGTCCCGTTCGGGCAGTGCGGTGGACATGCGGCTTCCTCAGCGGACTCGGGTGCAGGAGCGTCCCGGCGGACGAGTACCCGCCCGACAATAGCCGAGTCCGCCCCTGCGCCCGTCACGTCGTGACCAGCACCCCGGCGTAGGAGACGCCCGCGACGACCACCCAGGAGCCGAGCCCGAGCAGGGCGAGCCGCCCGCCGGTGCGGACCATGGTCGGCAGGTGCACGGCGCTGCCGAGGCCGAACAGCGCGGCGGCCAGCAGCAGTTCCTGGGCGTCCCCGGCGAGGGTGAGCGCCCGCTCCGGAAGCACCCCGGTGGTCCGCAGCACGATCATCGCGAGGAACCCCGCCACGAACAGCGGGACGATCGGCGGGCGGCTGCCGATGGTGCCCGGGTTCTTCGCAGGGCCTTCCCCCGACTCCTGGCCGGCCCCGACGACGGCCTCCCCAGCCCGTCGCGCCCGGCGCCGCACCGCGACGGCCATCCCGGCGACCAGCGGCGCCAGCAGCACCACCCGCATCAGCTTGACCAGGACGGCCTCCCGCAACGCGCCCGCCCCGCCGGTCTGCGCGGTGGCGACCACCTGCCCGACGTCGTGCACGCTGGCGCCGACCCACCGCCCGAACTCCACGTCGCCCAGCCCGAACGGCTGCTGGAGCAGCGGCAGCACGGCGATGGCCAGCGTCCCGCACAGGGTGACCAGGGCCACCGAGGCGGCGACGTCCTCCTCCTCGCTGCCGGCCGCCTGGCTGACCGCGCCGATCGCCGAGGCTCCGCAGATGGAGTACCCGGTGGCGACCAGCAGCGGCTGGTCGCCCGGCAGGCCGAGCCGCCGGCCGAGCCAGAGCGTTCCGGTGAAGGTGGCCGCGACCACCGCGAGCACCATGGCGACGGTGGCCCAGCCGAGGCCGAGCACGTCGTCCAGGCTGAGCTTGAGCCCGAGCAGGACGATCCCGAGCCGCATCAGCCGCTTGCCGGCCATGGACAGCCCTGGCCGGGCCACCCCGCGCACCACCGGGCGCAGCGCGGGCAGGTGGGCAGCCGCCATGCCGAGCACGACGGCTGCGGTCAGCTTGGGCACGGCGGGCACGGCCGCGTGGACGGCGATCGCGGCGGCCACCCCGGCCGCCGCGAGCAGCAGGCCGGGGGCGTCCCCGCCGAGCGGGGGCAGTGAGCGGGTGCGCGTGGCGCGCTCCCGGAGGGTCAGTGCCACGCCGCCCTCACTGCTGCTGGTCGGCGGGCAGCCGGTAGACGCGCCGGATGCTGGTGCCGAGCCGCGAGACGTCCGCACCGTAGACGTGGATGGAGATGGCGGTGCTGTTGCAGGCGTTGCGCACCAGGTGGATGTCACCGGGCGGGGCGAAGGCGGCGACGGTGCCGGCCGGGCCGGCGACGTGCTCGGTCTCGACGAGGTGGGCGGTGCGGCCGTCGGAGACCAGCCGGTAGCGGGTCTCGCTCTCCTGGCCCTGGTGGACGCCGGCCACGCACCAGGAGACGTGGTCGTGGATCGGGGTCTGCTGGCCGGGCAGCCAGACCAGGGCGACGACGGAGAAGCCGCCGTCCTCCTCGGCGTGCAGGACGTGCTGGCGGTAGCGCGTCGGGTCGCCCTCGCGCTGGGCGGGGGTGAGCAGCGCGTCGGGCCCGTCGGGGTCGGCGCGCAGGTGCGGGGCGAGGCGTTCGCCGACCAGGTAGGCGGTGAGTTCCGGGGGCAGTCCGCGGTCCACGACGGCACGGATCTCGCCGATCAGGGCGGTCATCCGCTCGGTGAGCCGGTCGCTGCCGACCGTGGCTGGGGGTGTCATGCCAGCAGGTTCGGCTGCACCGACCTATCACGTCCAACGATGGTTCTTAAGCTTCCCCCCAACTTCAGCTTATGAATCGCCCCGGTGAGCACCCCCCGGAGCCACGACTCAGCACCCGATCCGGCTCGCCGCCGCCCGCCGCAGGTGGTCCAGCACCAGCCCGGTGGCCGGTATCCGCCGGTGCTCGCGCAGCACGTACGCGCTCACCTGCCGGCGCAGGTGCGGTTCGACGGCCCGCCCGGTGACCTTGCGGTGGCACATGAAGGAGAGCACCAACGCGGGCATCAGCGCGATCCCGACCCCGGCGGCGACCAGGCTCTGCACCGCGAGGTTGTCGTCCGTGGAGAACACGATGTCCGGCGCGAAGCCCTCCTCCGCGCAGACGTTCAGCAGGTTGGCCCGGCAGCGCGGGCACCCGGCGATCCAGCGCTCGCCGTCGAGGTCGGCGAGCCGAACGGCGTGCCGACGGCCGAGTGGGTGTCCGACCGGCAGCAGCACGGTGAGCAGGTCCTCCATCAGCGGGATCTCGTCCAGCCCGTCGGGCACCTCGGTCGCGCCGCCGGGGTAGCGGAAGGCCAGCGCGATGTCGCACTCCCCGCGCAGCAGTCGCTGGACGGAGTCCGGCGGTTCGGCCTCCAGCAGCTCGACCCGCACACCGGGATGCTCCGCGAGCAGCCGGGCCATCGCCTCGGGTATCAGGGTGGCGTTGGCGCTGGGGAAGGCGCAGACCCGCACCCGCCCGGCCCGCAGCCGGGCGAGCGCGGCGAGCTGCTGCTGGGCGGCGGAGAGGCTGCCGAGGATCAGTTCGGCGTGCCGGGAGAGCGCCTCGCCCGCCTCCGTGAGCCGCAGTCCGCGCCCGGCCCGGGTGAACAGCGCGACGCCGACGGTGCGTTCGAGCGCCTTCATCTGCTGGGTGATGGCGGGCTGGGTGTAGCCGAGCTCGCGGGCGGCGGCCGAGTAGGAGCCCGCTCTGACGACCTCGTGGAACGTCCTGATGTGCCGCGAGTCGAATACCGGCTCCATGGCCCTCCCCCGGTCGTCGTCGTCGAACCTCCGCAATCATAAGAGGAAATTGGAGATGCCCGCTCTATCCCCACCCACACCTATGGTTCAGGATCGAACCAGGCCTCTCACTGCTGCGCGGACGGCGGCAGCCCCATCGCCACCCCGGCCTTGACCACCGGCGCCCCGCCCCGCATGCTCGGGCTGCGCCGACTGCGGCGCTCGACCCAGCGGGCGAGCCAGGAGAGCAGCAGGCACATGCCGATGTAGATCGGCGCGATCACGATCACCACCGGGATGAACGGCAGGTCGTAGTCGAGGTTGGTGGCGATCAGCTTGCCCGCGTGCAGGAACTCCTCGTAGGTGATCAGGAAGCCCAGCGAGGTGTCCTTGAGCGCGACCACCAGTTGGCTGATGATGGCCGGCAGCATGGCCCGGTTGGCCTGCGGCACCAGCACGTACGTCATCACCTGGGTCTTGCGCAGGCCGAGCGCGTAGGCCGCCTCGCGCTGGCCCTTGGGCACCGCGAGCACGCCGGCCCGGAAGACCTCGGCCAGCACCGAGCCGTTGTACAGCACCAGCCCGGCCACCAGCGCCCACAGCGGCTGCACCTTGAGCGCGACGAAGACGAAGAAGATCATCACCAGCAGCGGCATGGCCCGGAAGAACTCCACCACCACCGTGGAGAGCACCCGCACCACCTTGTGGTCGGACAGCCGCCCGGCCGCGAACAGCGCGCCGAAGGGCAACGCGAACAGCACCGTCCAGCCGAAGGCCTTGAGGGTGTTGCCGAGCCCGCTCAGCAGCAGGTCCTGGACGCCCCGGTACTCGAAGGGCATCCACTTCTGGTACGTGAACTGGTGGGTGTGGAACAGCATGTAGACGATCCAGCCGATCAGCGCCGCGATCAGCAGCAGCGCGATCCCGCCGTACAGCCGGTGGCGGGCGAGCGCCTTCGGACCGGGGATGTCGTACAGCGCCGAGGATCCAACGGTCATCGCGACACCGCCACTCGTCGTTCCAGCAGGTTGAAGACGGCGCTGACGGCCAGGGTGATGATCAGGTAGCCGACGGCGATCCAGACGAAGGTCCAGATGATGCTGTAGCCCAGTTCGTTGATCGTCCGGTAGGTGCCGAGCAGTTCGGTGACGCTGAACGAGCCGGCGATCGCCGTGTTCTTCGCCAGCGCGATCATCACACTGCCGATCGGCGCGACCACCGACCGGTACGCCTGCGGCAGCACCACCACGCTCATCGTCTGCCCGAAGCTCATGCCCAGGCTGCGCGCCGCCTCCCCCTGCCCCGCCGGCACGGTGTTGATGCCCGAACGCATCGCCTCGCAGACGAAGGCCGAGGTGTAGCAGCTGAGCGCGGCCACCGCGAAGACGAAGAACGGCAGCGTGATGTTGAAGCGCGGCAGGCCCAGCACCACGATGAAGAACAGCAGGGTCAGCGGCGTGTTGCGCAGCAGCGTCACCCACGCCGTCCCGAACACTCGCAGCGGCCGGACCGGCGAGACCCGGAAACCCGCGATCATCACTCCCAGCACCAGCGACAGCACGGCGCTCACCGCGAACAGCGAGAGCGTGCCGAGGAAGCCGTCCCAGTAGGTCGACCAGTTGTCGGTCAGCGTTTTCACGGCGCGGCCCTCTCAGTACCGGTCGATCGGCGGCGGTGTCGGCGCCGGCTCCCCGGACAGGCCCAGGGTCGCGTCGTAGGCCTTCTTCCAGTCGCCGTTCTGTTCGTTCTGCGCCAGCGCGTCGTCCAGGGCCAGGCGCAGCACGGTGTCGTTCTTCGGAGTCCCGATCCCGTACGGCTCCTGGGAGAACAGCGGGCCGACCACCTTGAGCTCGTCCGGCACCTTGGCCGCGTAGCCCAGCAGGATCGCGTTGTCCGTGGTGACGGCGTCCACCTGGCCGGTGATCAGGTTGTCCACGCAGGCCGAGTAGGTGTCGTAGCCGATCAGCTTCGCCTTCGGGTACTGCGACTGGATGCGCTGGTACGGGGTCGAGCCGGCCGCCGAGCAGACCTTCTTGCCGTCCAGGTCCTGCGGGCCGTGGATGGTGTTGTCGTTCCTGCGCACCAGCAGCGACTGCCCCGCGACGAAGTACGGCCCGGCGAAGCCGACCAGCTTCTTCCGGTTGTCGTTGATGGTGTAGGTGCCGACGTAGAAGTCCACCTGGCCGTTCTGCAGCGCGGTCTCGCGGTTGGCCGAGGCGATGGTCTTGAACTCGATCCGGTCCGGCGGGAAGCCGAGGTAGGCGCCGACCATCTTGGCGATCTCGATGTCGAAGCCGGAGTACACGCCGGTGGCCGGGTTCTTCTCGCCCAGGTACGGCTGGTCCTCCTTGGCGCCGACCACCAGGTGGCCCCGGCTCCGGGCGGCGTCCAGGGTCGGCGAGCCGGTGATGGAGGCGGCGTCGCGCACCTGGTAGCTGGGCAGCGCGCTCGCCTGCGGGCCCTTGGGCGGCGGGGTGCCGGGCTTGCCGCAGCCGGCGGCCAGCACGGCGAGCAGCAGGACGGCGGCGAGCACCGTCCGGCTCCGGGCGGCGGGCGTGGTCTTCCTCGTCACGGGCGCCGCCTCAGTGCTTCAGGATCTTGGACAGGAAGTCCCGGGCGCGCTCGCTCTCCGGAGCGCTGAAGAAGTCCTCCGGGGCGCGGTCCTCGACGATCCGGCCGTCGGCCATGAAGACCACCCGGTTGGCGGAGGCCCGGGCGAAGCCCATCTCGTGGGTGACCACGACCATCGTCATGCCCTCGTGCGCGAGCTGGCGCATGACGTCCAGCACCTCGTTGATCATCTCGGGGTCGAGCGCCGAGGTCGGCTCGTCGAACAGCAGTGCCTTCGGGTCCATCGCCAGCGCCCGGGCGATCGCCACCCGCTGCTGCTGGCCGCCGGAGAGCTGGGCCGGGTACTTGTCGGCGTGCGCCTCCAGCCCGACCCGTTCCAGCAGGGCGCGGGACTTGGCGTCCGCCTCCGCCCGGGGCCGGCCGCGGACCTTGATCTGCGCGAGCGAGACGTTCTGCAGCACGGTCTTGTGCGCGAACAGGTTGAAGGACTGGAACACCATGCCGACCTCGGCGCGCAGCCGGGCCAGCCCCTTGCCCTCCTCGGGCAGCGGCTCGCCGTCGATCAGGATGGTGCCGTCCTCGATCGGCTCCAGGCGGTTGATCGCCCGGCAGAGCGTCGACTTGCCGGAGCCGGACGGTCCGATGACCACGACGACCTCGCCGCGGCCCACGGTCAGCTCGATGTCCTGGAGGACGTGCAGGTCCCCGAAGTGCTTGTTGACGCCGCGCACCTCGATCAGCGGCGTGAAGGCCGAGGGCCCCGCCTGGGCCGGCCCGGGAGCGCTGGTCACCGGCCGCGACGCCCCTTCAGCAGCCAGCCCAGCGCGCCGCCGGCGAGCAGCGTGGCGAGCAGTGCGATCCAGAGCGGCGCGGTAACGGTGAACACCCAGAACTGGATCTTCACCTTGTCGAGGTTCGCGAACAGGAACCACACGGCGAGGACGACGATGACGCCGATCCCGATGTACCGGGTGGGGATCCCAGCGATCTCGCTGCGTTTGGAGCCGGACGAGCCGTCCGAAATCTTGGTCACCGGAGCAGTCTGCGGGCCGGGGCTCCGATTTGCCCGGTTACGCGCCCTGATGGGTGAGGTAGTAACCCGCACGGGGCAATCCGGCCCCGTGCGGGTTTGAAGTGCCGTACGCGTCAACGGCGCCGTACGGGTTCAACGGCGCCGGCCCGCTACCGCTCGTCCCGCCAGGAGCGCCAGAGCGCCGCGTACGGGCCGCCGGCCGCGACCAGCTCCGGGTGGCTGCCGTACTCGCTGATCCGGCCGCCCTCGACCACCGCGATCACGTCCGCGTCGTGCGCGGTGTGCAGCCGGTGGGCGATGGCGATGACCGTGCGGCCCTCCAGCACCCGGGCGAGCGAGCGCTCCAGGTGCCGGGCGGCGCGCGGGTCCAGCAGCGAGGTGGCCTCGTCCAGCACCAGGGTGTGCGGATCGGCCAGCACCAGCCGGGCCAGCGCCAGCTGCTGGGCCTGCGGCGGAGTCAGCACGGTGCCGCCGGAGCCGACCTCGGTGTCGAGGCCGTGCGGCAGCGCGTCCACCCAGCCGCCGGCGTCCACCGCGTCCAGCGCGGAGCGCAGTTCGGTGTCCTCGGCCCCGGGCGCGGCCAGCCGCAGGTTGTCCCGCAGGGTGCCGACGAAGACGTGGTGCTCCTGGTTCACCAGGGCGACCTCCGCCCGCACCCGCTCGGCCGGCATCCGCGCCAGTGCCGCCCCGCCGAGCGTCACGCTGCCGCGCCCGGGAGCGTAGATCCCGGCCAGCAGCCGCCCCAGCGTGGACTTGCCCGCCCCGGACGGCCCGACCAGCGCGACCCGGGTGCCCGGCGCGACGTCCAGGCTGATGCCGTGCAGGACGTCGGCGCCCTCCCGGTAGCCGAACCGGACGTCCCGGGCCTCGACCCGGCGGCCGTCCGGGTGGCTGGACTCGTCACCCTCGTGCTCCGGCACCTCGCGGACGCCGACCAGCCGGGCCAGCGAGGCCTGGCCGATCTGCAGTTCGTCGTACCAGCGCAGGATCAGGTCGACCGGACCGGTCAGCATCTGCGCGTACAGCACTCCTGTGGTCAACTCGCCGACGGTGATCCAACCCTTGAGGGTGAACAGCCCACCGAGCAGCAGGGTGGCCAGCACCGCCGAGGAGTAGAACGCGTCGATGGTCGGGAACCAGACCGAGCGCAGCCACAGGGTGTAGCGCTCCCAGGCGAGCCACTCTCCCAGCTTGCGGTCCGTCAGGGCGATCCGCTGGTCGCCCAGGCGCAGCGTCTCCACCGTCCGCCCGGCGTCCACCGTCTCGGCCAGCACGGTGTTCACCGCGGCGTACCCGGCCGACTCGTTGCGGTAGGACTGCGGCGCGCGCTTGAAGTACCAGCGGGAGCTGACCAGCAGCAGCGGCAGGCCGACCAGCGAGGTGAGCGCGAGCAGCGGCGAGGTGACCAGCAGGGCGCCGATCACCAGCAGCAACGACACGATGGCGACGGCGAGTTCGGGCACGGCCTCGCGCACCGACTTGTCCAGCCGGTCGATGTCCGTGGTGCCCCGGGAGACCAGGTCCCCCGTGCCGGCCCGCTCCAGCACGCCGGTGGGCAGCGCGACCGAGCGGACCAGGAAGTCCTCGCGCAGGTCGGCCAGCACCCGCTCGCCGAGGACGGCACCGCGCATCCGGGACCAGCCGGTGAAGGCGGACTGCACCACCAGCGCCAGCAGGTACCAGCCGACCGCGACCGCGATGGTGGCCTCGGCGGTGCCGGTGGCCAGCGACTCGACCAGGCTGCCGAGCACCCAGGGGCCCACCAGCCCGGCCACGGTGGCCACCGAGTGCAACCCCACCACCGCGGAGAACCCGCCGCGGTGGCGCCGGGCGAGCAGGCGCAGGTAGGCGCGCACGGCCGCCGGTGAGCCGACCGGCAGGGTGGTGGCCGGCCCCTGCTCCTCATGGACGGGGGGCTTCATGACGTGCTCCTCAGGTGTGCGGCGGGTCGGGCGGGACGGACGGCGCGGGTGCCCACGCGGCCGCTCATACCGGCTCCCCCACCGGTTCCGGCTGCTCTTCGCGGGTGACCACGGCCCGGTAGGCCGGCTCGGTCCGCATCAGGTCGCGGTGCCGCCCGGCCACGGCCGCCCGGCCGTCGCGCAGCAGCACCACCCGGTCCGCCTGGTCGAGCAGCAGCGGGCTGGTCGCGAAGAGCACGGTGGTGCGCCCCGCCCGGGTGTCCCGCAGTCCGGTGGCGATCCTGGACTCGGTGTGGGCGTCCACCGCGCTGGTCGGCTCGTCCAGGACGAGGACCGGCGGGTCGGCCAGCAGCGCACGGGCCAGGGCGAGTCGCTGGCGCTGCCCGCCGGACAGCGAGCGCCCGCGCTCGGTGATCCGGGCGAGCATCGCGTCGCCCTCGCACTCCGGCGAGCCGTCCACCAGAGCCTCCAGCACGTCGTCGGACCGGGCGGCGGCCAGCGCCTCGGCCACCGAGACCCGCCCCGAGGACGGGATGTCGAACAGCCCGGCCAGGGTGCCGGAGAGCAGGACCGGCTCCTTGTCGTGGACCAGCACCGCCGCCCTGGCCTCGGCCAGCGGTACCGCGTCCAGCTCCGTCCCGCCGAGCCGGACGGAGGGCTGCTCCGGCTCGTCGCCGGCGGCCGGGACGTGCCCGCCGAGCCGCCCGGCGAGCGCCCCGGCGAAGTCCGGGTCCCCGCAGACGACCGCGGTCAGCTCCCCGGCCCGCGCGGTCAGCCCGGTCGCCGGGTCGAACAGGTCGGCGTTCCCCGGCTTGTTCAGCGAGGCCTCGGCCACGCCGCTGGTACGGCTGAGCGAGAGCACCCGGACGGCGCGCCCGGCGGAGACCCGGGCGACGCTCCAGGCGTGTGCGGCCTCGCCCAGGATCCGCAGCGGCGCCGCGAGGAAGGCGGTGGCGCCGTACACGGCGATCAGGGTGCCGACGGCGAGTTCGCCCGCGGCCGCCTGCCGGGCGCCGTACCACGTCACCCCGATCACGAACAGGCCCGGCAACAGGACCTGTTGGGCCTGCATCAGCGACCAGAGCCGGGCCGATCGGACGGCCGCGGCCCGGACCTTCTGGGAGGCGGCCCGGTACCGGTCCAGGAACAGCTCCTCGCCGCCGATGCCGCGCAGCACCCGCAGCCCCGCCACGGTGTCGGCGGCCAGCTCGGTGGCCTTGCCGCCGAGCGTGCGCTGCTGCTCGTACCGCCGCTCGAACGGCCCGATCAGCGGCCAGACGGCGGCTGCCAGCACCGGGACGCCGAGCAGCACCCCGACCCCGAGCACCGGTTCGACGACCAGCACGGACGAGCTGACGGCCAGCCAGACGATCACCGCGGCCCGGACCCGGGCGACGAGTTCGACGTACCAGCCGATCCGCTCGACGTCCCCGCTGCCGACCGCGACGACCTCGCCGGTGGCGATCCGGCAGGACAGCCCGGCGCCCAGGTGCGAGGCCTGCCGGGCCACCAGCTGCCGCACGTGGCACGCCGCGTGGATCCAGTTCCAGACCGCCTGGCGGTGCAGCAGCACGGCACCGAGCGCGGACAGCACGGCGAGCGCCACCGCGAGGGCGCCGGCCCGCCAGATCCCGGCGGCCTCGCCGTCGACGGCGGCCTGCACGCCCCACCCGAGCGGTATCGGCAGCGCCGCCTGGCCGCCCATCTCCAGCAGCGCCCAGCAGGTGGCGAGCACCTGCCCGCGCCGCTGGCCGCGCTGGAGCCAGCGCAGGAAGGCCAGGGGTGAGGAGAGGTCGGGACTGCCGGGGTCGGCCAACGGCAGGGGGGTCAGCAGCATGACGCTCCGATACAGGAGGGTGCGGGACGGCACTGGAGGGTGCTGGAGGGTGCGAACAGGCGTGAGCGGACACGCCGGGAGAAGGTCACGAGCCGGAGGCGCGGGTCTCGCGGCACGGCGGGCCCGGCTCGCGCGAACGACGGAAGCCGGACGGCGGCGGGCGACAGCGCGGCACCTCGCCCCGGCGGCATCGGCGCGTCCGGAGCGGCGCCGGACGGGACGGCCGGGCGGAGGCGGGAAGGGCATGAAGGGCCCGGATCTCAGGAGGTCATGGCCGCGAGCCTGCCAACCCCGATGTGATCCGCGCAACAGGTTTTTTCGCTACCCGGCCCCTGAATCCCCGCCGCAGCGGGCCTCCGGCCCCGCAAGATTCCCCCGAACGGCGGGAACAATCCCGCCCGGGTGCCAGTTGCCCCTTTCTGGAATCACACGGACGACCAGGAGGGCACCCCTTCCCGTGAGCAACATCCCCAACGTCACGCTGAACGACGGCGCGCAGATCCCGCAGCTCGGATTCGGCGTGTGGCAGGTCCCGGACGACGAGGCCACGGCCGCCGTCCGCACCGCGATCGAGGCGGGCTACCGCTCCATCGACACCGCGGCCATCTACGAGAACGAGGCCGGCACCGGCCAGGCGATCACCGAGGCCCTGGCCGGCGGCGTGGCCCGCGAGGACCTCTACATCACCACCAAGCTGTGGAACTCGGGCACCCGCGACTGGTCGGGCGAGCAGGGCCGCGACGCCGTCCTGCGCGAGTTCGACGCGTCGCTGGCCAAGCTCGGCCTCGACTACGTCGACCTCTACCTGATCCACTGGCCGCGCCCGAAGCACGGCAGCTACCTGAACGTCTGGAAGGCCTTCGAGCAGCTGAAGGCGGACGGCCGGGTCAAGTCGGTCGGCGTCTCCAACTTCGGGCCCGAGCAGCTCACCCGGCTGCTCGACGAGACCTCGGTCGTCCCGGTGCTGAACCAGGTCGAGCTGCACCCGTACTTCCCGCAGACCGAGCTGCGCGCCTTCCACGCCCAGCACGGCATCGCCACCGAGGCCTGGAGCCCGCTGGGCCAGGGCAAGGAGCTGCTCGCCGAGCCGGCGCTGGCGAAGATCGCCGAGAAGCACGGCCGCACGGTCGCCCAGGTGGTGCTCCGCTGGCACCTGCAGAGCGGCGTGATCGCGATCCCGAAGTCGGTCACCCCCGCCCGCATCCGGGAGAACCTGGACGTCGCCGGCTTCGAGCTGGACGCCGAGGACCTCGCCGCGATCGCCGGTGTCGCCACCGGCACGCGGATCGGTCCGGACCCGCAGGAGTTCGACTGGAACTGACGGCACCCGCCGTCCGACTTCTCTGACGAGCGGTCATGTCGAACGACCGCCCACCCCGATCAGGGGTGGGCGGTCTTCGGTGTGCCACGATCCGCCGGCGCCAACGAGCAACGGCCTCCGGCGGGTCAGGCCACCAACGCCTTGAGCCACCAACGCCTTGAGCCGCCAACTCCTTGAACCACCAACGCCTCAAGCCCTCAACACACCGGGCCTTCCGTACGTTGGCGAATCGTTTTGGCTGGCGCTCAAAGGATCCCTCTAGAGCCGCGCCGCCTTGCCGAGGAGCGCCAGCGCGGGCCCGTGCTCACCCTCGTCCAGCGGGGCGAGCAGCAGCCGCTGGACCTCGGCCACGCCGGCCGTCGAACGGTGCAGCAGGTCCTGGCCCGCCGGCGAGAGCGACAGCAGGTTGCGGCGCCCGTCCGAGGGGTCGCGCCGGCGCTGCACCAGACCGCGGCGCACCAGCCGGCTGACCATCTCGGCCATCGTCGCCTTGTCCAGCGAGGCCAGCTCACCGACCGTACGCTGGTCGGCGCCCGGCTCCAGTTCCAGCGCGTCCAGCACCGCGTACTGCGGAGCCGTCAGCTCCGCACCGACGTGCTCCGACCAGAGTTTGGTGTGCACCTGCTGGCCCACCCTGATCAGGTAGCCGATCGCCCGCTGCGCGTCCAGTGTCGGCCGCGCGTCGGAGAACACGGCGACCGCGGCGGGCTCCAGCCTGGCTATCTTGGCCATCACCCGCACGATCTCCACCTGCTCCTCCGCCGTCAGCGGCTCGAACAGGGTGCGCTGCACGCGGACCACACCACCGGTGGCCTCACGCACCGCCTGGGCACCGCTCTGCGAGAGCGCGAGCAGTTTTCGCCGGCCGTCGGCCGGGTCACGCCTTCGCAGCACCAAGCCGCGGCGGACCAGCCGCGCGACCATCTCCGCCATCGTCGCCTTGTCCAGCGAGGCTCGCTCGCCGACCGTCCGCTGGTCGGCACCCGGTTCGAGGGCCAGGACCAGCAGAACGGCGAACTGCGGAGCCGTGAGATCGGCTCCGACATGCTCGGACCACAGCCTGGTGTGAACCTGCTGTGCAACGCGAATCAGGTGTCCGGGCGACTGTTGCAGTCGCGCGGACACGCGGGTCGTCGGGATCTCCCCCAGCACCATGTATCCGTCCCGATGTCACACCCGGTGTGTGTGGGACACCCGGGTGGGGCAGTAACGGCGAGTGGGCGTCCAGCTATGAGGGAGGGCGCTCCAGCCGTGCAGCCGGTGGCTGCTGGCGGACACTATACAAACGGCGGGCCCTTGCTGGCAGGCAGGGGCGGATAGTAGACGCAGGTTCGGCAACATTGGCATATTTACGCGGCCGCCACGCCCTCTCGGTAACCCGTTCTCAGTAGAAAGCCGACCGGTCGGTCCTTACCGACCGTCACGTGCGGCTCTCCGACCCTGTTCGCCCTCCCTACTCGCGGGTAGGGTGTGGCCACCCTCCCCGGGGCGCTCCCCGCGGAGACCACCCCGAGAGAGACGAGAGCGCGCATGACCGAGCAGAGCACCGCCCCCCGGGTCGCCGTCGTCACCGGCGCCGCCCGCGGCCTGGGCGCCGCCACCGCCGTGCAACTGGCCGCCGACGGCTACGCCGTGGCCGTCCTCGACCTGGACGAGACCGCCGGGAAGGACACCGTCGACCGGATCACCGCGGCCGGCGGGCGGGCCCTGGCCGTGGGCGCCGACGTCTCGGACGCCGACCAGGTGCAGGCCGCCGTCGACCGGGTGGCCGCCGAACTCGGCGCCCCCGTCGTGCTGGTCAACAATGCGGGCGTGCTCCGCGACAACCTGCTCTTCAAGATGTCCGAGTCCGACTGGGACACGGTCATGAACGTCCACCTGCGCGGGGCCTTCCTGATGACCCGCGCGGTGCAGAAGCACATGGTGGACGCCGGTTTCGGCCGCATCGTCAACCTGTCCTCCTCCTCCGCCCAGGGCAACCGCGGTCAGGCCAACTACTCGGCCGCCAAGGCCGGTCTGCAGGGCTTCACCAAGACTTTGGCCATTGAGCTGGGCAAGTTCGGCATCACCGCCAACGCCGTGGCGCCCGGCTTCATCGCCACCGACATGACCGCGGCCACCGCCGCCCGGGTCGGCATGGACTTCGAAGACTTCAAGCGGGCTGCGGCCTCCCAGATCCCGGTCCAGCGGGTCGGTCTGCCTGAGGACGTCGCCCACACCATCTCCTTCCTCGCGAGCGAGGGCGCCGGCTTCGTCTCCGGGCAGGTGATCTACGTCGCGGGCGGCCCCCTCGACTGAGCACGGAACCTACACAGGGTTACCACGGAGTGGGAAGCCGGCCGCACCGACCTCCCACTCCGTTTTCTTTACCGGGGCTTTTGCAGAATCATTCGAACACCACACTGGCATTCGATCCGAGAATCACGGAAATCACTCCCCGGGCGGACCTCTCCCCGCCAATTGTCGATTTCACGGGAAAATGACAAATCCATCCGGAATAGCCCCGGCCGGATGGGTAAGGTCACCCCCGTGCAAGCCCCGAGTACCCCCGCGCCCTATCCCAACCAGGGGCCGGAGCAGCTCACCACCACCCACCGCGAGCGCCCGAGCCCCGAACGAGTCCACCGCCGCGAGCCCGGCTGGCCGCCGATGAGCCGCCGACAGGCCGCCCTGCTCGCCGTGACCTGCGTCGCCTACCTGCTGGTCCTGGCCGGTGTCCTGCTCAACACCGCCCTGGTCGACCTCGACTGGTCGGTCCGGCTGTTCCGCCCCTACGACCACTGGCCCAGCCTGGAACCGCTGCTCGACACCTGGGTGGTCGCCGGGCAACGCGGCCCCTCCGCCATCGCCGCCTTCGTCTGGCTCGGCTGGCGCGCGCACCGGCTGGGGCGGCTGCGCCCGCTGCTGGTGATGGCCGTCGCGCTGCTGCTGCTCAACGTCACGGTCGGCGCGGTCAAGATCGTCACCGGCCGGCTCGGCCCGCACTACGCCCAGTACGTCGGCTCGCCCGAACTGTTCTCCGGCGGCACCATCTTCCCGTCCGGTCACACCGCCAACGCGGTCGTCACCTGGGGCGTGCTCGCCTACCTCGCGGTCCGCTGGCGGCGCACCGGCGCGGTGATCGCCGCCGCCACCGCCTGCTCGATCGGCCTGACCACGCTCTACCTGGGCACCCACTGGGTCACCGACGTGCTGGCCGGCTGGGCCGCCGGACTGCTGGTGCTGCTCTCGCTGCCGCTGCTGGAGCCGATGGTCGTCGCCGCCGAACAGCGGTTGGCCCGGCGGCCGGGCCACTGAGCCCGCACGCCAAGACCACCGGGAGGACGGCCCTACCCCTCCCAGCTGCGCTCGACCACGCCGTCGCGCACCGCGAGGTTGAGCCGGCCCTCACGGTGGTCCATGGTCATCATCGCCCCCGGCTCCAGAACCCGGACCGAGGCCCAGCCGTGCCGCCGGGCCAGCTCCCGGGCCCGTTCGATCCGCAGCCCCGCGTAGCCCTCGGCGTCCGCCGCCGCGTCCGACCCCGTCATCGCGTCTCCCCCGCTCTCCCCCACGGACGTACGCTGGAATCGTAGCCCCCACCCGCGCGGCCCGGAGGTGAACGGCCATGCGCACCACCACCCCGCGACGGCCGTGGCGCAGCGGCACCGAGCCGGCCACCGCCCGCAGCGACCTCAAGCTCCGCTACCTGCTGTCGCTCACCTTCACACCGCTGTTCGCGCTCGCGACGGCGGGCTTCGCGATCTGGGCGGCGGCCTCCCCCGCCAACGGCGCCCCCAGCCAGGGGACCCTGACCGGCTTCGCCGTCGCCTGCGGTCTGCTCACCCTGTTCGCCACCGTCGATCTCATCGTGGTCATCCGGCGCCGCCGGACCGAGCTCTGACACGGTGTCTCCCACGGAGTGGGAAGTCGGCCCGGCCGACTTCCCACTCCCGGGGCACTTCCGCAACACTTCCGCACCGCCACCGAGCACCCACCCAGAGCCGGCCCGGAACCGGCTCAGCGGCTGCCGACCGCCTGCTTCACCAGCGTCCGCCCGAAGTCCCACATCAGCCCGCTCCCCCGGTGAGCGTCATCCATGATGTCGGTGAAGGCGTCCACGAACCGGTCGACGTCGCGCTCCGTGATGATCAGCGGCGGGATCAGCTTGATCACCTCCAGGTGGTCACCGGACACCTGGGTCAGGATCCGGTGCCGCTGGAGCAGCGGGACGACCACCATCTGGGCGAACAGCCCCTTGCGCGCGGCTTGCAGGGCCGTCCAGCCGGTGCGCAGCTTGAGCGACTTGGGCCGGCCGAACTCGATGCCGATCATCAGCCCCCGGCCGCGCACCTCGGCGAGCAGCTCGTACCGGTCGACCAGCGCGGCCAGCCGCTCGCGCAACTGGTCGCCGACCTGACGCGCGTTCTCCACCACCTTCTCCTCGCGCATCACCTCCAGGGTCGCCAGTCCGGCCGCCATCGCCTGGGCGTTGGCGCCGAAGCTGGCCGAGTGCACCAGCACCCGGTCCATCGAGGAGTACACCTTCTCGAAGATCCAGCTCTTGCCGAGCGTCGCCCCGACCGGCACGTAGCCGCCGGAGAGCGCCTTGGCCGCGCAGACCAGGTCGGGCAGCACGCCCTCCTCGTGCTGGTAGGCGAAGAACTCGCCGGTACGGCCGATCCCGGTCTGCACCTCGTCGCAGATCAGCAGCGCCCTGTGCTCGTGCAGCAGGGCCTGCGCGGCGCGCAGCCAGCCGGGCGGCGGCGCCAGGACGCCCTTGCCCTGGATCGGCTCGACGATCAGGGCCGCGACATCGCCGCGCCTCAGCTCCTTGGCCAGCGCGCCGAGGTCGCCGAGCGGGATGGCGGTGTCCGGCAATAGCGGGTCGAAGCCCTTGCGGAAACCGCTCTCCCCGTTGACGGAGAGCGAGCCGGTGGTCAGCCCGTGGAAGGCGTGGTCGGCGTACAGGACGCGCCTGCGGCCGGTGGCGTACCGGGCGAACTTGAGCGCGGTCTCCACCGCCTCGGTGCCGCTGTTGCCGAAGAACACCCGGTCCAGCCCGGGCGCGTACGAGAGCAGCCGCTCGGCGAGCAGCCCGGGCAGCGGCGAGCAGTCGAAGCGGACCAGGTCCGGCAGGTCGAGGTCCATCACCTGCTGGATCGCCGACCGCACGACCGGGTGGTGGCGGCCCAGCGCGAAGATGCCGAAGCCGGCCAGCATGTCGAGGTACTCGTTGCCCTCGGCGTCGTAGAAGTACGGGCCCTTGGCGCGCTCGTAGTACTTGTCGAACCCGATGGTGTGCAGCATGCGCGGCAGCTGCGGGTTGAGGTGGCGGCCGTGCAGCTCGTACCGCTCGGCGCCGCGTTCGGCGATCAGCGCGGCGAGGTCGAAGCTGGCGGCGGCGGTGCGGTCGGGGTCAGCCGGCATGGCGCTGGTTCGCTCCTCGGTTCGGTAGCAGGTTCTTGGCGAAGACGGCGGTCTGCGCGGCGACTCCGGTGCCGGTCAGGCCGGTCTCCTCCAGGATCTCCCCGCGGGCGGCGTGGCCGAGGAACTCCTGCGGCAGGCCGAGCACCCGCACCGGCACGTCCACGTCGGCGTCGCGCAGCGCCTGGGCGACGGCGGCGCCGACGCCACCGGTGCGGCCGTTGTCCTCGACGGTGACGACCAGCCGGTGGGCGGCGGCCAGTTCCGGCAGGGCCGGGTCGACCGGTTTGACCCAGCGGGGGTCGACGACGGTCGCGGTGAAGCCCTCGGCGAGCAGCAGCCGGGCGGCGTCCAGGCAGGCGGCGGCGGTGGTGCCGACCGCGACCAGGAGGATCTCCGACGGCCGGCCGGTGCGCAGCAGGACGTCCATCCCGCCGATCCGCTCGACGGCCGGCACGGCGGGCCCGATGGTGGCCTTGGGGAAGCGGACCACGGTGGGGGCGTCCGCGACCTCGACGGCCTCGCGCAGCTGGGCCCGCAGCTGGTCGGCGTCGCGCGGGGCGGCGAGCCTGAGGCCCGGGACGACCTGCAGGATCGACATGTCCCACATGCCGTTGTGCGAGGCGCCGTCGCTGCCGGTGACCCCGGAGCGGTCGAGGACGAAGGTGACACCGAGCCGGTGCAGGGCGACGTCCATCAGGACCTGGTCGAAGGCCCGGTTCAGGAAGGTCGCGTAGACGGCGACGACCGGGTGCAGGCCGCCGGTGGCGAGGCCGGCGGCGGAGGTGACGGCGTGCTGCTCGGCGATGCCGACGTCGAAGGTGCGTTCCGGGAAGGCCTTGGCGAAGCGGGCCAGGCCCACCGGTTGGAGCATGGCCGCGGTGATCGCCACCAGGTCGGGCCGCTCGGCGCCGAGCGCGACCAGCTCGTCGCCGAACACCGAGGTCCAGGACACTCCGCCGCTGGGCGAGATCGGCAGGCAGGTGTACGGGTCGATCGGGTTGACGGCGTGGAAGCGGTCGGCCTCGTCCTGTTCGGCGGGCCGGTAGCCGCGTCCCTTGACGGTGAGGCAGTGCACGATGACGGGGCCGCCGAAGTTGCGCGCCTGGCGCAGCGCCTGTTCGACGGCGCCGAGGTCGTGGCCGTCGATCGGCCCGAGGTACTTCAGCCCGAGGTCCTCGAACATGCCCTGTGGCGCGAAGGCGTCCTTGAAGCCCTTCTTGGCCCCGTGCAGCGCGTCGAAGATCGGCTGGCCGACGAGCGGGGTGCGCTGCAGCGCACCTTTGCCGAGGGCGAGGAAGCGTTCGTACCCCTGGGTGGTGCGCAGGGTGGCCAGGTGGTTGGCGAGGCCGCCGATGGTCCTGGCGTAGGAGCGCTCGTTGTCGTTGACGACGATGACCAGCGGCCGGTCGCGGGCCTCGGCGATGTTGTTGAGCGCCTCCCAGGCGAGCCCGCCGGTGAGCGCGCCGTCGCCGATCACCGCGACGGTGTGCCGGTCGTGCTGGCCGAGCAGTCGGGCGGCCTTGGCGAGGCCGTCGGCGTAGGACAGGGCGGTGGAGGCGTGCGAGTTCTCGACCAGGTCGTGTTCGGACTCGCCGCGCGAGGGGTAGCCGGAGAGCCCGCCCTTCATCCGCAGCCGGGAGAAGTCCTGGCGGCCGGTGAGCAGTTTGTGGACGTAGCTCTGGTGACCGGTGTCGAAGACGATCCGGTCGTACGGGGAGTCGAAGACCCGGTGCAGGGCGATGGTCAGCTCGACCACGCCGAGGTTGGGCCCGAGGTGTCCGCCGGTGCGGGTGACGGCGTCGATCAGGAACGCGCGGATCTCGTCGGCGAGCAGGGGGAGTTCGACCGCCGGAAGCTTTCGCAGTTCGGCCGGGGACGTGACGCTGGAGAGCAGTGACATGGGTACACCTCACGACTCGGAGTGGTGCGGTGGTGCCGCCGCCCGGCGGGAGCGGGGCCGGCCCGGGCGCGGGGCCCGGGCCGGATGGGGTGTCCTCGGGAGCGGTGGCGCGGTCGAACGACCGGCTCAGTGGCCGCGGTTGGCGCCGATGGTCTCGGTGATGGCGCGCAGCGACTCCTTGAGCGAGCCCATGGTGGCGAGTACGGCGGTCGGCTCGTAGCCGCAGTGCGCCATGCAGTTGGCGCAGCGCGGGTCCTTGCCGCGGCCGTACTTGCTCCAGTCGGTCTTCTCGACGAGTTCGCGGTAGGTGGGCACGTAGCCGTCGGCCATCAGGTAGCAGGGCCGCTGCCAGCCGAACAGCGAGTAGTTGGGGATGCCCCAGGGGGTGCACTCGAAGTCGGCCTTGCCCTCCAGGAAGTCCAGGAAGAGCGGGCTGTGGTTGAGCCGCCAGCGGCTCCGGTTGCCGCCGGCGAAGGCCTTGCGGAAGAGCTCCCGGGTCTGGTCGACGCCGAGGAAGTGCTCCTGGTCGGGGGCCTTCTCGTAGGCGTAGGCCGGGGAGATCATCATCTCGTCGACCTTGAGCTCGTCGTTGAGGAAGTCCAGCACCTCGATGATGGTCTGCGGGGTGTCGGTGTTGAAGAAGGTGCTGTTGGTGGTGACCCGGAAGCCGCGCCGCTTGGCCTCCTTGATCGCCGCCACCGCCTCGTCGAAGGTGCCCTCCTTGGCCACCGACTCGTCGTGCCGCTCGCGCATGCCGTCGATGTGCACGGCGAAGGTGAAGTACGGCGAGGGCTTGAACTTGTCCATCTTCTTGCGCATCAGCAGCGCGTTGGTGCAGAGGAAGACGTACTTGCGGCGCTCGACGAGCTGGCGGACGATCTCGTCGATCTGCGGGTGCATCAGTGGCTCGCCGCCGGCGATCGAGACCATCGGGGCACCCGACTCCAGGACCGCGCCGACCGCCTGGGCCACCGGCATCCGCTGCTTCAGCACACCCGCCGGGTGCTGGATCTTGCCACAGCCCTCACAGGCGAGGTTGCAGGCGAACAGCGGCTCCAGTTCGACGATCAGCGGGAACTTGTCCCGGCGCTTGAGCAGCTTCTGCTGCATGAGGTAGGTGCCGACCCGCACGGTCTGGCGCAACGGCATGGCCATGGCTAGCTCGCCTCCTGGGGGAGCGTCGAGGATGTGGGGTGGTTCAGGTCCGCGGGGCCGGGCCGGGACTCCTGCCGGTACCAGTCGACCAGGGCGGGTACCGCCGCCCGCAGGGTCCGCCAGGCACGCACCCCGGCCGGGAGGGTTCCGAGCCGCAGCAGTTCGCGCTCGGGGGTGTCCACGACCACCCGCAGGACGGCGGCGGGCAGCGTCGGCCGCCGTTCCCGCAGCGCGGCCAGCACGGCGGCGGCCTCCATGTCGACGGCGAGCGCGCCCTGGAGGTGCAGGGCCCGCCGTTCGAGGCCGCGGACGACGTGGTCGGCGGTGTGGTGCACCCCGGCGTGCGCGGTCAGGCCGAGCTCCTTGAGGGCCCTGGCGAGCTCCGGTCCGGAGTCGACGGGGTACAGGTGCCCCTCCGCGTCGCGCACGCCGTCGGCGACCACGATGTCGCCCGGCAGCACGCCCGGACCGACCGCGGCGCCGAAGCCGGCCACCACGACCGCGCCGTAGCCGCCGGGGGCGGAGCCGAGCAGCCGGCGGACGGTCAGCGCGGCCCGCCGCCGGCCCATGCCGGTGCGCACCAGCACCGGCGGCCCGCCGGCCGCGCCGCGCCAGTCGCCGCCGCGCAGCGCCCAGACCTCGGGGCCCAGCGCGCAGAGCACCAGCAGCGGTGCGGTGGTCACCGCGCCGCCCCGATCGCCGGGGTGTCGCCGTTCCTGCCGCCGAAGGCGGGGCTGCCGTGCAGGTAGCGGCCGAGCGCGGTGACCGGGAAGACCAACCGGTACAGGTGGTAGTTGATGGAGAAGTCCCACGGGAAGCCGGTGCCGGTGAACTGCGGCTCGTCCCAGGTGCCCTCGGGCAGCTGGGTGCGCACCAGCCAGTCCACGCCGCGTTCCACCGCCGGGTTGGCCCGGCCGTCCGGGCCCTCCCCGGCCGCGAGCAGCGCCATCAGCGCCCACGCGGTCTGCGAGGCGGTGGAGTCGCCGCGCCCGGCCCAGCGGGCCGGGTCCTCGTAGGAGCGCATGTCCTCGCCCCAGCCGCCGTCGGTGTTCTGCCGGTCCTCCAGCCAGCGGACGGCCCGCCGGATCGCCGGGTGCTCGTCCGGGACGCCGGCCGCGACCAGGGCGGGCAGCACCGAGCCGGTGCCGTAGATGTAGTTGGTGCCCCAGCGGCCGAACCAGGAGCCGTCCGCCTCCTGGTTGTGCAGCAGCCACTCGACGCCGCGCCGGGTGCGCCGGTCGCGGGCCCGGCCGGTCTCGGCGAGCATCTCCACCACGTGGGCGGTGACGTCGGCGGACGGCGGGTCGACCACCTCGCCGAAGTCGCAGAACGGCAGCTTGTTGGGCAGCGTGCTGGTGTTGTCGACGTCGAAGGCGCCCCAGGCCCCGTTCTTGGACTGCATGCCGAGGTTCCAGAGCACGCCGCGGTCCATCGCCGCATCGACCTTGGCCGGGTCGGGGTGGTCGACCCGGCCCAGCGCGAGCACCACCTCGGCGGTGTCGTCGATGTCGGGGTAGGTGTCGTTCTCGAACTCGAAGGCCCAGCCGCCGGGGGCCAGCGAGGGCCGCTGGACGGACCAGTCGCCGTCCTTGCGGATCTCCTCGCCGAGCATCCAGTCGACGGCCGAGACCAGCGCCGGGTGGTCGGCCGGCAGCCCGGCGTCGACCAGCGCGATGGTGGCCAGGCAGGTGTCCCAGACCGGGGACTGGCAGGCCTCCAGCCAGCGGCGGCCGTCCTCGGTGTGCACGGTGAAGCGGTCGAAGGAGGAGAGTCCGGCCTTCATCACCGGGTGCTCCAGCTCGTAGCCCTCCAGGTGCAGGGCGATCAGCGAGTACACGGCCGGCGGCTGGATGCCGCCCCAGCAGCCGTCGGCCTCCTGCCGTTCGACGATCCAGCGGCAGGCCTGGGAGACGGCGAGCCGGCGTAGCGGGCGCAGGGCGCGGTGGTGGTAGGCGTGCAGGACCTTGTCGAGGCGCTCGAAGAGGCCGTCCCAGCTGGTGGCGGGGGCGAGCGGCCGGTCGGGGTAGGGGTGGTCCGGGTCGGTGTGCAGCTCGGTGAGCGGGAAGGGCGCCGGACGGACGGGGCGGTGGGCCGAGACGACGGTCAGCGGGACGATGGTCTGGCGGGCCCAGCAGCCGAAGGCGTAGATGTTCAGCGGCAGCCACTTGGGCAGGAAGATGATCTCGGGCGGCATCTCGGGGAGCCGTTCCCACGGCCACCAGCCGAAGAGCGCGAGCCAGATCCGGGTGAAGACCCGGGCGGCCGCGATGCCCCCGGCGGAGCGGACGTACCGCGCGGCGGCCACCATGTGCGGGGCCTCGGGGTCGTCGCCGGCGAGTTTGAGGGCGACGTACGCCTCGACGGTGGTGGACAGTTCGGCCGGCCCTCCGTGGAAGGTGGCCCAGGTGCCGTCCTCCCGTTGCTGGGACCGGATCCACTCGGCGGTGGCCTTGGTCTGGTCCTCGGTCCGGATCCCGAGGAACTGCCGCAGCAGTAAGTCCTCGGCGTCCATCGTGACGTTGGTCTCCAGGTCGCCCTTCCACCAGCCCTCGGAGCTCTGCAGCGAGAGCAGGTGGGTGGTGGCACGGGCCAGGGCCTCCTGCGCGTCGGCCGCTCCGAGGTCCGCCTCACCGGCCGGCCGGAGCTGGTCGGTGTCTTCGGGCTGCCACCGCCCGGCGCCCAGCAGGGTCGGGGGGCGGTCGCCCACCGCGACCGGCTCGGAATCGTACTCAGGGTCGAGCCGGCCGTCCGCGGTTGCTGTCAACGTAACGTCACCTCTCTCGTACCACCACGAATTCGGCGAGTGCGACGAAGTGCTCGCGCACCTCGTCGGACATGGGCACCTCGTCCAGGGCGGCGAGGGCAGTCGTGTGCTGGCGGCGGGCTTCCTCCTGGGTCCAGGCGCGGCCGCCGGCCTCTTCGATCAGCGCGGCCCGGGCGGCGAGCTCGGGCTCGCCCTCCTCGCCGCGGCCCTTCGGGTCGGCCAGCTGCTCGGCGAGCCGGCGCGAGGCCGCGCCGCCCTCGGCCAACGCGGCGGCGACCGGCAGGGACTTCTTGCGCTGGCGCAGATCGCCCCAGTGCGGCTTGCCGGTGACCTCGGTGGCGCCCCAGATGCCGAGCAGGTCGTCCACCGCCTGGAAGGCCAGGCCCAGGTGGTGGCCGTAGCGCTCGAGCGGTTCGGAGACCTTGTCGTCGGCCCCGGCCAGGACGGCGCCGATCGCCGAGGCGGCCGCCAGCAGCGCCGCGGTCTTGCCGCCCTCCATCTCCAGGCACTCGGCGACGGTGACGCTGTCGCGCTGTTCGAAGGCGACGTCCATGGCCTGGCCGTCGATCAGTCGGCGGGTCGCCGTGGTGAGCAGCCGGACGGCCCGCGCGGCGTCGGTGGGGCTCGTACCGCCGGGCACCGCGGCGTCGAGCAGCACCTCCGTGCCGAGCGTCGCCAGGGCGTCGCCGACCAGGATCGCCTGAGCCGGACCGAAGACCGTCCAGGCGGTGGCCCGGTGCCGCCGGGTCTCGTCACCGTCCATCAGATCATCATGGAGCAGGGAGAAGTTGTGCACCAGTTCAACCGCGACCCCGCCCGGCACGCCGACCTCGGCGGCGGCGCCGGTGGCCCGGGCGGAGAGCAGGGCCAGGGCGGGGCGCACGGCCTTGCCGCCGTCGCCCTTGGACGGAGTGCCGTCCCGGTCGATCCAGCCGAAGTGGTACGCGGCGACGGTGTCCATCGGTGCGGCCAAACGGGCGACGGCGGACCGTAGCGGCGGGGTGCAGAGCGTGCGGCTGCGGGCCAGCAGCTCCGGCACCGAGACCGGTTCGGCGTGCGCCGTGCCTCCGACGGCGCTGCCGGTGCGTGACTCCACGTGCGTTCCCTCTCCCTCGTGGTGCCGGACCGCCCGGGGCTGCCGGGTGCTTGCGCTGTCGGTGCGGCTGGTGTCGATGTGGCCGGTGTCGATGCGGCTCGGGTCGGTGCGGCTGGTGCCGGTGTCACCGCTGTCAGTGCCGCCGGTGCGGCCGGTGTCGTTCCCGCCGCGGTCGACGGGAGGCCCGCCGGCTCTGGCGGGGTCCCCGGCGGCGCCCGCCGTCACCGGGGCCACCTCCCGTCGCCCCGATCCACCGGGAGCCGGCTGCCGGCCGCGGCGAGCGCCGCGTCGGCCGCGGCGTGGCCGCTGCGCACGGCCCCCTCCATGGTCGCGGGCCAGCCGGTGGCCGTCCACGCGCCGGCCAGCAAGAGGCCGGGGACGTCCGTGCGGGCCGACGGGCGCAGCAGCGCGCTGCCGGGCGCCGGGTCGAAGGTGGCGGTGCGCTCACGGGTGACGAAGAAGTCCAGCACCTCGGCCCCGGCGGCGGCCGGGAGCAGCCGTGCCAGCTCCGGCAGGTACCGGCGGCGCAGCTCGGCGACCGGCAGGTCGATCTCGTCCTGGACGGCGGACTGCGAGAGCGCCAGGTACTGGGCTCCGGGGTGGGCCCGGCCGAGCCCGGTGCCGGCCAGGCCGGAGTGCGCGGTGCGGTCGAAGACCCACTGCACCGGGGAGCCGAGGGCGGCGAAGAACGGCCGCCGCAGCACCTTGCGGTCGTAGACCACGTGCACGTTGAGGATCGGCGCGGTGCCGAAGTCGGCCAGCCGGTCCTGGCCGGGGAGGGCGTTCGGGGGCAGCAGGGCGGCCGCGCTGTCCTGGGCGCCGGCCAGCACGACGGTCTCGGCGGCGAGCGGCTCCGCGTCGCCTTCCAGATGGACGGCGTGCTGGGGCACCGCCGGCTTGAGCTCCGCGACGCGGGCGCGCAGCAGCACCTTCACGCCGGCGCGTTCCAGCTCGGCGAGCGCCCGGTCGTGGTGGATCACGCCGAGCGGGACGGCGGCCGTGCCGATGTCGGAGGCGCCCGGGTCGGAGAGCAGGCCGGTCTTGAAGACCATCGCCGCCAGCGCCAGCGACACCTGGTCGGCCCGGGCGTTCAGGGTGGCGACGCCGACCAGGTCCCAGAGCGCGGCGAGGGTGTTCGCGTTCTGCCCGTTGCGGCGCAGCCACTCGCCGAAGGAGATCTCGTCCAGTGCCGGGTCGGCGAGGTCCAGGCCCTGGAGCGCCAGCGCGCCGCGGACCACCCGGGCGCGGTCGGCCGGCCCGAGGTGCGGGTAGCGGGCGAGGCTGCCGGCCAGGTGCAGCGGGACGGGCAGGCCGGCCCGGCGCAGCCGCCCGAGGGTGCGCACCGGGGCCGCGTCCGGCCCGGAGACGGAGAGCACCGGGACGTCCAGCCGGTCCTGCAGGTGGACCAGCCGGGCGGCGCCGAGCCGCTCCAGCAGGCCGCGGTAGGCGGTGCAGCAGCGCAGGTACACGTGCTGGCCGTTGTCGACGGTCAGCTCGCCGCGCTGGAAGGAGAACGCCAGCCCGCCGAGCCTGGGCCGCCCCTCGACCAGCGTGACCCGGTGGTCGGCCTCGGCCAGCCGCAGCGCGGCGGTGATCCCGGCCAGGCCGCCGCCGACCACCACGGCGGCCGGGCGCGCGGCATCGGCTCGCCCGGTCATCGGCCCTCCCCCTCGCGATTGCTGGACCGCCCTGCGGCGGTCGCTCCGGCCGGCACGCTCGTGACCGGCCCGGTCGTGGTCAACACTGCTCTGCCCGCTTGTGATTCCCCGCTGACACAGCGTGACAGAACTGCGGTGAGAATCAAGAACGCCCCCCGGCGAGCCCGGAAAGCGCGACGTACGCCTTCTCCCAGCCCGGCAGCGAGACCCGGCCGCGCAGTACGGACTCGGGGTCGGCGGCGATCCGGCCGAGCAGCCGGTGGTAGATCCCCGCCATCGCGGCGGTGCAGGCCCGGCTGCGGCGGTCGAGCATGGGCAGCAGCCGCAGGCCCTCCTCGAAGGCGGCCTGGGCGCGGGCGGCCTCGAAGGCCACCAGGCCGGTGAAGTCGGCGCCGACCGGCGGCCTGGGCAGCGCGAAGCCCTGCTCGCAGCCGAACCGGGCCAGGTCCTCGGCGGGCAGGTAGGTGCGGCCGTTCAGGGCGTCCTCGCGCAGGTCGCGCAGGATGTTGGTGAGCTGCAGGGCCAGGCCCAGGGTGTCCGCGTAGCCCGCGCCGCGCTCGGGGTCGTCGCAGCCGTACACGCCGAGCGAGAGCCGGCCGACCGAGCCGGCCACGCAGCGGCAGTAGACCTTCAGTTCCTCGTAGGTCTGGTACTCGGCGCCCTTGAGGTCCATCTCGACGCCGTCGATCAGTTCGTCGAAGCCGCCGAGCGGGATCGGGAAGCGCCGGGCCGCGTCGGCCAGGGCGACCTTGATCGGGTCGGTGTCGTCCTCGGCGACCGCCCCGGCGCGGACCTCGTCCACCAGTTCCCGGGTGCGCACCAGCGCCTCGGCCTTGCGGTCGGACGGGAGGTCCCCGTCGCCGATGTCGTCGACCCGGCGGGCCAGGGCGTACAGGGCCGACATGGCCAGCCGCTTGGGTTCGGGCAGCAACCGGATGCCGTAGCTGAAGTTGCGTGCCTGAAGTCCGGTGACTGCCTCGCAGTACCGGTACGCCGCCATGACCTGGGCCGACGCCAGTGGTGATGCCGCCACTCGGGCGTTCACCTTCCCTTCGCGAAGATGGCCGCCGCCTTCGCTGCGAGGCGGCGCTTGTCAGGCTTCGCCTGCTGCGCGAGCACGTCGTACCCGGCGTCCTCGATGGCCGCCAGGGCCGCGTACCCGCCGGCGGTGAATCCCGCCAGGAGCAGTCGAAGCCTCCCCCGAACCGTACCTACCAATGGCGCGCCGCGGTCGAGCAGGGTGCGGGCCCGCTGCACCTCGAAGGCGATCAGCTCGCGCACCGGGCCGCCGGCGGTGGGAGCGGCGAGGTCCGCCTCGGTGACGCCGAACCGGGCGAGGTCCTCGGCGGGGAGGTAGATCCGCCCGTGGGCGAGGTCCTCGGCGACGTCCTGAAGGTGTTCGACCACCTGGAGGGCGCTGCAGATCGCGTCGGACAGCTCGATCCGCTCGGGGGTGGAGACGCCGGCGATGGCCAGCACCAGGCGGCCGACCGGGTCGGCGGAGAGGGTGCAGTAGCCGATCAGGTCGTCGTAGCCGGCGTAGCGGGTGGTGGTCTGGTCCACCCGGTTGGCCTCGATCAGGCGGCGGAACGGCTCCGGGGTGAGCCCGTGCCGGTCGACCAGCGGCACGAGGCTGCGCAGCAGCGGGTGACGGGGGCCCTCGGCGGCTCCCGGGTGGAACGCCGCCTCGAAGACCCGGTCGAGATCGTGCTCCAGTCCGTCCAGCAGTGCGAGGCGGAAGGCGACCTCCCGCGGAGTCGGCGGGCCGGACTGGGCCGAAGGGGTGGCGGGAGGCGTGGCCTCGACCCCGAGCAGGGCGGCGGTGGCGGCCGGATCGGCCAGGTCGCCGTCGCCGGCGTCGTCGACCAGCCGGGCGTAGCCGTAGACGGCCATCAGGTCGTCGCGCCAGGCCGCGGGCAGGAAGAACGGGGCGACCGGGAAGTTCTCCGCGCCCGCCTTGTCCAGGGTCTCCCCCGCGGAGCGGTTCACCGACGTATCTCTGGGCTGGGCCGAAGCCGACACTGCTGTCACTCCCCCGTTCTACACCGCTGGGCATCACCGGCCCGACTCGGACACGCGTCCGAGCGGGGGCGCCACCTCCGGCACACCGCCCCCGCGCATACAGCCTGACACCACGGGGCGCGCCGGAGAAGAGCGCCCCGCCCGGCGCACGGGGGCGCTCACCCCCGCGGCGGCGGGCCACCCGGGGTACCGGCGGGGGCGCACGAACAGGGGGCCGGCCCCGGAAACCCCGGAACCGGCCCCCTGGACGGCCTGCGGTTACGGGCGCTCGCCGCGCTCGTAGCGGCCGACGACCTCTTCGGTCGGGCCGTCCATGATCAGCTCGCCGGCCTCGATCCAGATCGTCCGCTCGCAGACCTCGCGGATCGAGCTGTTGTCGTGGCTGACCAGGAAGACCGTACCGGCGGACTTGCGCAGTTCGTCGATCCGCTTCTTGCTGCGCTGCTGGAACGCCTGGTCGCCGGTGGCCAGCGCCTCGTCGATCAGCAGCACGTCGTGGGTCTTCGCGGCGGCGATGGCGAAGCGCAGGCGGGCGCCCATGCCGGAGGAGTACGTGCGCATCGGCAGCGAGATGAAGTCGCCCTTCTCGTTGATGCCGGAGAACTCGACGATGTCCTGGTAGCGGCTGCGCACGTCGGCCGGCGCCATGCCCATCGCCAGGCAGCCGAGGATGACGTTGCGCTCACCGGTGAGCTCGTTCATCAGCGCCGCGTTCACGCCCAGCAGCGAGGGCTGGCCGTTGGTGTAGATGCCGCCCTTCTCGGTCGGCAGCAGGCCCGCGATCGCGGCCAGCATGGTCGACTTGCCGGAGCCGTTGGAGCCGATCAGGCCGATCGCCTCGCCCTTGTAGGCGGTGAAGCTGACGCCGCGCACGGCGTGCACCTCGCGCACGCCCGCGGAGCGCTTGCGGCTGATGATGCGGCTCAGCGCCGAGGTGGCGCTGCCCTTGCCGGAGCCGGCGCCGTGCACCCGGTAGACGATGTGCACGTCGTCGACGACGACGGTGGGCTCGCGGGCGACGTCCGCGTCCCGGATGGTGTCCAGCTTGCTCAGTTCGACGTCAGCCACGGCCGTACTCCTCCTCGGCCTTCCAGAAGAAGACGTATCCGATCACGAACATCACGACCGCCCACCCGATGGCGTAGGTCCACTGGTGGTGCGGAAGTACCTGGTGCTGGGGCTGGTGCGGGTTGTAGATGATCGGCGCGAAGGCGTGCCGGAGCAGGTCCATGTAGACCGAGGCCGGGTTGAGGGACATCAGCGTCTGGATGTAGTCCGGCCATTCCTTGATCTTGTCCTCGATGCTGAACATCACGCCGGACAGGAACATCCAGGCCCGCATCACGAAGGGGATCAGCTGGGAGATGTCGCTGGTCTTGGAGCCGAGCCGCGCCATGACCAGGGCGATGCCCGTGTTGAA
Organism: Kitasatospora sp. NPDC088861; assembly: GCF_044750105.1. NCBI lineage: Bacteria > Bacillati > Actinomycetota > Actinomycetes > Kitasatosporales > Streptomycetaceae > Kitasatospora > Kitasatospora sp. NPDC088861. Next base: position 66,982 of record NZ_JBIVJF010000004.1, read on the forward strand.
CATCATCTGCAGCAGCAGGGCCGGGATGATCAGCAGCCAGGTCCGGCCCGGCTTGATGCCGCTGACCAGCACGGTGCCGACCAGCACCACCATCGAGATCAGCAGCTGCTGGAGCTGGATCACGGTGAACGCGATCGGCAGCGAGGCCCGGGGGAAGTGCAGCGCGCGGATCAGCCCGAGGTTGTCGGCGATCGCCCGGGTGCCGGACTGCACCGCGTTCTGGGTGAACTGGAAGACGAAGACGCCGATGCAGAGCCAGGCGATGTAGGTGTCCGGCGGGAAGTTGTCCTTGCTCTTCAGGATCACACCGAAGACCAGGTAGAACACCGCGCAGTTCAGCAGCGGCGTCACGACCTGCCACAGCTGGCCGAGCTTGGCGTCGGTGTACTGGGCCACCAGGCGGGCGGTGGCGAAGGCCCAGATGAAGTGGCGCCGGGCCCAGAGCTGCTTGGTGTAGGAGATCAGGCCGGGCCGCCTGCCGCTCACGGCCAGGCCGTACTTGTCCGCAAGCTGCTTGGGGGTCAGGCCCGCGTCCACCCCCCTGGGGGATGAGAGGCTGACGGGTTCACTCACTGTCGACACATTCGTCCTTCACGCGGGATCGGTCGGGGCGGCCGGTCGACGGGGGTCCGCCGGCCTTGCGCCGATGGGGATCCACTGGATCACGGGGAGAGTCCGGCCGGTGTGTGGTCACCGGCCGCAGCGATCGATCATTCGATCAGATGACCGGTGGCCGGCCCAGCCTGGTCAATCGCCAAACGGTACGCCATCGCATGGGCCGCCGCGGACCGCAGGGTTCGCGCCAGCCCGCCCGGAACCCGCCCCACCAGGCCTTCAGCGCCTCCGAGGAGGGGCGGCGGGCCAGGGTCAGCAGGAACCAGGTTCCCAGATAGAGAGGCACCAACAGGGCCGGAAGGTTCCGTCTGGCGAGCCAAACCCTGTTACGGGCAATGTTGTGGAAGTAGGTGGCGTGCCGGGCGGGCGAGGTCGTCGGGTGGTGCAGCACCACGTCCGCGCGGTAGTCGATGGCCCAGCCGGCGTCCGCCGCGCGCCACGCGAGGTCGGTCTCCTCGTGGGCGTAGAAGAACTCCGCGGGCAGCTGCCCGGCCTGCTCGAACACCGCGCAGCGCACGGCGGTCGCGCCACCCAGGAAGGTGGTCACCCGGGACGAGCGCAGCGGGTCGCTGGCGCGCAGCCGGGGGACGTGCCGGCGCTGGGTCACGCCGGTGTCGGGGTCGGCGATCCGGAAGGCCACGATGCCCAGCTCCGGGTCGGCGGTGAAGGCCTCGCGCAGCAGGCGGGCCGAGTCGGTGCGCGGCAGGTGCCCGTCGTCGTCCAGGAAGAGGACGGCGTCCACGTCCCGGCCGTCGCGGCCGAACAGCTCGATGCCGACGTTGCGCCCGCCCGGGATGCCGAGATTCTCCGGCAGCTCGACGCTGCGCACGCCCTCCGGCAGCGGCGGCAGCTGGGCGCCCTGGCCCACCACGGCCAGCTCGACCGCCGCGCCCTCCTGGGCGCGCACCGATTCGATCAGGGCGGCCAGTTCCTCGGGGCGGTTGCCCATGGTGATGATGACGGCTCCGAGGCGGAAGCTCTCCGCGCTGGTCGGGGCGCTCATCGCAGCCTGCTGGAGAGGACGATGCTCAGCAGGTGCAGCACGGTCTGCAGCATGGCGATCGCCGCCAGCGCCACCACCGCGACCCGGGTGAAGAACAGCCCGCCGTGGACGGCGTCGGCGATCCCGGCCGCGAGGATCAGCAGCGAGGCCTCGACCGCACCGACCAGTCGGTGGAACTTCAGGAAGGAGGCCGCCCGGCGGGCCTTGGCCACCGAGGACGAGCGCGGCACCGAGGCGCTGTCCTCGACCGCCATCAGGCCGCTGCGGGCCCGGGCCACGTCCACCAGGTCCGTCTCGGACTTGATCAGGATCGCGCCGAGCGCGGCCAGCGTGCCCAGGAACGCCCACTCCCAGTGCGAGCCGCCGCCCTCGCGGTGCAGCAGGTCGGTGGCGCGCAGGCCCAGCCCCGTGAGCAGGGCCGCCTCGGACATGTAGTGGCCGACCCGGTCCAGGTAGACGCCGGTGAGCGAGGTCTGCCGGCGCCAGCGGGCCACCTCGCCGTCCACGCAGTCCAGCAGCAGGTAGACCTGGATCAGCAGGGCCCCCAGGACCGCGCCCGCGATGCCCGGCACGACCAGCGCGGCGCCGGCCAGGACGCCGGTGAACATCATCAGGTACGTCAGGCCGTTCGGCGTGATCGCCGTCACGGTGGAGAGCACGCGGGTGATCCGCAGCGAGATCCGCCGCATGTACAGGCGCCCGGCCCAGTGCTCGGCGCTGCGGCGCTGGAGCATGCCCTCCGGGTGGATCACCGCGCGCAGTTCCTCGATCGAGGGCCGGCGGGTCAGGTCCACCGGGGGCCGCTCGGCGCCCGCGGTGGAGGGGTCAGCTGTTGACGGCTTGGACATAGTCGGCGTACGCGTCCCTGATTGCTGAGGGGGAGAGGTCGAGGTGCTCAAGGATGGTGAAGCGCCCCGGGCGGGTGTTCGGAGCGTAGTGCACCGCGTCGGTGAACTCCGCCTCGGTGAAGCCGATCTGAGCTGCGGTCACCGGCAGCCCGTGGCTCGCCAGGCGCTCCACGATCAGACCGGTCAGCTCGCGCTCGCCCCGCAGGAAGCTGGCGAACGCGGCGCCGAGGCCGACCTGTTCGCCGTGCTGGGCGGAACGCTTGGGGTACAGCACGTCCAGGGCATGCGAGATCTCGTGGCAGGCGCCCGAGGAAGGCCGGGTGCTGCCCGCGATGTTCATCGCGATGCCGGACAGTACCAGGGCTTCCGCGAGGGCCGTGAGGAGGTCCTGATCCTGAGTGTTACCTGGGTGCCGCAGCAGGTTCTCGCCGGCCGAGCGGGCCATCGCCACGGCCAGTCCGTCCACCGGCTCGCCGGTGACCGCGTGCGACAACTCCCAGTCCGCGCAGGCGGAGATGTTGGAGACCACGTCGCCGATGCCGGCTGCCACGAAGCGCGGCGGGGCCTGCCGGATCACATCCAGGTCGACGACGATGCCGATCGGGCTGGGCACCCCGTAGGAGCCGCGGCCGGCGTCGTTGTCGAGCGTGGAGACCGGCGAACAGATGCCGTCGTGGGCCAGGTTGGTGGCGACCGCGACCAGCGGCAGTCCGACCCGGGCGGCGGCGTACTTGGCGGCGTCGATGATCTTGCCACCGCCGAGGCCGACCATCGCGTCGTAGTGCCCGCCGCGCACCGACTCGGCCAGGCGCACCGCGCTGTCCAGGCTGCCGTCGTCCACGTTGTACCAGTCGGCGCCGGGCAGGGCCGGCTCCAGGCGCCGGCGCATCGCCGCTCCCGAGCCGTTGCTGATCGCCACCGCGATCCGGCCCGAGGCGGACAGCCGCTGGTCGGCGAGGATGCCGCCGAGCGCGTCCAGCGCGCCCGGGCGGACCTCGACGAACAGCGGCGACGGAACCAGCCGGGTCAGTACTGGCACGCGATCTCCCGCGCCTTCGCCAGGTCGTCGTGGTTGTCGACCTCGACCCAGGAGACCTCGCCGATCGGCTGCACGTCGATCCGCAGGCCGCGGTTGACCATCTCCTGGTAGCCGTCCTCGTAGTACAGCTGCGGGTCGCGCTCGTAGGTGGCGCGCAGCGCGTCGGTCAGGTCGACGGCGGCGGCGGGGTTGATCACGGTGACGCCGATGTACTCGCCGGTGGCCTCGGTCGGGTCCATCAGCTTGGTGATGCGGCGCATGCCGGCGGCCGGGTCGACGACGACCTTCATCTCCTCGTCGGCGAGCTTCTTCACCGTGTCGAGGGCCAGCAGGATGCCGGGGGCGGTGCCGGCCTCGACGAGGCGCCGGTTGCCCTCCAGCATGGTGCGCTGCACGGACGCCGGGTGCACGGTGTCGCCGTTGGCCAGCAGCAGGCCCTCGGCGAAGAGCTCGCGGGCGCACCAGAGCGAGTACGCGTTGTTCCACTCCTCGGCCTTGTCGTTCTCGACCAGGTGGAGCTTGACGCCGTACTTGCTCTCCAGGGCGTCCTTGCGGTCGTACACCGCCTCCTTGCGGTAGCCGACGACGATCGCCGCCTCGCGGATGCCGACCTCGGCGAAGTTGCCGAGGGTGAGGTCCAGCACGGTCCGCTCCCCGTCGACCGGCACCAGCGCCTTGGGCAGGGTGTCGGTGTACGGGCGCAGCCGGCGGCCGGCGCCGGCTGCCAGAACGAGGCCGATCATGCGGGGTCTCCTGATCCGTCGTGCGGTGCGCGGGGCGGTGCGCGCGGGGTGCCGGGGCACCGGCTTTCCGTCCGGCCGGGCCGCGAATCGGCGCGCCGGTGCCGCCGCGAGTGCGGGCACCGTGCCGTAAGCGATGGTAGGCGACCCGGGCGGCCGGCCCGAACGCGGCCGGGGGCTGCGAGGTGACGGGAGGGTGGCGAAGGAGTGATCGAACGCGCGGGCGAGGCAACGATCGAACGCGAGGGGAACGGATACCGAACAGTCCTGCTATTCCGATGACCCTTCCGGGAACGTATCGGGCCCATCTCTGCCCGGAATCGACCTGCCGACGGTCATGATCCGCCCGGTTGTGCGTGGGACCCGTACCCACCGCCACCCATACGGCAGACTGGAGCCCGACGCCGGCGCCGGTGCCCCCGCTGCGTCCGCTGCACCCGGTGTACCGGACGTACCCCGATGCTTCCGTTGCTCCCCCCCTCCCGAAAGAGGCCCCATGCCCCAGAGCCTGCCGACCAACCCGACACACTTCGACTCCGAGATCGACACCGGTCTCGACGTCGAGACGGACGTGACGGTCGCCCCGGGGGCCTCGACCGGGACCGCCGGCGCCGGTCCCGAGATCCTGCTGGAACTGGTCGACGACGAGGGCGTCACCACCGGCACCGCCGAGAAGCTCTGGGCACACCAGCAGCCCGGCCGCCTGCACCGCGCGTTCTCGGTGTTCCTCTTCGACCGCCAGGGGCGGCTGCTGCTCCAGCGGCGGGCGCTCGGCAAGTACCACTCCCCCGGCGTCTGGTCGAACACCTGCTGTGGCCACCCGTACCCGGACGAGCCGCCGTTCGTCGCCGCCGCCCGCCGCACCGCCGAGGAACTCGGCATCGCGCCGGCGCTGCTCTGCGAGGCGGGCACGGTCCGTTACGACCTGCCGGACGAGGCCTCCGGGCTGATCGAGCGGGAGTGGAACCACCTGTTCGTCGGGCTGGTGACCGCGCCCGTCGAGCCCAACCCCGACGAGGTGGACGACTACGCCTTCGTGACCGCGCAGGAGCTGCGGGAACTGCGCGCCGAGCGGCCGTTCTCGGTGTGGTTCGAGACGGTCTTCGAGGCGGCGCTGCCGGGGATCCGGGAGATCGCCGGGCGGGACTGGTAGGCGGGCGGGACCGGTCGGCGGGCCCGCGGCGCTCAGTCGTCGGTCTCCGGGGGGACGGGCAGCGAGGCCCAGATGACCTTGCCGCCCTCCCCCGTCCGCTCCACGTCGCACACCCCGCCGGCCTGCAACGTCACGCTCTTCACCAGCAGCAGGCCGCGGCCGCCGGTCCGCCCGGTGTCGCTCTCCAGCGCCTTCGGCCGGTACGGGTCACCGTCCTCGACCGACACCCGGACCCAGCCCCGGCGGACCGCCAGCTCGGTCGTCACCTCCGGCGACAGCTTCGCCGCGTGCGTCACCGCGTTGCTCACCAGCTCCGAGACGATCAGCAGCACGTCGTCCACCAGCTCCTGGTAGCGCACCCCGGCCATCCCCTGGGCCAGCAGGCGGTCACGGACCGCGTGCCGGGTCAGCGGCACCGAGGCCTCCTCGGCCGGCACCGGGAAGCGCCACACGCCCTCGACCGGTCCGGCGGGTGCGCGTTCCGGCCCGGCGCGTCTCGGCTCGGCGCGTGCGCGCTCCGGCCCGGCGCGTCTCGGCTCGGCCTTCGCCGCCCCGCTGATCTGCTCCACGTCCAGCCGCCCTTCGTCCGCGACCCGGGGGTGTCCGCGACCCGGGAATCAGGCGTTCCGCTCATGGCGCCCTCGATCCACAGAGGCTAGGAGAGGCACCGACGGGACCGTGGCACCGTCGACAACTTGCCCGTGTCGGACCGCTTCCGGCCGGAACGGACCGCAGCCACCGCCGGGGTCGACCGTTTCCTTCGCGCTCGCCACCACTTCGGCCGGGGTTCGCGCACCGTGGCGACCCATCCCAACCAGCCCGACCACCCCTGCCGACCCGGACGTCCCCCCACCCGGGGAAACGCAGGTGAGAAGCACTCCAGAACCCTGGTAATGTTCTCTCTGTCGCCGAGGGGGCGAGAAAAACCCCGAAGCACACACCCTGTCCGGGTGGCGGAATGGCAGACGCGCTAGCTTGAGGTGCTAGTGCCCTTTATCGGGCGTGGGGGTTCAAGTCCCCCCTCGGACACAACCGAATTCCCCGTGGGATCCGAAAGGAACCCGCGGGGAATTTCTTTTTCCCGGCGCGCCGCCGCCGTCCACGGGTTCTCGCGGGTTCTCCCGGATTCTCCCTGCGGACCGGGTGGCCGCCGCGGCGCTCGCGACCCCCCGCAACCGCTGTGACCCAGGCGACTTCTGCGGCTGTCGTGACCCGGAAAGCGGACACGAGATGGCAACGATCGGACAGTTTGAGCTTCCCTTGAGGTATTCGCCCCTTTTGGCCCCATAGGCTGTCTCCGTTTGTCCGGAAACCAGCACAAAAACCACGACACCACCCGATGAAACCCCGAGCGAGAGGACCGATACGTTGAGTGAGCCAGAGTCTCCGACGGCATCACATCAGAACTACCGGCGATCGCTCGGCACCATCAGCCTGACCGCCGTGGGGCTCGGATCCATCATCGGATCCGGGTGGCTGTTCGGCGCCGAGCGCGCCGCCCGGCTGGCCGGCCCCGCGTCGATCCTGGCCTGGGTGATCGGGGCCGCGGTGGCACTGACCATCGCGCTCACCTACAGCGAGCTCGGGTCGATGTTCCCCAAGGCCGGCGGCATGGTCCGGTACGGCCAGTACTCGCACGGCTCGCTGGCCGGCTACCTCGCCGCCTGGGCCAACTGGATCGCCATCGTCTCGGTCATCCCCGGCGAGGCCACCGCCTCCGTCCAGTACATGAGCTCCTGGCACTTCGGCTGGGCGCAGGGGCTGTACAACGGCAAGGAACTCACCCTGAGCGGGGTGGCACTGGCCAGCGTGCTGCTGGTCGGCTACTTCGTCCTCAACTGGTTCGCCATCACGATGTTCGCCAAGACCAACACGGCGATCACCGTCTTCAAGGTCATCGTCCCGACCCTGACCGCCGGCGCGCTGCTGTTCGCCCACTTCGACACCGCCCACTTCACCGACCACGGCGGCTTCGCGCCGAACGGCTGGAGCGCCGTGTTCACCGCCGTCGCGGTGTCCGGCATCGTCTGGGCCTTCAACGGCTTCCAGTCCCCGCTCAACCTGGCCGGCGAGGCCCGCAACCCCGGCAAGTCGCTGCCCAAGGCCGTCATCGGCTCGATCCTGATCGCCCTGGTGATCTACGTCGCGCTGCAGATCGCCTTCCTCGGTGCCATCCCGGCCGCCGACCTGTCGCACGGCTGGAGCAGCCTCGCCTACACCTCGCCGCTCGCCGACCTCGCGATGGTCTGGGGCCTCAACTGGCTCGCCCTGCTGCTGTACGCGGACGCCTTCGTCTCCCCCAGCGGCACCGGCATGATCTACGCCGCCACCACCTCGCGCATGATCCACGGCGTGCAGGAGAACGGCCACCTGCCGAAGATCTTCGGCAAGGTCGACGCCAAGACCGGCATCCCGCGCCCGGCCCTGGTGCTCAACCTGGTGGTCGCCTTCCTGTTCCTCGCGGTCTTCCGCGGCTGGGGCTCGCTGGCCGAGATCGTCTCGGTCGCCACCGTGATCTCGTACGTCACCGGCCCGGTCGCCGTGATGGCACTGCGCCGCCTCGCCCCGGACCTGCCCCGGCCGGTCCGGCTGCGGGCCATGCCGGTCATCGCCCCCGTGGCGATGGTGTTCGGCTCGCTGGTCCTGTACTGGGCCCGCTGGCCGCTCACCGGCAAGGTCATCCTGCTGATGGCCGCCGGTCTGCCGATCTGGGCCTGGTACGAGCTGCGCAAGCCGTGGGCCGAGCTGAAGCCGCACCTGAAGGCGGGCGCCTGGATGGTCGCGTACCTGTTCGTGATGGCCGGTGTCTCCTGGGCCGGCAGCACCGACTTCGGTGGCCAGGGCTACCTGCCCGAGGGCTGGGACCTGCTGGTCGTCGCGGCCATCGCGCTGGCCTTCTACCACTGGGGCGTCGCCAGCGCCTGGGCCAACCCGTCCCTGGCCGCCGTCCGGCGCGAGCTGGCCGAGGAGGCCGCGGCCGGCGAGGGCGCCGACGGCCCTGCGGGCTCCGGGCGGGAGCCGCGGGAGGCCTCGCGGGCCTGAGGGAGCGTGCAACGCCGAAGGGTCGGTCGAGTCGTCGACCGGCCCTTCGGCGTTGACGGGGGCCGGATGGGACAGGACGGGGCGGGGTGCCGGGTCCCGGTCGGACCCGTCGGCCGTCGGGGGGCGGCCGTCAGCCGCGGCGGGCGCGGCGGATGACGGCGGTGACGACCGGGGGGAGCAGGTCGCGGGCGGCGCGCTTGGCGACATTGGCCGGGCGGCGCAGTTCGGCGGCGCGGGCCCGGCGGGCGGCGAGGTCGCGGGCGGCCTCCTCCTGGGCCTCCTGGGCTGCCCGGCGGGACTGCGAGGCCTCGTTCCGGGCCGCCTCGGAGGTCAGCCGCCGGTGGTGGCGGGAGGGGCGGAACGCGTCGATCCCGTCCGAGCTTCCGGTCATCCGGAGCACCTGCTGCCCGTTCAGGGTCTCGGAGCTGAGGTAGCAGCCCTCGGCGAGGTCCACCCGGTCGAGCAGGTCGCGCTGGAACGGCTCCGGATCCCCCCAGGTGCCGTAGAACTTGCACTCGGTCAACATGATCGGCTTGAGCCCGTGGTTGAAGACCGCGCCCCAGGTCGCGGCGGCCACGCCCGGGGTGTGCTGCGAGCGGTAGTCGTCCAGGACGACGACACCCTGGTCCTGGAGCGCGACCCGGGCCACCTGGAGGTCGCCCACGACGTGCTCGTACAGGTGCGAGGCGTCGATGTGGATGAAGCGGAACGTGCCCGCCGCGATCCGCCCGCCGGCCAGGACGGAGGTCGGGGCCTGGATTATCTCCGGCAGTTCCTCGTGGAAGGCGAGGTAGTTGACCTCGAAGGCCGAGCGGGTCAGCGACTTCCGGTAGGAGATGTCCATCTCGGCCGCGTTCTCGTCGTCCGGCGCGTCCGAGTCGAAGAGGTCACAGACGGTGAAGGACTCGCCGGGCTGGAGGTGCTCGCCGATCACGATCGCGCTGCGGCCCAGGTACGCACCCATCTCCAGCAGGTCGCCGGTGACCCCGGTCTTCTCCTGCCGTCCCATGAACCAGTCGAACGAGTGCCGGTCATGCTCCCAGAACCAGCCCGGAACGTCGTCCAGCACGGCTGGTTCGGCAGGCCGCTGCGACTCGTCCTTCAACGCGGCATCGGTCACGGGATGCTCCTTATGCGGTACGGATGACCTGCGGATTTGAGCCAGATCTCAGCCCGGTGGCAGCCCCCGCCCGACCGTGGGACACGCTGGTCCCGGACCATGTGCACCACTACGAACCACTGGCAACAGTAGTGCCTCACCGCTGAGTTCGCTGCAATCTACAGCGGTGCCCGCGGGCGTGAGGAGCTTTTCGCGCAATGATTTTCGCGGACCGTCGTTTCGCTGCCGGAGGGTGAACACGGAGCCTTCGGGACGGTTCGTCCGGTGTCCCGCGGCGGCGGACCACGGCGCGACCGGTCGCGCCGCACGCTGATCGTCAACTGGACGTCCAACGGCGGGCGGTGGAGCTGACGGCGGAGGCGGTGGGGGGCGGCCCGGTGCCGTGGCCGTGCGAGGCCCTTGAGCGGTCGGACGAGCGGCGCGCGGGCGCGGGGCCGAGCCGTCCGACGAGTACACCGCGCGGTTCGCCCCGGGGTGACCCGTCGGCCCACCGGGCCGGATTGGCTCTTGCGCGCGGCCGACCGGGCCGCCTTGACTGGCCCTTTGACTAGCGCTGTTGGTCAATCGGCCGACCGGATGAGAGGACACTCGGTGCAGCAGCACGCGGAGTACGGCGACCAGTACATCGACGGCGCCTGGCGGCCCTCCCTGGATGACGCCGGGTCGATCGAGGTGCTGAACCCGGCGACCGAGCAGGTGCTCGCCACCGTGCCGGCCGGCGGGCCCGCCGACATCGACGCCGCGGTCGCCGCGGCCCGCCGGGCGGCCCGCGGCTGGGCGACGACCGCCCGCGCGGACCGGCTCGCCCTGCTGACCCGGTTGCGGGACGGAATCGCCGCCGCCCAGGAGGAGATCACCGCCACCGTGGTCGCCGAACTCGGCGCCCCGGTCGGCTTCGCCGCCGCCGTGCACGCCGGAGCGCCGCTGACCGTGGCGACCTCCTACCTGACACTGCTCGCCGAGCACCCCTTCGAGGAACGGATCGGCAACTCGGTGGTGCTCGCCGAGCCCGCCGGGGTGGTCGCGGCGATCACGCCGTGGAACTACCCGCTGCACCAGATCGTCGCCAAGGCCGTCCCGGCCCTGGCGGCCGGCTGCCCGGTGGTCCTCAAGCCCGCCGAGGACACCCCGCTGGTGGCCCGGCTGTTCGCCCGGCTGGTGCACGAGGCGGGCTTCCCCGCGGGCACGTTCAACCTGGTGACCGGAACGGGCGTGGTGGCGGGTGCGGCGCTCGCCGCCCATCCGGGCGTGGACATGGTCTCGTTCACCGGATCCACCGCCGTCGGCCGACAGGTCGCCGAGACGGCGGGCCGGGGCCTGAAGCGCGTCGCCCTGGAACTCGGCGGCAAGTCCGCCAACGTGGTGCTGCCGGGCGCGGACCTGGCCCGGGCGGTCAACGTCAACATCGCCAACGTGTTCGCCAACTCGGGCCAGACGTGCAGCGCGTGGACCCGCCTGCTGGTGCACCAGGACCAGTACGAGGAGGCCGTCGCGACGGCCGCGAAGGCCGCCGCCAAGTACGCCCCGGGCGATCCGACCGACCCGCAGACCCGGATCGGCCCGCTGGTCAACGCCAAGCAGCTGGCCAGGGTGCGCGGTTACGTCGAGGGCGCGCTCGCCGCGGGCGCCCGGCTGGTCGTCGGCGGCGCGGAGCCCGTCCCCGGCCTGCCCGCCGGCTTCTACGTCCACCCGACCGTGCTCGCCGACGTCACGGGGGACATGGCGATCGCCCGGGAGGAGGTGTTCGGCCCCGTCCTGGTGGTCCTCCCCTACCGGGACGAGGACCACGCCGCCGAACTCGCCAACGACACCGAGTACGGCCTGGCCGGCGGCGTCTGGGCCGCGGACACCGACACCGCCGCCGCCTTCGCCCGCCGCCTCGACACTGGCCAGGTCGACCTCAACGGCGGCCGCTTCAACCCGCTCGCGCCGTTCGGCGGCTACAAGAGCTCCGGCCTCGGCCGCGAACTGGGCCGCCACGGCCTGGAGGAGTTCCTCCAGTGCAAGTCGCTCCAGTACTGACCGCGGCGCCGAGCGGGGTACCGGCCGCGGCACCGGCTCCGGGCCCGCCGCACGTGGGGCGGCGGGCCCGGGGGTTCGGGCATCGAGGCCGGTCGGGCGGGGCCGGTCAGGTGAGGTCGACGCCCGGGTAGAGGGGGAAGGGGGCGAGGAGGTCGGCGGCGCGCTTGGCGACGCCGTCGCGCACGGCGTCGTCGAGGCGGTACTGGGCCTTGGAGGGGGCGCCGCCCGCGGTGGTGGTCGGGGTGGTGGCGCGCAGCACGGTGTCGATCAGGGCGGCGATCTCGTCCATCTCGGCGGTGCCGAGGCCGCGGGTGGTGAGCGCCGGGGTGCCGAGGCGCACGCCCGAGGTGTACCAGGCGCCGTTCGGGTCCTGCGGGACGGAGTTGCGGTTGGTGACGACGCCCGAGTCCAGCAGCGCCGCCTCCGCCTGACGACCCGTCAGACCGTAGCCGGAGACGTCGGCGAGGACGAGGTGGTTGTCGGTGCCGCCGGTGACCAGCCGGCCGCCGCGGCGCAGCAGGCCCTCGGCGAGCGCCCGGGCGTTGTCCACGACGGCGCGGGCGTAGGTCCGGAACTCGGGCCGGCGGGCCTCGGCGAAGGCGACCGCCTTGGCGGCCATGACGTGCGAGAGCGGCCCGCCGAGCACCAACGGGCAGCCGCGGTCGACGTGTTCGGCCAGTTCGGTGTCGCACAGCACCATGCCGCCGCGCGGGCCGCGCAGCGACTTGTGGGTGGTCGTGGTGACGATCTGGGCGTGCTGGACGGGGTCGTGGTCGCCGGTCAGCACCTTGCCCGCGACGAGGCCGGCGAAGTGCGCCATGTCGACCATGAGGGTCGCGCCGACCTCGTCCGCGATCTCGCGCATCCGCCGGAAGTCGACCAGTCGAGGGTAGGCGGAGTAGCCGGCGACCAGGATCAGCGGGCGGAACTCCCGGGCGGTCTCGCGCAGCGCGTCGTAGTCGATCAGGCCGGTGGCCGGGTCGGTGCCGTAGCTGCGCTGGTCGAACATCTTGCCCGAGATGTTGGGTCGGAAGCCGTGGGTGAGGTGGCCCCCGGCGTCCAGGGACATGCCGAGCATCCGCTGGTTGCCGAGCGACTGGCGCAGCTGCGCCCAGTCCTGCTCGGTGAGGTCGTTGACGCCCCGGACCTTGGCCCGCTCCAGCGCCGGGCTCTCCACCCGCCGGGAGAGGACGGCCCAGAAGGCCGTGAGGTTGGCGTCGATGCCGGAGTGCGGCTGGACGTAGGCGTGGTCGGCGCCGAACAGGGCGCGGGCGTGCTCGGCGGCGATGGTCTCGACGGTGTCGACGTTGCGGCAGCCCGCGTAGAAGCGCCGGCCCGCGGTGCCCTCGGCGTACTTGTCGCTGAGCCAGTTGCCCATGGCGAGCAGGACGGCCGGGGAGGCGTAGTTCTCGCTGGCGATCAGCTTGAGCGAGGCGCGCTGGTCCTCCAGCTCCCGGCCGATGGCGGCGGCGATCCGCGGCTCCACGCCGGCGACCACGTCGAGGGCGCTGCGGAAGGCGGTGTCGGCGGCCTCGCCGGCCGCGGTGTGCGGGGCCTGGGCGGCCTCAACGGCATGAGGGGTGTGCGGGGTGGCCAAGGCGGTCTCCTCGTGGTGCACGGACGAGTACGGACGGCCCAGGCGCTCGGCAACTGTCGTGCGGGTGCACGGAGCCGCTTCCCGATGGTCGGTTCCATCCGTGCGCGCCAGTCGCGGCTCCCCGGGATCGTACCAATGCCCGGGGGGATGTGGCGGAGATCTCAGGATTCGGGACGGCACGCCCGTTTCGCCCCTCGATGTCCGTTCTTCCGCAACGCCGGTATTGCGGCGCAATGACGCCGAATGAAGCCGCAATACGCGCCGAAACAATGCCGGGAAAAACCGCCGGAGGTGATTTGCGGACCTCCCCGCGCATCCGGTCTGATGGCGCTCGAACGGCCGACGGGAAACCCCCGGGGGCCGGTTCGGAAATGCACACCAGCGCACCCTCACCCACAGGGCGGCGGAGAATTCGGGGAGTACGCCTCTCATGGCCGTGGTCGAAACAGCAGCGGGCTCCGTCCCCGCACCCGCCGCGCCGAGGCTGCTCGGCCGGCTCCTGCGCGACCGGGTCGGCGCCGCCGCCCTCGCCGTCGTCCTGCTCTTCCTGCTGCTCGCCCTCGCCGCCCCGCTGATCGCCGCCCTGTACGGGAAGAACCCGGTCGAGCACTACGGCCAGAACTCCCCCGGCCTGCTCAGCGACAGCGGCCTGCCCGTCCTGCCGAACGGCGGCATCTCGGGCGACTTCTGGTTCGGCCTGGAGCCGGGGCTCGGCCGGGACGTCCTGACCCAGTTGCTCTACGGCATCCGCACCTCGCTGCTGATCGCCTTCGCCTCCGCCGCCGTGACCACCACGCTCGGCGTGCTGGCCGGGGTCGCGGTCGGCTACCTCGGCGGGATCGCCGACCGGCTGTTCGGCTTCCTGGCCAACGTGCTGCTGGCCTTTCCGACCCTGCTCCTGCTCCTCGCGCTGAGCCCCGTCATCCAGTCCCGACTGGTCGATCCGGGCACCGCGGAACCGGAGTGGATGCAGTTCCTGGTGCTGATCCTGGTCTTCTCCGCGTTCGGCTGGATTCCGCTCGCGCTTTCCCTGCGGGCCACCGTGCGGTCGCTCCGGGAAAGGGATTTCGTGCAGTCCGCCCGGGCCCAGGGCGCCGGCCGATTCCATGTCGTCGTCCACGAACTGCTGCCGAACGTCCGCTCGCAGCTGCTGGTGCACGCCACCATGGCGGTGCCGACCTTCGTCGCCTCCGAAGCGGTGCTGTCCTTCCTCGGCGTCGGCATCACGGAGCCGATCCCGGACTGGGGGCGGATGATCTCCCGCGGCTCCGAGGTCTTCCAGGCCGATCCGACCTACATGGTCTTCCCCGGTGTCGCCCTGCTGCTCTTCGTGCTCGCCTTCAACCTGCTCGGCGACGCCGTCCGGGACGCGCTGGACCCGCGCGCCGCCCGCTGAGCCCCGCCCTTCTCCGTCCATCACCCCAAGCCCGCCCCGACCCGCCCCGGCTCCCGGGGCAAGGAGAGATTCGCCATGCGCTGGACCAGACCGTCCCTCGCCGTCGTCGCCACCGCCCTGCTGGCGACCGCCTGCTCGGCCGGCGCGGGCACCGGCCCGGCGCCCGCCGGGGCGGCCGCCAAGGAGACGTCCCCGCTGACCGCCGCGCTCGGCGGCGAGAAGGAGAGCGCCGGACCGGCCCCCGCCGTTGCCGGCGCCCGCGTGGGCGGCACCGTGAACGTGTACAACAGCGTCGAGTTCCGCCACCTCGACCCGCAGAAGGTCTACGCGGGCGCGACGTACAACGCCTCGCTGCTCTGGGGCCGCCAGCTGACGCAGTACCAGGTCGTCGACGGCAAGGCCAAGCTGGTCGGCGACCTGGCGACCGACACCGGCACCTCCGGCGACGGCGGGCGCACCTGGACGTACAAGCTCAAGGACGGCGTGGCCTGGGAGGACGGCAAGCCGATCACCGCCCAGGACGTCAAGTACGGCATCGAGCGCAGCTTCGGCAAGGGCTACGAGGTCGGCCCGCCGTACTGGCCGCAGTGGCTCACCGGTGAGGCCAGCTACGAGGCGGCGCGCGCCAAGTACGCCGGCCCGCAGGACGGCGACCTGGCCGCGATCGAGACGCCCGACGAGCACACCATCGTCTTCCACTTCCCGCAGCCGCAGGCCGACGTCCCGTACATGGCCGCGCAGTCCTCGTCCTCGCCGGTGCGCCGGGACAAGGACACCGGGACGGACTACGACCGGCAGCCGTTCGCCACCGGCCCCTACCGGATCGTCGAGCACGTCCAGAACACCCGCATGGTGCTGGAGCGCAACCCCGCCTGGAAGGCCGAGACCGACCCGATCCGCAGCCAGTACCCGGACAAGTTCGTCTTCACGTTCGGCAAGGAGGCGCTCAACATCAACCAGGAGATCCTGTCCGGGCGCGACGGCGGCGCCAGCGCCACCACCGCCTCCGACGTGCTCTCCCCCGAGCTGTACCAGACCGCCGACACCGACCCGAAGGCCAAGGACCTGGTCGTCTCCGGGCGCCAGGGCGCCTTCGTCACCCAGCTGGTGATCAACAACGAGCGGGTGCCGGACGTCGAGGTCCGCAAGGCCCTGCACCTCGGCTACCCCCGCCAGCAGGCCCGCCAGGTCCAGGGCGGCTCCCGGATCGGCGAGCTCGCCACCACGCTCAGCTCGCCGGCGCTGATCGACTGGGAGAAGTACGACCTCCACCCGGTCAAGCCCGAAGGCGACCCGGAGGCCGCCAAGGCCGCGCTCGCCAAGGCCAAGCAGGCGCCGACGAGCCTGACCTACGGGTACAAGAACACCCCGGACGGGCAGCGCACCGCGCAGGTGCTGGTGGACGGCTTCGCCAAGTCGGGCATCACCATCGTGCCCAAGCCGATCGACCCCAAGGCGTTCCTGGACGAGGTGCACCGCGCCGACTCCCCGTACGACCTGTTCGAGGAGACCTCCTCCGTCGACTGGCCGACCCCGTCCACGCTGATCCCGTTCTCCTTCGACGGCCGCGCCGGCAGCGACCTCAACTCCGCGCGCTACCGCAACCCGGCGGTGGACAAGGAGATCGACCGGATCAACCAGATCGGCGAGCCGCGCGCCAAGGCCAAGGAGCTGTACGCGCTGGAGAAGACCGTGATGCAGGACGTCCCGGTGCTGCCGTTCGTCTACGCGAACGTCAACCAGGTGCGCGGCTCCAACGTCGGAGGGGCGTTCATCCACCCCATCTACGGCACGGTCAGCCTGGCGTGGCTGTACCTGAAGTCCTGACCGCCGCACCCGCCCCCGCGCCGGTCGGTGCGGGGGCGGGCCCCTGAACTCCCGCACTCCCCGTGCACTCCACGTAGTCCTGCCCCGCGTACGCCTCCCCGTCCCGTCGACCCCGGACCGGCCATGCTCTCCTTCGCCCTGCGGCGGACCCTCCAGGCCCTCGCCGTCCTGGTCGCGGTCTCCGCCGCCGCCTTCGCCCTCTTCTACGCCGCGCCCGCCGACCCGGCCCGCGCCGCCTGCGGCCCGCGCTGCGACAGCGGCCAAGTCGCGGCGGTGCGCCAGAGCATGGGCCTGGACCAGCCGCTGCTCACCCAGTACACCGACTACCTCACCGGGGTCGTCGCCGGGCGCGACATCAGCGACGTGGACGGCTCGGTCATCCACTGCGACGCGCCCTGCCTCGGCTACTCCTACCGGCTGCACCAGCCCGTCACCGAGGCCCTGGCCGACCACCTGCCGGTCACGTTCTCGCTCACCGCCGGCGCCCTCGCCGTCCTGCTGGTGCTCGGCCTCGGCACCGGGTTCGTCTCCGCGCTACGGCACGGCGGCCGCACCGACCGGCTGCTCTCCGGCTTCACCCTCGTCGGCGCCAGCGTGCAGATCTACTTCCTCGGATACGTCGCCCAGTGGGCACTGGTCTACTCCACCGGCCTGCTGCCACTGCCCTCCTACACCCCGCCGACCGAGGACCTCGCGGCCTGGGCGGGCGGGCTGCTGCTCCCCTGGCTCGTCCTCGGATTCGTCAACTCCGCCGTGTTCGCCCGGCTTTCACGCTCCCAGCTGCTGGAGACGATGAACGAGGAGTACGTCCGCACCGCGCGCGGCAAGGGCCTCGGCCGGCTGCGCGCCCACCTCAAGTACACCTCGCGCGGCGCCGCCGGGCCGCTGGTGCAACTGCTCGGCCTGGAGGCCGGAGTGCTGCTCGGCGGGGCGGTCATCACCGAGACGGTGTTCGGGCTGAACGGGGTCGGGCGGTTCGCCGCCCAGGCGGTGTCCGGGCAGGACCTGCCCGCAGTGGTCGGCGCGGTACTGCTGGCCGCCTGCTTCGTGGTGCTGTTCGTCGCGCTGGCCGACCTGGTGGTGGCCTGGCTCGACCCGCGAATCCGCCTGAGCTGACTGGAGCCGTTCGATGACGTCCACTGTTGAGTCCGTGCCCGGGGGCGCGCCCGGAGCCGTGTCGGAGGCCGTTCCTGGGCCTGGTGCCGCGCCTGCCGCAGAGCCCGTGCTGAGCGTTCGCGATCTGACCGTCACCTTCGCCGACCCGCGCGGCGGCGCTCCCGTGACCGCCGTCCAGGGGCTCTCCTTCGACCTGGCCGCCGGTGAAGTCCTCGGCCTGGTCGGCGAGTCGGGCTCCGGCAAGTCGGCCACCGGACTCGCCGTCCTCGGCCTGCACGACCCGCGCACCACCACCGTCACCGGCTCGATCCGGCTGGACGGGCAGGAGCTGGTGGGCGCGACGGAGTCAGCGCTGCGTCCGGTCCGGGGCGGCCGGGCCGCGCTGGTCTTCCAGGACGCGCTCACCTCGCTCAGCCCCTTCCACGGCGTCGGCGCCCAACTCGCCGAGATGTACCGGCTGCACCACCCCGGCGCCGGTCGCGCCGAGGCCCGCCGACGCGCCGCCGCGATGCTCGACCGGGTCGGCATCCCGGCCGCCCGGGTGCGTGACTTCCCGCACCAGTTCTCCGGCGGGATGCGCCAGCGGGTGATGATCGCCATGGCGCTGATGAACGACCCGCAGGTGCTGATCGCCGACGAGCCCACCACCGCCCTGGACTCCCGAGTGCAGCGGCAAGTCCTCGACCTGCTCAGCGAGTTGCAGCGCGAGCACGGCACGGCGGTGCTGCTGGTCAGCCACGACCTCGGCGTGGTCGCCGGAACGACGGACCGCACGCTCGTGCTGCGCGGCGGCGTCCAGGTCGAGTCCGCGCCGACCGCCGAGCTGCTGGCCGCGCCGCGCGAGCCGTACACCCGCGCACTGGTCGGGGCGGCGCTCACCCTGGACTCCGTACCCGGCTCACCACTGCCGACAGTTGACGATCCGTCACCCGTCGCCGCATTCGCGCCCCGGGCTGTCGGGCGCCCCGAGCGCTGGCTCGTCGAGGTGGCGGACCTCGCCGTCCACTTCCCCGGACGGCGCCGCCTCCCCAGCCTGCGCGCCGAGCCCGTCCGGGCAGTGGAGGGCGTAGGACTGCGGATCGCCCCCGGCGAGACGCTCGGACTGGTCGGCGAGTCCGGCTCCGGCAAGTCCACCACCGCCCGCGTCCTGGCCGGCCTCCAACAGCCCACCTCGGGAACGGTGTTGTACGACGGCCAGGACGTCACCCGCCCGGGCCGGGAGCTGCGGCGCCGGCTCAGCCGGGAGATCCAGCTGGTCTTCCAGGACCCGTACGCCTCCCTCAACCCGCGCCGCACCGTCGCCCAGACCCTCGACACCCCGCTGCGCCTGCACACCTCACTCGACGCGGCGCAGCGGCGGGAGCGCTCAGCCGAACTGCTGGACCAGGTCGGGCTGCCCGCCGCCCACCTGGACCGCTACCCGCACGAGTTCTCCGGCGGACAGCGCCAGCGGATCGGCATCGCGCGGGCCCTCGCCCCGCAGCCGCGCCTGATCATCGCGGACGAACCGGTGTCGGCCCTGGACGTCTCGGTCCAGGCGCAGGTGCTCAACCTGCTGATGGAGCTGCGCGAACGCCTCGGCGTCGCCTTCCTGTTCGTCTCGCACGACCTCGCCGTGGTACGGCACTTCTGCGACCGGGTGGCCGTCATGCACCGGGGCCGACTGGTCGAGTCCACCGACCGCGACCGCCTGTTCAGCGCGCCGCACACCGAGTACACCCGGGAACTGCTGGCCGCGGTGCACTAGCGCTGGCGCCGGTCCTCGCGGGGGGCGGCGGCCGTGAGGGGACTGGCCGTGGCCTCGCGGGGGTCGGTGGGGAGGAGTGCGTAGAGGCGCATGTCGCGGCGCTCGTCGTCGTACCCGGCGGAGGCGGCCGGGACGGTCGTGACCAGCGGGACGTACGGGTCGGTGCCCGCCTCCCGGACCACGGCGAGGTCGGTGAGGCGCCAGGGGCGAAGGATGAAGGGGCCCTCGTAAAGCGTTGGCACGATCAGGGGCCCTCGGTCCATGCTCGAAGCCTGTCATGTGCGATCAAGGAGCCCCAGCGAATATGTCCACCAGCGATCAATCCGACTCCGCAGGAGACCGCGCAGCCGTCGACCGCGAGCTCGTCGAGGCCGCCCGGGCGGTGGCCCGGCGCTACTGCCGGGGCGACAACCACACCGTCGCGGCCGCCGGGCGCAACGCCGACGGGCGGATCGTCACGGCCGTGAACGCCTACCACTTCACCGGCGGCCCGTGCGCGGAGCTCGTCCTCATCGGCGCGGCCGCCGGCCAGGGCGCGTACGACCTCACCACGGTCGTCGCGGTCGGCGACCAGGACCGGGGCGTCGTGCCGCCGTGCGGCCGCTGCCGGCAGGTGCTGCTCGACTACTTCCCGACGGTCGAGGTCATCGTCAAGCGGGGAACGGAGCTGCTCGCCCTGCCCATCCTCGACCTGCTCCCCGAGGCGTACGTCTGGGCCGAGCACCAGGACGGCTAGCGGCCCTGCCTTCGAGTCGCCCGAGTGGCCGTTCGCCCGTCGTTCGGCTGCGCGAGCGCGACTCCAGGCACTAGCGTGCTGGCGACGTGTCGTAGTGATCGCCAACCGAGGGGGCACATTGTCGGACGACCTGCTCACAGCAAAGATCAACCACGGGTTCGACCACCTCGACGCCGACGGCGACGGGCTCCTCACCGAACGGGACCACGCCCTCATGGGCATCGCCGTCGCCCGCTCGCTCGGCCACCAGGAGGGCTCGGAGGCCGAGGCCGTCATCGTCCGCGCGTACCTGACGGTCTGGCACGACCTGCACCTCGCCCACCTGCCCGCCGGCACCGAGGCGATCACCCGCGAACAGTTCGTCCGCTCGACCGGCGCCCTCTCCGACGACCCCGAGGCCGCGCGGACCAGCTTCGGCGCACTCGCCGACGCCTTCCTCGCCGTCGCCGACACCGACCGCAGCGGAACGGTCGACGCCGGCGAGTTCTTCGTCTTCCAGCGCGGCCACTTCGCCGGCCTCTCCCGCGACGACGCCGACGAGGCCTTCCGCCACCTCGACCGCGACGGCGACGGCACCCTCTCCGCAGCCGAGTTCACCAGCGCGATCATCGAGTTCTGGACCAGCCGCGACCCCGACGCCCCCGGCAACTGGTGGACGGGCGAGCCCCCGCACACCCTCTGACACCCCCTCCGGCAGAGCCGCCCCCTCGCCCGCCGGAACGCGAGGCCGGCGGCCCGCCCAACTCGCCGTGCCCGCCGGGTGGTCAGGTGGCGGGGACGATGCGCTCGACGATGGTCTCGATCAGGGCGGGCAGGGTGTCGGTGCCCAACACCTCGGGCAGGGTGAGGTGTTCGACGATCAGGCCGGTCATCGCGAGGTAGAGGACGAGGACGGTCTCGCGGTCGCCGGGCAGTCCTCCGTCGAGGTGGTAGGCGACGTTGGCCTCCAGCTGCTCGCGGATGGTGCCGGTGAGCTGGGCCCGCAGGCCGGGGCGGCGGGTGGCCTCCAGGCGCAGTTCGAGCATCGCGAGGTAGCCGGCCCGGTCGGCGGAGATGCGGCGGATCAGGTCGTGCATCAGGGCGGTGACCAGGGCGCGGTCACGCGGGGCCCGCAGCAGGTCGGCGATGACGGCCGGGTCCGGGGTGAGCCGGTGGTGGATGTGCCGGGCGGTCTGGTGGAGCAGGTGGTCGCGGTTGGCGAAGTAGTTGGAGGCCGTGCCGTTGGGGACGCCGGCCTGCACGTCGACCGCGCGGAAGGTGAGGCCGCGGGCGCCGTCGCGGGCGAGGACCTCGATGGCGGCGTCGGCGAGGGCGGTGCGGCGGGCGGGGTTCTGGACCATGGGCCGATTCTCTCTCGCGGGGTTTTCGGGGACCGGGGCGCCCGGGCCTGAAAACATCCTGGCAACCACTATGGCTGGAGTACTATAGTCGGAGTGGTTAGGCGACAGGCCGCGCGGTCCGCGCCGCTTCCCGACTCCAGAGGACCTGCATGCGCAAGCTCAGCTACTTCATCGGCACCACCATCGACGGCTTCATCGCCGGCCCGGACGACAGCTTCGACTTCTTCGCGCCGTTCCTCACCGAGGACTACACCTCGGCGCTCTTCGCCGAGTACCCGGAGACCATCCCCACCCCCGGCCGCGCGGCGTTCGGCATCGCGGAGGCACCCAACAAGCGCTTCGACACCGTCGTCATGGGCCGCGGCACCTACGCACCGGGGCTGGCCGTGGGCCTCACGAGCCCCTACGCCCACCTGCGGCAGATCGTGGTCTCCCGCACCCTCGGTGCCGGCCCGGACCCGGCGGTGGAGGTCACCGCGGAGGATCCGGTGGCCCTGGTCCGCAGGCTGAAGCAGCAGGACGGGCTCGACATCTGGCTCTGCGGCGGCGCCGACCTGGCCGGCCAGCTGCTGCCCGAGATCGACGAGTTGATCATCAAGCAGTACCCGGTGGTGGCTGGGTCGGGCATCCCGCTGTTCCGCGCGGAGTTCGAGCCCCGCGCCTTCACGCTCACCGACAGCCGCGTCTTCGAGCACGGCAACGTCGTCCTCACCTACGCGCGGACCACCCCGGACGCCGCCTGACGCCCACCACCGGGCGGACGCGCGGGGCGCGGGGCACGGGACACACGGGGCGAGAGGCGCTATCGCGGCGCGGGCACGAGGACGTACCGTGGGCGCTCCCCCAAGCCGAGAGGTCGAACCCGTGTCCGAGGAGGCCCTGCCGTTCTTCGTCTACGGCACCCTGCGCAGCGGCGGCCGCAACCACGCCGCCCACCTGGCCGGACGCTGCGCCGACATCCGCCCGGCCGTGCTGGACGGCGCCACGCTGCACGACGGCCCCGGGTACCCGTACGCGGTGCCGGACGCGACGCCCGGGCGCCGGATCGTGGGCGAGCTGATCACCGTACGGCCCGGCGCGTACGCCGGAGCGCTCGCGGCGCTGGACCGGCTGGAGGACTGCCGGGCGGACGGGACCGGCCTGTACGTACGGCGGCGGCTGCCGGTGCGGACGGCGGCGGGCGAGGTGCGGGAGGCCTGGGTGTACTTCGCCGGGCCCGTCGTCGAGAGCCGGCTGCGGGAGCGGCCCGCGGTGATCGACTCGGGGGACTGGGCGGACCGGTAGCGGGGGGCGGGCGGGAGACGACCGGCCGGATACCGCCAGGTAGGCTGCCCCGACAGTTGTTCTCTCTACTCACGGCGCCCGCCGAACGACAAGGAGCCACCCGGTGCCCGAGCTGCCACCCCCGATCACCGTCGTCGGGATCGGGGCCGACGGCTGGCCCGGCCTCTCCACCATCGGCCGCGCCGCCCTGCGGGCAGCCGAGGTGGTCGTCGGCGGCCCCCGGCAGCTGAACCTCCTCCCCCACGACGAGGTCGCCGCCGAGCGCGTCCCGTGGCCGTCCCCCCTGCGCCCGGCCGTCCCCGGACTGTTCGCCGCGCACGCGGACCGCCGGGTCGCCGTCCTGGCCAGCGGCGACCCGATGTTCCACGGCATCGGCCGCACCCTCGCCGAGACGGTCGGCGCCGGGCGACTGCGCGTCCTGCCGCACCCCTCCTCCGTCTCCCACGCCTGCGCCCGACTCGGCTGGCCGCTGGAGTCCACCGAGGTGGTCAGCCTGGTCGGCCGCCCGCTGGACACCCTCGCCCTGGCCCTGAACCCCGGCCGCCGCCTGCTCGTGCTGAGCGCCGACGCCACGACCCCGGCCGCCGTCGCCGCGCTGCTCACCGCGCGCGGCTACGGCGCCGCCCGCCTGCGCGTGCTCGAACAGCTCGGCGGCCCGACCGAACGACAGCTCGACGGCACCGCCGACGGCTGGCCGCACCCGCCCGGCGACCCCCTGAACGTCATCGCGGTCGACCTCGGCGACGGCCCCCGCAGCTCGCTCGTCCCCGGCCTGCCCGACGCCGCCTACGAGAGCGACGGCCAGCTCACCAAACGGCACGTGCGCGCCGCCACCCTCGCCGCCCTCGCCCCCTCCCCCGGCGAACTGCTCTGGGACGTCGGCGGCGGCTCCGGCTCGATCGCCGTCGAGTGGCTGCGCGCGCACCGCGACTGCCGGGCCGTCAGCATCGAACGCGACCCGGTGCGGGCCGAGCGGATCGCCCGCAACGCCGCCGCCCTGGGCGTGCCGCGGCTGCGCGTGGTGACCGGTCCGGCCCCCGCCGCGCTCGCCGAACTCCCCACCCCCGACGCGGTGTTCATCGGCGGCGGCCTCACCGCGACCGGTCTGCTGGACAGTTGCTGGGCCGCCCTGCGGCCGGGCGGCCGGCTGGTCGCCAACACCGTGACGCTGGAATCCGAGGCGCTGCTCACCGAGTGGTACCGGCGCCACGGCGGGGAGCTCGTCAAGCTCGCCGTCGCGCACGCCGTCCCGGTGGGCGGCTTCACCGGGTGGCGGCAGGCCATGCCGGTCACCCAGTGGTCCGCCGTCAAGCCCAACACCCCTCAGGAGAACGCGTCGTGACCGTCCACTTCATCGGAGCCGGCCCCGGCGCCGCCGACCTGATCACCCTGCGCGGCCAGCGCCTCCTGGCCCGCGCCGAGGTCTGCCTCTACGCCGGCAGCCTGGTGCCGCGCGAACTGCTCGACGAATGCCCGCCCGGCGCCCGCCTCGTCGACACCGCGCAGCTCAACCTGGACCAGATCATCGCCGAGCTGGTCCGCGCGCACCAGGCCGGACAGGACGTGGCCCGGCTGCACTCCGGCGACCCGTCCGTCTTCTCCGCCGTCGCCGAGCAGATGCGCCGCCTCGACGCGGCCGGCGTGCCGTACGAGATCGTCCCCGGCGTGCCCGCCTTCGCCGCCGCAGCGGCCGCGCTCAAGCGGGAGCTGACCGTCCCGACCGTCGGCCAGACCGTCATCCTCACCCGGATCGCCAAGCGCGCCACCCCGATGCCCGAGGGCGAGGACCTGGCCACCCTCGGCCGCAGCGGCGCCCTGCTGGTGCTGCACCTGGCCGCCGGATACGTGGACGACGTCGTCGAGCAACTGCTCCCGCACTACGGCGCCGACTGCCCGGCCGCCGTCGTCGCGATGGCCAGCCGCCCGGACGAGCTGGTGCTGCGCGGCACCCTCGCCGACATCGCCGGGCAGGTCAAGGCCTCGGGCGTGGTGCGCACCGCCGTCATCCTGGTCGGACGGACGCTGGCCGCCGAACAGTTCCGCGACAGCCACCTCTACTCGGCGGAGCGCGAACGCCCGCACGAGCCCTGCGGGGCGTGAACCCCATGACCCGGCACGTCCTGATCCTCGGCGGGACGACGGAGGGGCGGGCGCTGGCCGCCGCACTCGCCGAGCTGCCGTCCCTGCGGGTCACCAGTTCGCTGGCCGGCCGGGTCGCCCAACCCCGGCTGCCCGCCGGAGAGGTGAGGATCGGCGGCTTCGGCGGCCCCGAGGGGCTGGCCGACTGGCTGCGCGGCGAGCGGGTCGACGCGGTCGTCGACGCCACCCACCCGTTCGCCGCCGGGATGTCCCGCAACGCGGCCCTCGCGGCGGCGGCCACCGGCGTACCGCTGCTGGTGCTACGCCGCCCCGGCTTCGCACCGGTCGCCGGGGACCGCTGGCTCCCCGTCCCCTCGCTCGCCGCCGCGGCCGAACTCCTGCCCGGCCTCGGGCGACGGGTCTTCCTCACCACCGGGCGACAGGGCATCGCCACCTTCGCCCACCTCGACGGGGTCCACTTCCTCGCCCGGTCAGTCGACCCGCCCGAGCCCCCGTTGCCGCCGTCCTTCGAAGTCCTGCTGGACCGGGGGCCGTTCACGCTCGACGGCGAACGGGCACTCCTGCGCGAGCACCGCATCGACGTCGTGGTCACCAAGGACAGCGGCGGCGCCGCGACCGCACCCAAACTCACCGCCGCACGCGAACTCCACCTGCCCGTGATCATCGTGCGGCGTCCGCCGGTCCCGGACGGCGTACCGGTGGCCCCGGACGTACCGGGCGCGGTGCGGTGGTTGCAGCACCTGCGCTAGAACGGCGGGTCGGGTCGGCCGAACCGACCGGGCCCGACCGGGCCGACCGGGCCGACCGGGCCGACCGGGCCGACCGGGCCGACCGGGCCGCAAGAAATTACCGGGCGGGTTTCGGCGCCGCACCGGCAGGATGGGCCGATGGCAGACGATCACCGCACCACGACCCTGCGCACGGCCGACGAACGGGCCACCCTGGCCAGCTTCCTGGACTACCAGCGCGACACGCTCGCGTTGAAGTGCGCCGACCTCACCCCCGAACAGCTCCGCACCCGGGCCCTCGAACCCTCCGGTCTCTCCCTGCTCGGGCTGGTCCGCCACCTCGCCGAGGTGGAGCGCAGCTGGTTCCGCAACGTCCTCAACGACGAGGCCAAGCCCGCCTTCTGGAAGAACCCCGACGGCTCCTTCGCCGAGTTCGACGCCGACACCGCCGACCCGGACGAGGCCTTCGCGGTCTGGCGCCGCGAGTGCGACCACGCCCGGCAACTCGTCGCGGCCACCGAGTCGTTGGACGTTCTGGGGCACTACGGCGAGGAGGTCTTCTCGCTGCGCTGGATCCTCACCCACATGATCGAGGAGTACGCCCGCCACAACGGCCACGCCGACCTCCTGCGCGAACACCTCGACGGCACCACCGGCGAGTAGCCGAAACGGCCGACCAGCCCCAACGCGTGGGGCCGGTCGGCCATCCGACTGCCATTCGGATCCGGATCGGATCAGATGTCGCGGAAGGTCTCGATCTGCGCGCCGATGGAGTTGAGGCGCTCGGCGAGGTCCTCGTAGCCGCGGTTGATGACGTAGACGTTGCGCAGGACGGAGGTGCCCTGGGCGGCGAGCATCGCGAGGAGGATGACGACCGCGGGGCGGAGCGCCGGCGGGCACATCATCTCGGCGGCGCGCCAGCGGGTGGGGCCCTGGACCAGGACGCGGTGCGGGTCGAGGAGCTTGACGTCGGCGCCGAGGCGGGTCAGCTCGGTGAGGTAGATCGCACGGTTGTCGTAGACCCAGTCGTGGATCATCGTGGTGCCGTGGGCGGCCGCGGCGATGGCCGCGAAGAACGGCACGTTGTCGATGTTGATGCCGGGGAACGGCATCGGGTGGATGGTGTCGATCGGCGCGGTCAGCTTGGACGGGCGCACGGTGAGGTCGACCAGGCGGGTGTGGCCGTTGTGGGCCCGGTACTCGGGGGTCCGGTCGTAGTCGAGGCCCATCCCCTCCAGCACCGCGAGTTCGATCTCCAGGAACTCGATCGGCACCCGGCGGATCGTCAGCTCGGAGGAGGTGACGACGGCGGCGGCGAGCAGGCTCATCGCCTCCACCGGGTCCTCGGCCGGGGTGTAGTCGACGTCGCAGGTGATCTCCGGGACGCCGTGGACGGTGAGGGTGGTGGTGCCGATGCCCTCGATCCGCACGCCCAGCTTCTCCAGGAAGAAGCACAGGTCCTGGACCATGTAGTTGGGCGAGGCGTTGCGGATGACGCTGACGCCGTCGTGCCGGGCGGCGGCCAGCAGGGCGTTCTCGGTGACGGTGTCCCCGCGCTCGGTCAGCACGATCGGACGGTCCAGCGGGGTGCCCGGCTCGACCGAGGCGTGGTAGGCGCCGCCGGTGGTGGCGACCTCCAACCCGAAGCGGCGCAGCGCGGTCAGGTGCGGCTCGACGGTGCGGGTGCCGAGGTCGCAGCCGCCCGCGTACGGGATGGCGAAGCGGCTGGCGCGGTGCATCAGCGGGCCGAGGAACATCAGCACGCTGCGGGTGCGGCGGGCTGCCTCGACGTCCATCGCCGCGAGGTCGAGCTCGGCGGGCGGGGTGAGTTCGAGGTCGCGGCCGTCGTTGGTCCAGCGGCTCTTGACGCCGATGCTGGTGAGCACCTCGAGGATGCGGTAGACCTCTTCGATCCGGGCGACGCTGCGCAGCGTGGTGCGTCCGGTGGTCAGCAGTGAGGCGCAGAGGATCGCGACGCAGGCGTTCTTGCTGCTGCGGACGTCGATGGCGCCGGAGAGTCGGGTGCCGCCGGCGACCCGCAGGTGCATCGGGCCGGAGTAGCCGAGGGAGACGATCTCGCTGTCGAGGGCTTCGCCGATGCGCGCGATCATCTCAAGGCTGACGTTCTGCTTGCCCTGCTCGATGCGGTTGACCGCGCTCTGGCTGGTGCCGAGGGCCTCGCCGAGCTGCGCCTGGGACCAGCCGCGGTGCTGGCGGGCGGTACGGATGAGGGTGCCGATACGGGTGAGGTAGTCGCCTGTCACTCGCCAGACCATATCTCATGGTTGAGATGACAACAGAGCCGGGGGTGGGTGTGACACTCCTTTTGTCCGTTTCTCGCCCCGCATGAACGTCAGATCTTCACATCACCAGGTGGTATTGCCGCGATTCTGTGAGAGCGTCACGGCCCGAGCGGCTCCGCCCTGCCGACGACGGTGCCCGCGCGGTCGATGCAGATGACGTCCACCGCCACCGGCGAGCCGACCAGCACGCCGAGCGCCGTCGCCCGCGCCGCCTCGGCGACCAGATCGCCCAGCGGCACCCCGGCCGCCCGGCACAACTGCACCGCCTCCAACCCGGTGTTGGCGGCGGCCACCGCCTCGGCCAACACCCCGTCGGCCCCGCCGCGCCGCGCCAGTTCTGCCAGGTACCCCTTGTCCACCTGGGAGCGCGCCGAGTGCAGGTCGAGGTGACCGGCGGCGAGCTTGGACAGCTTGGCGAAGCCGCCCGCGATCGTCAGCCGGGGCACCGGGTGGCGCTTGAGGTACTTGAGGACGGCGCCCGCGAAGTCGCCCATGTCGAGCAGCGCGTCCTCGGGCAGTCCGTGCACGGCGACGGCGACCTTCTCGGAGGTCGAGCCGGTACAGCCGGCCACGTGGGTGCGGCCCGCCGCCCGGGCCACGTCCACGCCGCGGCGGATGGAGTCGATCCAGGCGGAGCAGGAGTAGGGGACGACGATGCCGGTGGTGCCGAGGATGGACAGGCCCCCGAGGATGCCCAGCCGTGGATTCCAGGTGGAACGGGCGATCTCCTCGCCGTGGTCCACGGAGATCTCGACCACCACGTCCCCGCTGCCGCCGTGCGCGGCGGCCACCTCCGCCACGGCGTCGCGGATCATCTGCCGGGGCACCGGGTTGATCGCGGGCTCGCCGACGGGCAGCGGCAGGCCCGCCTTGGTGACCGTCCCCACCCCCGGTCCGGCCCGGAACACCACTCCGGCGCCGGGCTCGCCGGCCCGCACCGTCGAGCGGATCAGCGCGCCGTGGGTGACGTCGGGATCGTCGCCGGCGTCCTTGACCACGGCGGCCATCGCGCTCGCCGGCTCGGGCGGGACGGCGGCTCGACCTCCGGCCGCGAGGACCCCGGCGGCCAGTCCCCCGGCCCTGGGGGCGAGTTCCTCGGCGGTGAGCTCCTCGGCGGCGAGGGCGAAGGCCGGCTGCTGGCCCTTGGGGAGGGTGATGGTCACCGGGTCCGGGAACTCGCCGGTGAGCAGCGCGGTGTACGCGGCCTTGGTGGCGGCGGTGGCGCAGGCGCCCGTGGTCCAGCCGTGCCGCAGGCCGCTGCTCTTCAGCTGGCCGGCCCGGCCCCCGGCTTCGGCTCCGGCCTCGGCCGCCGCTTCGGCCCCGGCCTTGCCCCCGGCCTCGGCTCCCGCTTCGGCTCCCGCTTTGGCCACCTGCGTCTCGCTTCCGACTCCGTTGAGGTGCGGCCGCACCGACCGTCGGTACCGATTTTCCCCCATTCGCCTGACCGCGCCCCGACCGGGGGCGGTCAGCAGGGCCCCGCGACCCGGTGTCCGAGTCGGGGAGTGGCCGCTGCCCCGCGTTCCCGAAGAGTTCTCCGCACGGGCCTCGCACCTCGTGCCTACCAGTGAGTAATCTGGCGGTCCGCCAGAGGCGGGTTCATGACACGGGGTCCGGTGTCCGGGTTGTCCGGCCGGGCCATCAGCATGTGGGGGTTCTTGTGGCAGGGATGAGTCGGCGTACGTTCCTCACCGGTACGTCGGTGGCCGCCGCCTGGTCGGCCTTGTCGCTGGGCGGCGGGCAGTTCGCCTCGGCGGCGGAGCGCGAGCGCGCACTGGCGGCCACCGCCGCGCGGGCGGTCAGGACGACAGGCACCACGCTCGACCAGGTGGCCACGCCCGTCGGCACCGGCGGGTACAAGCGACTGACGGCCGGGCCGGGCTGGCCGCTGGTGGTACGCGGCGACCTGGCGGCGCCGGGCACCGGGCGGGACGACCGGCGGACCGGGCTGGCCAGCTTCGTCCAGTTCAGCGACCTGCACCTGGTGGACACCGAGTCCCCGGTGCGATTCGAGTACCTGGCCCGGTTCAACGGCAGCGCGTACCGACCGCAGGAGGCCCTGAACGCCCGCGGCGTCTCGGCCCTCGTCGAGCGGGTCAACGCGCTCGACGGCGGCCCCTACACCGGGATGCCGTTCAGCATGGTGATGGCCACCGGCGACAACACCGACAACCATGAGCAGGCCGAACTCGACTGGTACCTCACCGTCATGGGCGGCGGCCGACTCGCCCAGAACACCGGCGACCCGAACCGCTACGAAGGCGTGCAGAACTCGGGCAACGCCGCCTACTGGAACCCCGAACTCGCCTACAGCGACGGCTACAAGGCGAAGGGCTTCCCGCAGATACCGGGCTTCCTCGACGCCGCCGGCCGGCCGTTCGACGCGCCGGGCCTGCGTACGCCCTGGTACACGACGGTCGGCAACCACGACGACAGCCTTGAGGGTTCGCTGCCGGACCTCGGGCTGCTGAACGACCTCTACACCGGCCAGTACAAGCTGGAGGGCTGCAACGACGCGGACGCGGCCCAGCTGATGGACTCGCTGCGCCGCGACCCGGCCGGCGCCGCGCTCCTGCTCGCGAAGCTGCTCGCGAGCGGCGACGCGGTGCGCCGGATCACCCCGGACGAGCGCCGACGGCCGTTCACGCTCAAGGAGTTCGCCAAGGCCCACCTGAACCCGGCGCACACCGGCGCCGGCCCGTACGGGCACGGTTTCACCTCGGACATGGTGGGCAGCGGCAAGCTCTACTACACCTTCCGCATCTCGGAGAAGGTGGTCGGCATCAGCCTGGACACCACCAACCAGGCCGGATTCGCGGACGGTTCACTGGGCACCGCGCAACTGCGCTGGCTGGAGCAGCAGTTGAAGGCGCACAGCGGGCACTGGTACGACACCGACGGACGCAAGGTGACGGGCGGCAGCACGGACGAGGTGATCCTCCTGTTCAGCCACCACACGAGCACCACCATGGGCAACCTGCTGCCCGACCCGCGCAACATCTTCGAGAAGCGGCACGACGGCAACGAACTGGTGGCGCTGCTCCAGCGCTACCCGAACGTGATCGCGTGGGTGAACGGGCACACCCACATGAACAAGGTCACGGCGCACGGCCACGCCGTGCCGGAGCGGGCGTTCTGGGAGATCAACACCGCCTCGCACATCGACTACCCGCAGCACGGGCGCATCATCGAGATCGCGGACAACGGGGACGGCACGCTCTCCCTGTTCACGACGCTGATCGAGTCCTCCGCACCGTACGGCACGGACTTCGGCAGCGCCTCGGACGCCAACCTCGCCGCGCTGTACCGCGAACTGTCGTACAACGACCCGAACGGCCGGCCGGCGGCGCTGCTGGGCGCGGGCGAGGACCACAACACGGAGCTGGTGATCGCCAAGCCGACCCGGTGACGGAGGCGGCGGCGAACAAGTAACAGAAAACAGATGACAGCTAACAGATGATGAAATCTGTTAGCTGTCATCTGTCAGTCGTCGCCCGCTACTCCTCCGGGTACCGCCGCGGCGTCCAGACGACCTCCACGCCGCCGCCCCGCTCGACCGCCCGGGTCTGCGAGGAGCCGATCAGCAGGATCGTCCGCATGTCGACCAGCGCCGGATCCAGCTCGCCCAACCGGACGATCCGCACGCGCTCGGTCGGCCCGCCGACGTCGCGCGCCATCACCACCGGCGTCTCGGGCGCGCGGTACTCCAGCAGTAGGTCCCGGGCGAGGGCGACCTGCGTGGTGCGCGACTTCGAGCCCGGGTTGTAGAGCGCGAGCACCAGGTCCGCCTCGGCCGCCGCGTGCAGCCTGCGGGCCACCACGTCCCAGGGCTTGAGCCGGTCCGACAGCGACACCACCGCGTAGTCGTGCCCGAGCGGGGCGCCGGCCCGGGAGGCGGCCGCGTGGGCCGCGGTCATCCCCGGGACGATCCGCACCGGGACGTCCCGGTAGGCCTCCTCGCAGGCGACCTCCAGGACGGCGGTGGCCATCGCGAAGACGCCCGGGTCGCCCGAGGACACCACCGCGACCTTGTGCCCGCGGCGGGCCAGTTCGAGGGCGTACTCGGCGCGCTCCGACTCCACCTTGTTGTCCGAAGCGTGCCGCCGCTGCCCCGGCCGCTCGGGCACCCGGTCCAGGTAGGTGGTGTAGCCGACCAGGTCGGTCGCCTCGGCCAGGACGCCGCGCGCCTCGGGGGTGAGCCAGAGCGGCCCGGCCGGACCGGTGCCGATGACGGCCACCGCGCCGGCACCGTCCGTCCGCCGCTCCACCGGCTCCAGCGGCGCGACCTTGCTCGGCAGCACCGCCACCGAGAAGTACGGGACGGTCTCGCCCTCGACCTCCGCGAGCGGCAGGATGCGCTCCCCGTCCATGAACGCGCGCTCGACGTACTGCGCGTCGTCGAGCCGTCCGGCCCGCTCCAGCGCCCGCCGGACGGCCGGGAAGGTGCGCCCCAGCTTCATGATCACGGCGGAGTCGGCGGCGGCGATCCGCGCCGTCAGCTCCTCCTCGGGCAGCGTGCCCGGGATGACGGTGAGCGTCTCCTCGGCCTCGGTCAGCGGCTGGCCGAGCCGGGCGGCCGCGGCGCTGACGGAGGTCACACCCGGCACCACCTCGGTCGGGTAGCGGTGCGCGAGCCGCTTGTGCATGTGCTGGTACGAGCCGTAGAACAGCGGGTCGCCCTCGGCGAGGACCACGACGTCGCGGCCGGCGTCCAGGTGGGCGGCCAGCCGGGCGGCGGCCTCCTCGTAGAAGTCGTCCAGCGCGCCCCGGTAGCCGCCCGGGTGGTCGGTGGTCTCGACCGTGATCGGGTAGACCAGCTTCTCCTCGACCTGACCACCCATCAGATAACGCTCGGCGATCGAACGCGCGATGGACCGGCCGTGCCGGGCACTGTGATAGGCCACCACATCGGCCTTGCCGATGAGTTCGGCCGCCCGGACGGTCACCAGCGACGGGTCGCCGGGGCCGAGCCCGACGCCGTAGAGCCGGCCGACACCAGGGATTTGACGATCCGTCACTCTTCTTCGCTCGCAATCGCGTTGACGGCGGCGGCGGCGATCGCGCTGCCACCGCGCCGGCCGCGCACCACCAGGTGCTCCAGGCCGGATGGGTGCTCGGCCAGGGCCTGCTTGGATTCGGCGGCGCCGATGAAGCCGACCGGGACGCCGATCACCGCGGCCGGGCGCGGCGCACCGGCCTCGATCATCTCCAGCAGCCGGAACAGCGAGGTCGGCGCGTTGCCGACGGCCACCACCGCGCCCTCCAGCCGGGGCAGCCACAGTTCCATGGCGGCGGCGCTACGGGTGTTGCCCATCTTCCGGGCGAGTTCCGGCACGGACGGGTCGGTGAGGGTGCACACGACCTCGTTGTCGGCGGGCAGCCGCTTGCGGGTGACGCCGCTCGCCACCATGTTCACGTCGCACAGGATCGGCGCCCCGGCCCGCAGCGCCGCGCGTGCGGAGGCGACCACGCCCGGCGAGTACACCAGGTCCTCGACCAGGTCGACCATCCCGCAGGCGTGGATCATCCGCACCGCGACCTGGGAGACGTCCGCCGGGAGGGCGGCCAGGTCGGCCTCCGCACGGATGGTGGCAAAGGACTGGCGGTAGATGGACGCACCGTCCTTCTCGTACTCGATCACTTCGTGGTCCTCCTGGCCTCGGCGACCGCCTCGGCCATCTCCTCGTTCGTCACGTCCACGGCCGCCCCGGCGGACGCCGGACCGTTCACCGTCACCCGGTAGCCCTGCCCGGTGGCGAGCACGTCCACCCACCGCCCGGCCGGATGACCGCAGCGCCGTTCACACCCCGACCAGTGCACCGGGAGACCGGCGGCCGGAAGGCCCATAACCGGCGGGCTCCCGGCGACGGCCGCCGCATCGAGCGCCCGCGCCGCGTCGGCCCGGACGTCGGCCCGCGAGTTGGCGCACCCCGGCAGCCCGGTGCAGGCGGTGGCCCGCTCCCAGGGCGAGCCGGGCGCGGTCCGGAACCCGGCCGCCGCCAGCGCGGGCAGCCGGTCGGCCGGCGCCCCCGGCAGCACCGCGCCGCGCCAGGGCGTCAGCCGGATCTCCCCGGCGCAGGCGCCCGCGAGTTCCCGCCACTGCGCGGCACCGGCCCGGCCGAAGCGCATGCCCACCGACAGCCCGCCCGCCACGGCCCCGCCCGCCACCGTGGCGAGCGGGCCGACCGTCCGGACCACACCGGCCGTAGGGACCACGCCGACCGCGGGCGCGGCCCCGGCGAAAGCGGGCACCGGCACGGGCCCGGCCGGCAGCAGCTCGGGGACCTCGCGCAGGTGCCAGGCCTTGCGCCCGCTCTCCCGCAGCACGTCCAGGAAGGTCCGGGCCGCGTCGAGCACGGCCGTCACCTCCTGCCCTGCCGGCACCGGACGCCCGTGGGCGGCCCGTCCGAGGCGCAGCAGCGCCGACCCGTCCGGGCCTGCGATCAATGTCACATCGGCGTCGAACGCGGCGACGTCGCCCCGCCCGTCGTCCAGCGCGAACAGGAACTTGCCGGAGAGTCCGGCCGCCCAGTCGCTCGCGCACAGCCGCGCGTCCAGCTCCCGCACCCAGGCCTGCACGTCGGCGAAGCCGTGTCCGTCGAGCCCGGCGAGCGGGGAGGCCACGATGTTGCGGACCCGTTCGTGCGTGTCCGAGGGCAGCAGGCCGACGGCGCGCAGCCGTTCGGCGAGTTCGGCCCCGCAGTGCGAAGCCAGGCCGCGGAGTTGGACGTTGCCGCGGGAGGTGGTCTCCAGTTCGCCGTCGCCGAGCGCCTCGGCGGCGTCGGCCAGCGCCAGCGCCTGACGGACCGTCAGCAGGCCGCCGGGCAGGCGGACCCGGGCCAGGGCGCCGTCGTCGGCCGGGTGTAGACGAAGGGCCCCTGGGCAGGCGTCCGCGCGCCCCCGGTCGGGCACCGCGGCGCCCGGCGCGGTGGCGTCGGGTGTCGGTGGCATGGCCGCGAGCATACAGATGATCCGATCGGTTGCCTTTGTCCGTCGCCTCACACCCCGGGCGCTCCGGGCGGCCTCCCCGGGATCGCCCTCCCCCAGGTCAGCCGCACCCCGTACGATGCTGGCGGACGGTCCCCGCGGGCCGTCCGCACGCCAGCGACGGCGCAGGGGAGGAAACCGGTGCAAGCCCGGTGCGGTCCCGCCACTGTGACCGCGGTTCACCGGGAGACCGGACGGCCGCGGGAGCCAGGAACTCCTGCCGTCCTCCACCGGCCCGGGGCGCGGACCCCGAGGAAGGCTCGAAGAGCAATGCGCTGCCGCATGCCCGCGCCCGGGTCCCCGGGCGCCTCACGCCCGCCCGACTCCGGGCGCTTCGCCGACGCCTCGGCGCCCCTTCGGTCGCCGGCCACGCGCCGTCGCTCGCTTTCGTCCGCCAGATGCCACGCGCCTTCGTCCGCCGCGCACCACGCGTTTTCGTCCGTCGCTCGTCACTCGTCACTTTCCACGCCGGCGCGCCCTTCGGCTCGGGGCGGCTCCGAGGCCGGGAGGGCCTTCGCATGATCCTGCTGCTGTCGACGTCCGACACCGACCTGCTCAGTGCCCGCGCCGCCGAGGGCCCGGTCCGCTACCGGCTCGGCAACCCGGCCCGGCTCACACCCGAGGACCTGCCCGCGCTGCTGGAGGGCACCGACCTCGTCGTGGTCCGCCTGCTCGGCGGTCGCCGCGCCTGGCAGGAGGGCCTGGACACGCTGCTGGCCGGCCCCCGCCCGGTGATCGTGCTGACCGGTGAACAGGCCCCCGACGCCCAGCTGATGGAGCTGTCCACCGTCCCGGCCGGCATCGCCGCCGAGGCGCACGCCTACCTCGCGCACGGCGGCGCCGCCAACCTCGCCGAGCTGGCCGCCTTCCTCTCCGACACCGTGCTGCTGACCGGCCACGGCTTCGCCCCGCCCGCCTCCGCCCCGGCCTGGGGGCCGCTGGAGCGCGAAGCCCGTACGCAGGACGGCCCGACGGTCGCGGTGCTCTACTACCGCGCCCACCACATGAGCGGCAACACCGCCTTCGTCGAGACGCTCTGCCGGGCGATCGAGGACCAGGGCGCGCAGGCCAGGGCCTACTACTGCGCCTCGCTGCGCGGCGCCGAGCCCGAACTGCTGGCCGCGCTCGGCGAGGCCGACGCGCTCGTCACCACCGTGCTCGCCGCCGGCGGCACCCGCCCGGCGGACGCGCAGGCCGGCGGCGACGAGGAGGCCTGGGACGCGGGCGCGCTCGCCGCCCTGGACCGGCCGATCCTCCAGGCGCTCTGCCTCACCTGGTCACGCGCCCAGTGGGAGGCCAGCGACGACGGCCTGTCCCCGCTGGACACCGCCACCCAGATCGCGGTGCCGGAGTTCGACGGCCGGCTGATCAGCGTCCCGTTCTCCTTCAAGGAGCTGGACGAGGACGGCCTCACCGTCTACGCCGCCGACCCGGAGCGCGCCGCCCGGGTGGCCGGCACCGCCGTCAAGCACGCCCGGCTGCGGCACATCCCGGCCGCCGAGCGCCGCCTCGCGCTCGTGCTGTCCGCCTACCCGACCAAGCACGCCCGGGTCGGCAACGCCGTCGGCCTGGACACCCCGGCCAGCGCGATCCGCCTGCTGAACCGGCTGCGCGCGGAGGGCATGGACCTGGGTTCGGACCTCCCCGGGGTGGACGGAACGAACGGGGACGGCCACGACGGCTCCCACGACGCGTCCTCCGACGGCTCCCGCAAGGGCTCCCACGACGCGTCCCAGGACTCCTCGCTCGACGCCTCCCACGAGGGCGACGCCCTGATCCACGCCCTGATCGCCGCCGGCGGCTACGACCAGGACTGGCTCACCGAGGACCAGCTGGCCCGCAACCCGGTGCGCATCCCCGCCGCCGACTACCGCCGCTGGTACGCCACGCTCCCGCAGGCGCTGCGCGAGCAGGTCGAGGAGCACTGGGGCCCGGCCCCCGGCGAGCTCTACGTCGACCGCTCGCAGAACCCGGACGGCGACATCGTGCTGGCCGCGATCCGCTCCGGGAACCTGCTCGTCCTGATCCAGCCGCCGCGCGGCTTCGGCGAGAACCCCGTCGCCATCTACCACGACCCCGACCTGCCGCCGAGCCACCACTACCTGGCCGCCTACCGCTGGATCGAGGCCGCGCAGGCCGACGGCGGGTTCGGCGCGCACGCCGTCATCCACCTCGGCAAGCACGGAAACCTGGAGTGGCTGCCCGGCAAGACCGCCGCGCTGTCCGCCGAGTGCGGCCCGGACGCCGTCCTGGGCGATCTGCCGCTGATCTACCCGTTCCTGGTCAACGACCCGGGCGAGGGCACCCAGGCCAAGCGCCGCGCCCACGCCACCCTGGTCGACCACCTCGTCCCGCCGATGGCCCGCGCCGACTCCTACGGCGACATCGCCCGCCTGGAGCAGCTGCTGGACGAGCACTCCAACATCGCCGCGATGGACCCGGCCAAGCTGCCCGCGATCCGCGCGCAGATCTGGACCCTCATCCAGGCCGCCAAGCTGGACCACGACCTCGGCCTGGACGAGCGCCCCGAGGACGACGGCTTCGACGACTTCCTGCTGCACGTCGACGGCTGGCTGTGCGAGATCAAGGACGCCCAGATCCGCGACGGCCTGCACGTCCTCGGCCAGGCGCCGGCCGGCACCGACCGGGTCAACATCGTGCTCGCCATCCTGCGCGCCCGCCAGATCTGGGGCGGTGTCAGCGCGCTGCCGGGCCTGCGCGAGGCGCTCGGGCTGGACGAGGCCGCGCTCACCCTCGGGGCCACCGACGCCGCCGAGGCCCAGGCCCGCGCCCTGGTCGAGGCCATGGAGGCGCAGGACTGGGCGGTCGAGGCGGTGGAGAAGGTCGCCGCCGGGCTGCCGGAGGCCGTCCACGAGGTGCTGACCTTCGCCGCCACCCAGGTGGTGCCGCGACTGGCCGCCACCACCGACGAGCTGGACGCCGTGCTGCACGCGCTGCGCGGCGGCTTCGTCCCGGCCGGGCCGTCCGGCTCGCCGCTGCGCGGCCTGGTCAACGTGCTGCCGACCGGCCGCAACTTCTACTCCGTCGACCCGAAGGCCGTCCCGAGCAAGCTCGCCTGGGAGACCGGCCAGGCGCTCGCCACCTCGCTGGTCGAGCGGTACACCACCGACAACGACGGCGACTACCCGCCCTCGGTCGGGCTGTCGCTGTGGGGCACCAGCGCGATGCGCACCGCCGGCGACGACATCGCCGAGGCCTTCGCCCTGCTCGGCGTCCGCCCGGTCTGGGACGACGCCTCGCGCCGGGTCACCGGCCTGGAGCCGATCACCCTCGCCGAGCTGGGCCGCCCGCGCATCGACGTGACGCTGCGCATCTCCGGCTTCTTCCGCGACGCCTTCCCGCACGTGGTCGCCCTGCTGGACGACGCGGTGCGCCTGGCCGCCGCCCAGGAGGAGCCCGCGGAGCAGAACTTCGTACGCGCCCACGTCCAGGCCGACCTCGCGGTGCACGGCGACGAGCGCAAGGCCACCGTCCGCGTCTTCGGCTCCCGCCCGGGCACCTACGGCGCGGGCCTGCTCCAGCTGATCGACAGCCGGGACTGGCGCACCGACGCCGACCTGGCCGAGGTGTACACGGTCTGGGGCGGCTACGCCTACGGCCGCGGGCTGGACGGGCGGCCGGCCCGCGAGGAGATGGAGACCGCGTACAAGCGCATCACCGTCGCCGCGAAGAACACCGACACCCGCGAGCACGACATCGCCGACTCGGACGACTACTTCCAGTACCACGGCGGCATGGTGGCCACCGTCCGGGCGCTCACCGGCAAGGCGCCGACCGCCTACATCGGCGACTCGACCCGCCCGGAGACGGTCCGCACCCGGACGCTGACCGAGGAGGCTGCCCGCGTCTTCCGCGCCCGGGTGGTCAACCCGCGCTGGATCGAGGCGATGCGCCGGCACGGGTACAAGGGCGCGTTCGAGATGGCCGCGACGGTGGACTACCTGTTCGGCTACGACGCCACGACGGGCGTGGTCGCGGACTGGATGTACGAGAAGCTCACCCAGGAGTACGTGCTCGACCCGGTCAACCGGGAGTTCCTGACCGGCGCCAACCCGTGGGCGCTGCACGGGATCAGCGAGCGGCTGCTGGAGGCGGCCAGCCGCGGGCTGTGGGAGCAGCCCGACCCGGAGCTGATCGCGCAGTTGCAGGCCGCGTTCCTGGAGACCGAGGGGGACCTGGAGGGCGACGAAGGCTGAGTCACGGGGGTGGCCACCAGTGTTCCCGTAGCCCATTCGGGTGACAGGAACACTGGTGGCGTAGTCCGTCCAAGCGGACAATACGGGGCATGCCCCGCCGCCTCGCCCTCACCAGCCCCGCCCGGCGCACGCCGCACTCCTCGCACCCCGATCACCCCGGGCACTCCAGGCACTCCTCGGATCCCGGGCACCCCCGGCGCCCCGAACCTCCCGGGCACTCCGAACACGGCGGGCACCCCGGAAACGGCGGCCACCCGCAGGCGCGCCCGCACCGCTACCGCGCGCGGTTCGGTGCCCTGGCGGCCGGGGCCGTACCGGTGCTCGCCTTCCCGGCGCCGGGGCAGGCCTGGCTGGCGTGGGTCGCGCTCGTCCCCGGGATGCTGCTGATGCAGCGCGCGCCCGGCGGGCGGGAGGCGGCGGTGCGCGGGTGGTGGTTCGGGGCGGGCTTCATCCTGACCGCGATGTACTGGCTGGTCCCGTCCATCGGGCCGGGACTACCGGTGCTCGCCGTGCTGTTCGGGGCGCTCCAGGGCGGCTTCGGGTACGCCGTCCACCGGCTGCTGCACCCGCCGCTGACCGGCCGTCGGGCACTGCTCGCGCTGCTCGTCGTCCCGGCGGTCTGGGTGACCACCGAGTACGCGCGCTCCTGGGACGCGCTCGGCGGGCCGTGGGCGCTGCTCGGCGCCACCCAGTGGCAGCACCCGGCGATCCTCGGGCTGGCCTCGACCGGCGGGATCTGGCTGGTCAGCACGGCCGTCGCGGCCGCCAACACCGGGGTGCTGATCGTCCTGACCACCGTGCACCGGCGGCCGCGCGCCCTCGCGGCGCTGACCACCGTCCTGGTCCTGGCCGCCGGCCCGCTGCTGTTCGCGCTGCGCGACGCCCCCGCCCCGGCCGGGGCGGTCACCGTCGCGCTGGTCCAGCCCGGCATCGTGGACGACCCGCAGGCCCGGTTCGAGGCCAGCGCCCGGGCCACCGCCGCGCTCGGCGGACAGCCGGTGGACCTGATCGTCTGGGGCGAGAGCAGCACCACCGCCGACCTCGACCGCGACCCGGCCGCGCTCGACCGGCTGCGCCGACTCTCCACCGTCACGGGGGCCCAGATCATCGCCGGGGAGGACGCCCGCAAGGCGGACGGGCGGATCTCCAAGGACGCGGTGCTGGTCTCCCCCGCAGGCGTGCTGGACCGCTACCGCAAGATCCGGCTGGTGCCCTTCGGCGAGTACATCCCGCTGCGGCCGGTGCTCGGCTGGATCGCCGGCGTCAGCCGGGCGGCCGGCGAGAACCGGGCGCCCGGCACCGCCTTCCACGTCCTGCCGGCCACCGACCGGGCCGGCGGGCCGCTGCCGGTCGGCGCGCTGATCTGCTTCGAGTCGGCCTTCCCCGACCTGGCCCGCACCGCCGCGCGGGACGGCGCCCGGGTGCTGGTCTACCAGTCCTCCACCTCGACCTTCCAGCACACCTGGGCACCCGAACAGCACGTCTCGCTGGCGGCGATCCGGGCCGCCGAGACGGGCCGGCCGGCCGTGCAGGCCTCGCTGACCGGGGTGTCGGCGGCCTTCGACGCGCAGGGCCGCGAGCTCGCCCGGCTCGGTACCGACGGCACCGGAGCGCTGACCGTCCGACTGCCGCTCACCGAGCCCGGGACGCTGACCTGGTACGACCGGATCGGCGACGTGGTGCCGATCGGCGCGCTGCTCGTCACGGCGGGCGCGACGGCGGCGGCGTGGCGCTCCAGCCGCAGTCGGCGCCCGGCGTGAGGGCGGAGGCTGCGCCCGACGGGAGGACGGCGGGGTCCTCGGCAGGGGCGTCGGCAGGGGCGTGGGCAGGGGCGTGGGCAGGGGCGTGGCCTCCGGCGGGTCAGCCCTCGGTGCCGGCCAGGTAGACGCCGAACGACGCGCCCTGCGGGTCGCGCAGCACGGCGATCCGGGGGCCGCCCGGCACGTCGGTGGCCGCCATCAGCACGTCCGCGCCGAGGCCGCTCGCCCGGGCGACGGTGTTGTCGACGTCGGCGACCGAGAAGTAAGGCAGCCAGTGCGGCGGCACCTGCGGCGGAAAGCGGTCGTCCATCACCAGCATGCCGCCGAAGTCATCGCCGCCCAGGCCCCACTGGGTGTACTGCTCGGACGGGCTGACGGACCAGCCGAAGACCGCCGGGTAGAAGGCGGTCGCACCGGCCGGGTCGCGGGTGAGCAGTTCCACCCAGCCGAGCGAGCCCGGCTCGTTGAACACACCGGCGCCCGCGAACGCGCGGGCCTGCCAGAGCAGGAAGACCGCGCCGGAGCTGTCCCCGACCACCGCGAAGCGGCCGAGGTCGGACGCGTCGGTGGGCTCCTTCAGGACCTTGCCGCCGGCGTCCTCGACCTTCGCGACCGTGGCGTCGGTGTCGGTGACCGCGAAGCAGGTCGACCAGGCGATGGGCTGCTGCGGCGCGAACCGCGGGCTGACGGCGGCCGCCGGGGCGTCGCCGAGGAACATCTGGGTGTAGCCGTTGGCCTCGGGGCGCACATCGGCCTCGGCCCGCCAGCCGAACAACTCGCTGTAGAAGGTGCTGGCGGCGGCCGGGTCGGAGGTGCCCAGCTCGACCCAGCAGGGGCCGCCGATGGTCACGGAGTTCTGCTTCATGGCTTCTTCTCTCGACTTCTTCTCTCGGTTCTCGATCTCTCGGTCTTCACTGACTGATCGTCACTCTTGATTCGAGTCAAGCGACTTCGATGACCACCTTGCCGCTGGCGTGGCCGGACTCGACGAAGGCGAGCGCCTCGGCGGCCCGGGCCAGCGGGTAGCGGCCGGTGATGTGCGGGTCCAGCTCACCGGCGGCGACCAGGGCCGCCAGCGCGGACAGGGTCTCGGACGTCGTCGAGCGGGTGATGTAGCGGCCGCCGAGTTCCGCCACGGTGGCCGGGTCGGCGGTGCTGACCAGTTCCGTACGGTCCGTGCGCACGGGGGCGGCGGCCCGCAGGGCGTCGCCGCCGACCAGGTCGAGGATGCCGTCGACGCCGTCGGGCGCCGCGGCCGCGATCCGTTCGGCGACGCCGTCGCCGTAGCGGACCGGCACCGCCCCGAGGGACTCCACGTACGCGTGATTGGCGTCGCTCGCGGTGCCGAGAACGGTCAGGCCGCGACTGCGGGCGATCTGGGCGGCCGTGCTGCCGACACCGCCGGCGATGCCGAGGATCAGCAGCGTCCGGCCGGCGCCGAGGCCGAGGTCACGGACGGCGTCGTCCGCGGTGGCCGCCGACACGGGCAGGACGGCGGCCTGGTCGAAGCCGACACCCTCGGGCTTGAGGGCACTCAACTCGGCGCGCATCAGCGTCTGTTCCGCGTAGGCACCGGCGGCCGCGAGGCCGAACACCTCATCGCCCGGGGTGAACCCGGTGACCCCGGGGCCGACTTGCAGGACCACGCCCGAGGCCTCCTGGCCCATGACGGCGGGGAGTTCGCCCTCCCGGCCGAGCAGGCCCGTGCGGATCTTCCAGTCCACCGGGTTCACCCCGGCCGCACCGACCGCGATCGCCAGTTGCCCGGGGCCGGGCTCCAGCGCCGGGCGGTCCAGGAACTCCTGTGTCTCCGGCCCGCCGTAGTCGACGAAGCCGAATGCCTTGGCCATCGGTGATCCCACTCCTCGGGTAGCGGCTGCGATCCCCCGTTCTCCCCCGCCCCAGCATGCGGGCGGGGGAGGACGGGTGCGGGCGCTGCTGGGCCGAACGGGGGCGGGCGGGGCGGCGGGCGGCGGCAGTGGGCGTTGGCGGGCATTGGCGGGCGAACAAAAAACAGATGACAGATAACAGATTTCGAAATCTGTTATCTGTCATCTGTTTTTTGTCAGTTGTCAGCTGTCAACGGCCGTCCGTCAGCGCAGCGCCCGTGCCACC
The DNA here is from genome assembly GCF_044750105.1 of Kitasatospora sp. NPDC088861. NCBI lineage: Bacteria > Bacillati > Actinomycetota > Actinomycetes > Kitasatosporales > Streptomycetaceae > Kitasatospora > Kitasatospora sp. NPDC088861. The sequence goes on from NZ_JBIVJF010000004.1 coordinate 109,814, forward strand.
GGGATCCACAGCTGGGCTTCCGCCTGGCCGTCCGGCAGGAACCGGGTACGCAGGATCTCCGGCCCCGGCCGGAACTCGTACGGATTGGACGGGAACCACTGCGTGAAGACGTCCCGCCACATCTCCTGGAGGGCCTTCGGGAAGGTCCCGGTGTTGGAGAAGGCCGCCCAGGTCCCCGCCGGCACCTCCCGAACGTCCAGGCCGTCCGGGACGACGGTGCCCGCGTCCGCCACCACCGCGTGGTAGTAGTCGAGTTCGACACCCTCTTCGCGGCTCTCCGAGAAGAACTCGGTGACCGAGAGGATGCCTTCCGGCTCACGGCCCGAGAGCGCCGAGATCCGGTCGACGGTCTCCTGGCCGAGCCCCTTGATGAACGAGGCGATGGCCGGGTTCACCCCCTCGTGCACCAGCGGGACCCGAGCCCGCCGACCGATGATCCGGAAGTCCGGCTGCTCGATGATCCGGTATTCCATACTGCTGCTTCCCTCCACGACGAGTCGGAAGGACATCCGGGGTTGGGACTTGAGCACCGCGCCCTCGCGCCGGGCCTCACCGGGCCCGACCCCGTGCATCGCCCGGAACGCCCGGGCGAACGCCTCCCCCGAGGTGTAGCCGTACCGGATCGCGACCTCCAGCAACGTCCGCTCCCCGCCGAGGACTTCGGCCCCGGCGACGGTCAACCGCCGGCGCCGGACGTAGTCCGACAGCGGCATCCCGGAGAGCATCGAGAACAGCCGCCGGAAGTGGTACTCCGACGTCATCGCGATCCGGGCCAGCTCGGCGACCTCGACCTCCTGGTCCAGGTTCCGTTCGATGTGGTCCATCGCCCGGTTCAGGTGTTCCAGCACTCCGACCCCGTCCTTCCCTTACTGATCACCACCGTAGGAAGGACCCACCCTGCCGCACCCGACAATCGGTGCCCGATCCGGTCGGGTACCGATCGCCGGGTGACGGGCGGCAGGGCTCAGATCAGGCCCTGGGCCAGCATCGCGTCCCCGACCAGCTCGAAGCCGGCGATGTTCGCGCCCACCACGTAGTCGCCCGGGTGGCCGTAGCGCTCGGCGGTGGTGAAGCAGGAGTCGTGGATGTGCTTCATGATCCCGGCCAGCCGCTCCTCGGTGCGGGCGAAGGTCCAGGAGTCGCGCGAGGCGTTCTGCTGCATCTCCAGGGCGCTGGTGGCGACGCCGCCCGCGTTCGCCGCCTTGCCCGGGCCGAAGGCCACCCCGGCTTCCTGGAACACCCGGACCGCCTCCGGGGTGGTGGGCATGTTGGCCCCCTCGGCGACCGCCAGCACCCCGCCCCGCACCAGGGCCAGCGCGTCCGTCTCGGTCAGCTCGTTCTGGGTGGCGCAGGGCAGCGCGACGTCGCAGGGCACGCTCCACACGCCCGGGCCCTCGACGAACCGGACGTGACTGCCGCGTAGTTCGGCGTAGTCGGCGACCCGGCCGCGCCGGACCTCCTTGACCTCCTTGAGGAGCGCGAGGTCGATGCCCTTCTCGTCCACCACGTAGCCGGTGGAGTCGGAGCAGGTGAGCACGGTCGCGCCGAGCTGCTGCGCCTTCTCGATCGCGTAGATGGCGACGTTGCCGGAGCCGGAGACGACGACCCGGCGCCCGTCCAGGCTCTCGCCGCGGCTGTGCAGCATCTCGGCGGTGAACAGCACGCAGCCGTAGCCGGTCGCCTCGGTCCTGGCCTGCGCGCCGCCCCAGCCGAGGCCCTTGCCGGTGAGCACGCCGGTCTCGTAGCGGTTGGTGATCCGCTTGTACTGGCCGAACAGGTAGCCGATCTCCCGGCCGCCGACGCCGATGTCCCCGGCGGGGACATCGGTGTGCTCGCCGAGGTGGCGGTACAGCTCGGTCATGAAGGACTGGCAGAACCGCATGACCTCGGCGTCCGAGCGGCCCTTGGGGTCGAAGTCGGAGCCGCCCTTGCCGCCGCCGATCGACAGCCCGGTGAGCGCGTTCTTGAAGATCTGCTCGAAGCCGAGGAACTTGACGATGCCGAGGTTCACCGAGGGGTGGAAGCGCAGCCCGCCCTTGTACGGGCCGAGGACGCTGCTGAACTCCACCCGGAAGCCCCGGTTCACGTGGATGTCGCCGGAGTCGTCCGTCCACGGCACCCGGAACATGAGCTGCCGCTCGGGTTCGCAGATCCGCTCGATGATCCGGGCGTCGACGAACTCGGGGCGGCGGGCGAGCACCGGCCCGAGGGTCTCCAGGACCTCGTGGACCGCCTGGTGGAACTCCGTCTCACCCCTGTTCCGGCGGACCACGTCCGCGTAGAGCGCCTCGATCACGCGCTGCTCGGCGTCGAAGGAGGTCGGGGAGGTGGCGGCGGGAGGGGTTGTGGGCATCTGATCAGGACCTTCCGTGGTCGTCGGTGCTCGTTCGCGAGGCATTCCCGTGCCCAGGAAACGGGGGAATCCTCGCAGTGTCCACAGTCCGGCTCCCGACGCATCCACATGCTGAAACCCCCACGCCTCGCGGACCGTACGATCCACCAGCGCCCTCGCGTCCGCACGGAGCCCGGCTGAACCACGGTCCGTAGTCGCATCGGGCACGGGCGGTATTTAGTTGTTCAAATTGGAACTACCGAGTACGGTCATCGACATCCGCTCCACCCCGGGCCACCCGGCCCGCCCCTCTCGACCCCATCGATTCGTCGGTTCGCCGACCCATCTCCTCATCGACGGAGGCCCACCCATGCCGCAGCCCGGTCCCGCCACGGTGCGCTCGCGTGTGCGCATCCCGCTGACCTTCTCCGACGGCTACCGCGCCGAGGCGGAGGCCCTCACCTTCCACGACCTCGCCGACGGCGCCGAACACCTGGCGCTCGCGTTCGGCGAGGTGCCGGAGGGCGGGACGCCACTGGTGCGCCTGCACTCGGAGTGCCTGACCGGCGACGTCTTCGGCTCGGACCGCTGCGACTGCGGCCCGCAGCTGCGCGAGTCGGTCGAGCGGATCACCGAGGCCGGCGGCTACCTGCTGTACCTGCGGCAGGAGGGCCGGGGCATCGGGCTCTACAACAAGCTGGAGGCCTACTCCTTGCAGGACTCCGGATTGGACACGTACGACGCCAACACGGCGCTCGGCCTGCCCGAGGACGGCCGGGACTACACCGCCGCCGCCCAGATGCTCACCACCCTCGGCGCCACCGGCATCGACCTGCTGAGCAACAACCCGGACAAGGCGCAGCAGCTGGCCGACCTCGGGATCACCGTGCGGCGGCGGGTGCCGACCGGCGTGCACCTGTCCGCGAGCAACGTGCGCTACCTGCGGGCGAAGGTGGAGCGGACCGGGCACTCGATCGAACTGTCCCGGCTGGTCGGCTGAGCCGGATGACGGCCGGACCGGATGACGGCCGGACCGTCAGCCGTCAGCCGTCCACCCCCGCACCCGCCCCCCGCGCCCGGACCGTGCGCAGCACCCCGTACGCCGCGAGCGGGAGCGCGACCAGCAGCGCGGCCCAGAACGCGCCGTGCCCCCAGAACTCCGCGACGGCCGCGAGCTGCCCCTTGAACACCGGGATCCGCAGCGCCTCGACCGGGCCGAGCGGTCCGGGCCAGGCGCCGAGCACCAGGGTGGCGGGGATCCAGCAGCCGAGGAGCGCCCGGGCGGTACCCGGCGTCCCCAGGGTGCTCGCGAGGGAGACGACGGCCAGCAGGACGACGAACCCGGACTGGTAGGCCGCGCCGGTCCGGCCGGTCCCCCAGGAGTCCGGCGTCGGGTGGTGCCCGGTGGCCGCCAGCCGCACCTCGACCGCCGCCCACAGCAGCAGGGCCAGCACACAGGTGCTCCCGAGCGCGAAGAGCACGCGGTCACGGGCGCCCACGGGGCCCGTCCGCCACTGCTTGCCGTCCCACCGTGCCGCCGCGCCCCGCCCGGCGAGCCGCCGCCAGGCCTCCCGCACCTGCCGCCGGGCCTCGTGCGCGGGCTTCAGCAACCGGTCCGCAGCGCGCTCGATCAGCGCGAACGACGCCACGATCGCCGCCACCGCCGCGAAGCCGGCCCAACTGCCCATCCCGCCCTCGAACATGACCACCCGCTCAGCCACCGGTCTCGGCATCTCCAGGCCCGTCATCGGCGGTCCGAGCCGCAGGTAGCCGATGGCGAAGGCCCCGACGCCGGTCAGGGCCGCCGTGCCGAGGCCGACCCGGGCGGGGAAGAAGGCCAGGACGGCGGCGGCGACCAGTGCCGCCCCCAGTTGGCCGACCACCTGCTGGGCCGCGTGCTCGCCGGCCTTCTTCAACGGCCCGCCGAAGGCGCCGTCCGGCGAGATCCTGAGCTGGACCCCGGCCTCGACGGGGTAGCGGAACACCGCCCCCGCCCACAGCAGCAACCCGAGCGCGAGGAACAGCAGCAGCACGGCGCCCGCCCGGCGCGGCAGGCCGGTCCGGGCGTGCGGCCACCACGCCCGCAGCCGGGCCGCCCAGTCCACCGGCGTCCGTCCACGCCCGCCCTGCCACAGCCGCCCCAGCCACCGGTCCCGGCCGGCCCGGCTCTCCCGCCCGGCCCCGCCCTCCCGGCCATCCGCGTCGTCGGGCCACTCGCCCCGGCCCCGGCCGCGCGGGCGCAGCGTCTCGGCGGCGACCAGGGCCGCGCGCCCGGCGTCGTCCCCCGGGTCGGCGCCCACCGCCCGCCGCCGCAACGCCGACCAGCGGCGCCGGACCGCCTCCGGCGCGGCGGTCGGGTCCGGCGCGGGCCGGCGCACCGCGGCGCGTACGGCCGTGCGGATCCCGGAGCCGGCGGCCAGGGCCGCGTCCACCACCACCGCCGCGACGAGGGCGGCGAGCTCCGCCATCCGTTCGGGCAGCGGCAGCCGGTGCAGGGCGGTGGGCAGCGGCGAGAGCCGGCCGAGCAGCCGGTCGCGCTCCTCGGGGCGCACGCTCAGCCACACCACCAGCCGGTGTGCCTCCTCGCGCTCCTGCGGGCTGAGCCCGTCGCCGCCCCGCCGGCCGCCGCCGACGGTGCGGGCGGCACGGTCCACTTCGGCCAGGACGTCCGGGAGTCGGGCCAGGGCGAGCAGTCGGGAGCAGTGTTCGCCGGAGCACTCGGGGTGGAAGCAGTCGTAGCGGGCGGCGACGGCCGGGGCGCCGCCCCGGACCAGCGCGTCGATGAACACGGCGCCGTCCGGTTCGGTGGCGATGCGTTCCAGCCCGGGGGTGTCGATCGGGCGGTCGAGGTAGTAGGGGGTGGCGGAGGGGGCGAAGGCGGCGCCGAAGGCGAGCACCGCGAGGGCTCCCGCCGCGTCGCGGCGGGAGCCGGGCGCCCGGGCGACGTCGGTCAGGTGGTGCAGGTCGAAGATGTTGTCCTGGACGTCGTCGCGCAGCCAGTCGCGCAGCCGCTCCGCTCCCCCGGCGGAGAGCCAGCGGGCCGCGTCGCCGGAGCGCCTGAGCAGGACCTCGGCGAGCTTGGCCGGATCGGTGAAGGGGGAGCCGAGGAAGGTGATCGGCCGGTGGGTGCGGCCGGTGTCGGCCCGGGTCTGTCGCCGGACCACCGCGGGGCTGCCGCCGGCCAGCCAGCTGCGGACCTGCGGGGCGGTCCAGCGGTCCTCCGGGTTCTTGGTGAACAGCCCTTGGAGGAGCAGCAGTTGGCGGGGGTCGGCGAGGGCGGAGAGGTCGACCTCGTCCCCCAGGACCAGTTCCAGTTGCAGCACCTCGTCGCTGATCAGCAGGCCGTCCGCGCCGAGGAAGCGGGGGCGGCCGGTGAACAGCTCGTACAGGACGTTGCCGAGCGCCCACCAGGGCCCGGCCTCGTGATTGCGGCCGGCCAGGAGCTCGGGGGCCATGTACGGGATGGTGACGATCGTCTCGGGCGTGAAGCGGCGGCTGGCGGTGAGCCGGGCGACGCCTCCGAAGTCGGCTATCACGAACTCCCCGGGCGCGCGGCCGGGGCGGACCAGCACGTTGGCCGGCTTGAAGTCCAGCGGGTTGCGCTCGATCCGCCGTTGCCAGAAGTCGAGCAGGGCGACGAGCTCGTAGACGATCCGCTCGGCCTCCCGCGGGTCGGTGTGCCGGCCGCGCTCGCGCAGTTCGGCGAAGTGGTCGGCGAGGGTGACCGGCAGGTACTCCATGGCCACCCAGTCGAGTTCGGCGCCGTGGTGGCCGACCCGCCCGAAGTCGACGATGTGCGGGACGTGGCGGCGGTAGTCGTCGTTGCGCAGGTAGCCGAGCAGGTCGGCGTCCATGGACTGGCCGGCGGCCGTCACCTTCACCGCGGCCTCGCCGCCGCCGTCGGTGCGCCGGACGTGCCAGACGGTGCCCTCGGTGCCGGAGCCGGCCACGCCGAGCGGGTCGAAGCGGCCGCGCAGGGCGTCCGGGAAAGCGCCCGCGAACCGTCCGCCGGTGGGCCCCGCACCCTCCGGCGCCCCGCCCTTCGATATCCCACCCCCTGACACCCCGCCCACGGGGCCCTCGCCGCTCCGGCTGGGCCCGGGGCCCACGTTGTCGGCCCAGCCGGGGGCGGCGGCGCGCCCGGTGCCCGCGCGCCGCTGGACCCTGGTCGGCGCCTCCGGGTCGACCCGCTCCGGTGCGGCCCGCTGGACCCTGGTCGGCGCCTCCGGGTCGAAGCGGGCCCCGCCGTCCGGCTCCCGCCCGGTCGCGGCGTCGGGGTCCGTCCGGGTGCGCGGGACGGCGCCGAGCCGGGACGGCCGGTCCGGCACGACACCGAGGCGCCGCCCCCACGGCCGCCGGTCCGCCCTGGTCGGGGGCTCGGGCCGGACCCCGGGGCCGCTCTCCGGCCAGGGGCCTCGTCGGTCGTCGTCGGCCGGGCCGGCGTCCTCCGGTGTGGCCATGGCGGCGCTCTCCTCCCCGCTTCCCGGGGCCGGCGCGGGGCCGTAGCCGCGCGCCGCACGGCCCCGGGTGGTGATTTTGACGCGCCATCATCCCGCATGGTGGGCCGTGGTGTTGGCCGATTTTCCGGAACGCGACCGAGCGGTTGCACGAACGCCGCCGAACGCCGCCGCGGACCTCCCCCACCTGCCCGGCCCTGTCCCCTTCGGCCGCGGAGCCGACACCCCCGACGCGTCAGCCCCCGACCGGGCGTCCCCGGGGCTCCTCGGCGATCCGGCGGGCGATCTCGTCCGGCCGCACCGGGCGGCCGAAGTGCCAGCCCTGGGCCCAGTCGCAGCCGATGGTCCGCAGCCGTTCGGCGTCCTTGCGGGTCTCCACGCCCTCGGCGGTGACGGTCAGCCCGAGTGCGTGCGCCATCGACACCAGGCCGCTGACGATCCGCCACCCGGTGGACTCGTCCTTCTCCGGATCGTGCAGGTCTCCGACGAAGGAACCGGCGATCTTCAGCCCGGAGACCGGCAGGTCGCGCAGGTACGCGAGGTTGGACCAGCCGGTGCCGAAGTCGTCCACGGCCAGCGACACGCCGAGGTCCACCAGCCCGTGCAGGGTGCGCAGCGCCTCGTCCTCGGGCCCGACCACGGTCGACTCGGTGATCTCCAGTTGCAGCCTGGCCGGTTCGAGGCCGGTCGTGTCGAGGATCCGGCCGAGGTCGGTGACGAGCGCCGTGCTGCGCGCCTGGCGGACCGCCAGGTTGACGTTCAGCTGCGGCGCGGCGTCGCCGAACCGCTTGACCCAGTCCGCGGCCTGGCCACAGGCCTGCTCCAGCACCCAGCGACCGAGCGGCATGATCAGCCCGGTCTCCTCGGCGGTGGTCACGAACTCGTCCGGGCCGAGGACGCCGAGCTGCGGGTGGCGCCAGCGCACCAGCGCCTCCACCGCGGCCAGCCGGCCGTCCGCCAGCGCGTACAGCGGCTGGTAGTCGATGAAGAACTCGCCCCGGTCGAGGGCGGCCGGCATCCGCACCGACACCGCGTAGCGGCTGACCGCGCGGGCGTTCTCCTTGGGGTCGAACAGCGTCCAGCGGCCGCGGCCGGCCTCCTTGGCCCGGTACAGCGTCAGGTCGGCGGCCCGGACGGCCGCGCCCGGGGTGGTGGTGGACACCCGCCGCTCCAGCACGCCGACGCTCGCGCCCACGGCCAGCTTGTGGTCACCGATCAGCACCGGCCCGGCCAGCGCCTTGAGCACCGTCTTCGCCGCCGCGACGGCCTCCTGCTCGCCCCGGCAGTTCTCCAGCAGCACCACGAACTCGTCGCCGCCGAGCCGGGCCACCAGGTGGCCGAGCGGGTTGAGCGCGGCCTTCAGCCGGGCCGCCACCGCGGACAGCAGCTGGTCCCCGGTGTCGTGGCCGAGGCTGTCGTTGACCACCTTGAAGCCGTCGAGGTCGACGTAGCAGAGGCCGAACCTGGCGCCCGGATCCGGATCCTCGAACAGCTTCTCCAGCCGCTCGAAGAAGGCCGCCCGGTTCGGCAGGCCGGTCAGCGGGTCGTGGGTGGCCTGGTGGCGCAGCCGCTCCTGGAGCCGGTAGCGGTCGGTGACGTCCTCCAGCATCGCGACCTGGTACTGCGGGACGCCGTCGTCGTCGCGGATCAGCGAGACGGTCAGATGGGTCCAGACCACCTCGCCGTCCTGGCGGTAGTACGGCTTGTCGAACTGGAAGTAGTCCCGCTTGCCGCTGATCAGCTCCTCGTACGCCTCCCACACGCCCGGGGTGTCCTCGGGGTGGACGAGATCGCCGACCCGGCGGCCGGTCATGTCCTCCGGGCTCGCGCCGAACAGCTCCTGGAGCGCCTTGTTGACCGCCAGGATGTTGCCGTCGGTGTCGCCGATGCCGATCCCGATGGCGGCGCTCTCGAACAGCGCCCGGAACCGGGCCTCGGAGGCGCGCAGCGCCCGCTCGGCCTCCTTGCGGGCGGTGTCGGCGGCGGTGCGGATCGCCTCCTGCTCCCGCAGCGTGCGCTCGCGCAGGGCGGCGGCCCAGCCGGCCGCGAAGGCGCCGGTCAGGGCCGGGCCGCGGTCGTCGCCGAGCGGCTGCGCCTGGAGCAGCTCCACCGCCCGGGCCAGCACCACCGGGTCGGTGAAGTGCGCGTCGACCAGTTCCGCGCCGGCCTGCTCGGCCAGCCGGGGCTCGAACGGCTCGCCCAGCTGCGCGCGGTGGAGCAGGGCGGCGGTCCGGGCGGTGAGGCGGCCGAGCAGCCCGGGGTGGACGGCCGTGCCGTGGTCGGCGGAAAGCAGTCGCGCCCAGGCCTCGTGGAACCGTTCGGCGCTGCCGGACACCGGGGCGGCGCTCATGCGTCCACCCGGGTGCGCGCGGTCACCGCTGCGGGGTGGCCGGCGCGGGCAGCGGTCCGGGCGGGGGGAGCAGTGGTCCGCGCGGCGGGCACGGCGGGGTGACCGGCGGCCGCTTCGCGGAGCCCGCGGCCGTCGGTCACTCGCCCGATCCGTCCGCTCAAGGGCGGAACCCCACGCCCGCCACCCCGGTCATCCGCTCGGGGTGCTCGCCGACCGTCTCCGGCTGGTCCGGACGCCACTGCGGCAGGTAGACCACGCCCGGTTCGACCAGCTCGAAGCCGGCGAACATCCCGCTGATCTGCTCGTGGGTGCGCATGGTCAGCGGGGTCGGCGTCTTGCGGTAGAGCTCCTGGTGGTCCTCCGCCTGGTCCGGGCGGCCCTCCAGGGAGGCGTGCGAGAGGACCAGCGCGCTGCCGGGCGGGAGCGCGTCACGGAGCGTGCCGATCAGCTTCCACGGGTCCTCGTCGTCGGTGACGAAGTGCGCGACGGCGACCAGCAGGACGGCCACCGGCTCGCCCTGCGCCAGCAGCGCGGCCACCTCGGGGCGGGCCAGCAGGTCGTGGACGTCGCGCAGGTCGGCCTGGACGACCTCGCTGCCGGGGTCGTCCTCCAGCAGCAGGCGGCTGTGCGCGACGGCGACCGGGTCCCGGTCCACGTAGAGGACCGTCGCCTCGGGGCGGATCGCGCGGGCGATCTCGTGCACCGCGCCGAAGGTCGGGATGCCGGAGCCGATGTCCAGGAAGCGGGTGACGCCGCGCTCGGACAGGTAGGACACGGCCCGCCGCAGGAAGGCCCGGTTGGAGCGCATGATCTGCGGCAGCTCCGGCCACAGGGCCATCGCCTTGCGCGCCATCTCCCGGTCGACCTCGAAGTTGTGCGAGCCTCCCAGGTAGTAGTCGTAGACCCGCGCGGCGTTCGGTTTGTCCAGGTCCGTGCCCTCCGGTACCCAGCTCGGTCGCCGCATGCCTGTGACTCCTTCACTCCGTTTTCCGGGGATGCAGTGCCTCGCGACAACTGCTGTGACAGACGAGACTACAAGCACACAAGATCCTCCCCTGCACCCCGAACGGCTGCAAGCGGAACACCTCCCTCCTGGCATGCGACGTTTACGGAGCGTTCCCCTCCCGTCTCACCGGAACCGGTCCCGCCGACGGCCGGGCCACCGTAGGGCCCGGCTGTCGACGAGGGAACCCGACCGAAACGGGCCGGCTCCGGACCGTGGCGCTCTAGGGTGGGGCGCGTGGACCCCAACCACTACCGCTTCCGGGGCATGTGGCGACTCGCGGCGCCGGCCCCCGACGTGTACGCGGCGCTGGAGGACGTGCGGAGTTACCCGCTGTGGTGGCCCGAGGTCCTCGAAGTCCGGCAGACCGGCGAGGAGTCCGGGGACCTCGTGGTGCGCGCGCTGCTGCCGTACCGGCTGGTGATCCGCCTGGAGGCGCGACGGCGCGACCGGGCCGCCGGAGTGCTGGAGGCGGTCATGCGGGGCGATCTCACCGGGTGGTCACGGTTCACCGTCACCTCGGACGGGCCGGGCAGCCGCGTGCTCTTCGAGGAGGACACCCGCCCCGGCAAACCCCTGCTGCGCCGCCTCGCCCTGCCCCTGCACCCGCTCTTCCGGGCCAACCACGCGGTGATGATGCGCCGGGGGCGGCGGGGGCTGGCGGCACACCTGGGCAGCGGGAGCGGGCCGGCGAACGGGTGACCACGCGGCCGGTGGCGGCCGGCACCCGTCCGGCTCTAGCGTGGCGGCGCACCCCCGACCACCGGAGGCCGTCATGCCCACCACCGCACCGGACGCGTTCGGCTTCGCGGCCCCCTTCGACCGGACCGGGACGGGCAGCAGCAAGTGGGCCCGCGCGGGGGCGCCCGGGGTGATCGCGATGGGCCTGGCGGACATGGACCTGCCCGGACCGCCGGCTGTGGCCGCCGCGCTGGAGCACCGGGCCCGCCACCGCGCGTACGGGTACACGGTGTGCGACCCGGCCGGGCGGGCGCTGGTGGCCCGCTGGTACCGCTCGCGGCACGGCGTCGAGGTGGATCCGGACTGGGTGCTGCTGCTGCCCTGCGGCCCGCGCACCGCCCTGCGCCTGCTGCTGGAGACCGTGCGCCCGCAGGCGCCGGTGCTGTTCCCGACGCCGGAGTGGGGCGGCTTCGCCCAGCTGTGCCGGGCGGCCGGCCTCCCGTACCGGGAACTGCCCCTGACCGCCGGCCCGGACGGCTACCGGCTCCCGGACGGTCCGCTCCCCCACCCGGCCGGAGCCGTCCTGCTGAGCAGCCCGCACAACCCCTCCGCCCGGGTCTGGCCGGCCGCCGACCTGCGGGCCCTCGCCGAGCGGGCGGCGGAGGCCGGCGCGCTGCTGGTCTCGGACGAGGTGCACGGCGATCTCACCCACCCCGGGTACGTCCACCCGGTGGCGGTGGCCACCGTCGACGCGGCGCTCCGGCCCCGGGTGGTCACGCTGAACTCGGTCGGCAAGACCTTCAACTGCTCCGGCCTACCGAGCAGTTTCGCGCTCGTCCCCGATCCGGGCCTGCGCGCCCGGTTCACCGAGGTGCTGGCCGGCTTCGGCCTCTGGGAGGGCGGTCTGCTGGAGCAGACCGTCCAGCGGGCGGCGCTGGCCGAGGGCGGGCCGTGGCTGGACGCGCTGCTCGCCCACCTCGCCGCCGCCCGCGCCCGGCTCACCGGCCGGCTGGGGCCCGCCGTCCGCTCCGCGCCGCAGTCCTCCTACCTGCTCTGGCTGGACGCCGCCGCCCTGGGGCTGCCACCGGACGGGGCCCGCCGGGCGCTGCTGGAGCGCTACGGCCTGGAGGCCTCGGACGGCGCCGAGTTCGGCCCCGGCGGCCGGGGCGCGCTGCGGCTGAACTACGCCCTGCCGGGCCCGGTGCTGGACGCCGTCCTGGAGCGCCTCGACCGGCGGTGACCGAACCACCGGGCCACCCCGCCCGACGCCCCCGCACCCCTGCCCGCTGCTCCCCGACGCACCCTCCCGGAACCCGCGCCCGAGGCCCCGCCCGGCAACCCCGCGCACGTCCCGCCCGGCGCCCCCGCGCACGCCCGGAAAGCCGCCCGGATCCCCGGATTCACCCGATCGCGCCACCCCTGACCTGCAGAAACGAACGTTCACACGATATTTGCGAAGCGCCCCCGCATGCTCCGTAGCAGACTGGGCAGGGTAGTTCGGGCCGCAATCCTGACCCCGAGGATGGTAAGTCCGGTGATACCGACATCCCGCACCACTCCGCCCGACCGGCAGAGCCCCCCAGCGCCCCCGCCGGGGGTGACCCCGCTGACCGAGTCGGGGGCGCTCAGCCACGTGTCGGGCGTCTGCTTCAAGATCGGACCGCCCCGGCTGGTGGGCGTCGAGGTCGAGTGGTTCGTCCACGACGACCGATGTCCCGGCAAGCCCGTCCGACCGGAACTGGTCCACGCCGCACTGGAGTCGCTGCCACTCGGCGGCCCGGACGGAGCCTCGCTCCCCTCCGGCTCGCGGCTCACGCTCGAACCCGGCGGGCAGGTCGAGCTCAGCTCCCCGCCCGCCACCGGCCTCCTGGCCTGCGTCGAGGACACCCGACGCGATCTGACCGCCCTGCGGGCCGCCTTCGCGGCGCAGGGCCTGCGCCTCACCGGCACCGGGACGGACCCGCTGGCCCGCCCCCGCCTGATGGTCCTGGACCACCCCCGCTACCTCGCGATGGAGCGGTTCTTCGACTCCGCCGGCCCCTGGGGCCGGATCATGATGACCGGCACGGCCTCGGTGCAGGTGTGCCTGGACGCCGGCGACGCGGACGGCCCGCACGCGGTGGAGCGCCGCTGGCGACTGACCCACCTGCTCGGCCCGGTCCTGGTCGCCGCCTTCGCCAACTCCCCACTGCTGGACGGCAGGCCGACCGGTCACCGCTCCACCCGGCAGACCGTCTGGTCCCGGATGGACCCGACCCGCACGCTCGCCCCGGAGCCGGACCACGGCGACCCCCGCGAGGCCTGGGCGCAGTACGTGCTGGACGCCGAGGTGCTGTGCGTGCGCCGCCCCGAGGGGCTGCCGTGGACGGCCCCACCCGGCCTGACCTTCCGCGACTGGGTCCGCGGCGGCGGCGAACGCCCGCCCACGCTGGGCGACTTGGACTACCACCGGACCACCCTGTTCCCGCCGGTGCGCCCGCACGGCCACCTGGAGCTGCGCATGATCGACGCCCAGCCCGGGGACGGCTGGGTGGTGCCCACCGCCCTGGTGACCGCGCTGCTGGACGACGTGCCGGCCGCCGAGGCCGCGCTCGCCGCGCTGGAGCCGCTGGGCCGCCCGGACGGTCCGCGCCCGCCGCGCAGCGACGTCTGGCGCCGGGCCGCGACGCTGGCCGTCGCCGATCCCGAGCTGCGCCGCGCCGCCCTGACCTGCTTCGCCGCCGCCGACGCCGCGCTGGGCCGCCTGCCCGGCGCCAGTCGGCTGCGCGCCGCCGTCGCCGAGTTCGCCGAGCGCTACCCCGCGCGCGGCCGCTGCCCGGCCGACGACCAGCTGGACGCCCTGCGCTCCGGCACCCGACGCACTCCTCCGGAGGAGGCCGCACCATGACCGACGTCCGCCCCCCTGCCGCCCCGGCGGCGGGCACCGAGGAGTTGCGCGAGACCATCGCGGCCGAGCTGCTGGCCGCCCGCGCCCGCACCGCCGCGCTCACCGACTGCGTCGAGGACGGCGACCTCACCGCCCAGCACTCGCCGTTGATGTCCCCGCTGGTCTGGGACCTGGCGCACATCGGCAACCAGGAGGAACTCTGGCTGCTGCGCAACGTCGGCGGCCGCGACCCGATGCACCCGGAGATCGACCCGCTGTACGACGCCTTCCAGCACCCCCGGGCCGAGCGGCCGAGCCTGCCCCTGCTGGCACCCGCCGAGGCCCGGGCGTACGCGCACGAGGTGCGCGGCCGGGTGCTGGACCTGCTGGCGGCCAGTCCGCTGGAGGGGGCGCCGCTGCTGGACGCCGGGTTCGCGTTCGGGATGATCGCCCAGCACGAGCAGCAGCACGACGAGACGATGCTGATCACCCACCAGCTCCGCCCGGGGGAGCCTGCGCTGGCCGCTCCCCCGCCGCCGCCCGCCCCGGCGGACGCGGCCGCGCTGCCCGCCGAAGTGCTCGTCCCCGCAGGACCGTTCACGATGGGCACCGACACCGAGCCGTGGGCACTGGACAACGAGCGCCCCGCGCACGTGGTCGAGCTGCCCGCCTTCCTGCTGGACACCACGCCGGTCACCAACGCCGCGTACCAGCGGTTCATCGCGGACGGCGGCTACGACGAGCCGCGCTGGTGGACGCCCGAGGGCTGGGAGCACCGGCGGCGGGCCGACCTGACCGCCCCGCTGTTCTGGCGCCTGGACGGCGGCCAGTGGCTGCGGCGCCGGTTCGGCACGGTGGAGCCCGTCCCGGCGGACGAACCCGTCCTGCACGTCAGCTGGTACGAGGCGGACGCCTACGCCCGGTGGGCCGGACGGCGGCTGCCGACCGAGGCGGAGTGGGAGAAGGCGGCCCGGCACGACCCGGCGAGCGGCCGCTCCCGCCGCTACCCGTGGGGCGACCAGGCCCCCGGAGCCGAGCACGCCAACCTCGGGCAGCGACACCTGCGCCCGGCCCCGGCCGGCGGCTACCCGGCGGGCGAGTCCCCGTACGGCGTACGGCAGTTGATCGGCGACGTGTGGGAGTGGACGGCCAGCGACCTCCGCCCCTACCCCGGGTTCCGGGCCTGGCCCTACCAGGAGTACTCGGAGGTCTTCTTCGGACCGGAGTACAAGGTGCTGCGCGGCGGCTGCTTCGCGGTGGCGCCGGTCGCCTGCCGGGGCACCTTCCGCAACTGGGACTACCCCGTCCGGCGGCAGATCTTCGCCGGGTTCCGCACCGCCCGCGACCTGGAGGTGGCCTGATGTGCCGCCACCTCGCGTACCTGGGTGGGCCGGTGGCGCCACGGGAGCTGCTGGTGCACCCGCCGCACGGCCTGTACCGGCAGTCCTGGGCGCCCCGGGCGCAGCAGTACGGCACGGTCAACGCGGACGGCTTCGGCCTCGGCTGGTACGCGGACGGCGACGAGGTGCCGGCCCGCTACCGCCGGGACGGGCCGATCTGGGCGGACGCCGCGTTCGCCGACCTCGCCCGGGTGATCCGCACCCGGGTGCTGCTGGCGGCGGTCCGCTCCGCCACCGAGGGCTGCGCGGCGGGCGAGAGCGCGGCGGCGCCGTTCGCGGCCGGGCGCTGGCTGTTCAGCCACAACGGCGCGGTGGCGGGCTGGCCGGGCAAGCTGGACGCGCTGGCCGCCCTGCTCCCGCCGGCCGAGCTGCTGGAGCTGGAGGCACGCTCCGACTCGGCGCTGCTGTGGGCCCTGGTCCTGCACCGGCTGCGGGCGGGGGCCGGGCTCGGCGAGGCGCTGGCGGGCACCGTCGCGGACGTCACCGCGCACACCACCGGCCGGCTCAACCTGTTGCTCACCGACGGCCGCACGCTCGCCGCGACCGCCTGGGGCGACACCCTGCACCACCGCGACCTGCCCGGGCTCGGCACGGTGGTGGCCTCCGAGCCGTACGACGACGCTCCCGGCTGGACGGCCGTCCCGGACGGCTCGCTGGTGGTGGTCGACGAGCGCGGCGTCACCGTCCGTCAGCTCCTCGGCCGCTACTGATCCTCCACCGCCCCTTCATCTTCTGAACAGAGGACCCACCCTGTCATGGACACATTTGATCTCACCCGGCTGCTGCCCGCCGACCACTTCAGCAGCGCGCTGCGCCACGACGTGCAGCACGGCCTGACCTCCGAACCCAAGTGGCTGCCGCCGAAGTGGTTCTACGACGCGCGGGGCAGCGAGCTGTTCGAGGAGATCACCCGGCTGCCGGAGTACTACCCGACCCGCGCCGAGCGGGCCATCCTGACCGCCCGGGCCGGCGAGATCGCCGCCGCCACCGGGGCCCGCACGCTGGTCGAGCTGGGCTCCGGCTCCTCCGAGAAGACCCGGCTGCTGCTGGACGCGCTGCGCGCGCTCGGCACCCTGGAGACGTACGTCCCGGTGGACGTCAGCGAGAGCGCGCTGACCGCCGCCGGCGTCGCGCTCGCCGCCGAGTACCCCGGGCTCGCCGTGCACGGCGTGCTGGCCGACTTCACCGCCCGGCTCGGCCTGCCCCCGGAGGGCGGCCCCCGACTGGTCGCCTTCCTCGGCGGCACCCTGGGCAACCTGCTGCCCGAGGAGCGGGCGGCCTTCCTGCGCGGGCTGCGCGCCTCCCTCGACCCGGGCGACTTCCTGCTGCTCGGCACCGACCTGGTCAAGGACCCGTCGGTGCTGGTCGCCGCCTACGACGACGCGGCCGGGGTGACCGCCGAGTTCAACCTCAACGTGCTCAACGTGCTCAACCGCGAGCTGGGCGCCGACTTCGACCCGACCGCGTTCGCGCACGTCGCGCGGTGGGACCCGGATCGGGAGTGGATCGAGATGCGGCTGCGCTCGCTGCGCGCGCAGACCGTGAAGATCCCGGCGCTGAACCTGCCGGTGCACTTCGACCGGGGCGAGGAGCTGCGCACCGAGGTGTCCGCCAAGTTCCGCCGGGAGCGGGTGTCCGCCGAGCTGGCGGCGGCCGGGCTGCGGCTGAGCCACTGGTGGACGGACGAGGAGGGCCGGTTCGGGCTGTCACTGTCCGCCCCGGCGTAGGGACGGTCGGCGCAGCTGAATTTGCTTGTTCACCTTACGAATCCTCAGAGCAAAAATTGAGGTTTCCGGTGTACAAGACTTAAACGAATAAGGGTTACGATCTCGGCTACCGAGCTCAGCGTTGAGTACCAGGAGTCAAGATCGTGAGCGTCACCAAGCAGCCCTCCGGGGCGGTCGAGGCCTCAGCGCCCGGCCGCCTCGGCTTCGTCGTCTTCATCACCGCCGCCGCAGCCCTCGGCGGGTTCCTGTTCGGCTACGACAGTTCCGTGATCAACGGCGCCGTCTCCGGGATCCAGGAGAAGTTCGGCGTCGGCGACGGCGTGACCGGTCTGATCGTCTCCTCCGCCCTGCTGGGCTCGGCGATCGGCGCCGCACTGGCCGGCCGGTTCGCCGACCGCTACGGCCGCATCAAGGTCATGAAGGCGGGCGCGCTGCTGTTCGCGGTCAGCGCGATCGGCTCGATGCTCCCCTTCGCCGCCTGGGACCTCGCCTTCTGGCGCGTGCTCGGCGGCGCGGCCATCGGCATCGCCTCGGTGATCGCCCCGACCTACATCGCCGAGGTCGCGCCCACCAAGTACCGGGGCCGGCTGGCCTCCTTCCAGCAGGCCGCGATCGTGCTCGGCATCGCGATCTCCCAGCTGGTCAACTGGCTGCTGGCGAACGCGGCCGGCGGCGACACCCGCGGCCAGCTGCTCGGCCTGGAGGCCTGGCAGTGGATGCTCGGCATCTGCGTCGTCCCGGCCGCGGTCTACTTCACCCTCGCCTCGGTGATCCCCGAGTCCCCGCGCTACCTGATCCAGGCCGGCCGGCTGGACGACGCCCGCGCCGTGCTCGCCCAGGTCGAGGGCCAGGACGTCGACACCGACGCCCGGATCGCCGAGGTCCAGGGGCTGATCGCCTCCGACCACCGCCCGCGCTTCGGCGACCTGCTCGGCGGGCGCTTCGGCCTGCTGCCGATCGTCTGGGTCGGCATCGGCCTGTCGGTCTTCCAGCAGCTGGTCGGCATCAACGTGATCTTCTACTACTCGTCGATCCTGTGGCAGTCGGTCGGCATCGACCAGAGCAACTCGCTGCTGATCAGCTTCGTCGGCTCGGTCATCAACATCCTCGGCACCGTGGTCGCGATCCTGCTGGTGGACCGGATCGGCCGCAAGCCGCTCGCCCTGATCGGCTCGGCCGGCATGGCCGTCGCGCTCGGCGCGGCCGGCTGGGCGTTCTCCTCCGCCACCGGCAGCGGCGACAACGTCACGCTGCCCGACCTCCAGGGCACCGTCGCGCTGGTCGCCGCCAACGCCTTCGTGCTGTTCTTCGCGATGTCCTGGGGCGTGGTCGTCTGGGTGATGCTCGGCGAGATGTTCCCGAACCGCATCCGGGCCGCCGCGCTGTCCGTCGCCGCCTCCGCGCAGTGGATCGCCAACTGGGCGATCACCGTGTCGTTCCCGTCGATGTCGCGCTGGAACCTGTCGGCGACCTACCTGGTGTACGCGGCGTTCGCGGCGCTGTCGATCGTCTTCGTGGCGAAGTTCATGAAGGAGACCAAGGGCGTCCGGCTGGAGGACATGGGCTGATCCGACAGTCCGACCATCGGCCCCCGCACCCTAGCGCGATCATCGCGGGTGCGGGGGCCGAATCGTTCACTCCCTGCGGCGGCCCGGACACCTCCGGTACTCCTGTTCGCCAGGAGGGATGTGTCCTTGATCTTCAACCGGCTCCGCGCCCGCAGACCAGCCGCCGTCACCGCCACCGCCACCGCCGGCTGCCCGTACGCCCACACCCACGCCCACACCCACTCCCCGGCCGCGGCCCGGCCGTCGCCCACACCGTCGCCCCCGCCGTCATCCCCGCCGCCGTCCCCACCACCGTTCACCGACCCGGAGCAGGCCGCCGAGTTCATCCGCCGCTTCCATCACGAGCAGCCCGCCACCGGGGCCCCGGACACCCGGATACGGGCCGTCCTCGACGAGATCGAGCGCACCGGCAGCTACGAGCACACCCCCGCCGAACTCGCCTACGGCGCCAAGCTCGCCTGGCGCAACGCCGCCCGCTGCATCGGCCGGCTGTACTGGCGCAGTCTGGTGGTGCGCGACCTGCGCCACCTCGGCTCGGCCGACGACATCGCCGCCGAGTGCTTCGAGCACCTGCGGCTGGCCGGCAACGGCGGACGGATCCGCCCGGTGGTCTCGGTGTTCGCCCCCGACCGCCCGGGCCGCCCGGCCGCCCGCATCGTCAACCAGCAGCTGGTCCGCTACGCCGGCCACCGGGTCGGCGACGCCGTCGTCGGCGACCCGGCCGGCACCGAACTCGCCGCCCGCGCCCGCGACCTCGGCTGGAAGTGTGCCGAGGACCGCTTCGAGGTGCTGCCGCTGCTCGTCCAGGAACACCCCGGCGAGCGCCCGCACTGGTACGAGCTGCCGGACGACACCACTCTGGAGGTACCGCTCACCCACCCCGCGTACGAGTGGTTCGCCGGCCTGGGCCTGCGCTGGTACGCGGTGCCCGCGATCAGCGACATGACGCTGGAGATCGGCGGCGTCCGCTACCCGGCCGCGCCCTTCAACGGCTGGTACATGGGCACCGAGATCGGCGCCCGCAACCTCGCCGACGCCGACCGCTACGACCTGCTCGGCACCGTCGCCGAGCGCCTGGGCCTGGACACCTCCAGCGCGCGCACGCTCTGGCGCGACCGCGCGCTGATCGAACTCAACATCGCGGTGCTGCACTCCTTCCAGGAGGCCGGAGTGACGATCGCCGACCACCACACCGAGTCCGAACGCTTCCTCCGGCACGTCGCCCAGGAGAAGCGGCTCGGCCGGCCGACCCCGGCGGACTGGAGCTGGATCGTGCCCCCGGTCTCCGGCGGGCTCACGCCCGTCTACCACCGGTACTACGACCCGGTGGACCCGTCGCTGCGGCCGGCCTTCCTGCCGCGCGAGCCCTGGTGAGGCGGCGGGGGAGGAAACGGCGGAAACAGCGGAACGGGGGGAGGCCGGCGGCGGAGTCTAGGAGCGTTCGGTGAGGCGGTCGAACCGCAGGACGAGCCCGTCGAGCAGCGCTTCCAGGCCGGTCTCGAAGGCGCCCTCGTCCACCGTCCCACGATGCCCGGCCAGCCGGTGCGCCTCGCCGAGGTGCGGGTAGTCGGCCGCGTCGTACACCTCGGCGTCCGCGGGGAAGCCGGCCGCGAAGGAGGCCAGCGCCGAGCCGGTGACGAAGTAGCGCATCAGCGCGCCGATCCGGGTGGCCTGGCCGCGCGGCCAGCCGGCCTCGACCAGGTGGCCGAAGACCGCGTCGGCCAGGCGCAGCGCGTTCGGCCGGCGGCCCGGGCCCTGGGCGAGCACCGGCACGATGTTGGGGTGGGCGGCGAGGGCGGCGCGGTAGGAGCGGGCCCAGTCGCGCAGCGCGTCCGGCCAGGGCGTCGGCCTACCGCCGGGCGAGCGGTCGGGCGCGCCGTCGGGAGTGCCGAACATCGACAAGTCGACCTCGCCGATCACGCTGTCCACCACCGCGTCCAGCAGTTCGTCCTTGGTCGCGACGTGGTTGTAGAGCGAGGGACCGCTGACCGACAGTTCGGTGGCGAGGCGGCGGGTGGAGAGGGCCGCCAGGCCCTCGGCGTCGATCAGCCGCAGAGCAGCGGCGACGATGCGCTCGCGGCTGAGCAGCGGGGTGCGCGGGCGGGCCATCGGGGTGCTGCCTCCGGTTCCTCCGGTCGGGTGGGGCGGGGACCGATTCTGGCAGGCGCCCCTTCCCAGCGCGGGCCGGCCGGGGCTACAGTCCCTCCATAAAACTTGCAGCGCTAGTTTAATGGATCTGGAGCCGCCGTGAACCTGGAGCTGTCCGAGGAGCAGAGCGCCGTCCGGGACCTCGCCGCCTCCTTCACCGATCGCGAGATCGCTCCGCACGCCGCCGCGTGGGACCGCGCCGAGTCCGTCGACCGCGCGATCATCGGCAAACTGGCCGGGCTCGGCTTCCTCGGCCTCACCATCCCCGAGGAGTACGGCGGCAGCGGTGGCGACCACCTCGCGTACTGCCTGGTCCTGGAGGAGCTCGGCCGCGGCGACTCGGCCGTCCGCGGCATCGTCTCGGTCACGCTCGGCCTGGTCGCCAAGTCCGTCAACGGCCACGGGACTCAGGAACAGAAGCGGCACTGGCTCCCCCGGCTCACCTCGGGCGAGTCGCTCGGCTGCTTCGCGCTCACCGAACCCGGCACCGGCTCCGACGCGGCCAACCTCAGCACCCGTGCCGTCCGGGACGGCGACGACTGGCTGATCAGCGGCGCCAAGATGTTCATCACCAACGGCACCTGGGCCGACGTCGCCCTGGTCTTCGCCCGCACCGGCGGCGACGACCCCGACCGGCAGGGCCACAAGGGCATCACCGCTTTCCTGGTGCCCACCGACCTGCCCGGCTTCACCCGCACCGAGATCCACGGCAAGCTCGGCCTGCGCGGCCAGGCCACCGCCGAACTCGCCCTCGACCGGGTCCGGGTGCCCGACAGCGCACGGCTCGGCGAGGTCGACAAGGGGTTCCGGGTGGCGATGTCCGCGCTCGCCAAGGGCCGGATGTCGGTCGCGGCGGGCTGCGTCGGCATCGCCCGTGCCTGCCTGGAGGCCGCCGTCCGCTACGCCGGCGAGCGCGAGCAGTTCGGCCGCCCGATCGCCTCGCACCAGCTCGTCCAGGAACTGCTGGCCGGCATCGCCGTCGACGTCGAGGCCGCCCGGCTGCTCACCTGGAAGGTCGCCGACCACATCGAACGCGGCCTGCCGTTCGCCACCGAGTCCTCCGTCGCCAAGCTCTACGCGAGCGAGGCCGCCGTCCGGGCCGCCAACAACGCGCTCCAGGTGTTCGGCGGCTACGGCTTCATCGACGAGTACCCGGTCGGCAAGTACCTGCGCGACGCGCGGGTCATGACCCTCTACGAGGGCACCAGCCAGATCCACCAGTTGCTCATCGGCCGCGCCCTCACTGGGGTCAACGCCTTCTGACCAGCCCGTTCATCCCATCCGATCAGCCAGGACGGGTCAATCGGACCACCCGGACCGTCCTGACCACCCGGACCGTCCTGACTGCTCGGATCACCCCGACTGCTCAGATCACTCGGATCACTGAGATCACTCGGATTCAACCGGATAGGAGCCCGACGACGTGCGTCCCGTCTACTTCGCCGCAGCCCGCCGCACACCCATTGGCCGGCTGCGCGGAGCGCTCGCCACGGTCCGCCCGGACGACCTCTCGGCCACCGTGCTGCGCGCCCTGCTCGCCGACGTCCCCGCCCTCGACCCCGCCCGCATCGACGACGTCTACTGGGGCGCCGCCAACCAGGCCGGCGAGGACAACCGCAACGCCGCCAGGATGGCCGTCCTGCTGGCCGGCCTGCCGGAGACCGTCCCCGGCGCCACCGTCAACCGGCTCTGCGCCTCCGGGCTGGAGGCCGTCACCCTCGCCGCCCGGGCCATCGGCTCCGGCGAGGCCGACGTCGTCCTGGCCGGCGGCTGCGAGTCGATGACCCGCGCCCCCTTCGTCCTCCCCCGCCCCGACGAGGCCCTCCCGCACCGGATCGAGACCTACGACACCCGGCTCGGCTGGCGGCTCACCAACCCCCGGATGGCCGAACTGCACGGCGTGCTCAGCATGGGCGAGACCGCCGAGGAGGTGGCCGGCCGGTACGGCATCGGGCGGGAACGCCAGGACGCCTTCGCGCTGCGCAGCCACCAACGGGCCGCCGCCGCCCGCAAGGACGGCCACTTCGACGCCGAGCTGATCCCGGTCGAACGGCCCGACGGCGTGATGGTCAGCCAGGACGAGGGCATCCGCGAGGACACCAGCCTGGAGAAGCTCACCCGCCTCAAGCCCGCCTTTCGCCCCGGCGGCACCGTCACGGCCGGCAACGCCTCGCCGATGAACGACGGCGCGGCCGGGCTGCTCCTGGTCGGCGAGGAGGCGCTGCGCGACCTCGGGTTGCGCCCGCTCGGCCGGTACGTCGCCGGCGCCTCCGTCGGGGTGCACCCCGACGTGATGGGCATCGGCCCGGTGCCGGCCACCCGCAAGGTGCTCGGCCGGGCCGGCTGGTCGCTGGCCGACCTCGACACCGCCGAGCTCAACGAGGCCTTCGCCGCCCAGGCCCTGGCCTCCGCTGACGGCATCGGATTCACCCCCGAACAGGCCGACGAACTGGTCAACCCGAGCGGCGGGGCGATCGCGCTCGGCCACCCGCTGGGCGGCTCCGGCGCGCGCATCCTCACCACCCTGCTGCACCGGATGCGCCGCACCGACGCCCGGCGCGGCCTCGCCACCATGTGTGTGGGGGTCGGTCAGGGCACCGCCGTCCTCGTCGAGAACGTTGACTGAGTGCGCGCCCGCGTTCGCGCTCGCGTTCACGTCCGGGTTCGAGTTCACGTCCGAGTTCGAGTTCACGTCCGAGTTCGAGTTCACGTCCGAGTTCGAGTTCACGTCTGAGTTCACGTCCGAGTTCAAGGGAGCACCGGGAATGACTGAAGTAGCCGCAGTGGCCGAAGTGACGGGCCTGGCGGGCAGGTTCGCGGGGAGGGTCGCCGTCGTGACCGGCGCCGCGCAGGGCATCGGCGCGGCCACCGCCCACCGGCTCGCCGAGGAGGGCGCGGCCGTCGCCGTCGTCGACCTCACCGCCGAACGGGCCGCCGGGACGGTCGCGGCGATCACCGCCAAGGGCGGCACCGCACGGGCGTACGGCTGCGACGTGGCCGACTACGACGCCGTCGAGGCGGTGTTCGCGCAGGTCGCGGCGGACCTCGGTGGGGTGCACATCCTGGTGAACAACGCCGGGATCACCCGGGACAACCTGTTCTTCAAGATGCCGAAGGCCGACTGGGACGCGGTCCTGACCGTCAATCTGACCAGCGCGTACAACTGCAGCCACGTCGCGCAGAAGTACATGGTGGCGCAGAAGTACGGGAAGATCGTCTCGCTCAGCTCGCGCTCCGCCCTCGGCAACCGGGGACAGGCCAACTACGCGGCCGCCAAGGCCGGCATCCAGGGGCTCACCGCGACCCTCGCGATCGAGCTGGGGCCGTTCAACATCAACGTCAACGCCGTCGCCCCCGGGTACGTCGCCACCGCGATGACCGCGGCCACCGCCGAGCGGGTCGGCAGCACGGCCGAGGACCAGCAGGCGGAGGTCTCCGCCCGGACCCCGCTGCGCCGGGTGGGACAGCCGGAGGAGATCGCGTCCGTGGTCGCCTTCCTGGCCAGCGAGGACGCCTCGTACGTCAGCGGGCAGACGCTGTACGTCAACGGCGGGGCGCGGTAGGTCTAGCCCGGGCGGGGACCTTCAAGGACTCTTCAGCATTAGTACGATAATACTGACGTAGCGTCACATGACCGTCCCGGGCGTGGGGTTACCTTCACCTGGGACGGCCTTTACCTTTTCGCGTGGCCGAGCATGACCATGCCTCTGATCAGGCGACCCCACCAAATGACTATGGCATGATCATGCGGCAGTCGATGGGATGGCCGGACCGACCCGACCGGACCAGGTCGGGCCCTGCGCCCCAAGGAGTCCCATGGGCAGCCCCGCCCCCCTTCGCCGTGCCCTGGCTCTGCTCGCCGTCGGGGCCACCGCCCTCACGGCCGGCACCATCGCCGTCCCGGCGGTCGGCGCCGCGACCGCCGCCCCCGCGCACGACCTCACGGGCGTCCACGTCCGCCCCGCCTCCTTCGGGCACCACAACGCCCAGGGCCGCACCGCCCCGCTGACCACCACCCAGTGCGTCAGCCAGATCGGCATCCACTGCTACTCGCCGCTGCAGTACCGGAACGCCTACAACCTGAACCCGTTGTACCAGGAGGGCATCACCGGCAAGGGCCGCACGATCGTCATCGTCGACTCCTTCGGCTCGCCGACCATCCAGCACGACCTGGAGGTCTTCGACAAGCAGTGGGGCATCCAGGACACCAACGTCGAGGTGGTCAAGTGGGGCAACGGCCCCGCCTTCGACCCCAAGAACCCCGACCACACCGGCTGGGCCGGCGAGACCACGCTGGACGTCGAGTACGCCCACGCCATCGCCCCCGACGCGCACATCGTCCTGGTCGAGACCGGTGTCGCCGAGACCGAGGGCACCACCGGCCTGCCCGAGATGATGGACGCCGAGAAGGCCCTCATCAAGGCCGGTCGCGGCGACGTCATCTCGCAGAGCTTCGGCGCCACCGAGAACACCTTCCCGGGCTACGACAAGGGCGACTTCAAGTCGCTCACCGACCTGCGCTACGCCTTCCAGGCCGCCGCCGACCACAACGTCACCGTGCTCGCCGCCTCCGGCGACAACGGCGCCACCGACTCGCAGGCCAACGGCACCGACCTGTACCCGTACAAGGTCAACTCCTGGCCGTCCTCCGACCCGCTGGTCACCTCCATCGGCGGCACCCAGCTCACCCTGGACGACAACGGCGCGCGCACCGCGCCCGACAAGGTGTGGCACGACAAGTCCGGCGCCGGCGGCGGTGGCGTCTCCGGCATCTTCGAGCGCCCGTGGTACCAGGCCAGCGTCGCCAACGTCACCGGCAACCACCGCGGCACGCCCGACATCAGCATGAGCGCGGCCGTCGACGGCGGTGCCTGGACCTACGAGTCCTACGACCCGACCTCCGTCGGCTGGCACCTCACCGGCGGCACCAGCGAGGCCACCCCGCTGTTCTCCGGCGTCGTCGCCCTCGCCGACCAGCTCGCCGGCCACCGCCTCGGCCAGCTCAACTGGCGCCTGTACGGGCTCAACCTGCTCCCGAGCGCGTGGAGCGGCATCACGGACGTGAAGGAGGGCGACAACTCCTGGGGCAGCGTCACCGGCTACACCGCCACCGAGGGCTACGACCTCTCCAGCGGCCTCGGCACCATCGACGGTGCGAAGTTCGTCCACGCCATCGCCGGTCGCTGACGGGCCGCAGTGAGTAGCAGGTAACAACTAACAGCGAACAGATAACAGATTTCGAAATCTGTTATCTGTTCGCTGTTCTCTGTCATCTGTTCGCGGCCAGGTACCGGTCGTCCGGCCCAGCCGCGCGCGGCGCGAAGGGTCAGACGCGGTCCGCCGGGGCGGAAGCAGGCGTCGCGGCGGGCTCCGGGGCGGCGGCCAGTTGGGCGAGGTAGCGCTCGGCGGCGCGGAGCTTGCGGCCGTCGGGGCCCGGGAGGTAGGCGCGGAGCTCGATGATCTCCGGGGCGATCCGAAGGGCCGCCGCACGATCGGGGACAGAGCGCCAGCAGGCCTCGGCGTTGGTGGCCGCCTGTTGGGTCTCCGGGTGGTCCGGTCCCTGCGAACGGAGCAGCGCCAGGGCCACCTCGCGGTAGATGTCCGCGGCCTCGGCCGACCGGCCCGCGAGACGGCACACGTGCGCCCGGACCTGGCGCACCTGGAGGACCGGTTCGGAGACGGCGCCGTGCTCGGCGATCGCCTCCAGTTCGAGGGCGAAGGCGAGTTCGGTGGCGGCGCCGTGCTCTCCGGCGTCCGCGCTGCGGACGATCCGGCCGATGGCCTCCCGGTAGTCGGCACGCGGCTGACCGGACACCGGAGCGTCGACGGGCACCGCATCGGCAGGTACCTCGTCCGCCGGGACGGGGTCCGCCGGGGCCTCCGCCACCGGGACCGCGTCCACGGGGGCCTCGCCCACGGGGGCCTCGTCGTCGGTCGGGGCCGTGCCGTCCGGCGCTTCCGCCGTCGGCACCGCGTCGGCGGGGGCCTCGTCCACCGGAGGGGCCTGCGCCGGGACGGCGTCCTGCGGTTCCGCCGTCAGCGTGGCGGCGTCCGCCGGTGCCTGCTCCGGCTCCCGCTCCGACTCCGGCTCCATCTCCGGCTGCTGGGGCTTGGCCAGCGTCACGCCTGCGGACGGCTCGACAACCTCGGGCGTCGCGTCCGCCGGAGCGGGCTTGTGCAGGGTCACGCCGGCCGGACCGGCCGGCTGCCCCTTCAGCAGGCTGACCGGGCGGGCCGGCCTCGGCGGGGTGGGCGGCACGCCGGGCTTGACCAGGCTCACCGGACCGGCCTCGGCCGTGGGAGCGGGGGAGGCCGACGGCGGCGGAGCCGTGGGCGCCACGGGCGGTTCGACGACGGCGTCCTGTGACTCCGCCCGGCCCGGCACCGGCGGCACCGACAGCGCGGGCGGCCCGGACGACACCACATCGGCGCGCACGGCATCGACCGGCACCGCATCGACCGGCGGCACCGCGTCGGCCGACGCCGACACGTCGGCCGGCGGACCGTCGCCACGGCGGGCGGTGTTGCGGAAGACCGGGCGGTCCGGGGCGTGCGTGGCCAGGATGACGACGTCCGGCCGCAGCACCGAGTACACCTGCTGCCGCAGTTGCTCGGGCGCGAGCACGTCGCCCGCGCCGGGGCGGCCGCCGTGCAGCGCCTCGATCAGGGCGCGGGTGAAGGTGCCGATCTGCTCCGGGTCCGGGCTGACGACCGCCCAGAGCGGGATGCCCTCGCTGAGCGGCGAGGCGGCGCCCTGGAGGTACGGCCAGGCGTTCTGGTCGGCACTGAGGTCGGCGACGACGAGGGTCTGCCACTCGGCCGGGCGGTGGCTCAGCTCGGCGGCGACGGCCTGCCAGGGCAGGCCGTCCTGCTTGGAGTCGCGCAGGGTGAGCTGGAGCTGTCCGCCGCGCTTGTCGGCGACCACGTGACCGCCCAAGTGGACGAGCAGCGGCCCCGGATGGCGGGACGCGGCGCGCAGGTGGGCGAGGACGGTGTGCGGGTCACTGGCGCCGGGGAGGTGGACGGCGTCCACCGCGTCCGCGGCGAGCAGCACCTGCGGTGAGACGGCCGCGAGCATCGCGGACAGCACCGACGCCTGGGCGGGACCGCCCCGACCCCAGGTGCGGCGCCCGGAGTTGCCGTACCCGCCCTCGACGACCAGGATCCGTCCGCGCGGCGCCGCCCCCAGTCCGCCCGTACCGGGAGCGCTCACGCCCGGGGCCGGGAAGGACAGCGGCGTGGCCGTGGACGGCAGCGCGCCCACGGCGGGCATGCCGGTGACGGTCCATCCGGTGGGCGCGGTCGGCGGCGGGCCCGGCACCGCGGCCGGAGCCGTCGGCGGGGCTGCCGGAGCGGACGGCGGGAGCGGGGGCACGGGCGGCGGCTCGTAGAGCGCGGCGGGCCCGGGCGGGTGCTCCTCAGCCGGGGTGCGCGGCGGCGGTACGGCGTCCCAGGGGCCCGAGTCCGCTGCCGGTTCGGGGCCTCCGGGGACAGCTGTCGTCTCCGCCATCTTCTGGTCACCGCCCACCCCGCCGCTTCGCGGCGTCTGATGCCCTTGCTGGGTGGTGCCTACCACCACTCCCGTCGCGCCACCCTACGAGATCCCGGCACACCCGATCCAGGCCGGGTCTCCGATCGGCGCGCCACGCGGCCCGCTATCGTGCCGTCATGGCAGGCCCCGGTACACCTCTCCTGTTCCTCGACGTCGACGGACCACTCATCCCCTTCGGCGCGCCGCCCCCTGGCGGCTACCCCGTCTTCCGCGGCGACTCCGCCGCCGCACCCGGTCCGGGCGTCAACCCCCTGCTGGCCCGCGTCGATCCGGCACTCGGCGGGTGCCTGCTGAGCCTGCCGTGCGAACTGGTGTGGGCGACGACGTGGATGTCCGATGCGAACGAGTGCCTCTCCCCCTGGCTCGGACTGCCGCAACTACCCATCGTGGACTGGCCGGTGGCGGAAGGCGACGAACCGGCCGGCCTGCACGGGAAGACCCGCGCGCTGGTCACCCGAGCTGCCGGCCGCCCGTTCGTCTGGGTGGACGACGAGATCACCGCCACCGACCGCCGCTGGATCGCGGCCCACTCGCCCGCCCCCGCACTCCTCCACCGCGTCGACCCCCAACGCGGCCTCACCGCAGCCGACTTCGCCACCCTGGACGCCTGGTTGCGCGCACTACCGACTCGACGCGCCCTGGACTCCCCGACCATCTAGACTCCCGGACCGTGGACTTCGCCGCCGGACCGCCCCTGCCCTGGCACCTGACGCTGGACGGCGGGGCGGTGGTCGAGCTGTGGGCGGACGGGTACGGCGTCGAGGGCGGGGCGTACGTCTTCAGCGTGCTCGCCCGGGCCACCGTGGCGGAGCAGGGGCAGGTCGACGTCGTCGCCCGGACGCCGGCGGACCCGACCCGGGTGGGTGTGACGGTGGCCCGCGTCCCGGTCGCCGCCGTCTGGGACGTCCACACCGCCACCGAACGCACCGTCGACGGCCGGTGCGTCTGCCCGACCTGACCGACCCCACCGGCCCTGCCCTGCATGCCGCTGCCCGGTCACCCCGAGGGGCGGCCGGGCAGCGGCATGCAGGGGACGTCAGGAACCGGCCAGCAGATCGCGGAGCAGGGCGACGGTGTCGGCGTCCAGGTCACGGCCGGTGCGGCGGCTGAGCGCGTCGAGACGGTTGACGGCGCGCAGGAGTTGGTCGCGGGCGCCGGCCGAGGCGTAGGCGTAGAAGAGGTCCCGGTGCAGGAGTTCGACGTCCGGGGCGACGGCGAGGCCGCGGAAGACGGCGGCCTCGGCGCTGCGGTGGTCGCCGTACTGCAGGCGGCGGGCGGCCAGTTCGTGGGCGGTGTCGACGATCGCCGCGATCATGTCCTGGCGTTCGGCCTCGGCCCAGCCGTAGGAGGCGGGCGGGGCCTCGGCGAACGGGGCGCCGCGCACCAGGGCCAGGGCGTGGGCGAGGGCGGCGTCGGCGGTGGCGCTGGTGCTGCGCATGCCGCGCCGGTAGAGGCTGCGGAACTCGTCCCAGTCGCAGGTGACGACCGGGGTGAAGGAGTAGCCGTCGGTGGTGTCGGTCGGCAGGAAGGCGCGGCCCTCGGGCGAGGTGCCGAACCAGGCGGCCAGGTCGGCGAGTTTGCCGGGGAGCGGGCTCTTGGCGTCGGCCGCGGTGGGGTGCGGGTCGAGGTGGGCGGCGCCGGGGTGGAGGTCGTGGTCGAGGGCGTGGTGGTCGGCGCCGGGCCGCAGCGCGAGGTAGACGGCGAGTTCGGTGAGCCGGGACAGCGCGCCGGGTTCGGCGGCACCGAGGGCTCCGGCGACGTCGACCGGGCCGAGCAGGCGGATCCGGGGGGCGTTGCGGGCGGCGTGCGCCTCCGGGGAGCGCAGGATGGCGAGCAGGTCGTCGCTGTCGCTGCGCCCGGGGGTGGTCTGGGCGACCGGGGCGGCGGCGGGGCCGGGCTCGGATCCGGGTTCGAGCCCGGGCTCGGCGTAGGAATCGGCCTGGGAGCCGGCTTCGGCCGGGGCCCCGGCTTCGGTGCCGGGCACGAGGTCGGGCGAGGGCTCCGGCCGGGACGGGACGCGCGGGTCGACGCCGGAGGGCGCGGGCGCGGGCTGGTGGACCGGGGCCGGCTCGACGGGCGGCGGCGGCACGACCGGCTGGACGGACTGGACGGCGGGCACGGACGGCACGGACGGCACGGGCTGGACGGACGGCACGGCGAGGACCGCCGCGGGGGCTTGCTGCGGTGCCTCCGCCGCGTCCCCCGCCACCGCGTCCGGGCGGCGCAGGTCCCGGGTGGCCTCGTCCGCTGCCTCGTCCGCGGCCTCGTCAACGACCTGACCGACCACGAGCTCTTCCTCGGTCCCGATCCCGCTCCCGGTACCGGCTCCGCTCCCGACCTCGACCTCGACCTCGGTCTCGACCTCGGTCTCGGTCTCGGCGGAGGCGGCCTGCCGCCCCTGTCCGTTGACCGCGTACCGCCCCGGCCCGGCCGGAGGGGCCGGCACCGGCGTCGCCGGGTCGGTGCCCGCGAACGGGCTGGCGCCGGTGCCGATGACCCGGGCGAGCAGCCGGGGCCCGGCGGCCGTGTCCGTACCGCCCTGCACGCCGGCCGCGGGGGCCCCGACGGCGGCCAGTACGGGTACGGCGGCGGGCAGTTCGGCCGTGTCGGCGTCGTCGTCCGCGTCGGGGTCGAGGCCGGGACCGTCCAGGGTCCAGGCGGGGGCCGGGTGCTGGGTGAGATCGTCGGCGGCGCGGAGCAGTTCGGCGACCTGGTCGTACTGCTGGTCGCTGAGCCGCTGGAGTTCGACGGTGAGGTGCAGGCCGGGGATGGCCGCCTGGCCGGTGGCCGGGAGGGTCCAGCGGGCGACCGGGCCGGTACCGCGTTCGGGGGCACGGGTGATGACGGCGACGCAGGTGCGCGGCCGGGCGTCGAGCAGGCGGCCGAGTTCGGCGGGGACCTCGCCGCCGGGCTGCTGGGCGCAGAGCACGATCTCGGGGGTCCAGGACTCGTCGGCCTGGCCTCGGCTGCGGGCGTCGCGCGGGCTGGCGGCCTCGGCGGCGACCAGCGTGGCGCGGGCCTTGGCGGTGCGCGGGCCGAGGGCGGCGAGCGCGGCCTCCAGGGTGGGGTGGCGGTGGATGCGTTCGGCGGCCGGGCCGCTGATCGGCACCTCCTCGGCGAGGTCGACCAGGTGCAGGTGGAGCCGGTCGGCGAGCGGGCTGTGCGCGAGTTCGATGGCGAGGGTGCGCAGGATGTCGCGGGCGTCGTCGGGGTGGCCGGAGAGGTGGAGCAGCCGGACGGCCTCCAGGTCGGCGAGGACGACCGAGCCGTCGGGCGAGGTGCCGAGGGTGACCAGGGCGGGGTAGGGCGCGGCGGTCTTGCGGGCCTGGGCGGCGC
The DNA here is from genome assembly GCF_044750105.1 of Kitasatospora sp. NPDC088861. Classification (NCBI taxonomy): domain Bacteria; kingdom Bacillati; phylum Actinomycetota; class Actinomycetes; order Kitasatosporales; family Streptomycetaceae; genus Kitasatospora; species Kitasatospora sp. NPDC088861. The sequence continues at coordinate 141,234 of NZ_JBIVJF010000004.1, forward strand.
TGAGCAGGTCGCCGGAGTCGAGGCTGCACCACCAGACGTTGGCGGCGTGCGCGGCACGGAACGGCGCGATCGGGGTGGCCGGGCCGGAGAGGTGCAGTTCGATGGTGTGGCCGGGGGTGATCCGGGCGGCGACGATGGCGGGCAGGCGCTTGCCGCCGCGCACGGTGTTGCGGGCCATGGTGCGCAGGGCGCGGTCGAGCAGGTCGAGGCCCGCGTCGTCCTGACGGGCCCTGAGCTCGTTCTCGAAGGCGGCGGCCTCGGCGTCGGGCATGGTGATGCGGTGCCGGGGGCGGCGGGCGCGCAGCTGGGTGCCGCGCTTGTGCGCGACGGTGCCGACCATGACGGCGGCGAGCAGGACACCGACGGTGGAGGCGGTGAGGGCGATGGAGTAGTCGTCGCCGGCGGCCGGTTCGGCGTGCGCGGCGGGGGCAGGCGCATGGGTGGGCGCGTGGGTGGGCGCCGGGGTGACGGGATTGGACGCGGCCGGGGTCGGCGCGGCCTGGGTCGGCGCGGGGGCGGGGGTGGCGGGCGCCTGATCGGCCGGCGGCTGGCCGGTCGACGGCGCCGACTGCGGCGCCGGAGCGGGAGCGGGAGCGGGCTCGGACGAAGGAGCAGGCGAAGGAGCAGGCGCGGGAGCGGCGGCCCCCGGCACCGTGAGCACCATCCCGGGCACCAGCACGTCCGGATCGGTCAGCCGTTCCCCGTCCGGCGCCTGGGCGCCCTTGTTCGCCTCGAACAGCTTCGGCCACGCCTCGGCGTCCCCCAACTCCCTTTGGGCGATGGCGGACAGGCTGTCCCCGCCCTGGACGGTCACCGTCGCATGCCCGCCCGCACCCGGCTCCGTCCCGGCCTGCGGCACCTGGGCCGACCCGGCACCGGGAGCGGGAGCGGGGGCGGGGGCGGGGGCGGGGGCAGGCTCGGACGAAGGAGCGGGCGCAGGAGCGGGCGCGGGCGCCGACCCGTCCGCCTTCGCGTCCCCCGGCATCAGCAGCGCCCACCCCGGCTGGATCGGCCGGTCGGCGTCGAAGCGGATGCCGGAATCGTCCATCACCCGGCCGTCGTTGAGCTTGGCGATATCCACCCACCGTTCACCGGAGCCCAGTTGGCGTTCGGCGATGGACCACAGGCTGTCGGCGGGCCGACTGTCCCGCACGGTGTACGTGGGGTTCTGCTCGGCGGCGGGCGCCAGGGCGGGCGCGGCCTGGGCGGCGGGCAGGGCGGCGCGCTGCACGCCGGCCGCCAACTGCGCGGGGGCGGTGGCGGTGTGGGCCGGGGTGGCGGCGAAGGCCGAGCCGGCGACCGGCATCAGCGCGAACACCGAGCCGACCAGGCCGGCCGCCATCCGCTGGCTCCAGCCGAAGGCGGGGATGCGGCGGGCGATCCGGCCGCGCAGCTGCGCGGGGATCTCCAGCAGGACGGAGAGCGCGAAGCAGGCCCAGGCGAGCCAGCCGACCACGACCAGCAGCCAGAGGAACAGCCGTCCGTCGTCCGGGCCGGTGAGCGCCTGGCCGACGCCCTCCGGCGCGACGTCGCCCATCGCGGCGACCGCACGGGTGCCGTAGAGCAGCAGCGCGGGGACACCGAGCAGCAGGGCGAGCAGGGTGACCAGCGCGGCGAGCGCGGCGATCAGGGCTGCGCCGCGGCCGCGCCCGCGCGGTGGGCGGGGCGCCGGGGCGGCGGGGCGGCCCGCGGCCCGGTGTCCGGTGTGGGCCCGGCCGTCGGCGCCCCGGGCCTGGTCCTTGGCGCCGGGGCTCCGGCCCTTGGCGGTTCGAGCCCGGCCCGGGGCGGTTCGGGCCTGGTCCTTGGCACGTGGCGCGGCCATCAGTCGGTCTCCGCTTTCTCGACTCCGTGGACGAGGGTCGCACTGCCCTTGCCCGTTACCTTCCGCTCCCCGAGCGCGCCCAGCAGGACGGGCCGGTAGTCGGCCCGCACGGTGACGGTGACGACCTTGCCGTCGCCGGAGAACTCGACCTCGCCCGCCTGAAGGCCGTACAGGGCCAGGTAGGCGTCGGCGGCCTGCCGAACGTAGTCCTGCTGGACCTTGAAGCCCTTCCCCTGGAGGACGGCGGCCTGGTCGAGCTGCTGTCCGCCGACCCGCGCGGCCTCCTGGGCGTAGGCGTCGGTGCGTTCGGCGACCCGCAACCGGCCGCCGGCGTCGATCACCAGGGCGATGACGAGCACGACGTAGGCCGCGCAGATCGCCACGAAGAGGGCGACCGCGCCCCGGTCGGAGCGGCGCCGGCGCCGCGCCCTGACAGGCACTCCCATCCCCCCTGCCCCTCCCGCCCCTCGTCCTCCCCACCGGCCCCCACCGGGCGCCGGCCGGTCCCGTCGCGTCATCCCCCGTGCGCTCTCCGCTTGCGTCTCCCCCGCGCGGGCCGTCCCCAATCCCCCGTCGTGGCCCGTGTCCCGCCGGGTGCCGCCCCGGGTCGTCATGTGCCCCGGTAGCGGTCCACCACGGAGGTGAACTCGCCGACGAGGTGCTTCGTCACGGGTACGCCGGACGGTCCGCCGAGCAGGTCCGCCAGTTCGACGTCGCACACCACGGTGACCTTGACGGTCGTGACGGCGCCGCCGGGCAGGTCCAGTTGGCCGGGCACGACCTGGACGTCCCCGTTGCGGCAGGAGACGCCCTGCTGGCGCAGCGTCGCGAGGGCCGAGTCCCGGCCCGGCTGCGTCATCCCGTCGACGCTGCGCTGCAGCGAGGCGGTGCGGGCGCCGGCCCGGGCGGCGGCCTCGACCGTACCGGCCGTGGTCTGCACCCGCCCGGCGGCGATGGCCACCAGGACCAGCCCGACCACCGGGGGCACGACGATCGCCGCCTCGATGGCGACCGCGCCGCCGTCGCTCCGCCGGACCGGCCACCACCGGGGTCGGCGCGCGGCGCGGGGCTCGGAACGGCCCTCGGAACGGCGCTCGGCGCGGAGCGCCGGCCACCGATCGGCCCAGGTCCGCGGTCTCACGGCGCCACCGCCACCGGCGGGACGAAGTGCTCGCGCGGCGCCTCGGCGAACTGCGTGAGGGCGGGCGCCGACAGCCCGGGTATCAGCAGCGGCGGGCGTACCGCCACCGTGACCCGGACCACTTCGGGCGTGCTGCCGTCGGTCGTCACCGTGTACGAGTGCACGCCCTGCCGGTCGAGGAAGTCCCTGGCCTGTCGGCGCGCCGCCTCGTTCTTCACCTCGTCCGTCGCGTTGCCCTGGATCCGGCCGGCGTCCACGCCCTCGCGGGCGGCGGTGAGCGCGAGCTGGCGGTCGTACCACAGCAGCGCGGCCTGGACGACGAGCATCAGGAGCACCAGGACGACCGGGAAGACGATGGCGAGGCTCACGCTCATCGACCCCCGGTCGCCGCGGCGGCGAGGTCGGTACGTCACTTGGTGGCGCCTCCCGCGCCCGCACCCGGCATGTTCGGGTCCTGCTCGACCTTCTGCACGACCTTGTCCTTCAGCAGGTACAGCGCGGTCGCGACGGCGCCCGCGACGAAGACCAACGCGATGATGGCGAGGGCGAGTTCGATGCTGATCGCGCCGCGGTCGCCGCGCGCGCGGGCGGCCCGCAGCCGGCCGAGCCGCAGGGTGAACAGCAGCAGGGCGAACTGCACGGGCAGCAGGACGGGCCGGATCAGCCGGCCTGCCAGGTGGACGAGTCGGACGGTCATTCGGGTCTCCCGGGGGTGGAGTGCGGTGTGGTGCCAGATGCCCTGCGAGGAGGGTCAGTTGAGCATCTGGTGGAGTGCGGGAAAGACGATCAGGACGGTCATCAGCAGGGTGAGGGCGGCTCCGGGTGCGACCATCCGCTCGCTGTCGGCGTTGGCGCGGGCGAGGTCCTCGGCGAGCAGCTCGCCGCGCAGGCCCTTGGCGCGCGCCCGCAGGGTGTCGTACACGGCGGCGCCGTCGGTGCCGGACAGCCGCATGATGTCCGCCACGTCCTGCAGCGGGCTGAGCCCCAACTCCTCGGCCAGCGCGTCGAGTCCGGCCCAGGGCGGGAGCCGGTCGGTGGCGGCGCGGTCGAGGGCGTCGCGGATGCGCCGGAACACGGTGCCGCGCCCGACCGCGGCGGCGCGGCGCAGCGCCTCGGCCGGCCCGCAGTCGGCGGCCCGCTCCAGGGCGACGAGTTCGAGGTAGGCGGCGATGCCGTGCAGGTACTCGGTGCGCGCCTCCTTGGCCTCGCCGCGCACGATGGCGTCGGGGACGAACCAGAGCAGGCCGGCCAGCAGCGGCCCGGCCAGCAGCGGCAGGACGAAGGGCAGGCCGATGTCCATCAGCGCGGCCATCGCGCCCAGGTAGGCGGGCAGCAGCAGGCCGATCGCGGCGAACAGCAGCTTGTGCACCATGAACCGGGCCGGGGCGCGGCCGATCAGGGCGAGTTCGCGGTGCGGCAGGGACACTCCGCGCAGGCCGATCGAGCGCTCGCCGATCCGGTCGTACCAGCGCGGCCGCTCGTCCGGGTCCGCGGCCCGTTCGGCGGGGGTGCGGTGCAGCCGGTCCAGGGCCTGCCGCAGGTCGGGCGGCGCGGGCCGCAGTTCGGCGATCAGCAGGGCGACGCCGCCGGCGGCGACGGCCCCGGCCAGCACGGACCAGGGGGAGATCACCGGACCTCCCCGAGCTGCTGGAGCGCCTCGTCCTCGCGCACCGGGGCGCGGCGCCCGGCCTTGCCGCGCCGGTCGGGCGCCAGCAGCCGGGGCACCGGCGGGTGCGAGGCGAGGGCGCGCATCCAGGCGATGATCGCGACGAACAGGGCGGCGACGACGGCGAGCACGATCTGGCCGAGCAGCGTGCCGTACGGCCGGGTGTACTCGGTGTTGAAGGAGCCGACCGTGACGACCAGCACGATGATGCCGACCAGCCAGCGGATGGTGGTGCGGTGCTTGGCCCGGTCGGCCTCGATGGCGCGGCGCTGGCGGACCTCCTCGCGCACCGAGTCGGCCATGTCGGCCAGTGCCCGGGCCAGGCCGGGGCCGCTGTCGCCGGACCGCAGCACGAGCGCGGCGAGCACCTTGTCGGCGGTGGCGTCGGCGACGCTGTCGGCGAAGGCCTGGAGCGCCTCCTCGGGCCGCCAGCGGGCCTGGAGCCGGGCGGCCAGCTCACCGATCTCCTCCTCCAGGGCGGCGGGGGCGGTGCGGCGGCTGGTGACGATGGCCTGGTTGAGGCCGACGCCGAGCAGCAGCACGTCGGCGATGCGCTGGGTCCACTCGGACAGTGCCTCCAGGCGTTCGATCCGGCGGGTGTCCGGACGGGTGGTGTCGAACAGCCAGGGCAGGCCGAACACGGCCAGCGGCACCAGCAGGGCGGCCAGCGGGATGCCGGTGAACAGCCAGGCGAGCGGGGCGCCGGCGAGCGCGAGCGGCAGCTGGATCCGGCGCAGCCGGGCGACCCGGGCCGAGGCGGCGCCGGGGGCGCCGTACCAGAAGACGTGGGCGCGGCCCGCCAGCGGGTTGCTCCGCTCCGGGGTCTCGTCCTCGTCCGCCGGGTCGCTGCCGCGGGCCCAGGCCACCAGGGCGACCAGGCCGCCCGCGACGGCCAGCCCGCACAGGGCGAACAGCAGCATCATCGCGCGCCACCGCCGATCCGCAGTTGCAGCGGGGTGGCCCAGCCGCCGTAGCGGGAGCCGAGCAGGGCGGCGTCGAAGCCGGCCCTGCGCAGGTCGTCCAGGCACTGCGGCGGGGTGTGCGGGACGGCCCGCGGCTCACCGAGGTCCACCCGGGGGCCGAACACGGTGTTCAGCGCGGGCCGGCCGCTCTCGCCGAGGCCTGCGACCTCCAGGACGTGGGAGACGAAGCGGTGCCGGCGGCCTCCGACGGCGGTCTCGTCGACCATGGTGACGTGCACGATGAGGTCCAGGGCGTTGGCGGTGAGCCGGTAGGCGAGCGAGTCGGTCATGTGCGAGCCGTACTCCAGGCAGAGTTCGGCGATGCGGTCGACGACCATGTGCGGGCCGCGGGCGTGCAGGGTGCACATCGAGCCGCCCTCTCCGTTGGTCATGACCCGCAGCATCGGGACGACCTCGCCGGATCGGACCTCGCCGACGATGATCCGGGACAGCGTCATCCGCAGCGCCGCCGGGATGAGGTCGCCGATCGTCAACTCGCCCGCCAGGCGGCCTTCGACGCGTTCGCCGTTGCCCTCGCGGGCCTCCATCGGGACGACCTGGCGCAGGTGGCCGAGAGTGTGCAGCCACAACTCGAACTCCGACTCCAGGGTGCCGATCCGCTCGTCCGGCGGGATCTCGGCGGCCATCGCGCGCAGCAGGCTGGTCTTGCCGACGCCCTGGGTGCCGGTGATCATCACGTTCTTCCGGGCCCGGATCGCGGCGGCCAGGAACGCGGCCAAGGTGCTGTCCAGGGTGCCGAGTTCGACCATCTCCGGCAGGGTCGCCGAGGCCACCCGGTGGCGCCGGATCGCCACGTACGGGCGGGGCGTCACCTCGGTGAGCGCCTGGAGGCGCATGCCGCCCTCCAGGCGCAGCGCGAGGGTCGGGCTGGCGGTGGACAGGCTGCGCTCGCCGCCGCCGTGCTGACGGGCCAGGTCCTGGAGCAGTTCGACGAGTTCGGCGTCGCTCTCGGCCACCGGCGGTACCTGGCGCAGGGGTTGGTGCACCCGGGAGACCCAGACGTCGTCACAGCCGTTGATCAGGATGTTCTCGATCTCCGGGTCGTCCAGGTAGGGCTGGAGTCGCCCGGCCCGGAACAGCAGGTCGAAGACGGCCTCGGCGAGCGCGCGGTCCTGCTCCCGGGTGGGCGGGATGCCGTGGGTCTGCGCGTAGGCGTCGGACCAGCGGGCGACTGCCTCCTCGATCAGCGCGCGGCCGCGCTGGCGGCGGGTGGCGCGGTCCGGTTCGGCGCCCGAGGTGGCGGTCAACCGGGTGATCTGCTGGTGCAGTTCGGCCGCGACCTGGCGCTTCAGCTCGCGAGCCACCTGCGGGTCGACGGCCGGCCGGGTGGCGGCGCCGCGCAGGTCGAGCGAGGGCAGCTGGGAGGGCACGGCGGTGGGCGTGGCCGCGCCGCCCGCCTGGACGTACGGCGGCGGCGCGGGCTGCGGGGCGACGGGGCCCGGCCGGTAGGCCTGGGGCGGGGCGGCCGCCGGCGCCTGCGTCTGGGCCTGTGTCGGGGCCTGTGTCGGGGCCTGGGTGGCCCAGGGCAGCGCGGCCGGGTCGGCCGCGGGGTGCTGGTGCAGGGGGCTACCGCGCACGGAGCACCTCCCCGGGGTTGTACGGCTGCGGACCGTTCGGGTGTGCCTGATCAGGTGTCACGGCGGGCTGCTGGAGCGGGTAGCGGCCGTCGTCCTCGGGCTCCGGGCGGACGTACCCGGGCTGCTGGCCGAACGGGGCCCCCACCTGCTGGTCGTACGGGGTGGACCCGCCCTGCTGGTCGTACGCGACGTAGCCGGCCTGCGGCCCGTACGGCGGCTGCGGCTGCTGCTGGACGTGCCCCGGGAACGGGGCCGGAGCGGCCGGCTGGGGGGCCAGCCCGGCCAGCGGCGCCACCGGGCCGGTGGTGATCACCGGCCCGACCGGCTGCGGCGGGGTGTACGAGGGCTGTTCCCCCTCCACCGGCCGGTACGCCGTCGGCACTGCCGCCTGCGGGGTCGGCACCGGGGGCTGGGCGTGAACCGCGGTCGGGGTCTGGGCCGGGGTCCCGGTCCGGGCCGCGGCGGTGAGCTGGGCCGGGACCGGCGCGGCGGTCGGCGCGAGCCGCTGGCGACGGCGGCGGACCAGCAGCTGCACCTCGTCCGCCGCCGAACGCGCCGTCCGCATCAGCTCCGAGCGGATGAACCGCCGGTCGGTGATGTCACCGCCGTCGGAGAGCACCCGGGCGGTGCGGGTGGCGTGCGGCAGCAGCCCCAGCACCGGCAGGCCGAACTCGCGCGCCACCTCCGGCCCCGAGTACGGCCCCTCGGCGACCAGCAGCAGTCCGAGCGCGTCCACCCCGGTGCCGGCCGTGGCGAGGTCCTCGGCGAGCGCGGCCAGTCGGGGCCGGGCCGAGCTCAGGCCGCGCAGCGTGGTGCGGACGGTCACCGCGACCACGTCCGCCCGGCGGGCCAGCACGGCGCTCACGCCGGTGGCGCCGGAGCGGCCGAGGTCCACGATGACGTCGTAGCCCTGCGGTTCGAGGCCGTGCAGCAGGTCGACGAGCGGCTCCCAGGTGTAGGCGAGGCCCGGGGCCTGGGTGGGGTCGGTCAGCCCGGGCAGCAGCAGCCGCTCGGCGGTGCCCTCGGGCGAGAGGTCGATCAGCTGCTCCCAGATGGTCTCGGCGAGCAGTCCGCGCCGGTCCGCGACGGCCAGGTTGCGCAGCCCGTACACCGCGTCGACCCGGCCCTCCAGGGCGCCCGCGAGCACCGCGCCGCCGTCCGGGTCGGCCTCCACCAGCAGGACCCGCCGTCCGGACTCCAGCGGCCAGGCCAGCAGCAGGGCCAGGGCCGCCGTGGTCGCGCCGGGCGCGCCCGGGCCGCCGGCCACCGCGATCACCGCCATCAGGCGCCACCCGCCCCGGTCGGGGGCACGGGGGCCGTGGCAGCGCCGGGGGTGGTCCCGGTCGCCGGGGCCGTCGGCACGGTACTGCCGCCGGTGCCCGCACCGGCGGTCCCGGTCGCGCTGCCGGCCGCGGCGGCGCGCGGGGCCAGCAGGACCTGGATCCGGCCGCCGGCCACCCACTGCGCCAGCCGGGGGCCGTCCGCCGCGCCGACGGCCACGTCGATCACCTGGCTGCCGTCGGTGTCCACCCGGCCGACCGTGATGACCGTCGCGGGCATCGAGTCGGCCTTGGTGTTGTCCGGGGTGTAGACCACGACGATCTGCAGCCCCGGCTGGAGCCGGCTGGCGGGCAGCTGGCTGCGCTTGGCCGAGACGCCGACCACGATCTGGCCGGGCTGCACCGCCAGGGTCTGCGCGACGTCGCCCCTGGTGAGCATCGCGCCGCGCTTGAGGTCGGTGGCGGCCCGCATGCCGACCGCCTTGTCCCGTTCGGTGGCGGACAGCGGCCGCAGCGCCGGATCCCCGGCGATCCGGGCCACCACCAGGTCGTCGTCGGTGATCACCTGCCCCCACGGGATGTCCCGGGCCAGCGCCAGCACGGCGACCCGCTGGCCGGTGCTGTTGTAGAGCACCGCACCGCCCAGGCCGCCGGCGGCGATCAGCGCGACGGCCATCGCCAGCACCGCCGGGCGCCGTCGCCGGGCCCGCAGCGTCCGGCCGGGGACGTGCGGGGCGGCGCGCCCCTTGCCCTTGCCCGCGCCGCCGCCCGGGGCCTCGCCCGGCCCCTGCCCCTGGTCCGGGACCGCCACGGACACCGCGGCCCCTGCGGGTGTGCCGGATCCCGGCGTCGCGAATGTACGGTTCTCCACCGGGTTCCGCCCTTCCCTCGTGCTCGTTCCGGATCGTCAGTACTGGTTTCTCGGTGCTCGGGTCACCGCTGCTCAGGCCGCCGGTGCCGGGCTTCGACACATGGACTTCGGCGCCGTGGTCGCGTGCGGCCGGGCCGCCGGCGCCCCGCAGCCGGGCCGCGGGGCATCGGACGTCCGCCGCCGCCAGGTCAGTTGAGGACCTGCACCTCGGCGACCTTGAGCGTGAAGTTCGAGGACTGCGGCATCTTGACGTCGAAGGTCTTCGCGTTCGGCCCCGTGACCACGACCTCACCCACCCAGTTCGCCGTCACCGTGCCGTTGAAGACGCCGCTCTTCCTGGTGCCCGAGCCCACGGCGAACTCGTAGCCGCAGTCCGGCGACTTGGCGGCGCCGTACTTGGGGTCGTACGGCGTCCCGGCCTTGTCGCAGGTCACGGAGACGCCGCTGTCGAAGACCCAGGTCACGCCCCTCAGCACCGGTGTGACGGTGACGGAGGCCCCCGGGACGGACAGCGTCTTGGGCGCGGGCGCCGCCACGCCGTCCAGCCAGAGCCAGACCGGCGCCTTCACCACCGCCGTGCCCTTGGGCGCGACGCCCGCCGTCGGCTTCGGGAAGCGCATCTCGTGGGCGAAGCCGAAGCCGACGTCCACCAGGTTCAGCGCCGGCGGCCCGGCCGGCGAGGTGGCCTCGAACACGATCTCGGCGCCGTCCTGGCCGCCGCCCGTCTGCGGGCAGACCTTCGAGTAGAGCGCGCCCTCGGACGGCTTGTGGCCCTGCCACTCCGGGTCGCCCTCGGGGGGCGGGTTGTCCAGCGGGCGGAAGTAGCACCCGACGCCGCTGTTGAACCAGCCGCGCTCCGGGTCGTGGCAGGGCCACTGCTGGTCGTGGTAGCTGCACAGCAGCGGCCCGTCGCCCGTACTTCCGCCACCGCCACCGCCACCGCCGGGCTGCGACGGTCCGGGCTTCGGTTTCGTGCCCCCGGAGTTGACCCCGGAGCAGATCACGTCCGGGTAGCACTGTTCGGCACCTCCGCCCGGCGGTTCGTCCGCCGCCGCCGACACCGCCGAGGCCAACAGCAACCCGGCGGACAACGGCGCGAGGATCGCGAATCGCCGGGCCGGTTTACGCGTGTTCAGCATGCCCGGTCCACCTCCCGCTTGAAGTCGTAGATCAGCCAACGTGCTTGGAACCAGCGCAGGGACGCGGTCGCGACGTAGCGGTTCAGTCGGTCGCCCGGATCCTTTGCCACCTGGGTGACGGCGTCGACGCGGTGCCATCCCGATACGTCGACGCAGTCCTCGATCACGGCGGTCTGCGGATCGGCTTTCAGGTCAATGGCCTTGACCACCGCCGAATTGCGCGGCGTTCCGGTCATCACCAGTTTGGCGTCGCGAAGTTGGCGGAGACTGACCAGGGTGTCGGTAAGGGCCCGCCCGGAAGAGTACGTCTCCAGAGCGAATCCGTCCGAATCCGACCGCCCGAATGCCTCGGCCTGGGCCTGCCACCAGTCCTGATACGTCTTCAGGGCGAGTCGCCCCATGGCACCTTCCGGCCCGTCCGTCGGCGCGATCGAGGTGTTTACCGAACCACCCGAAGGAGGTACCGGATCCACTCCCGCGACACTGGGCGCAGCCGTTCCGAGCCGATCGACGGAACCATCGGCACCGCCGCTCGCACAGGCACCGAGGAGCAACACCAGAACCACCCCACCGACCCCAACCGCCCCAGGGCGCAACACATTTCCGCGCTGCCGCATCGCCCCACCTCGTCGCGACCGACCGATTCATGATCCGTGGCCGCCGGAAGAATTCCGTCGTCCCGCAGGTGTTTCCGCTGGGGATCGATTCTTCGCCAACCCACCCCATCACGGCAACACCTCAGGCCACCTGACCTTACGCGGAAGGCGGTTCCGTCGGGGCACTTTCCCGCCACAGAACGGCCAACAGTTCTTCGGAAAGCGACAATCCGGCCAATGCGCCCCGAACCGCGGCCCGATTGCGCATCAACAGGCGCCCGCCCTGCGGCGGAACGAGCAGGCGCGCGCCCGGCGCACCCGAACTACCCGGCGCTTCGCCCCCGTCGAGCAGCGCGGCGACGGACGGCTGGAGGTCCAGCGGGGCGACGGCGGCCGGGGCACCCGGGACGCCCTGCCGCAGCACGGTGGTCAGGGCGTGGCTGAACGAGCCCTCACCACCTGGCAGTACGGCGTCCCGGCCGCGTCTGCCCGGGGTGTACCGGCCGACCCGGCCCCACAGCGGGACGCGCGGGTAGGCCAGCAGTTCCCCCGCACCGTCCTCGCCGCCGCCGCGCTCCAGCGCCGCCCAGGTGTCCCGGTCGGCCACCGCGTCGACCAGCAGCAGGGCCTCCTCGTGGTCGCCGTGCACCATCGCACTGACCACCCAGTCCCAGGCCAGGCCGCGCCGGTAGGCGTTGTCGGCGGTGCTGCCGCCGGTCACCAGGGCGAGCCGGCGCCCGCGCGGATCGACCGCCAACTGGCCGACCAGGCAGACCACCAGCCACCGGCCCGGGTGCTGGGCGGCCTCCCGGACGGCGGTGAGCATCGCGTTGGCGTCCGCGTCCGGCGCCACCTCGGTGACCCGGCAGCCGGCCGCGCCGACGTCGAAGCACATCCCGGGCAGCACCCGCGCGAGCAGCCGGGCTCCGTCCGGCGCCAGCGCCGAGCCCCCGAAGCCCCGATCGGGCCCGCCGTTCGCCCCGATCACCACCAGGTCGACCCCGCCCGCCATCCGCACGCCCCCTCCCATGCCGGCCCCGGCGCACCCGGGGCCGCCCGCCGCGCCCGCCGCTGCCGTGGTGAGCAGGGGCGCGTACCGTACCGCCGCCGGGCAGGCTACCGCTCCGGGCGGCCACCGACGGGGCTCCCGGCCCGTCCGCTCAGGGACCATGGGCCCTATCGGCACGCGCGCCGACCGGAGGACGATCGGACGCATGGAGCGTGAGGACCGTGTGGAGACCCTGAGCGAGGCCGAGTGCCTGCGACTGCTCAGCACCGTGCCCGTCGGGCGCGTGGTGTACACCGAGCACGCGCTGCCGGCCGTGCTACCGGTCTCCTTCGAGGTCCTGGACGGGCGGTTGGTGCTCGCCGTGCGCCGGGGAAGTGCCACCGCGCGCGGGCTTGACGGCACGGTGGTGGCCTTCCAGGCGGACCTGCTGGACCCGGTCACCCGGACGGGCTGGAGCGTGCTGGTCCACGGCCGGGCGGACGTGGTGCGCGAGCCCGAGCAGGTGCGGCGGGTGCTGCGGTCCGGCCTGCGGCCGTGGGTGGGGGACCCGGAGCCGCTGTTCGTCGCGCTGGTGCCGGAACTGGTCAGCGGCCGGCGGCTGTTCCCGACCGGGCAGGACGCGCTGGGGCGCGGGGCGCTGCGGTCCTGAAACACCCGCAGGCCGCCGCGCCCGGGTTCCCGCGTTCCTGTGTTCCCGGGTTCCCGCGTTCCGCACCGCTGACAGATACCGGCGGGTACGCATACGCTTCCGGCGTCCTGACCCCTCCCCCAGGAGCGCACCGTGACGAGCTTCGCCTCCCTCGCCGATCTGACCGCCGCCGTCGGCACCGAACTGGGCACCAGCGAGTGGCACACCATCGGACAGCGGCAGATCGACCTGTTCGCCGAGGCGACCGGCGACCACCAGTGGATCCACGTGGACCCGGAGCGGGCCAAGGAGAGCCAGTTCGGCTCGACCATCGCGCACGGCTACCTGACCCAGTCGATGATCCCGGTGCTGGCGAAGGAGTGCTACGGCGTCGAGGGCGTGCGCATGGCGCTGAACTACGGCTCGGAGAAGGTGCGCTTCCCGGCGCCGGTGCCGGTGGGCACCGCGATCCGGGCCACCGCCGAACTGCTCTCGGCCACCGAGGTGCCGGGCGGGGTCCAGGCGGTGGTGCGGTTCACGATCACCAGCGCGGAGAGCGCCAAGCCGCACTGCGTCGCGGAGACGATCACCCGCTTCTACGCGTAGCGGTACCGGACGGTTCTCCGCGTAGCGGCACCGGGCGGTGGCCCTGGGCGCGCGGCCGGGGCGGGGTACGCCGATTGGCCCGCGCGGGGCCGCTCACCAGGTCCGGACGGCCCATAACGAGTAATCTCCGACGAGATGGTTGTCGTATCGCAGCGGCCTCACCAGCCGCCCGGATACGCGCCCCGGCACGCCCGGTAGCCGTGACCGTCCTTGGAGGAGCCTTGCCCCGCCCCGCCCCCTGGTTCTCCCGCCTCGCCGGTCTGTCCTCGCAGTTCACCACCCCGCCGACCAGCAGCCCGACCACCAGCCCGGCCCTCGGCCCGACGGCGAACCGCACCGGGTCGGACCTGGCCCGACTGCCCCGCGCGGCCTGGCACCGGGTCCGGGCCGAGGCCTTCGGGGCCGAGCCCCGGGGCGAACGGCTGGCCCGGATCCACCGCTCCCCGCAGTTCGCCGACGGCGCCTTCCGCAACCCGCTGCCCACCCGCCGCCTGGTCTACGAGCGCAGCCCGCTGGAGATCACCCGCGCCCAGCTGACCGGGGACAAGACCCGCCGGGCGCCGACCGCCGCCGTACCCGTGCACCGGCTGCTCCCGGTCGACCTCGCCCTGCCGCCGGATTCCGGACTGCGGCTCACCTGGCTCGGCCACGCCACCGTGCTCGCCGAGATCGGCGGGCGGCGGGTCCTGATCGACCCGGTGTGGGGCGAGCGCTGCTCCCCGTTCGCCTGGACGGGGCCCAAACGGCTGCACCCGATGCCGCTGCCGCTGTCCGAACTCGGGCCGGTGGACGTGGTGGTGATCTCCCACGACCACTACGACCACCTCGACATGGCCACCATCCGCGAGCTGATCGGAACGGACGCGGTGTTCGCCGTCCCGCTCGGCGTCGGCGCGCACCTGGAGCACTGGGGAGTACCGGCCCGGCGGATCGCCGAACTCGACTGGTGGGAGTCGGTCGAGGTCGCCGGGCTCACCCTCACCGCCACCCCGGCCCGGCACTACTGCAGCCGCGGCCCGCGCACCAGCGCGCTGTTCCTCTGGGCGTCCTGGGTGGTGGCCGGCGGCGGGCACCGGATCTTCCACAGCGGGGACACCGGCTACTTCCCGGGCTTCGCCGAGATCGGCCGCCGGCTCGGGCCGTTCGACGCGACGCTGATGCAGGTCGGCGCGTACAGCGACTTCTGGCCCGAGGTGCACATGACGCCCGAGGAGGGCGTCCGGGCGCACCTGGACCTCGGCGGCGATCTGCTGCTGCCGATCCACTGGTGCACCTTCAACCTGGCGACGCACCCCTGGGAGGAGCCCGCCGAACGGGTGGTCACGGCTGCCCAGGCGCTCGGCGCCCGGCTGGCGGTGCCCCGGCCCGGCAAGCCCTTCGAACCGGTCGACCCGCCCGCGCTGCGGCTGTGGTGGCGCGCGGTCGCGGCCACGCCTCGCGGCATCGAGCCGCTGGTCCGGGACCGCAGCGCGGTGCCGGACCGGGAACGGGCGACGGATTTCAGCGAGCAGATCTCAAGATCTGCTCGCTGAAATCCGTCATCTGCTCGCTGTTACCTGCCCGCCGTCACTTGTCCGCCTCCGGCCGCCGGCGGCGGATCAGCGCCCAGGCCCGCTGCTGCACCAGCAGGGTCAGCACCCCGGCCAGTACGATCCCCAGCAGGTTCAGCAGCAACTGCACGCTGGAGCCCGAGAACTGGCGGAATTCCCCGTACCCGAGCGCGACGGTGGCGTTGGCGGCGGCGGGCACCGTGGTCACCGAGATCGCCACTCCGACCAGCATCCCGGCCTTCGAGGAGGTCAGCGAGAGCACGCCCGCGATGCCCGCCAGGAAGGCGACCACGAAGGACGTCGCGTCGGGCTGCCAGATGAACGAGGTGTTCGGCCGCGCGGCGGCGAACTTGGCCTCGCTGAACAGCCCGAGCCCGTCCATCAGCAGAGAGAACCCGACGGTCAGCGCCATCGCCACCGCGAAGCCGGTGACCAGCGCGTTCAGCGACCGCAGCGCCGGGCGCAGCCGCCGCTGGACCAGCGCCACGCACAGCCCGGCCAACGGCCCGAACTCCGGCCCGACCGCCATCGCCCCGACGACCAGGATCGCGCTGTCCAGCACCGCGCCGCACGCGGCCAGCATGGTCGCCACGGTGAGGAAGGCCAGGAACACCCAGGTGAGGGTGGACTCCTCGTGCGTGATCTCGGAGACCGACTCCCAGACCAGCGCGTCGGCCCCCTCCCCCGGGGCCAGCCGCTCGGCCTCGTCGGCGGCCGCCGAGAGGGTCAGCTCGATGCCGGAGACGTCGATCGCCCCGCGCTCGGGCAGGCCGGTCCCGCGCAGCACCCCCAGGATCTCGTCCGCCGACTCGCGGGCGACGTCGCAGAGCACCACGTCCCCGGCAGGCCGTACGGCCGCACCCGGCAGCACCACGACGTGCGTCACCCCGACCGCGGCGTCCAGGCTGCTGAGCACGGGCTCCCGCAGGTCGGGCGGGACGATCAGGCGCAGGTGCAACACGAGCACTCCGGTGGGACGGGGCGGGCGAAAGTCCCGCCCACCCTAGGCCGTGACCCGACGCCGCCAGCGACCCGCCGTCACCCGGTGGTGCTCCTCGCCCTGCTGGCGGCCGCGGTGTCACCCCGCCAGGACGTCCCGCAGGGCGCGGGCCTCCTTGACCAGGCGGCTCGATCCGCCCTGCTCCGCCGTCGCCGTCACCTCGGCCACCGGTCCCCGGGTGCGGGTGCGCCGGGCGCAGTCCGCCGCGAGGGCGAGCAGGTCGCCGAGGCCCCGGGCGGGCGTGCCCTCGCCGCCCAGCAGGGCCGGCAGCGCGGGCTCGAGCACCGACCAGACCGTGCCGTAGGCGCCCGTCCCGGCGGCCAGGGCGAGCGCCGCCGCGAGCCGGTTGAGCTTCACCGCGCCGCAGTCGACCAGCGCGCCGAGTTCGCGGCCGAGCTGCGCGCCGTCCAGGTCGCCGCGGGCGGCGAGCACCAGCAGGGCGTCGACGGCCGCCGTCCGGTCCTCGGTGTGCCGGGCGCCCAGGCCGTAGGCCAGCGCCAGGTGCAGGGCGAGCCCGGCCGGGCCGCCGGCCTCGGCGAGAGCGGGCAGCAGCCGGCCCGTGTCGCGCTCGTCCCGGTCGGCGCCCGCGGCGAAGTGGTCGAGCCACCGGGCCGCCAGTTCCTCCCGGTGCCAGGGGAGCATCGCGGCCCAGTGCGCCGTGGGCCGCCACGTCCAGCCGCCCACCTTGCGGGCCCGGGCCACGCTCGGCTCGGTGCCCTCCAGCAGCGCCCTGAACTCGGGGGCGAGCCGCTCGCCGTCCGGGCCCTTCGGGCCGGCCCCGATGCCGGGCTGGGCGACGGCCACCCGCCGGACGTCCTCCCACCAGCGGTCCGCGTACTGGTGGCCGTGCTTCGAGCCCCGGCCGGGGGCGAACAGCACCCGCTCGGACGGCTGGTCGGGCAGGCCGCCGGTGCGCAGCCACTGGGCGACCCACCGCCCGGACGGCGAGGTGAGCGCCTCGGCGGCACGCAACACCCCGGCGTCGGCGCGGGGGCCGACCCGCAGCAGGGCCGCGCACAGGTCGGCCCGGCCGGGGGTGATGCCCGCCGCCTGGTACCCGGCGAGGCGTTCGACCAGCGTGCCGGGGTCGAGCGCCCCGGTGGTGTCGGTCGGGATGGCCAGCAGGTAGGGCGGCCGGTCGGCGGTCACCTGCCAGGCGGCCTCCTCCAGCCGGGCGGCGAGGGCGGTGCCCTGCGCGGTGTCGTTCTGGCCGCGCAGCGGGGAGCGCTTCTTCTTGCCGCCGAGGAAGTCCCAGACCCGGTGCGGCGGCGTCTCGCCGGCCACCGCGGCCGCGACGTAGAGGACGTCCCGGGGCGAGCAGTCGTGCCAGCGGCCGACGCCGCTCCACGGGTGGACCCGCCGGACCGGCTCCAGCGCCTCGGCGAGCGCCGCCCGGTCCTGGTAGGCCTGGCGGACCAGGCCGTCCAGCACGCGCTCGAAGACCGCCGGCTCCGGCTCGTCGGCGGCGAGCAGGGCGGACAGCTCCTGCGCGAGTTCGGCCGCCGAGGCGATCGGCGGGCCGATCGGGAGGGGCTGGGGGGCGGGCGGGAGGAGTTCGTTCCACCCGGTGTCCGGGTCGTCGTCGCCGTCGCCACCGACCGGTGCGCCGAACAGTTCACCGGCGCGCCGGTGGTGGGCGGGGTTCAGCGCCTCGGCGGCGAGCCGCAGTTCGGGCAGGACGGCCTCCCCGGCCACGCGCAGGTGGCGGGCCACCACGTTCAGCGCCCGCTCCTGGACGGCCTGGTCCGGGTGCCCGAACGCCTCGGCGGCCGCGAGCACTACCGGCCCGGACCGCCCGGGCTCGCGCCGGGCCGCCCGCTCCAGCCAGCCGAGTTGGGCGCGGACGAGCTTCTTCTCGGCCCGGAACAGCACCACCGCGGAGGACTCGACCAGCACCTCGGGTTCGATCAGCCCGGCCTCGTCCAGCCCGGCGAGCACCTCCTGGGCGTGCCCGGCGACCACCGACAGCCCGTCCAGCAGCGGCAGCACGTCCCGTACCCGGGCGGCGTACTCCTGCGGGGTCGGGGCGAGGGCCCTCAGCACGTCGAGGAAGAAGCGCTGGTCGGCCGGCTTGCCGCCGCGCAGCAGCCGGGCCAGGCAGCGGTCGATCAGGTCGGCCCGGTCGAGGTCGCCGGCGGCGGCGAGTTCGGCGATCGCCTCCGTAAAGGCGTCCCCGGGGCGGGGGCTGAACCGCAAGGACACCGCGCCACCGATGTCGGCGAGTTCGAACACCCGGGGCAGCAGCAGCGGGGTGAACGCGTCGGCCCGCAGCAGCTCGACCAGGGTGGGCCGTGCGCCGCTGCCCCGGCGCTGGCGTTCCATCCACTCGCGGACGAAGGGCTCGCTCTGCGGCACCGCGCAGCCGGTGCGGCGCACCACGGCCTCGATCACCGGGTACAGCGCCCAGCCCCAGCTCGGCGCCGGCCGGGCGGCGAGCCGGGTGGCCACCTCGATCTGCCACTCCACCGGCTGCGCCGCGACGAGTTGGCCCACCGCCGGGTGGCGGGCCCAGCCGAGCGAGGTGAAGTCGCGGGCGCCGAGCCAGGTGGCGGCCCCGGCCGGGCCGGGGTGGCAGCCGGCGCCGGCCAGCAGCAGGGCGCCCCTGGTGGCGAGCGCCTCCTTCGACCACTCGTCACGCAGTTCCTTGCGCAGCGCCTTCAATGCGAGCAGGCAGTCCCGGCGCTGCGCCTGGTCCAGCGCGGCGACCAGCGCCGGTATCTGCGGCATCCGTCCGCCCCGGACGGCGGCGAGCAGGTCCTCGACCGCCGCCTCGCCCCGCACCGCCTCCGGCATCGGCGCCACCGCCGTCGCGCCCCGCACCGCCTCCGACCCCCCTGCCGCCGCGCTCATGCCTGGACCCCCTTATCCGTCGTCGGAACCGCCGGGACCGCCGGGACCGCCGGAACCTGTTCCCCGGCCGCCCGTTGGGCCGCCTCCCGCACCATCGCGACCGCCAGCGCGTGCTTGCACGGACCGCGCCCGCCACGGTACTTGGCCCACCAGAGGCAGGTGCAGCCGAGGCGCCCCGCCTCGTCCGTACGCACCCGCTGGATGTGGTCGTCCACCATGACGACGGCCGTCGTGCCGCCCGGCTCCAGCCGCACCGCGCCCGCCGCGACCAAGGCCTGGGCGGCACGCAGCCGCGGGTTGGCGGCCTCGGCCCGCCCGGCGTCGTACGGGAGCTGGCGGTGGAAGTAGGCGGCCTCGGCGGTGTCGTAGCCGATCTGCCCGGCGGTGCCGAGCCGGGTGAGCGCGGCGCGGACCCGCTCGTGGCTGAGCCCGGACTGCTCGGCGAGGTCGGCGACCTCGATCCGCGGCTCCCAGGCGAGCAGTACCGCGACGAGGTCGGCGTCCTGCTCGGCGGTGCCGGTGGCGAGCGCGCCGAGCATTCCGCCCTCGCCGGAGAAGCCCCGGGAGGCGTCGGGCGAGAGGGTCAGGGTGAGCCGCATGCCGGGCAGGACCACTTCCCACGCCGAGGCGGCCGGGCCGGTGGCGGCGACCGGGCCGTACACCCGCAGGGCGAGCGCGTGCCGCAGCACCCGCTGGAGCGCCACCAGCCGGTCGGGCCCGGGCAGGCAGACGGCGCCGGGCACCGGCCGGGTGGTGGGCCGCAGCGTCCGCCCGGCCGGGACGACCCAGGCGGTGCTGGAGCGGCCGCCGCGCGGCAGCGAGCGCAGGAAGCGGACCGCCTCGGCGGCGGGCAGTTCGGCGCGCAGGTCGAAGCCGGCGGCGACGACCTGGGTCTCGGCGAAGCCGCGCAGCCAGCGCTGCGGCAGCGGCACCTTCTTCTCGACCAGCGGCCCGTCGAAGCTGGTGACCTCCAGCGCGTCCGGCCCGACCGCGAGGTGCAGCGGGTCGCTCGGGCCGATCCTGGTCAGGGCCTCCCGCAGCGGGTTGTTGACGTCCACGTTGGTGGTGCCGTGGCCGATCTCGTCGCCGTCGAGGCCGGCCTGGAGCACGTCGAGCCGGGCGTAGACGCCGCAGCAGCCGGAGAACGACTCGAAGCGCAGCCGGTCCCCGTTGGCGGTGACCACCGGGTCGAGCGAGGAGCGCAGCTGCGGCTGGTAGTACCGCGCGGCGGCGACGTCCGCGACGGCGAGCAGCGCGGCGGCGGCCGGCGCCGGGTCGGCCAGGAAGCCCGCGAAGAAGCGCGGGTTGGCCGTTTCCCCGAGCGGGGTGGCGCCGCCGGAGGTGGCCAGGTCGAGGTGCCGGCCGTCGGCGCCGTCGAGGACGGCGGACGGGCGCAGATAGGCGTACGCGTGTGCGGATTGCGTCATGTCGAACACGCTAGGTGAGGGCACTGACAATCCGTCGGGCCGCGACCGCACTGGAACAGGTTCTACCAGGCGCCGGAGCCCCGGGGCGTTACCCAGGTCACACCGCGGCGCGGCGGGATTCTGCCACTATGGGCCCGTGACCGACCTGACAGAACAGGAAATCCGGGCCGACCGCCCGGCCGGCTCGTTCGCCGGACTGCTGGAGCTGGAACGACTGGACGAGAACACGTTCCGGGGCCGCTGCCACGCCGGGGCGCCGATGCGCGCCTTCGGCGGACAGGTCGCCGCGCAGGCGCTCACCGCCGCCGGCCGCACCTGCGAGGGCCCGCGTGCGGTGCACTCGCTGCACGGCTACTTCCTGCTGCCCGGCGACCCGTCCCAGCCGATCCGCTACGAGGTCGAACGGGTCCGCGAGGGCGTCTCCTACACCACCCGCCGGGTGACGGCGGTGCAGAACCAGAACGCGATCTTCACCCTCTCCGCCTCCTTCAAACGCCCCGAGACCGCGACCGACCGCCACCGCACGATGCCGCCGCTGCCCGGGCCGGAGACCCTGCCGGACGCCTTCTCGCTCTGGGACCCGGCCCTGCGCGCGGCGATCACCGGCACCGGCGGCTTCCGCGACCTCGAACTGCGCTTCGTCCCGCCGGACGCGCCGGGCGTGCCGGCGTCCGTGCCGGGGATGCCGCAGCAGTTCGTCTGGCTGCGCATCGCCTCCCCGCTGCCCGAGGGCGACCCGCTTCTGCACGTCTGCGCGCTCACCTACCTCTCCGACCTCACGCTGGCCTCCACCGCCGGGCTGCACGAGCAGCCGAACTTCTTCCAGCGCACCGAGCCGCCCCGGCTGCTGATCGCCTCGCTCGACCACGCGATGTGGTTCCACCGCCCGTTCCGGGCCGACGAGTGGCTGCTGTTCGCCCAGCGCAGCCCGTCCTCCTCGGACGGCCGGGGGCTGTCGCTCGGCGAGTTCTACGACCGGGACGGGCGGCTGGTCGCCTCCGCCGTGCAGGAGTCGCTGATCCGCCGGCTGCGCTGATCCGGCGCGGGACGGGACGGCGCGGGGCGGAACGGGCCGGGGCGGAACGGGCCGGCGGCCCGGACCCCGGCGACGGTGACCGCACGGCGAACGCAAGGGGGCCGGTCGGCGTCATACTCCTGAGCGGCCCCGGCCCGTATCATGGTGCGGGTGACCAAGGTTGACCTGTCACCACGGCCGGTGGAGGCGATGTCTCCGCGCCAGCTCGAACGCCGCGGAAGCCTGATCGCGGCCGCGCTCGCCCTGGTGAACGAGATCGGCGTCGAACGGCTGCAGATGAAACAGGTCTGCGAGCGGTCCGGAGTCGCCCTGGGGACGGCGTACCGCTACTTCTCCTCCAAGGACCACCTCCTGGCCGCGGCGATCGCCGAGTGGCACCGCCTGCTGCTGGCCGACCTGGTGGCGGAGCTGCGCGGCCCGCGCGCCGGGCGGGGGGCCACCGACCGGGCGGTCCGCTTCGTCCGCGGCGGGATGCGGGCCTACCAGCGCCAGCCCGAGCTGGCCCGGCTGCGGGTGGCCGTCGCCGCCTCCACCGATCCGTTCGCCAGCGAGACCTTGCAGGGCATGGCCCGGGCCGACAGCACCGCCCTCCAGGCGGTGACGACCAAGGTGCCGGCCGCCGCCAGCGACCTGGTGCGGCACATCGTCGCCCACGCCTGGCAGGGCGAGCTGACCGCCTGGGTGACCGGGCGCACCACCCTCGGCGACGCCCGGCGGCGGCTGGAGGACGTGGTGCGGCTGGTGCTGAACCCGTACGAGACGCCGTACCCGGCGCCGTACGAGGTCCCGTCCGGCGCCCACCGGCCCTGACCCGTCCGACGCGACAGCCGGCTCAACTCCCCGGTGCCGGACGGCTTCCGCCCGTGGTTCCGGCTCGCCGCGCGCGCCCCGGCCCATGAGCACCCGGCCTGACGGGACGTAAGTCCCCACCCTCCGCCTCCCCGGCGCGCCCTCCCGCCCCTCGCGGCACGAACTGGACATAGTGCGACATGCAGCTTTAATCCGCCGATGTCGCCGAAGCCCACGTCCGCCCCGAGGCAGGAGAGTCCACCCGATGAGCAGCCAGCCGCCGCAGCCCGACCAACGCGCGGAGGAACCCGACGAACCCGCCGCGACCCTGCCCGCCGACCGGGCGGTGTTCGGGATCAGCGCCGCCCTGGTGCTGGCCGTGGTCGCCTGGGGAGTCTTCGCCGAGGACTCGCTCGGCCGGACCTCCAGCAGCGCGCTCGGCTGGGTCCTGCACAACTTCGGCTGGCTGTTCGTGGTGGCCGCCGACGTCTTCCTCGTCCTCACCGTGCTGCTCGCCTTCAGCCGCTTCGGCCGCATCCGGCTCGGCCGCGACGACGACGAACCCGAGTTCTCCACCCTCGCCTGGGTCGCCATGATGTTCAGCGCCGGCATGGGCATCGGCCTGATGTTCTACGGCGTCGGCGAGCCGCTCCAGCTGTTCGCCACCCCGCAGCCCGGCTCCGGCCTGGAACCGCAGAGCGCGGCCGCCGCCCAGCAGGCCCTGGAGTTCTCGCTGTTCCACTGGACGCTGCACCCGTGGGCGATCTACGCCGTCGGCGGCCTCGCCCTCGCCTACACCACCTTCCGCAAGGGCCGCGGCAACCGCATCTCCGCCGCCTTCGTCCCGCTCATCGGCCAGCGCGGCGCCGACGGCTGGGCCGGGCGCGCGATCGACCTGCTGGCCGTCTTCGCCACCGTCTTCGGCTCCGCCACCAGCCTCGGCCTCGGCGCGCTCCAGGTCGCCGACGGCCTCGGCTACATCACCTCCGTGCGCAACACCCAGAACGCCCAGCTGATCATCATCGGCTCGCTGACCGCCGCCTTCGTGCTCTCCGCCTTCTCCGGCGTCCACAAGGGCGTCAAGTGGCTCTCCACCGCGAACGTCGTCCTGGCCTCGCTGATCATGCTCTTCGTCTTCGTGTTCGGCCCGACGGTGTTCACGCTGGACGCGATCCCCTCCACCGTCGGCGGCTACCTCTCCGACCTGCTCGGCATGTCCACCCAGACCGGGGCCTTCACCGACGAGAGCTGGCTCGGCTCCTGGACGATCTTCTACTGGGCCTGGTGGCTCTCCTGGGCCCCCTTCGTCGGCACCTTCATCGCCCGCATCTCCCGCGGCCGCACCATCCGGCAGTTCCTGCTCGGCGTCCTGCTGGTGCCCAGCGGGGCCACCGTGATCTGGTTCTGCGTGATGGGCGGCACCGCGATCCGGCTGGTCACCACAGGCACGGCCGACCTGGTCGCGACCATCCCGAAGGGCGCGGAGGCCTCGCTGTTCGAGATGCTGCGCTCGCTGCCGCTCGGCTCCGCCACCAGCGTCGTCGCCGTGCTGCTGGTGATGACCTTCTTCATCACCAGCGCCGACTCCGCCTCCCTCGTCCTCGGCTCGCTCTCCAGCCGCGGCTCGCTGCACCCGCGCACCTGGCTCGTGGTCGTCTGGGGCGTGCTGATGGGCGGGGTCGCCGCCGCCCTGCTGCTGGCCGGCGGGCTCACCGCGCTGCAGAACGCGACGATCCTGGTCGCGCTGCCGTTCGTGGTCGTGATGCTGCTGCTCTGCGTGTCCCTGGTGAAGGAGCTCCGCGAGGACCCGGCCGCCGGCCCGTCCCGCCTGCACCCCGTGCACGGCCTGCGCGACGCCGTCCGGGTCGCCGTCGGCGAGGCCCTCGCCGAACGCACACCACGCCGCTGACCAGCGCGTACGCCTCACCCGCGCGGGTGGGGCGTACGCGGCCAACCGACGCCCAACCCCCGCCCGGACTTCACCCGCGCGTACCGACCGTTCACACCACCCTGGAACCCTCCCTGTCATGAACGCCAGCCCTCAGGCGCCCTACCAGGAACCGCGCTTCCCGCTCCCCCGGCGCCACCGCCGACTCCTCGCCGCCACCGCCGTCCTCGCCTCCATCGCCCTCGGCACCTTCGGCGTCGGCGCCACCGTCGAGACCGTCCAGCACGGCACCCTCGCCGCCACCACGGCCACCGCGAGAAAGTGACCCGCGAGAAAGCAACCGGAGAGAAAGAGACCGACTGACCGTCCGATCCACCCCTTCAGCACCGCCGTCCGCCCCCGGACGCGGTGCTTCCGCCTTTCCGGCGACGGCGGAGCGGCGAGGCGCGACAGCGAGGCGAGACAGCGGAGCTGGGCGGCGAACCGGCCTCAGGCGCGCCGCTGCTCCCGGGCCCCGGCCGGCGCGGGGCGGGAGTGGCGGCCGGTGCCGGGGACGGGGTGGAAGTCCGGGGCGGGGGCGTAGCGGGCGGCGGGCGGGCGCAGGAGCCAGCCCGGGGAGCGGCTGCCGCGGGGGGTGGGGGTGATCAGGCCGAGGTTGTGGAGCAGGTCGAGGGCGTCGCGGCGCAGCGCGGTACGGTCGGCGAGGTAGTCGCGGCGCCAGCGGGCCGGGAGGCCGTACTCGTCGGCGATGTCGCCGAGGAGGCCGTCTATCAGCGCGTCGGGGATCGGGACGTCGCCGCCGGTGGTGGTCTCGCCGGGCAGCGGGCGGACTTCCTCCACCAGGCGTTCGAGCAGCAGCAGGGCGGCCTGCGGCAGGGGGCCGGCGCCGGGGAAGACGAGGTCGGTGAGCTCGTCGGCCGGGTCGAGCAGGGCGACGCCCTCGGTCCGCAGCTCGGTCTCCAGGCCGAGGAAGTCGGCTAGCGCGGCCGGGCCGCTCAGCCGGTGCTCGTGCAGCCAGGCGCTCCGGTCCTCGGGGAGGTCGGCGTCGAGGACGGCGGGGGTCTCGGCGAGCAGACGGCGCACGGCGGTGGCGGGTTCGGCGTCGGCGGCGCGGCGGATCAGGTCGGCGGCGTCGTCGGCGAGGGCGGGCGGGCCGGCCGGGACGGAGCGGGCGAGTTCGCGGTCGACGGTCAGTACGGCGGCCCGGACGGCCGGGTCGGCCGGGTCGGCCGGGTCGGCCGGGTCGGCCGGCAGGTCGCCGAGGACCTGCCAGTCGGCGAGCGCGGCGAGGGCCATCGCGCGGTCGGCCGGGCCGGCGGCGAGGCCCGGCGCCGCGGCGCGCATGGCGTCGAGCAGCCGCCCGTACGGCAGTTGCTCGGGGGCGTCGACCAACAGGGCGAGGGCGAGAGCGAGTTGGGCGTAACCGGCGGGGGTGAACGGGGCGCCGGTCGCGGGGTGTTCGAGGCGGCGGGCGGCGCCGGGGCCGAGGCCGGCCTTGCAGAGCCGGGCGTGCCAGGGGCCGACGACGAGCCGGTAGCCGAGCAGGGCGTCGAAGCGTTCGACGAGCCAGTCGCGGTGACGGCGAATCAGCGGGAAGCCGTCGGCGTGCGGGCCGGAGGCGGTGACCAGCGGGTGGGCGAGCAGCAGCCGGGCGGCGATCCGGCGTTCGGCGGCGGGCAGGTCGACGGCGGGAAGGGCCGGGGCGCAAACGTCCGCGACGGGCAGGGCCGGGGCCGGTATCGGAAGGTCCTGGCCGGAACGATCCTGCGCGCCCGGCACCGGGCGGGTGCGCTCGGGCTTGCGGTGCCTGCCGGGCCTGCCCGGCTTGGCACCTGACCGGACGACGGGCAGCGCGGAGGCGTCCCGCCGGGCGCGGCGCAGACCGCCGACGGGGCGGGGCCCCCGGGAGCGCAGGGCGGCGGTGGCGTGCGCGGTGGGGCCGTGCCACCAGCTGACGTCGGCGTCGGGCGCCGCTTCGGCGGGGGCGCCGAGATGGCGGGCCGGGTAGAGGCCGAAGGAGGCGGCGCACAGGTCGTCGGCGGTGCCGGGGGTGGCGGCGGCGAACCAGTGGGCGAGCCGGAGCAGGCCCGGGTCGGGCGAGAGCGCGGAGGCGGCGCCCGGCTCCGGCGCGGGCCTGGTCGGCGCGGCGTCAGCACGGGGGCCGGACACGGCTTCGGGCGCCGGCCCGGCCGCGGGTTCGCGTACGGCGAGGAGGGCGTCGGTGGTCCTCCGCCCCGTCCCGCCCGTGCGCCCGTCCGGCCTGCCGGTGGCCACCCGGGTGGCGCCGACCGCGTACTCCTGCTGCTCCATGTCGGGGACCAGACTAGACGGTGGCCGGGTCACCCGGCGGCAGCAACCGGCCGTGCGCCGAAGTGACCGGCCGCCCTCCGCTACGCCACCCGCCGGCCCGCACCCGCCGCCGCGCCGTCACCCGCCCCGCACCACCCGGGTTACGCGCCGGTAACCCGCTCTTCCGCCGCACCGGCGGGTCGCCTAGGGTTCGTCCCACTCCCCCCACCGCCCGACCCCGGAGGTCAGCAGCCGCATGAGCATCCGTACGACCACCCGTGCCGTCCTCGGCGGCCGCCTGCGCTCGGCCGCCGGCCTGCTCGGCGGCTTCGCGGCCGCCTCGGCGACGCACCTAGGCGCGATCGCCTCCGGCGCGTCCGTGCTGCAGAACGCCACCAAGCCGGCCCTGATGCCGCTGCTGGCCGCGCACAGCGTCGCCGCGGCCGCCACCGCCGGGCGGCGGGCGCCGAAGCCGCTGGCCCCGGCACTGCTGCTGAGCGCGGGCGGGGACGTGCTGCTCCAGCTGAAGAACGACACCGCGTTCCTGGCCGGGATGGGCTCGTTCGCGGCGGCGCACGTCTGCTACGTGACGATGTTCGTCCGGCGCGGGGCGCTGACCGACCGTCGGCGGGCCCTGGTGGTGGCGGCCGCGTACGCGACCGCCTGGGTGGCCATGGTCGGGCAGCTCTGGCCGGACCTCGGGGACCTGCGGATCCCGGTGGCCGGCTACAGCCTGCTGCTCGCCTCCACGGCCGTCACCTCGGCCGGGCTGGGCTGGCGGACCGGGCTGGGCGGGGCGCTGTTCCTGCTGTCCGACACACTGATCGCCACCCAGCTGGCGAAGTGGCGGGAGCTGCCGGGGCACCAGTTCTGGATCATGGCGACGTACGTCCTGGCCCAGTACCTGCTGGCCAGCGGCACCCTCCGGCACGAGCACGAGCACGAGCACGGGCACGGGCACCGTGAGCTCGAACTCGGGCACGAGAACAAGCACGGGCAGGAAACCGGGCACGGGCCTCAGCAGCAGCGGAAGCCCGCGCCGCAGGCCGGCTGACACGCCTGTGCGCCGTCGGCCCGGTCAGGGTCCGACGGCGCGCGGGGAAAACAAAACGGCGGCGGTGCCCATCAGGCACCGCGCCGCCGCAGCAGCCAGAAGCCTCCGACGCCGCCCGCCACCAGGGCCAGGCCCCCGGCCAGCTCCGCCGGATCGGCCGCGACCGAACCGCCGAGGCCGGTGTTCACGGCGCCGTGCGGGGCGACCTGCTGGCCGCCGGCGCCGGACTGGCCGAGCGAGCCCGCCCACTCGCCGGCCGCCTTGCCCCAGTCGCCGAGGCCTTTCTCGGGACCCTTCTCGGGACCCTTCTCGGCGCCTTTCTCAGGCCCTTTCTCGGAGCCCTTGTCGGAGTCCCTGTCGGAGCCGGCGACCGGGACGCCGGCGACCGCGACCTTGGTGGAGAACGCCCCGCCGTCCGGGCAGGTGCCGTCGATCTTGTTGTCCCCGGAGTGCTGGCCGGCCAGCCGGGCCGAGCCGCTGTGCTTGCCGTCGGAGCCCAGGGTGAGAGTGGCCGGACCGCCCTCGAACGCGGCGGAGTGGGCGGTGATGGTCTTGGCGTCGGGCTTGTCCGACTTCTCACAGGAGACCGTGAGCTTCACGGTCTGGCCCGGTGCGGCCTGGGGCGGGCTGACCGAGGCCGAGCCGTCCCTGGCGGATGCGAGGGGGGCCGTCAGGCCGGTCAGCACCGTCGCGCCGATCAGGGCGGCGGCGGCCGTACGCATGGGGCGCATGCCGGAACCTCCGGGATTCTCGGGCGCAGCCGGGGGGACTCCGATGTCCACGTGGTCGAACAACTGCACCCGGTTATGCCCGACAGTAGGCAGCCCGCCCGGCCCCGGCCACCGGTCGGGACCGTTCGGGTTACCGCCCCTCACCCAGGGTGATTCACAGGTCGAGGTCCACCACGACCGGCGCGTGGTCCGAGGTGCCCTTGCCCTTGCGGGCCTCGCGGTCCACGTAGCTGTCGGTGACGGCGTCCACGAACGGCTTGTTGGCGTAGGTGAGGTCGATCCGCATGCCCCGGTTCTTGGGGAAGGCCAGCTGGCGGTAGTCCCAGTAGGTGTAGGGGCGGTCGTACTTGAGCGGGCGCGGCACCACGTCGTGCAGGCCCACCTCGCCGAGGGCCTCCAGCGCGGCCCGCTCGGCGGGGGTGACGTGGGTGAGGCCCTCGAAGGCGGCGACGTCGTAGACGTCCTCGTCGGCGGGAGCGATGTTGAAGTCCCCGAGGACGGCGAACGGGCGGGGCCCGGCGGCGTCCTCGGTGGCGGCCGTGCGCAGCGCCTGTAGCCACTCCAGCTTGTAGCGGTAGTGGGCGTGGTCGACCTCGCGGCCGTTGGGCACGTAGACCGACCAGACCCGGACCGGGCCGCAGGTGGCGGCGACGGCGCGCGGCTCGACGTCGGGCAGCAGGGCGCCGTCGGCGAGGTAGCCGGGCTGGCCGGGCAGGTCGCGCACGACGTCGTCCAGGCCGATCCGGGAGACGATCGCGACGCCGTTCCACCGGCCGGTGCCGTGGGCCGCGGTCTCGTACCCGAGGGCGCGCACCGCCTCGTACGGGAAGGCGTCGGCCGCGCACTTGAGCTCCTGGAGGCAGAGCACGTCGGGCTTGGCGCTCTCCAGCCACTCCAGGAGCTTGGGCAGCCGCGCGGTGACGGAGTTGATGTTCCAGGTGGCGATGCGGACGGTCACGGCGGGCGGCCTTCCCGGTGGTTCGGTACGGACGGGTGCTTCGGTCGAGACGAGGGGTGGGCACCCCCCGAGGGGACGCCCACCCCGAACATACCGCCCGGCACCGACAGTACGGCCCGGCCGGCCTGCGGCCCGGTCAGCCCGTGGGCCGGACCACCGCCGCGGAGCCGCCCCCGCGCCGGACCGGTTCGGCCGCGGCCACCCACCGCCCGTCCGGCAGCCGTTCGACGCCGGTGGCGGCGCCGATCTCGGCGACGGACGTGAAGCTGTGCCCGAGCGCCTCCAGGGCGGCCCGTTCGGGCAGCGCCAGGAAGCCGGGCTCGGCCTGGGTGGCGACGGTGTTGCGCTGGCTGGCGCGCGGTGCGGCGATGGCCTGTTCCAGGCTCAGGCCCCGGTCGAGCCGCCCGAGCAGCACCTGGAGGGTGGTGGTGATGATGGTCGCGCCGCCGGGGCTGCCGGTGGCGAGCAGCGGTTCGCCGTCGCGCAGCACGATGGTCGGGGAGATCGAGGAGCGCGGCCGCTTGCCCGGGCCAGGCAGGTTGGGGTCGGGGACGCCCGGGGTGAGCGGGGAGAAGTCGAAGTCGGTGAGCTCGTTGTTGAGCAGGAAGCCACGGCCGGGGACGGTGATGCCGCTGCCGCCGGTCTGCTCGATGGTGAGGGTGTAGGAGACGACGTTGCCCCAGCGGTCGGCCACGCTGAGGTGGGTGGTGTTGGGGCCCTCGTAGGGCTCGGCGACGGCGGGGCCGGCCTCGGCGCAGTCGGCGGGGTGGCGCGGGTCGCCTGGGGCGAGCGGGCTGGTGAGGGCGCGGTCGGGGCTGATCAGGCAGGCCCGGGAGGCGGCGTAGCGCGCGGAGAGCAGTTCCTTGGTGGGGACGTCGCCGAAGGCCGGGTCGCCGACCCAGCGGTTGCGGTCGGCGAAGGCGATCCGGGAGGCGTCCAGGAAGTGGTGGTAGTACTGCGTGTCGCTGTACGCGCCGAGGTCGCCGTCCTCCAGGATGCCGAGCGCCTCGCCGACGGTGGTGCCGCCGGAGCTGGAGGGGGCGATGGAGTAGACGTCGTAGTCGCGGTACGGGACGTGGGTGGGCGCCTGGCGGCGGACCTGGTAGGCGGCGAGGTCGGCGGTGTCGATCTTGCCGGGGCGGGCCTTGCGGCCGGAGGCCGGGTCGACCGGCGGGTGCTGGACGGTGTTGGCCACGTCCTTGCCGAGGTCGCCCTGGTAGAAGGCCTTGACGCCGTCCTCGGCGAGCAGCCGGTAGGTGGCGGCGAGGTCGGGGTTGCGCAGGACGGTGCCGACCTCGGGGGGCTTGCCGCCGGGCAGGTAGAGCTTGGCGGTGTCCGGGAAGTCCTTGAACCGGTCGTAGTTGTCGGCGGTCTGGCCGCGGAAGGTCTGGTCGACGACGAAGCCGTTGTCGGCGATCCGCTCGGCGGGTTCGAGGGCGTCGGCGAGCGTGCGGGTGCCCCACTGGCGCAGGGCGGTGTCCCAGGTGGCGGCGGTGCCGGGGACGCCGACGGACAGGCCGCTGGTGACGGCGTCGGCGAAGGCCAGCGGCTTGCCGTCCTCCAGGAACAGCCCGCTGTCGGCGGTGCGGCCGGCCACCTCGCGGCCGTCGATGGTGTGCACCCGGCCGCTGGCGTGGTCGTAGTAGACGAAGTACCCGCCGCCGCCGATGCCGGAGGAGTAGGGCTCGGTGACGCCGAGGGCGGCCGCGGTCGCGACCGCCGCGTCGACCGCGTTGCCGCCCTTGCGCAGCACCTCGATGCCGGCCGCGGTGGCGTCGGCGTCGACGCTGGCCACCGCTCCGCCCCGGCCCACCGCCTCGGGGGCCTTCGGCGGCGGGGCCGCCCCCGCCGCCCCGGCCGGCCCGGCGCAGGACCAGACCAGGGCGGTGGCGAGCAGCAGCGGTGGTGCGATACGGGCCAGAGCCCTCATCCGAGTCCTCCTGAGTCGACGTCAACTCCGTTGTCTCACAGGAGGCATGATCCCGACAATCACACCGCACCGCTACCAACCGGTAGTTGACGGAACCGAATCAGGCGAAAGGGCTCAGACGCCGCTGCGCTCGACCCGGCGCCGCTTGATGGTGCGGAACCGGCGGGCGACCTGCCGGGCGAGGTCGGCGGCGCCGACCAGGCCGGCCTCGTTGCCGAGTGCGGCGTGCACGATGCTGGCCTCGGGCCGGAAGCCGCGCCCGGTGAGGGTACGACGGAAGGTGTCCCGGGCCGGGCCGAGCAGCAGGTCGCCGGCCTCGGAGACGCCGCCGCCGATGACGAAGCGGCCCGGGTCGAGCGCGGCGGCCAGGTTGGCGATGCCGACGCCGAGCCAGGTGCCGACCTCGTAGAGCAGTTCGGTGGCGGTCGGGTCGCCGGCCCGGGCGGCCTCGGTGACCAGCGGTCCGGTGATGCCCTCGACGGTGCCGCCGGCCCGGGCGAGCAGCGTCTGCACCACCGGGGACTCCTCGGCGACGAGTTCGCGGGCGTCGCGCACCAGCGCGTTGCCGGAGGAGTACTGCTCCCAGCAGCCGCGGTTGCCGCACGGGCAGCGGTGGCCGCCGGGCAGCACCTGCATGTGGCCGAACTCGCCCGCCAGGCCGTACTTGCCGCGGTCGACGTAGCCGTCGCGGACGACGGCGCCGCCGATGCCGGTGCCCAGGGTGAGCATCACCATGTGGTCCTCGCCGCGCCCGGCGCCGAAGCGCCATTCGGCCCAGGCGGCGGCGTTGGCGTCGTTCTCGACGATCACCGGGAAGCGCAGCCGCTCGCTGAGCGCCTGCTGGAGCGGCTCGCCGCGCCAGTTCAGGTGCGGGGCGAACAGCACCGTGGAGCGGTCGGCGTCGACCCAGCCGGCCGCGCCGATGCCGACGGCGTGGACGTCGTGCCGGTCGGCGAGCTCCAGCACCAGGTCGACGATGACGTTCTCGACGACCTTGGCGCTCTTGCTCTTGTCGGGGGTGTCGGTGCGCAGCTTCTCCAGCACCTTGCCCTCGCCGTCCACCACTCCGGCGACCACCTTGGTGCCGCCGATGTCGACGCCGATGGTGGGCAGTCGCAGTATCCCGGCGGGCAGGGCGCGGCGGCGGCGCTCGGCACGGGGGCCGAGGCCGAGCAGGGTGGGCAGGACGGCCGGCCGGGTGCTGCCTTGGGGGCTGGTCACGGCTGCGGACGCTCCTCACGGGGCTCGGGGTCAGGACGGGGCTGGGGGTCGGTGCGGGGCTGGGGTTCGGTGCGGGGCTGGGGTTCGGTGGGCCGGGCCAGCTCGTGCGAGAGCTCGGCGAGGTCGGAGCCACCGGCCATCTCGGTGGTGAGCTGTTCGAGGCCGATCTCGGCGCGCGGGTGGCTGCCGGCCATCCGGCCCCGCTTGAGCAGGGTGAAGTGGTCGCCGACCAGGTACGCGTGGTGCGGGTTGTGGGTGATCAGGACGACCCCGAGCCCGGCGTCGCGGGCGGCGGTGACGTACTTGAGCACCACTCCGGACTGCTTGACGCCGAGCGCCGCGGTCGGC
Source organism: Kitasatospora sp. NPDC088861 (assembly GCF_044750105.1). NCBI lineage: Bacteria > Bacillati > Actinomycetota > Actinomycetes > Kitasatosporales > Streptomycetaceae > Kitasatospora > Kitasatospora sp. NPDC088861. The sequence goes on from NZ_JBIVJF010000004.1 coordinate 173,623, forward strand.
TCGTCCAGGATGAGCACCTTGGCGCCGAAGTGCACGGCCCGGGCGATCGCCACGCACTGGCGCTGGCCGCCGGAGAGGGTGCCGATCGGGCGGTCCACGTCGTGCAGGTCGATGCCCATCCGGGCGAGCGCCTCGCGGGTGGTGGCGCGCATCGCCTCGGCGTCCAGGCGCAGGCCGCCCCAGCGGCGGTGGCCCTGCTCGGAGCCGAGGAAGAAGTTGCGCCAGACCGGCATCAGCGGGACGACGGCGAGGTCCTGGTAGACGGTGGCGATGCCGCGGTCCAGGGCCTGGCGCGGGGAGTCGAGCCGGACCTCCTCGCCGCCGACGGTGTAGGTGCCCTCGTCGTGCTGGTGCAGCCCGGAGATGATCTTGATCAGGGTGGACTTGCCGGCGCCGTTGTCGCCGAGCACGCAGCTGATCTCGCCGGCGTGCAGGGTGAGCGAGACGTCCTGGAGGGCGCGGACGGTGCCGTAGCTCTTGCCGACGCCCTCCAGGGCGAGCAGTTCGGTCTTCATCGGGGCCCCCGTTCGGCCTGGCGCTTGACGTACGCGTTCAGCAGGGCGGCGAGCAGCAGCATCGCGCCGAGGAAGAACTTGAACCAGTCCGGGTTCCACTGGGCGTAGATGATCCCCTTGCTGGCCATGCCGAAGATCAGCGCGCCGAGCGCGGAGCCGACCACCGAGCCGTAGCCGCCGGTGATCAGGCAGCCGCCGATGACGGCCGCGACGATGTAGATCAGCTCGTTGCCGACGCCCTCGCCGGACTGCACGGTGTCGAAGGAGAACAGCAGGTGCTGGCCGAGCACCCAGGCGCCGAAGCCGACACCGAGGTAGAGCAGGGTCTTGGTGCGGGCGACCGGCACGCCGACCGCGCGGGCGGCGTCCGCGTCGCCGCCGACGGCGAAGATCCAGTTGCCGAAGCGGGTGCGCAGCAGCACCCAGCTGCCGACCGCGAGCAGGCCGAGCCACCACCAGACGGTGGCCTTGATCGTCAGTCCGCCGACGGTGACCTCGGAGGCGAACAGCCAGCGGCAGGAGGCGAAGCCCTCCATGTCGGAGATCGGCCTGGTGGAGACGGTGCCGGAGACCAGCTTGGTGACGCCGAGGTTGGCACCGGTCAGCATCAGGAAGGTGCCGAGGGTGACGATGAAGCTGGGCAGCCGGGTGCGGCCGAGCATCCAGCCGTTGAAGGCGCCGACGGCCAGGGTGACGGCGAGCGAGACCAGCACGCCGACCCAGGTCACCGCGGTGAACTGGTAGGAGACCATCGAGGAGGTCAGCGCGGCGGTGGTGACCAGCACGCCCGCCGACAGGTCGAACTCGCCGCCGATCATCAGCAGCGAGACCGGGACGGCCATGATCCCGATGGTGGACGCCGCGTAGAGCACGGTGCCCAGCGAGGAGACCCGCAGGAAGGGTTCGGCGGCCACCGCGAAGACGGTGAACACCGCGACGGCGGCGATCAGCGAGCCGAGCTCGGGGCGGGCGAGGAGGCGGCGCAGCGCGGCCGGGCGGTCCTGGGCGAGGACGTCGGTGGTGCTCACCTGGTCCCCCTCGCGACGTACTCGGCGAGCGCGTCGGCGTCGTCCTTGGTCAGGATCTGCGGGCCGGTCGCGACGGGCTTGCCGCCGCCGAGCATGTCCAGGTTGGACTTGTACAGCCAGAGCAGGTCGACGCCCTCGTAGCCCTGGAGGTAGGGCTGCTGGTCGACGGCGAAGCCCACGGAGCCGGACTTGAGTCCGGCCACCACCTGCGGCCCCAGGTCGAAGGTGTCGAGCTCGACGGCGCGGTGGACGTCCTGGACGGCCTGGAGGCCGGTGGCGGCCACCGGGCCGGAGAGGGTGAGCACGGTGTCGATGGCCGGGTCGGCCTGGAGCTTGGCGGAGATCGCGGCGCGGGCGTCGGGCATGTTGACGCCGTCCACGTACAGCACCTGGAAGGCGCCGCCGGCCTTGGACTGGGCGCCGGAGCAGCGCTGCTCCTGGCCGATGTTGCCCTGCTCGTGGATGACGCAGAGCACGTTCTTGCGGCCGCGGCCGGCCAGCTCGGCGCCGGCCGCCTGGCCGGCGGTGGACTCGTCCTGGCCGATGTGGGTGAGCGCGCCGAACTTGGCGGAGTACTCCTGGCCGGAGTTGACGGTGATCACGGGGATGCCGGCGGCCTTGGCCTTGCCGAGGACGTCGGCCATGGCGTCGCCCTTGGCGAGGGTGACCAGCAGGCCGTCGACCTTCTGGTCGATGGCGGCCTGGACGAGCTGGACCTGGTTCTGGGTCTGCGCGTCGTTGGAGTACAGGAAGGTGATGTTGTCCTTGGCGGCGGCCTGCTCGGCACCCTTGCGCACGCTGTCCCAGAAGGCGTCGCCGGCCCCGGCGTGGGTCACCATGGCGACCTTCCAGCGCGGGGTGGTGACGGCGCTGCCGCCGGCGGCCGACGCCTTGGCGCGGGCCTCCTCGGCGCGGCGGCCTCCGGTACTGCTGCAACCGGCCGCGGTGACCGCGAGTGCCAGGAGGGCGCAGACGGGCCAGAAACGGCGGGACGGGCGAAAGCGGGTTGTGCTCATCCCCATAGTCTCTCTGGCCGGGCGGCACGTGGATGACACCGCCTCGCCCGGCGGCGCCCGCGACGCGGGAGGTAAGGTGCCCCGGGGGACCTTCCTGGAAGTTCGCTGGACATCTCGTCCGGACGACGGCCGTCCGGGTGGCAGACTTAGCGCCGACCCGAAACAGGAACATCACAGGAAACGTGATGTTCCTCTCAGGTTCCGCACAGATTCGGATGGCAACCGATCATCGGTTCCGCGCCGTCCAATGCCATTGGAGTGCGTTCGGGCGAGTGGGGCCCGGGCGGCCAGCAACCCGGATACGAGAACTCGATGCAACTGACAGGTACGCCATTCTTCATCCTCACCGTCATCCTGGTGCCGGTGTCCATCGCGGTGGCGCTCCTGTACTGGAGCAAGGTCCGCGGGCCGAACCCGGTGCGGATCCTGTCCAGGCTCGTCATGATCATGTTCTGCCAGATCACGGCCGTGCTGATGGTCTTCGTGATGGTCAACAACGCCAACCTGATCTACGGCAACTGGGACGACCTGCTCGGCACCGGTGACCACGTCCGGGCCGTGCCGCAGGTGGCGCCGGCCGACCAGGGCGCTTCGGGCAAGGAGGGCGCCGGCCAGGGCGGCGGCGACGCGGCCAAGCAGCCGCCGAAGGCGCTCCAGAAGTTCGCCGGCGTGGGCGACCCGGCGGTGCCCGGCGACGTCCAGAAGACCGAGCTCAAGGGCCAGGTGTCCGGGGTCGACGGCGAGGTGCTGGTCTGGCTGCCGCCGCAGTACAACGACCCGGCGTTCAAGGACAAGAAGTTCCCGGTGGTCGAGCTGATCCCGGGCTACCCGGGCTCCTCCTCCACCTGGTACGGCACCCTCAAGGTCTCCGAGCAGCTCAAGCCGCTGATGCAGCAGGGCAAGGTCTCCCCGTTCATCCTGGTCTCGCCGCGCACCCTGCTCCTCGGCAACCACCAGGACGCCGGCTGCACCGACATCCCCGGCAAGATCAACGCCGACGCCTGGCTCACCCGGGACGTCCCGCAGATGATCATGGACAACTTCCGCGCCGACCCGTCCCCGGACCGCTGGGGCATCGCCGGCTACTCGGCCGGCGCCCACTGCGCGGCCAAGCTGTCCCTGGCGCACCCCAACCGGTACCGGGCCGCGATCTCGATGTCCGGCTACAACGACCCGGCGTCCGAGAGCGACTCCCTGGTCGGCAAGGACCCGAAGCTGCGCGAGGCCAACAACCCGGTCAACATCCTCAAGAGCGCCCAGCAGCCGCCGAAGGTCAGCCTCTACATCAGCGGCAAGAAGGGCGACGGCCTGGAGGACGGCCAGGCGATCGCGGCGGCAGCCAAGGAGCCGACCAAGGTCCAGGTCCAGGAGAGCAACGGCCCGCACACCACCGAGCTGTGGAAGACCATGGTGCCGAGCATCTTCGAGTGGATGACCTCGGTCATCCCGCCGCAGTAGTCCCACGCAGTAGTCCCAAGCAGTAACGATCATGCAGGAGGGGCCCGCCGCGAGTGCTCGCGGCGGGCCCCTCCTGCGTGGGGCACGGCTCTCAGGCCCGGCCGTCAGGCCAGTTCGAGCGCCAGGTAGAAGTCCACCCGGTCCTCCAGCCGGGAGAGGTCACGGCCGGTCAGCTCCTCGATCCGGCCGATCCGGTAGCGCAGGGTGTTGACGTGGACGTGCAGCTGCGCGGCGCAGCGCGTCCAGGAGCCGTCCGAGCGCAGGAACGCCTCCAGGGTGCGGACCAGGTCCGCCTGGTGCTCGATGTCGTACGCGATCACCTTGTCCAGCAGCCGGCCGCGGAAGGCGCGGCGGACCTCGTCCGGGACGGCCGCCAGCAGCAGCACGTGCGAGGCCAGCTCCTCGGGGCCCGCCACGCAGACCCGGCCGACCCGGGCGGCGGCGATCCGGCGGGCGTGCCGGGCCTCCTCCAGGGCGCCGCGCAGGCCGCCGGCCTCGGAGGCGGGGGCGGAGACGCCGAGGGTGATCCGGCCCTCCGAGCCGAGGCCCGCCTCCAGCGGGGCGAGCAGGTCGCGCAGGGTCTCGGCGGGCACCGGGCCGTCCAGGGCGGGCAGCACCACGACGGCGCCGGCGCCGGCCCCGGCGACCAGCGCGCGGTCGGTGGTGCCGCCCAGCGCCTCCTCCAGGACGGCGCGCACCACACCCTCGGGCAGGCCGGTGCCCTCGGCGCTGAGCACCAGCCAGGACCCGTCCTGGGCCTGGGGTTTGGGCTCGACGCTCTCGTAGCGGGCGGCCATCGCCGAGGAGGCGTACAGGGTGCGGCTGATCTCGGCCGGATCGGCGTCGCGCTGGAGCAGGGCCAGCACCTCGTCGGCGAGGCGACGGCGCAGCCGGCGGCCCTCGTCGCGGCGGTGGCGCTCGGCGGCGACCAGCCGGGCCAGGTTCTCGGCGAGCTGCTGGCGCTTGGTGGTCCACTCGGTGACGTCGCCGGCCACCGCGAGCACCCAGTCGGCCAGCGGCGCCTGGTGGTCGGCCGAGGCCGGGGCGGGCAGCAGCGAGTAGGAGCCGCCGGCCAGGCGGGCCCGGTGCGGGGGGCGGCGGCGCTGGCGCTGGGCGCCGAGGTGGGCGCGGACCAGCTGGTCGCGGTCCTCGGCCGGGAGGCGGTCGGCGGGGCCGGCGATCACCGCGCCGGTGGGGGTGAGCACCCAGCAGTCGAGGTCGAGGTCGCCGCCGAGCAGGTCCAGCACCGCGTCCAGGCCGCCGCCGCCGGCCGCCGAGACCAGCAGGCGGTGCCGGTCGACGAGGGCGGCGAGGTCGGCGGCGCGGTCGGCGGAGACCTGGCGGCCGATGAACTCGGTGACGGTGCCGAAGGCGATGTCGTCGGGGACGGCCAGCAGCGGCATCCGGTGCCGTCGGCAGGCCTCCACCAGGTCCTCGGGCACCGGACCGACCTCGGCCTCGCCGGCCGCCAGGGCGACCGCGCCGCCGGCCACGATGGTCCGCACGAACCGCTCGGAGTCGGCCGGGGCGGTGCGCCACAGCATGCCGGTGAGCACCAGCTCGCCGCCGTGCAGGTAGCGGCCGGGGTCGTGCAGGTCCGTGGTCATGACACCGCTGACCTGCCGGTCCAGCTCGTCCTCGGCCGCGAGCAGGCGCAGTCGCGGGGCGCCGGGGGCGAGCAGGTCACGGACACGCATCCGCGGACTCCTAACGGGGGCTGAGGGTGGGACGGGGCTGGGGGTGGGCCGAACGGGGGAGGCCCGGGCGTTCGGTCGGGGGTCACAGTGTGCCCGAACATCCGTACTTGTCGTCACGTCCGGGCGGGCGACCGGATCACGGGCCCGTCGCTTGCGAATCACGGCCGGATTACGGTCGTAGGTAGCACCTGGTGAACACCTGGGCTGCGCATTCCTCTCCTTAGAGGAACGTACAGGATGCCGGGCGGGAGCACAGCCGGGGCTTCATGCCATCGGTGACTGCCAGTGGGCCCCGTCCCGGCGGTTCACTGGGCGACACGCCGCCGGACGCAGCCCGGTGACCGGGGCCCGACGCGGAGGCGACGAAGCGGTTGGTTGAGAGGTCCGAACACCGAGTTCCGGGCACTGTGCCCACCCGTCCGGCAGGCGACGACTTGAGGAGACACCCGCATGGAGTTCCTTCGGCCCGCTACCTGGGACGAGGCACTCGCGGCGAAGGCCGAGTACCCGACCGCGCTGCCCATCGCGGGCGGTACGGACGTCATGGTCGAGCTGAACTTCGACGTGCACCGGCCATCCGCGATTCTCGATCTGAACCGCATCACCGAGCTCACCCAGTGGTCGAACGACGACGGCGTCGTCAGGCTCGGCGCCTCCGTCCCCTACTCCCGGATCATCGACGAGCTGTCCGGGCCGCTGCCCGGGCTCGCGCTGGCGGCCCACACCGTCGGCTCCCCGCAGATCCGCAACCGCGGCGGCGTCGGCGGCAACCTCGGCGCGGCCTCCCCGGCCGGCGACTCCCACCCGGCGCTGCTGGCGGCCGGCCGGGACGTCCTGGTCGAGGCCGCCTCCGTGCGCGGCACCCGGCTGATCCCGATCGACGACTTCTACGTCGGCGTGAAGCGCAACAGCCTGGAGGCCGACGAGCTGATCCGGGCCGTGCACATCCCGGTGGCGGACGGCCCGCAGCAGTTCTCGAAGATCGGCACCCGCAACGCCATGGTGATCGCGGTCTGCGCCTTCGGTTTCGCCCTCCACCCGAAGAACGGCACCGTCGGCACCGGCATCGGCTCGGCCGCCCCCACGCCGCGCCGCGCCGTCGAGGCCGAGGAGTACCTGGCGGGCGTGCTCGCCGAGCGCGGCCTCTGGGAGTCCGGCGACCTGCTGGGCGCCGAGGTGGTCCAGCGCTTCGGCGAGCTGGTCAAGGCCGCCGCCTCGCCGATCGACGACGTCCGGGGCACCGCCGACTACCGCCGGCACGCGCTGGCCGTGATGGCCCGCCGCACCCTCACCTGGACCTGGAACGACTACAGCAAGCAGATCAGGAGCGCGGCATGAGGGTGACTTTCACCGCCAACGGCAAGCCGGTCGAGGCGGACGACGTCTGGGAGGGCGAGAGCCTCCTGTACGTGCTGCGCGAGCGGGTCGGCCTGCCGGGCTCGAAGAACGCCTGCGAACAGGGCGAGTGCGGCTCCTGCACGGTCTACCTGGACGGCGTGCCGGTCTGCAGCTGTCTGGTCGCGGCCGGCCAGGTGCAGGACCGCGAGGTGCGCACGGTCGAGGGCCTGACCGGGGAGAACGGCGAACTGGGCCTCGTCCAGCAGGCGTTCATCGATGCCGGCGCCGTCCAGTGCGGCTTCTGCACCCCCGGCCTGCTGGTGCAGACCGACGCGCTGCTGGAGCGGGACGCCCAGCCGAGCGACAACGACATCCGCGAGGCGCTGTCGGGCAACCTCTGCCGCTGCACCGGCTACGAGAAGATCATGGACGCGGTGCGGCTGGCGTCCGCCCGCACGTGCGCCGGAAAGGCCGTGTCGCAATGACCACCCGCACCATCCAGGGTCAGAAGAACCTCCAGGACATCCGGCAGGCCAGCAAGGACGGCATCGGCGGCTCGCCGCTGCGCCCGGACGGCCACCTCAAGGTCAAGGGCGAGTTCGCGTACTCCTCCGACATGTGGCACGAGGACATGCTCTGGGGCATGGCGCTGCGCTCGCCGCACCCGCGCGCCACCATCCTGTCGGTGGACATCTCCGAGGCGCTCAAGGTGCCCGGCGTCTACGCCGTCCTCACCCACCAGGACATCCCCGGCGCGAAGTACTACGGGCTGGAGATCCAGGACCAGCCGGCCCTGGCCATCGACAAGGTCCGCTACCACGGCGAGGCGATCGCCCTGGTCGCGGCCGACCACCCGGAGACCGCCCGCCGCGCGGTGAAGAGGATCAAGGTCGAGTACGAGGTGCTCACCCCGATCGTCACCGAGGAGCAGTGCCTCGACCCCGCCACCCACGGCTACGTGCACGAGCCGCACGAGTACAAGTCGCACGGGTACGGCAACATCTGCCACGAGCAGCGGCTGGTCTCCGGCCTCGGCGTCACCGACGAGGTCCGCGCGCTCGCGGACGTCATCGTCAGCGGCGACTACGAGGTCGGCATGCAGGACCAGGCCTTCCTCGGCCCCGAGTCCGGCCTCGCGGTGCCCGCCGAGGACGGCGGCATCGACCTCTACATCGCCACCCAGTGGCTGCACGTCGACCGCCAGCAGATGGCCCCGGTCCTCGACCTGCCCGAGGAGAAGGTCCGGCTCACCCTGGCCGGCGTCGGCGGCGCCTTCGGCGGCCGCGAGGACCTGTCGATGCAGATCCACGCCTGCCTGCTGGCCCAGCACACCGGCAAGCCGGTCAAGATCGTCTACGCCCGCGACGAGTCCTTCTTCGGCCACGTGCACCGCCACCCCGCCAGGATGCACTACGAGCACGGCGCCACCCGCGACGGCAAACTCGTCTTCGCCGACTGCCGGATCGTGCTCGACGGCGGCGCGTACGCCTCCGCCTCGCCCGCCGTGGTCGGCAACGCGGCCTCGCTCGGGCACGGCCCGTACGTGATCCCCAACGTGCGGATGCACGCCATCGCGCTCTACAGCAACAACCCCTCCTGCGGCGCCATGCGCGGCTTCGGCGCCGTCCAGGCCGCGTTCGGCTACGAGTCGCAGATGGACAAGCTGGCCGCCGAACTCGGCATGGACCCGGTCGAGTTGAGGCAGCTCAACGCCATGTCGGAGGGCGACCGCATGCCCACCGGCCAGCAGATCGACTCGCCCGCCCCGGTCGCCGAACTGCTGCGGCGCGCCAAGGAGATGCCGCTGCCGCCGCCGCTGGACACCGAACACCCGGACGTGCGCCAGCTCCCCGGGGCGCTGTCCAACACCTCGCACGGCGAGGGCATCGTGCGCGGCGTCGGCTACTCGGTCGGCATCAAGAACGTCGGCTTCTCCGAGGGCTTCGACGACTACTCCACCGCCCGGGTGCGCCTGGAGGTGATCGGCGGCGAGCCCGTCGCCATAGTCCACACCGCAATGGCGGAGGTCGGCCAGGGCGGCGTCACCGTGCACGCCCAGATCGCCCGCACCGAGCTGGGCGTCGAGCTGGTCACCATCCACCCGGCCAACACCGAGGTCGGATCGGCCGGTTCGACCTCCGCCTCGCGCCAGACGTACATGACCGGCGGCGCCGTGAAGCTGGCCGCCGAGGCGGTCAGGCGGGCGCTGATCGAGAAGGGCCGCCGCCGCTACGGCTGGACCCACGGCGACATCACGCTGATCGCCGGGAAGGTCGTCTCGGAGAGCGCCGGCGTGCTGGTCCCCATGGTCGACCTGCTCGGTGACGAGGCCATCGACCTCACCCGCGAACACCACCACCGCCCGACCGTCCCCTTCGACAAGGAGACCGGGCAGGGCTTCGGCCACGTCCAGTACACCTTCTGCGCCAACCGCGCGGTGGTCGACGTGGACGTCGAACTGGGCCTGGTCAAGGTCGTCGAGCTCACCGCCGTCCAGGACGTCGGCAAGGCGCTCAACCCGCTCTCCGTCGTCGGCCAGATCCAGGGCGGCTGCACCCAGGCGCTCGGCCTCGCCGTGATGGAGGAGATCATCGTGCGGGACGGGAAGGTGCGCAACGCCTCCTTCACCGACTACCTGATCCCCACCATCCTCGACACCCCGCCGATCCCGGTGGAGATCCTCGAACTGCCCGACCCGCACGCCCCGTACGGGCTGCGCGGCGTCGGCGAAGCCCCGACCGTCTCGGCGACGCCGTCGATCGTGGCCGCCATCCGCAACGCCACCGGCCTGGCCCTCAACCGGATCCCGGTCCGGCCCGAGCACCTCACCACGGAGGCCCCCGGGGCCTGACGCCCCCGGAGCCCGCGAGCTCCCCGGGCTTCAGGCCCCGGGGAGCAGGAGAACCTCCCCGGGCTCCAGCGACGGGGAGCAGGAGAACCTCCCCGGGGCGGCGACCGTCTTCCCCGCCGCCCCGGGGCCGCTCCACCGCGCCCCCACTCGCGTGCACCGCCCAACGGCACGCGACCGCACCATCCCGCTGCCTCTCCCACGCCGGGGTTCTGCAGCGGTGCGCACCACCCACGCACCGCAGGCACCGCCACAGTGCGCCCAGTGAGTCGAGCAGTCCCCCTGCGCCAACCTCGTTGACTGGCAGTCAGGTCGGCTCGCCCACCCCAACCCCCTTTGACACTTGGGAGTGGACATGACCCGGATCCCCACGGAACACAGCCCCACGGAACCCGGCCCCACGGAAGAAAGACCCGCCGAGGACGACACCGCCACGCCGGCCCCGGCCCCGGCCCCCGCACCGAAGAACGCACTGGACGCGTACTTCAAGATCACGGCCCGGGGATCGACCTTCGGCAATGAGATCCGCGGCGGCCTCACCACCTTCATGGCGATGGCCTACATCGTGCTGCTCAACCCGATCATCCTGAGCGGCGCCGACGTCAACGGCCTCAAGCTGGACCACGCGCAGCTCACCACCGCGACCGCGCTCGCCGCCGCCGTCACCACGATCCTGATGGGCGTGGTCGGCAACGTCCCCCTGGCGGTCGCCGCCGGGCTCTCCGTCTCCGGCGTGATCTCCGCGCTGGTGGTGCCGCACACCACCTGGCCCCAGGCCATGGGCCTGTGCGTGATCTACGGCCTGCTGATCGTCCTGCTGGTCGTGTCCGGGCTCCGCGAGAAGATCATGAACGGCATCCCGCTGCCGCTCAAGCACGCCATCACCATCGGCATCGGCCTCTTCGTCTCGCTGATCGGCCTGGTCAAGGCCGGCTTCGTGCACACCGGCGGCCCCACGCCGCTCGCGCTCGGCCCCTTCGGCGAGCTGGCCGGCTGGCCCGTCCTGGTCTTCTGCCTCACCGTGCTGACGATCTTCGTGCTGCTGGCCCGCAACGTCCGCGGCGCGATCCTGATCGGCATCGCCGGCGGCACCGTGGTGGCCTTCGTCATCAACGCGGTCGCCGACCTCCCCGCGAAGACCTGGGTCAGCTCCGCCCCGGTGTGGCCGGGCAGCCCGGTCTCCGCGCCCGACTTCGGCCTCTTCGGCCACGTCGACCTCTTCGGTGCCTTCGGCAGCCACGGCCTGGGCGCCATCAGCGCCTCGGTCGCCGTCTTCACCCTGGTGCTGGCCGGCTTCTTCGACGCGATGGCCACCATCATCGGCGTCGGCACCGAGGCCGGGCTGGCCGACAAGCAGGGCCGGATGCCCGGCCTCTCCAAGGCCCTGTTCATCGACGGGGCCGGCGGCGCCGTCGGCGGCCTGTCCGGCGCCTCCGGCCAGACCGTGTTCGTCGAGTCCGCCACCGGTGTCGGCGACGGCGCCCGCACCGGCCTCGCCTCGACCGTCACCGGCGGCGTGTTCGCGCTGATGCTGTTCTTCTCGCCGCTCGCCGCGATCGTCCCGACCGAGGTGGCCTCCGCCGCCCTCGTCGTGATCGGCTCGATGATGATGAGCCAGGCCCGGCACATCGACTGGTCCGACCGCGAGGTCGCCATCCCGGCCTTCCTCACCTGCACCCTGATGCCGTTCACCTACAGCATCACCGCCGGTGTCGCCGCGGGCGTCATCTCGTACACGGTCATCAAGGCGGGCACCGGCAAGTGGCGCGAGCCCGGCCCGCTGATGTGGATCCTCACCGGGGTCTTCGTGGTCTACTTCGCGCTCACCCCGATCAAGTCCTGGCTGGGCGTGCACTAGGACGTGTCTGACCCTCTCGGCCGGAGAGGACCTGGCCGCACCGCCGCCGTGCGGGAATCGTTTCCCGTACGGCGGCACCTCCCGTCTACCCTCGCTTGTGTAAGGAGCTCCCCGACATGCAGGACATCGCCGAGCAGTTGCAGGCCTGGCACGCGGCCGGGCGCTCCTTCGCCGTGGCCACCGTCGTCGGCGTCTCCGGCAGCGCGCCCCGCGACCCGGGGGCGGCCCTGGCCGTCGACGCGGCCGGCGAGGCGATCGGCAGCGTCTCCGGGGGCTGCGTCGAGGGCGCGGTCTACGAGCTGTGCCAGGCTGCCATCGAGTCCGGCGAACCCGTGCTGGAACGGTTCGGCTACAGCGACGAGGACGCCTTCGCCGTCGGCCTGACCTGCGGCGGCGTCCTCGACGTGTTCGTCCAGCCGATCCGGCCCGGGGCCGACGACGGACTCGACGCCGGCATCGCCTACATCGCCTCCGGCACCCCGGTCGCGCTCGCCCGGGTGATCGCCGGGCCCGGCGGGCTCGTCGGCGCCACCGTCGCCGTCACCGCCGACACCCACCACGGTGCCCTCTCCCCCGCCCTCCCCCCCGCCCCCTCGAAGGCCCAGCCGTCGCCCGCCACCACCCTTCCGGCGACGCGCCCCCCGCGACACCTCCTGACCGCGCTGGAACGGGCGGTCGTCACCGAGGCCCGGGCCATGCTCGACGCCGGACGCACCGGCCGGATCGTGCTCGGCCTCGACGGACGCCCCTGCGACGACCGCGACCAGGGCACCGTCACCTGCTTCGTCGAGTCCTACGTGCCCGCACCGCGGATGCTCGTCTTCGGCGCCATCGACTTCGCCGCCGCCGTCGTCCGGATCGGCCGCTTCCTCGGCTACCGCGTCACCGTCTGCGACGCCCGGCCCGTCTTCGCCACGAAGCGGCGCTTCCCCGAGGCCGACGAGGTCGTCGTCGACTGGCCGCACCGCTACCTCGACTCCCAGCTCGACCGGATCGACGGGCGCACCGTGCTCTGCGTGCTCACCCACGACGCCAAGTTCGACATCCCGCTGCTGGAACGCGCACTGCGGCTGCCGGTCGGCTACGTCGGCGCGATGGGCTCGCGCCGCACCCACCGCGACCGCGAGGCGCGGCTGCGCGAGGTCGGGCTCACCGAGGCCGAGATCGGCCGGCTGCGCTCCCCCATCGGCCTCGACCTCGGCGCCCGCACCCCCGAGGAGACGGCGGTCTCCGTCGCCGCCGAGATCATCGCCCACCGGCGCGGCGGCAGCTGCCTGCCGCTCAACACCGGGGACGGCCCGATCCACCACGAGGCACCGGCCACCCCCGAGGAGCCCCGGGCACGACGCACGCGACGGACGCACGCCGCCTGAGGCCGGCGGTCAGTCGCTCAGCGCCAGCTTCACGCCGAAGCCCACCACCACCGCGCCGGTCACCCTGTCCATCAGCCTCCGGGCGGCCGGGCGGCGCAGCCAGCCGCGCAGCGCCCGGGCGAAGCCGACCAGGACGGTCGACCACAGCACGCCCTCCACCACGTGGACGCAGGTGAGCGCCACCCCGGCGGCGAAGTGCGGGGCCCCGGTGGGGATGAACTGCGGCAGCACGGCCACGTAGAACACCCCGACCTTGGGGTTCAGCAGATTGGTCAGCGTGCCGCGCCGCCAGCCGTACCCGAAGCCGCCCACGGCCGGCTCCTCCTCGACCGCCGCCTCCCCGCCCCGGCTGCGCAGCATGCCGACGCCCATCCACACCAGGTACGCGGCCCCGCCCCAGCGCAGCACCTCGTACGCCACCTGCGAGGCGGTCAGCAGCGCCGTCACCCCGGCCGAGGTCAGCGTCCCCCAGACCAGCGTCCCGGTCTGGATCCCCAGCACCACCCCCCACGCCTGGCGCCGCCGCCCGAGCGCGGACGTGCGCAGCACCAGCGCGGTGTCGAGCCCGGGTGTGAGCGTGAGCAACCCCACGACGAGGGCGAAGGACCACAGAGCCGTTGTCATCTCCATGGGCCTCGATGCTCTCACAGGCCCGATGGGGCCCTCAGTCCGCCGTCCCCGGCTGGACGACCCACTCGGTCGGCTGGCCGGTGACGGCGGCGATCATGTCGTAGTCCCCGTCGTAGTGCAGGACGGTGACGCTGTGGCGCTCGGCGGTGGCGGCGATGACGAGGTCCGCCACGGACAGCACCCGCCAGTTTCCGGCGGCGGTGAGGAGTGCCTGCACTTCGATGGCGCGGTCCCACACCTCATCGGGCGTAGTCAGCCAGTCGAAGCCACGCAAGCCCTCCCGGATGCGATCGGCGTCGGCCTTGGACCGGGCGCTGTGCATGATCTCCAGCTCGACGGCTCCACAGAGCGCGAGCCGCCCCTCGTTGAACAACCGGTCGGTCTCGGCCTGAACCGCCGACTTGGAGTATCAAAGGCTGTCCGATATCGCAGACCCGCAGGGGCCGCTCAGGTGACGTTGAGGCGGGCGGCCAGGCGCAGGAGGCCGGGGCTGAGGCGGGAGAGGAAGCGGGCGGCCTTGGCCTCGGGGGTGACGGGGACGACCGGCTTGCCGGTGCGGACGGCGGTGAGGATGGCGGTGGCGACCTTCTCCGGGGGGAAGCCGCGGCGGGCGTAGAGCCTGGCGGCGCGGGCCCGCTTGGCGGCCTGCTGGTCGGCGGTGGTCGCGGAGAAGGTGGAGGTGCGGGTGATGTTGGTGTTGACGATGCCCGGGCAGATGGTGGAGACGCCGATGCCGTGCCCGGCGAGTTCGGCGCGCAGGCAGTCCGAGAGCATGAACACCGCGGCCTTGCTGGTCGCGTACGCGGTGAGCGCCTTGGACGGCAGGTAGGCGGCGGCCGAGGAGACGTTGACCAGGTGACCGCCCTGGCCGCGGTCGGCCATCAGCGTGCCGAAGGCGCGGCAGCCGTGGATGACGCCCCAGAGGTTGACGTCCAGGACGCGCTGCCACTCCTTCTCGGTGGTCTGCAGGAACGTCCCGGAGTGGCCGATGCCGGCGTTGTTGACCACCACGTCGGGCACCCCGTGCTCCTCCGCGACCGCCTGTGCGAAGGCGTCCACCGCCGCGCCGTCGGCGACGTCCACCCGGTAGGCGTGCGCCTGCGGGCCGATCAGCGAGGCGAGTTCGGCGGTGCGCTCGGCGGCGGCGAGGTCGAGGTCGCAGACCACGACGCGGGCGCCGTCCTCGGCGAAGGCGAGCGCGGTGGCCCGGCCGATGCCGCTGCCGCCGCCGGTGACGACGACCAGCCGGCCGTCGCCCTGCTCCCGGGTCGGCTCGGCGCTTCCGCGTTCGATGCGGGTGGTGAACTCGCGGACCATCTCGGCCACGGTGGCTCCCTTCTCCAGCAGCGCCGACCAGTGGCCGGCGTGCAGCGTCCGTCGGGTCAGCTCGGGCACCCAGCGTTCCAGCCCCTCGGAGAGGAACGGGGCGACGTAGCGGTCCCGGGTGAGGGTGATCAGCTGGACCGGCACCTGCGTCGGCCGCTCGCGCGGACTGCGCAGCGTGGGGCGGAAGTTGGCCCGGTACAGCTCGATGCCGCGGACGGCATCGCGGCGCAGGCCGGGCTGCGGGTGGTCGGGCCGCGGGGTGACCTGCTCCAGGTCGCGCAGCACCCGCGGCCAGGCCCGGGCCAGGCCCAGGCGCCACACGGCGGGGGCGAGGAAGGGCAGGTGGAAGGCGGTGATGTACCAGGAGTGCAGGCCCTGGTGGAGGAGTTGGCGCAGGTGGCGCGGGGTGGGCCGGCGCATCCGGTGGCGCAGCCAGTACCCCATGTGGTCCAGGCAGGGGCCGGACATGGTGGTGTACGAGGCGATCCGCCGCTCGGAGCCGGGCGCGGTGACGGCCTCCCAGGACTGCAGCGAGCCCCAGTCGTGGGCGACCACGTGCACCGGGCGGTCGGGGCTGACGGCGTCGGCGACCGCGAACAGGTCGGCGGCCAGGCGCTCCAGCCGGTAGCCGTCCCGGGTGGCGGGCACTCCGGACCGGCCGGCGCCGCGCACGTCGTAGCGGACCACGTGGTGGTCGCGGGCGAGGTCGGCGGCGACGTCGTCCCAGACCGCGTGGGTGTCCGGGTAGCCGTGCACCAGGAGGACGGTGGGTGCGGCCGGGTCGCCCTGTTCGAAGACGGCGAGCGGGAGGCCGTCGGAGTGCACGGTGCGGCGGCGCACGGGCGGGGCGGCCAGCGCCTTCGGGGCAGCTGCGGCGTCCGGGGCCTGCGAGGCAGCCGGGGCGTCCGGGGCGTCCGGGGCGTCTGCGGCGGGGGTGGTCATCGGGCGGCCTCCAGGGCAACGTCGTGGGCGGCGCCCGCCGTCCAGCGGCGGACGTGCGGCAGGTCGTCGTCGAGCCAGTGGGCGTCGTCCTCGGTGACCACCAGCAGTTCCTCGAACTTGATGCCCACGCCGCGGAAGCCGATGTGCGGCTCGACCGCCCACAGGCCCGGGGTGGGCACGTGCCGGGACGACCGGCCGTCCGCCCAGAGCGGTGAACGGCCGTGCAGGCGCTCGGAGATCAGTTCGCGCCCGAGGGTCTGCAGGGTGCGCACGCCGAAGCCGAAGACGTTGACCCCGGCCGGGCCGCGCACGGTGGTGCGGGTGACCTGATGGCCGATCACCCGGCCCGGGTAGACCTGGTGGCGGTTGTCGTAGCCGTGCGCGGCGATCTGCGCGTCCACGGCCGCGTACACCTCGTTGAGCGGACGGCGGGCGCGCACCTCGGCGAGGATCAGCTCGCGGTACACCTGGAGGTCGGCGGCCAGGCGGTCCCAGACCCGGTTCTCGCCGACCTTGCCGCCGTAGCCGATGTCGGCGGTGTATCCGTCGACGATGGGCGCGCAGTCCAGGACGTACGGCATGCCCTCCTCCAGGCGGCGGTTGCCGGCGAAGAACTGGAGCGGGGTGTGGAAGTGCCGGAAGGCCGTGCGGTCGCCGAACCAGGCGAACGGGACGTGGAAGAAGTCCTGCACCCCGGCGGCGACCAGGCGGCGGCGCAGCTCGGCCGTGGCCTGGCGCTCGGTGACGCCCGGTTCGATCCAGGCGGCGACCTGTTCGGCGCAGTGGTAGGCGAGTTGCTGGGTCTCGCGGAAGCGGGCGAGGTCGCGCTCGTCGTAGGGGAAGGTCGGGGGGTTCGCCATCGGGGCTCCTTCTACAGGTCGAGCACGCTACAGGTCGAGCACCAGGGTCTCGCCCTCGGCGGCCCGGGAGACGCAGGGCAGCACGGCGCCGGCGGCACGCTGCTCGGGGGTGAGCCGGCGGTCCCGGTGCTCGGGCGTGCCGGCCAGCAGGCGGACCTCGCAGGTGCCGCAGAAACCCTGGTGGCAGGAGTACGGGAGGTCGGGACGGGCTTCGCGCAACACGTCCAGGGCGGAGCGGTCGGCGGGGACGTCCAGCGCCGGGCCGTCGGCGCCCAGGCGCAGGGCGAAGGGCGCGCCACCGATGATCGGGGCGGCGCCGAAGCGCTCGAAGTGCAGCGCGGTGGAGGGGGATTCGCCCAGGGAGCGCTGCACGGCGGTGAGCATCGGGGCCGGGCCGCAGCAGTAGACGGCGGCGCCGCGCGGGGCGTGCGCGAGCAGGTCGGCGCCGGTCGGCACGCCGTGCTCGTCGTCGGTGCGCAGCACCACCCGGCTCGGGTCCAGGGCGCGCAGCTCGTCCGCGTACGGGAGGGTGTCGGCGCTGCGGCCGACGTGCACCAGGCGCCAGTCCAGGCCGTGCCGCTGCGCCTCGCGGGCCATCGGGAGCAGTGGGGTGATGCCGATGCCGCCGGCGAGCAGCAGGACGGCGGGCTCGGCGCAGAAGGCGAAGCCGTTGCGCGGGCGGCGGGCGGTGAGGCGGCTGCCGGGGTGCAGGGTGTCGTGGATCTCGACGGAGCCGCCGCCGCCCTCGGGCAGTCGCCGAATGGCGATCCGGTAGGCGGCGCGGTCGACGGGGTCGCCGCAGAGCGAGTAGTGGCGTTCGCGGCCGGAGGGCAGGGCGAGGCGCAGGTGGGCGCCGGGCTGCCAGCCGGGGAGCGGGCCGCCGGAGGGGTCGGCGAGCCGCAATTCGACGACGTCGGGGGTGAGTTGGAGGCGGGCGGCGACGACCAGCTGGAGCGGCGGGGTGGGGCGGCTGAGCGGGCGGCGGGGGTTGCGGCGCAGCAGGGGGCTGCCGAGGGCCGGGGTGTAGCGGTCGCCGAAGGCGGTGAGCCGGCGCATGAACGCGTCGGCGCGGGGGCGGCCGTAGAGGTCGGGGGGCGGGTTGAGCAGGTCCATCCGGCGGTCCTTGGCGTCTGGGAGGGGGCGCGAGCGACAGGTGACAAGTTTCGGATTTCAAAGTTCAGATAACAGATAACAGATAACGTCTTCTGTTATCTGTTATCTGAACTCCGTTACTTGACCCCTTGCCAGTGGCCCACTGCTGCCGCGCGGGCGGCCGGGGAGGCGGCGAGGTAGCCGAGGGCCTGACTGGAGGAGCCCTCCTGGGTGGGGTGGTAGCCGGGCCGCAGGTAGCGTAGGCCGGAGCGGATCGACCGGACCGGGTCGGGCAGCAGTCCGCGCCTGGCGATCCTGCCGGCCTCGCGCCAGGTGGGCTTGAGCCGTCCGTCGAGGGTGGGGTCGGCGGCGAGCAGGAAGCGGGCGCCGCGCACCCAGAGGTGGACCAGCAGCGGCCCGGAGACCGCCATGCCGCGGACCCGGCGCAGGTAGCCGGGGTCGAGGTGGACCATCAGGTCGAAGGCGACGCTGCGGTGTTCGACCTCCTCGGCGCCGTGCCAGCGCAGCAGGTCGAGCATCGTCGGGTCGGCCTTGGCGCGGTCCAGGCCCGGGGAGTTGAGCGCCCAGTTGCCGAGGAAGGCGGTGAAGTGCTCGATCGCCGCCACGAAGGCGACCCGCTCGATGATGTTCTCGCGTCGCCGCGCGGGGCTGAGCCCGGGCTTGTCGCCGAGGACGCGCTGGAACAGCCAGGCAATCTGCCGGACGTACGGACGCGGGTCGAGCCCCTGGCCGAGCAGGTGGTCGAGGACCTCCTGGTGCGCCTCGGCGTGGATGGCCTCCTGGCCGATGAACCCGAGGACCTCCTCGCGCAGTTGCTCGTCGCGGATGAGCGGCAGCGCCTCCTTGAAGACCTTGACGAACCAGCGCTCGCCCTCGGGCAGCAGCAGGTGCAGCACGTTGATGACGTGGGTGGCCATCGGCTCGTCGGGGATCCAGTGCAGCGGCAGCCGGTCCCAGTCGAAGCGGACGTCCCGGGGTTCGAGGACGAGGCTGTCGTGGACGCGCGCGGCGGGGACGGCAAGGGCGGGTACGGGGGTGGAGCGGGGCACGGCAGGCCCTCCTGACCTCGGGGCGGCGGCTCGACTCAGGGAAACGTACTCGCGGGTAGCGGCTGGGACAAGGGGTTCGGCGACTCTTATCGACATCGAGTCTAATAAGTGACACCCTCCGGGACCGTCACCGGAAACACTTGCGAACGGACGCGCCCGTGAACGAACACGCCCGCGAACCGATGCGAGCCGACACGCCCACGAACAAACAGGCGAGCCCCGCCGGATCACTCGGATCCGGCGGGGCCCACGGGAACGACCGGCCGTCAGACCGCCATCGCCAGCATCAGCGGCGCCGCCCGGGCCGCCAGCAGCTCGGCGGCGGCCTTCAGCTTGTGCACGTTGTCCACCGGCATCGACGTGGCCAGGCAGCCGACCGTGCTGCCCGCCGTGATCGGGACGGCCGCGCACACCGTGCCGAGCGCGTACTCCTGGATGTCCAGAACCGGCACGGTGGCCGGCTGCCGCTCCAGCCGGTGCATCAGCTGGTCGGCGTCGGTGACGGTCCGGGAGGTGAGCCGGGCCACCGGGTGGCGGGAGAGGTGGTCCCAGCGGGCGTCCGCGTCGAGCTGGCCGAGCAGGCACTTGCCGATCGCGCTGGCGTGCGCGGTGGCCCGGAAGTCCACCCACTCCTGCACGGCCGGCGCGTACTCGGCCGCGGACACCGCCTCCACCGACAACTCGCCGTCGTGGTAGCGGGTGAAGTACACTGCCGCGCCCAACTCGTCCCGCAGCTCGGCGAGTTTGCGGTTCAGCCGGGCCTTCACCAGCTGCTCCCGGTTGTGCTGGCCGAGCAGGGCGAAGGTGCCGCCGAGCACCCAACCGCCGTCCTGGCACTGGAGGTAGCCCTCGATCTCAAGGATCTCGGCGAGCTGCCGGACGGTCGGCAGGCCGAGCGAGGTCTCCCGCGCGAGGGCGACCAGGGTGGCGCCGTCAGGGTGCCGGTCGACGGCCTCCAGCAGTCTGAGGGCGTGCTGCAGGGAGGTGAACGGGCCGGCGAGGCCCTGGTCCAGCGCGGCGTGGCGACCCGGGGCTGGTGTCGACATGTCGTCCCCTTCCGATGTCCCCCCACGGAGCGACCGCGGGCGCCTTCCAGCCTATCGACCCGGCGGGCCCGGCGACTGCCGTCCGTGAATATCCGTGAACATTCCGTGGAGCACCCACCGATCGCCTGGAGGAACGGTAGTGGAGGACAACGCGACGGTCCCCTCCCCCACTGCCCCGGGGGGAGGGGACCGTCCCGCGGCCGCCGGGTTGCGGGGCCCCGGCGGCCGGTGAGGGCGGGTCAGTCGGTCAGCGGGGCGTCACGCGCGGCGCGCCACGGCGGGGTGGCTCGGCCCTCGTTGCGCGTGGCGCGTCATGGCGGAGCGACTCAGCCCTCGTCGCCCGCCCGCAGCTTGGCGACGGCCGCCTCAAGGCGGGCGCCGTACTCCTCGTCCGCGGCGTGGAAGTGGGCGAGGTTCTTCTCGACCACGTCGTCGCGGCTCACCTGGGCGAGGAAGCCCGCGATGTTGTCGATCAGCCGGGTCTTCTCGCCCGCGGACATCAGCCGGTACAGCTCGCCTGCCTGGAAGAAGTCGTCGTCCTTGGTGTGGGCCGGCGTGGTGTAGGTGCCGGTGTAGCCGTCCAGCCGGACCGGCGCGGCGAGCGCGGTGTCGGTCTGGGCGGGGCCGTCGTACGAGTTGGGCTCGTAGTTCTTGCCGCGGCCGGACTTGTTGACGGCGTGGAGGCCGTCGCGGCCGTAGTTGTCCGCCTCGGTGGCGCGCGGGGCGTTCACCGGCAGCTGGGTGTGGTTGACGCCGAGGCGGTAGCGCTGGGCGTCGGCGTAGGCGAACAGGCGGCCCTGGAGCATCTTGTCCGGGGAGGGGCCGATGCCGGGCACGAAGTTGTTCGGCGAGAACGCGGACTGCTCGACGTCGGCGAAGACGTTCTCCGGGTTCCTGTTGAGCACCAGGCGGCCGACCTTGACCAGCGGGTAGTCGGCGTGCGGCCACACCTTGGTGAGGTCGAACGGGTTGAAGCGGTAGTCCACGGCCTCGGCCACCGGCATCAGCTGGACGTAGAGGGTCCAGGACGGGAACACGCCGCGCTCGATGGCCTGGTGCAGGTCGCGCTGGTGCGAGTCGGCGTCGGCGCCGAGCACCTCGGCGGACTGGTCACCGTCCAGCGAGCGGATGCCCTGGTTGGTCTTGAAGTGGTACTTGACCCAGTAGGCGTCGCCGTCGGCGCTGACCCACTGGTAGGTGTGCGAGCCGTAGCCGTTCATGTGGCGGTAGGAGGCCGGGATGCCGCGGTCGCCGAACAGCCAGGTGATCTGGTGGGTCGAGGCGGGCGAGTGGGCCCAGAAGTCCCAGACGTTGTCCGCCTCCTGCACGCCGGTGTACGGGTCGCGCTTCTGCGAGTGGATGAAGTCGGGGAACTTGAGCGGGTCCTTGATGAAGAACACCGGGGTGTTGTTGCCGACCAGGTCGTAATTGCCCTGCCCGGTGTAGAACTTCAGCGCGAAGCCGCGCGGGTCGCGCACCGCGTCGCTGGAGCCCAGGTTGCCGGCCACGGTGGAGAACCGCAGGAAGACCTCGGTGCGCTTGCCGACCTCGGCGAGGAAGTCCGCGCGGGTGTACTGCGACACCTCGTCGGTGACCTCGAAGTAGCCGTACGCGCCGGAGCCGCGGGCGTGCACGACGCGCTCCGGGATGCGCTCGCGGTTGAAGCGGGCCAGCTTCTCCAGCAGCTGCTGGTCCTGGATCAGCAGCGGGCCGTACTCGCCGGCCGAGGCCGAGTTCTGGTTGTCGGCGACCGGGGCGCCGGACTCCGTGGTCAGGATCTTGGACATGGAGGGTCCTTCAGGTGTCGATAAAAGCGTTGCGTGGAGAGTGATGTGACGTGGCATCAGTTCTCGGCGGGCGCGGGCTCCGCCGAATCACCGAACGGGCGTCAGACGCCCAGCAGGCGCCGGACCGCCGAGCGGCGGCGGGAGGAGTGCTCGCCGTCGGGGCCGTCGGCGGGCCGGAGCGCGGCGACGGCGCCGGCGGCCGCGGCCTGGTCCGCCAGCGGGCGGGCGGCGGTCAGCGCGGCGGCCTCGTCGGCGGTCAGGCCGGCCTCGGTGAGGGCCGCGGCGGCCTCGGCGGCCGGGACGGCGTTGAACCAACGCAGCGCGAGGGCCGCGCGGCCCGCCTCGGTGAGGCGGCCGGTGAGCCGGAGGCGGGCGAGGCCGCCGTCCGGGTGGACGTTGATGCGCACGTGGGTCACCGGGCGGCCCGCGTCGAGCCGGAAGCGGTGCCGGGTGTCGGGCTGCAGGCGGGTGCGGGGCAGGATCTCGAACCACTCGCCGTCGGCCGGGTCCGCCCCGGTCGAGGCGTCGAAGCCGACGAGGTCGGCCCAGCCGGGGGCATTGGCGACGAAGTGGGTGGTGTCCACCTCGGCGGCCAGGGCCTCACCGCCCCCGGCCAGGGCGATCTGCACCCAGTCGTTGGCCTTGTCGCGCCGACGCCGGGTCTCCCAGCCCTCGCCCATGACGGAGGCGCGACCGGGAGCGTTCAGGTTGTGCGGGGAGGAGAAATAGCGGTCGGACGCCGCCTCGGCCACGCCGCCGTACTCCTGGGCGGCCAGGTCGAAGGTGAGGCCGTCCAGTTCGCGCGGGTCGGGCAGCACCTCGCCGTGGACGCGCAGCCGGGCGACGCCGCCGTCCGGGAAGATGTTGAGGCGGATGTGGGTGTAGCGGTTGGCGTCGTCGACGGCGAACTCGTGGGCGGTGTCGCCCTGGAGCGGGGTGCGCGGCACCAGCGTGGTCCACTCGGCGTCCGCCACTTCCTCGGGCGAGGGGTGGCCGGGCACGGAGGCGGCCTCGACGGAGGCGCTCTCCGGGTAGTTGCCGGTGAAGTGGGCGGTGTCCACCACCAGGCCGCGGACCACACCGGCGGCACCGAGCCGGACGATCGCCCAGTCGTGGTCCTGGTCGGTGGGGTGGGGCTGGTCGGCGGAGACGCCGCGGCGGCGCTTGGACTCCCAGCCGTCCATGATCTGGCCCTTGTGGCCGAAGGTGTGCGGGCGGAACTCGGCGGGCTTGGCGACCAGGAGGTTCTCGGCGTCGGCGAAGGTGTCCTCGTTGGTGGCGACGACGCCCGCGCCGAGCAGCCGCGAGGCCAGGTTGACCAGCTCGGTGAAGGGAGCGCTCGGGGTGTCGGCAGTGGTCACGAAGTCTCCTCAGGACGGGCGATCGGACGGGGTGGTGGGGGCGGCGGCGGGCCGGGTAAGCCGGCGGCCGAAGGGCTCGGCCGAGACGTCCACCGCGCGGCCGCGCAGCCAGGTGGTGCGGACCGCGCCGGTCAGCGTCCGGCCCGCGTACGGGGTCACGGGGTTGCGGTGGCGCAACTCGCGGGGGTGGACGGCGAATTCGCCGTCGGGGTCGAAGGCGACCAGGTCGGCGTCGCAGCCCGCCGCGATGGCGCCCTTGACCCCGGTGAGGCCGACGAGTTCGGCCGGTCCGGCGGACATCCAGCGGACCACGTCGGCGAGGCCGTGGCCGCGGCGGCGGGCTTCGGTCCAGATCGCCGGCAGGCCCAGCTGCAGGGAGGCGATGCCGCCCCAGGCGGCCGCGAAGTCACCGCTGCCGCCGTACTCGGGCAGCAGCTTGAGGTCGGGGGTGGAGGGCGAGTGGTCGGAGACCACGGCGATGAACTCGCCGTCCGCCAGGGCCTGCCAGAGCAGGTCGCGGTTGGTCTCGTCGCGGATCGGCGGGCAGCACTTGAAGGCGGTGCCGCCGTCCGGCACCTGCTCGGCCGCCAGGGTCAGGTAGTGCGGGCAGGTCTCGGCGGTGACCTGGACGCCGTCCTCGCGGGCCTGGCGCAGCAGCGGCAGCACGGCGGCGGAGGAGACGTGCAGGATGTGGACGCGGGCGCCGGTGCGCCGGGCGGTGTCGAGCAGGACGGCGACGGCGACGGTCTCCGCGTCGGCGGGGCGGGAGGCGAGGAAGTCGCGGTAGTGGACGCCGGGTTGCTGCGGGGCGGCGGCCAGCACGGCCGGGTCCTCGGCGTGGATGATCGCCAGCGCCCCGAGCCGGGCCTGCTCGGCCAGCGCGGCCTCCAGGTCCGCGGCCTCGACGTGCGGGAACTCGTCGACGCCGGAGGGGGCGAGGAAGCTCTTGAAGCCGAACACGCCGGCCTCGTGCAGCGGCGCGAGGTCCGGGACGTTGCCGGGGACGGCGCCGCCCCAGAAACCGAGGTCGACCCAGGCCTGGCCGTCCGCGGTCTTCCGCTTGGCGGCCAGGCCCTCCAGCGTGGTGGTGGGCGGGACGGAGTTGAGCGGCATGTCGATGATCGTGGTGACGCCGCCGGCCGCGGCGGCCCGGGTGGCGGTGGCGAAGCCCTCCCACTCGGTGCGGCCGGGCTCGTTGACGTGCACGTGGGTGTCGACCAGGCCGGGCAGCAGGGCGGTTTCGCCGAGGTCGGCGAGGCCGCCGTCGCCGTCGGGCCGGTCGCCCGCGAGGAGCGAGCCGTACGCGGCGACCTGCTCGATCTTCCCGTCCCGGATCAGCACGTCGGCGGGGCGCTCACCGTCGGGCAGGACCACCCGTCGGGAGCGGATCACCGCTGGCTGGCTGAAAGGCATGGGAGACCTCCGAAACCTGGAAGTTGGGGGTGGGCGCCGGGCAGGGACCGGGAGGGGAACCGGGCGGGAACCGGGCGGGGAAGCGAAGGATTGCCGGGAGCCTAGGCCCGCCTTCAACAAAACGTCAATGGAGGAACGTGCGAGGGAAACGCACGGGGGATCCGCGCGCCCCGTCGGCACGGGGGATCGGCCCGAAGATCAGCCGGACAGCAGCTCGCCCGCCAGCCGCTCCCCCGCGACCTCGGCCAGCTCGCCGGCCTTGGTCATGCTGTCCCCCGGCTGCTCCGCGAGGTCGGTGAGGGCGATCGCGGCGGCGAACCCGGCGGCCCGCCACTCGGGCTCGGACAGCTCCAGCCGCCCCGCCACGGCGGCCACCCGAACCCCCGCCCGGGTGGCCGCCGAGGCAACGCCGGCGGGGGCCTTGCCGTGGAGCGTCTGCGCGTCCAGACAGCCCTCACCGGTCACGACGAGGCGTGCCCCACGCACGGCCTCGTCGAAACCCAGCAGTTCGAGCAGCAGCTCGATACCGGGTCGCATGGTGGCGCCGAGCAACGCGAGGGCGGCGAAGCCCACCCCGCCGGCGGCCCCGGCACCGGGGGCGTCGCGCACGTCCCGTCCGGTGGCCAGGGCGACCTGGTCGGCGAAGCGGGTCAGGCCCTCCTCCAGGATCACCAGGTCGGCGCCGTCGGCGCCCTTCTGCGGGCCGTAGACGGCGGTGGCGCCGCGCGGGCCGAGCAGCGGATTGTCCACGTCGCAGGCCACGACGATCTCGACGCCGGCCAGTACGTCGGCCAGCGGGCCGGGCTCGATCCGGTCGAGCCTGCGCAACGCGGCTCCGCCGGGGGGCAGTTCGGCGCCATCCGCGTCGAGCAGGCGGGCCCCGAGAGCCTGGACCATGCCCGCGCCGCCGTCGGTGCAGGCGCTGCCGCCGAGGCCGAGCACGATCCGCTTGGCGCCGAGCGCCACGGCCCGGCCGATCAGCTGGCCGACGCCGTAGGAGCCGGCCGCGAGCGGGGCGGTGCGTCCGCCGGGGAGCCGGGCGAGACCGGAGGACTGCGCCAGCTCGACCACGGCGGTGTCGCCCCGCACGGCCAGCGCGGCGTCCACCGGCAGGCCGGTCGGGCCGGCCACCTTGGCCGGGACGCGGGTGAAGCCGGCCGCGAGCGCGGCGGCCAGGGTGCCCTCGCCGCCGTCGGCGACGGGCAGTTCGCGCACCTCGACGCCGGGCGCGGCGCGCCGGACGCCGGCGGCGATCCGGGCGGCGACCTCGGCACCCTCCAGGGTGCCCTTGAACTTGTCGGGAGCTACGACCACATGGCCCTGGTGGGGGGTGACGGGCATGGTGCGGTCCTCACTTCCGTACGGGGTCTGGCGATGTTTCGACAGCCTGTGCCAAGCATGGGCCCGGGTGCACCTGGGGTGCGACCCCCCGTCAGGAGAAACGCCCCCGGCCGGGAGGGTGCGACTCCCGCCGGGAGGGTGCGACTCCCGCCGGGAGGTGCGACCCCCTCCCCGCCGTTCCCCTCGTCCCGCTTCCGACGTACGAGAGGCTCCCCTCGGCGGGGAGGGGGCCAGGCGAGGCGTACCGGCACGACCGAAGTGCCCCCGACAGGGGAGTACGCATCACCGGCTGGATCGACCGGCGGGCGGGCGGATGAGCCCCGGCCCGCACGCCGGTCGGGTCTGGCCTCCTGGTGGCGCGGGCACGACCGGATGAGGTACACGCCACCAGGAGGAGTTCACGGGGGCCCGAGGAGCCCCGGGGCCTACTTGACCTCGCGGCCCGAGAGGCGCTCGACGCCGCGCAGCAGCGCCGAGTGGTCGAGCGAGCCGTCGCCGTTGGCGCGGGCGGAGGCGACCAGCTGGGCCACCACGGCGCCGACCGGCAGCGCGGCGCCCACGGCGCGGGCGGCATCGGTGACGATGCCCATGTCCTTGTGGTGCAGGTCGATCCGGAAGCCGGGGGCGAACTCGCGGTCGACCATGTTCGCCTTCTTGCGGTTCAGCACGGTCGAACCGGCCAGGCCGCCGCCGAGCACGTCCAGCGCGGCGGGCAGGTCGACGCCGGCGTTCTCCAGGAACACCACGGCCTCGGCGAGCACCTGGATGTTGACGGCGACGATCAGCTGGTTGGCGGCCTTGACGGTCTGGCCGGCGCCGGACGGCCCGACGTGGATGACCGTGGTGCCCAGGACGTCGAACAGCGGCTTGGCCTCGGCGAAGTCCTCGGCGGCACCACCGACCATGATCGACAGCACCGCCTCGACGGCGCCGGCCTCGCCACCGGAGACCGGGGCGTCCAGGGTGCGCACGCCCTTCTCCTTGGCGGCCGCCTCGACCTTCTGGGAGGTCTGCGGGGTGATCGAGGACATGTCGATCACGAGGGTGCCGGGCCTGGCGTTCTCCAGCACGCCGCCCTCGCCCAGGATGGCCTGCTCGACGTGCGGGTCGGCCGGGACCATGGTGATGACGACCTCGGCGTCCTCCACCGCGTCCGCGATGCTGGTGGCGCCGTGACCGCCGGCCGCGACCAGGGCGTCGATCGGCGGCTGGGTGAGGTTGTAGCCGGTGACGTGGTGGCCGGCCTTGACCAGGTTGGCGGCCATCGGGCTGCCCATGATGCCGAGGCCGATGAAGGCGATCTTGCGGCTCATCGCGTCGTTCCTTACGTCGTTCGTGGGGTGGGGAGGGTGGTGGGCCGGGCTTGCTCGGCGGCGTGCGGCCCGCCTGCTCGGCGGCAGCGCAGGGCCCGCCTGCTCGGCGCCTGCTCGGCGCCTACTCAGCGCCTACTCGGCGGCGCGGTGCTCGCGCGCAGCCACCCGAAGCTGTCGGCGCTGACGCCGGTGGAGGGGCGGTACTCCAGGCCGATCGGGCCGGTGTAGCCGGCGGCGGTGAGCCGGGCGAAGAGGTCCTCGAAGTCCAGTCCACCGGTGCCGGGCTCGTTGCGGCCCGGGTTGTCGGCGATCTGCACGTGGCCGAACCGGTCGGCGTAGGCGTCGATGACGGCCGGCAGGTCCTCGCCGTTCCTGGCCAGGTGGTACAGGTCGCAGAGGAACTTCGCGTTGCCCAGGCCGGTGGCCGCGTTGACCTTGTCGACCACCTCGACCGCGGCGGCCGCGGAGACCAGCGGGTAGTCCGGGGACTCCGCCGCGTTGAGGGCCTCGATCAGCAGGATCGCGCCGATCTCGTGCGCGGCCCCGGCGGCGAGCACCAGGTTCTCCAGCGCGAGGGCGTCCTGCTCGGCGGCCTCGACGCCTTCGATCCGGTTGCCGTACAGCGCGTTGAGCGCCTTGGCCCCGAGCGAGGCGGCGAGCCCCGCGGCGACCGGGACGTTGGCCCGGAAACGGTCCTGCTCGGAGGGCACCGAGACGGTGCCGCGGGCCCCGAGGGTGAGGTCGTCCAGGAAGTTGAGGCCGGTGAGCCGTACACCCGCGTCGCCGAAGGCCTTGCGGAGGGTGTCCAGCTCGGCCTCGGACGGGACGGGCTCGGCGCCGAAGGGCCACCACAGCTCGGCGGCGGTGAAACCGGCGGCAACGGCCGCGGCGGGACGCTCCAGCAGCGGCAGTTCGCCGAACAGGATCGACAGGTTGACCGTGAAGCTGTGCCGGGAAGCGGCCGTCACGTCACTCACCTCTCACTCTCTTCCGAGATCCGCAACTTCCACGATCCGGAAGAGGGATTCTGCGTGGTGGAAGCATCTCCGGCTCGGCGAGCAGGTGTCAAGACCGCCGCAACGTTTTGTTGAAGAAGTCCGGACGTGAACCCGGAACCCCCTCCCGCCGGCACCGCGGGCGCCGGATCGACCGACCCCCGCCCGCCCGCACCGGCGCTCGCTACAGTGAGCACGTGCGATTGATGGTGGAGTTCACGACAGAACCGTTCGAACTGGACACGTTCCCCGAGCACGCCGCGGCGGCCCGCCAGGTCGTCGACGAGGCCGGCCTGGCCGTCTCGGTCGGCCCCTTCGGGACCGGCGCCGAGGGCGAGGCCGACCAGGTGCTCGCCGCGGTGACCAAGCTGCTCCGGGAAACCCTGACCGCGGGTGCGACCCGGATCTCGGTCCAGGTCAGCGTGCTCGGCGAGGAGGGCGGCACGCCGTGACCGAGCACGTGGAACACCCGCTCGCCCTGGCGATCAAGCCGCTGCTGGACGCCGTCGGCGCGACGCCCGTCCGACTGGACGAGGCGAAGTCCGAGGACGTCGTCCTGGAGTGGGAGGGCACCCCGGCGCTCGCCGTCCGGCTGCCGCACCTGAGCAGCGCCCTGGACCGCCTGCTGGCCGAGATGGCCCGCCAGTTCGACGGCCGCCCGCTGGCCGAGCTGGACCGCGGGGAGAAGCAGCGGGTCGTCGCCCTCCTGGAGGAGCGCGGCGCCTTCACCGTCCGCCACGGGGTCGAGACGGTCGCCTCGGCGCTCGGCGTCAGCCGGTTCACGGTGTACAACTACCTCAACCGCCAGGACGGCTCGAAGCCCTCCTGACCCCGGTCGATCCCCCGGTCGACTCCTCCAGGACCTCCTCCCGGCGGAAACCTTCCGGACAGGCGGACCCCGCCGGCGCGGCCAGTCCGAACCAGCCCCCGGCGGGGCGCACTTGGCGAATCGCACACGAATCGCGCCGGCAACGGCGGCCGGTTCAAAACGTAACCACCAACCGTTCAACAAAGTGTTGACGGCCGGGTGGGGTGGATCTAGCTTGTGCGGGTGGCACCACTCTTCAGGAGGTCCACCCGTGACCAACCACCCCCACACCCTTGACGCCCTGGCCGCGGCCGACACCGCGGACCTGGAAGCCGTTCTGCTGGAGGTCTGCTCCAGCCCCCACTGGGCCGCCGACGTCGCGCGGGCCAGGCCCTGGCCCGACCGGGAGTCCCTGCTCGCCGCCAACGCGGCGGCCGTGGTCGGGCTGACGGTCGCCGACCTGCACGACGCGATGGCCGGCCACGCCCGGATCGGCAAGCCCAGGACCGGCGACGCCACCTCGCAGCGGGAGCAGGCCGGCATCCGGGGCGTGGACCAAGCCCTCCTCGACGAACTGCACGAGGCCAACGCCGCCTACGAGGCCAAGTTCGGCCACGTGTTCCTGATCTGCGCGACCGGCCGCACCGCGGCCACCATGCTCGCCGCCCTGCGCGAGCGCCACCCCAACGACGCCGCCACCGAGGCGGAGATCGTCCGGGGCGAACTGCGCAAGATCAACGACATTCGGCTCAATCGCCTGCTCGACGCGTCCTGACAGGCCCTGGCGGGTCCTGGCGGGCCCCGACGGGCAGATCCTGACGGGCAGATCCTGACGGATCGTTAGCATGCGTTGACGAATGATCACTTCTGCCATCAGTAAGGTCACTTCACCCATGACTGGCATCTCCACCCACGTGCTCGACACCAGCCTCGGCCGCCCGGCCGAGGGCGTCCCGGTCGAGCTCGCACTGCACACCGAGGGTGGCTGGCAGGTGCTCGGCACCTCCGCCACGGACTCCGACGGCCGGGTCAAGGACCTGCCGGCCGTGGAGGCGGGCTCGGTCGTCCGGCTGCTCTTCGACACCCGCGCCTACCACGCGCTCAAGTCCGCGGAGCCGCCGTTCTTCCCCGAGGTCTCGATCGTCTTCACGGTCGCGCCCGCGCAGCACCACTACCACGTGCCGCTGCTGCTCAACCCGTTCGGATACTCGGTCTACCGCGGAAGCTAGTAGACCGACCTGGAAGCCCTAGGAGCCACGTCATGGCCCACGTGCTCGGTCAGAACCAGTACGGCAAGGCGGAGAACCGCATCGTGCGGGTCTACCGCGACTCCACCCGGCACGAGATCAAGGACCTGAACGTCTCGGTCTCCCTCCGGGGCGAGTTCGAGGACGTCCACCTCACCGGGTCGAACGCCAACTGCCTCCCCACCGACACCACCAAGAACACCGTGTACGCCTTCGCCAAGGAGCACGGGATCGAGTCGGCCGAGGCCTTCGGCATCATCCTGGCCCGCCACTTCGTCGACGACACCGAGCGCGGCGTCGTGCACAGCGCCCGGATCCGGATCGAGGAGTACGCCTGGGACCGGATCAAGACGCCGGACAACTCGGCCCGCTTCATCGGCTCGGAGGAGGTCGGCCACTCCTTCGTCCGCAACGGCCAGGAGACCCGCACCGCCGAGATCGTCTACGACGGCGAGACCGTCCAGGTCATCTCCGGCCTCAAGGACCTCGTCGTCATGAACTCCACCAACTCGGAGTTCTGGGGCTACATCAAGGACAAGTACACCACCCTGCAAGAGGCGTACGACCGCATCCTCGCCACCCAGGTCACCGCCCGCTGGAAGTACGGCTACGACGGCCGGGACGGCGAGGCCCAGCCCAACTGGAACCGCTCCTACACCCACGTGCGGCGGCACCTGCTGGAGGCCTTCGCCGAGACCTACTCCTACTCGCTGCAGCAGACCCTGCACTCGATGGGCACCCGGGTCCTCAACAACCGCGCCGAGGTGGACGAAGTCCGCCTGGAGCTGCCCAACAAGCACCACTTCCTCGTCGACCTGGAGCCCTTCGGCCTCAAGAACGACAACGAGGTCTACTACGCCGCCGACCGGATGTACGGCCTCATCGAGGGCACCGTGCACCGCGAGGGCGTCGTCCCGGTCATCCCCGTCGCCTGACCGCCCCACCCCAATGGGCACCGCCCGGAGTCGCCGCACCCGCCGGCCCCCGAACGCCGGCCGCGTCCGGGCGGACAGCAGTACCCGCACCACCAGCACCATCGGTTCCACCAGTTTCTCCACCCCCACCCACCGGAGTTCGTGTCTGCCTCGCGGCGGCCGGCCCGGGGCACTGGAGAAGCGCCCCGAGGGACTCCTGCACCGCCGTCCCGCCCTCGGGGCACCTCCAGCGCCGCGGGCGCGCCGGGAGTCACGGGCACAAGAGGGGCTCGACATGGCACCCAGCGACACCAGCAGTAAAGACGGCGGTTCCACCCCGGAAAGAACCTCTGGCCCGGACGGCACGTCGGCGCACCTCCCCGGTGAGCCGTCCGGGCCCGGAACCCACCCCGTGGACGAGTTGCTGCCCCCGGTGAAGCTCTTCTCCACCGGACTCCAGCACGTCGCCGCGATGTACGCGGGGGTCGTCGCACCCCCGCTCATCGTCGGCGCCGGCGTCGGGCTCTCCCCCGCCGAACTCGCCCTGCTCATCTCGGCCAGCCTGTTCACCGCCGGACTGGCCACCCTGCTCCAGACCCTCGGCATCTGGAAGATCGGCGCGCGACTGCCGTTCGTCAACGGCGTCTCCTTCGCGGGAGTCGCGCCCATGATCGCCATAGCCAAGGAGCACAGCCCGAAGGACGCCCTCCCGGTGATCTTCGGAGCGGTGATCGTCGCGGGGATCCTGTGCTTCCTCGCGGCACCGTACTTCTGCAAGCTCATCCGGTTCTTCCCCCCGGTCGTGCAGGGCACCGTGATCACCCTCATCGGGGTGTCCCTGCTTCCGGTGGCGGTCAACTGGGCGCGCGGCGGCTCGCCGGGCGCCCCCGGATACGGCTCCATGCGGGCCGTCGGGCTCGCCGCGATCACCCTCGTCGCGGTGGTGCTCTGCAACCGGCTGCTGCGCGGCTTCTGGCAGCAGCTCTCGTTGCTCATCGGCCTGGCGCTCGGCACCCTGATCGCCTTCCCGCTGGGCCTGGCCGACTTCGGCGCGGTCAAGGACGCGAAGGTCTTCGCGCTCCCCTCCCCGTTCCACTTCGGCGCGCCCGTCTTCGACGCCGCCGCGATCGTCTCGATGTGCATCGTCATGGTGGTCGCCATGACCGAGTCCACCGCCGACATGCTCGCCCTGGGCAAGATCGTCGAGCGCGAGGCCGACGAACCCACGCTCGCCGCCGGCCTGCGGGCCGACGGACTGGCCACCGCGCTCAGCCCCGTCTTCAACGGCTTCGCCGCCAGCGCCTTCGCCCAGAACATCGGGCTGGTGGCGCTGACCAAGATCCGCAGCCGCTTCGTGGTCGCGGCCGGCGGCGGCATCCTGATCCTGCTCGGGCTCTTCCCCGTGCTCGGGTCGCTCGTCTCCCTGGTACCGCAGCCCGTCCTGGGCGGCGCCGGGATCGTGCTCTTCGGCACCGTCGCGGCGAGTGGCATCCGCACCCTCGCGGAGGCTGGGATGGAGTCCAGCTCGAACACCATCCTGGTGTCCGTGTCGCTCGGCGTCGGCATCATCCCCATCGCGGTACCGACCTTCTACGACTCCTTCCCGGAGGCCGTCCGGACCCTGATGCACTCCGGGATATCGGTCGGCTGCGTGATGGCCGTCCTGCTCAACCTGCTCTTCCACCACGCCGGAGCCGCCCGCCGGACCAGGTCCGGCAAGACCTCCGGCGCGACGGTGCCGACGGCGACACCGTCCTGACCGGCCCGGGAGGGGCGCACGCCGCGCGGCGCACGCCCCTCCCGGCCCTCCCCCATAGGAGTGACACCATGGCAGTCCAGCCCCCACCCGCCGACCAGCGGATCGTCATCGAGAACGTCGCGATCGCCACCGTCGACGCCGACGACACCGAGTACGCCCGCGGCCACGTGGTCGTCCTCGGCAACACGATCGAGTCGGTCGGCGACGGACCCGCCCCGCAGTGGCTGGACAACGTGGTGCGCCGGATCAACGGCGAGGGCCACCTGATCACCCCCGGCCTGGTCAACACCCACCACCACTTCTACCAGTGGATCACCCGCGGCCTCGCCCAGAACGACATCCTGTTCGACTGGCTCGTCGCCCTCTACCCGACCTGGGCCCGGATCGACGAGAAGCTCGTCCACGCCGCCAGCCAGGGCTCCGCCGCCGCCCTCCTCAAGTCCGGCTGCACCACCGCCTCCGACCACCACTACGTCTTCCCCAAGGACGGCGGCGACGTCCTCGGCGCCTCCATCGAGGCCGTCCGGGAACTCGGCCTGCGGTTCACGGCGCTGCGCGGCTCCATGGACCGCGGCAAGAAGGACGGCGGCCTCCCGCCGGACCACGCGGTCGAGGAGCTCGACGACATCCTCACCGCCTCCGAGGCCGCCGTGGACACCTACCACGACTCCTCCTTCGGCTCGATGCTGCACATCGCCATCGCGCCCTGCTCGCCGTTCTCGGTCTCCACCGACCTGCTCCGCCGGTCCGCCGAACTCGCCCGCCGCAAGGGCGTCCGGCTGCACACCCACGGCTCGGAGACCGCCGAGGAGGAGCAGTTCTGCAAGGAACTGTTCGGCATGGGCCCGACCGACTACTTCGAGTCCGTCGGCTGGCTCGGCGAGGACGTCTGGATGGCGCACTGCGTCCACATGAACGACTCCGACATCGCCAAGTTCGCCGAGACCGGCACCGGCGTGGCCCACTGCCCCTCCTCCAACGCCCGGCTGGCCGCCGGGATCGCCCGCGTCCCCGACATGCTCAGGGCCGGCGTCCCGGTCGGCCTCGGCGTCGACGGCACCGCCTCCAACGAGTCCGGCGAACTCGGCACCGAGCTGCGCAACGCCCTGCTGATCAACCGTCTGCACGGGTCCCCGGCCGCCCTCACCGGCCGCCAGGCGCTGCGGCTGGGCACCATGGGCGGCGCCCGGGTGCTCGGCCGCCAGGACGAGATCGGCTCGATCGAGGTCGGCAAGCTCGCCGACCTCGCGCTGTGGAAGATCGACGGTGTCCTGCACTCCTCCATCGCCGACCCGGTCGCCGCCCTCACCTTCGGCGCCCTGCCGCCGCTGGCCGTGCTGTTCGTCAACGGCAACGCCGTCGTCGAGAAGGGCCAGCTGACCACCGTCGACGAGGACCGGATCGCCCGCGCCTGCGCCCGCGCCGCCAAGGAGCTCGCCGCCCGGCCGCTCTGACGCCCCGCTCCTCCTCCACCCCTGAACTCCGGGCCGCCCAGGGACGGTGCGTGACCCGGACTCCGCAACCCGGCCTTCCCGGCCGGCGCGCGGACCGCAGCCCCGGACCCACGGCGAGGGTCCGGGGCTGCGGCGTGCCCGGGGGCGGGTGGCGAGTGACGGATAACAGCGAACAGATGACAGCTGACGAAAGTTGTCATCTGTTATCTGTTCGCTGAAATCTGTTCGCCGTGATTCGCTTGCTGTGATCCGTTCGCCGTGGTGCGTCCGCCGCTACGCGCCCGGTCTCAGGCGGTGCGCCCGAGCGAGCCGAGGTAGGCGCGCCAGCCCCCGTGGTGGGTGATCTCGCGGTGCACCCCCCGCTCCACCTCGCCGCGGGCGAGCAGCATCGACAGGCAGGCGGAGCCGTCGTCGAGCTTGATGACGCCGAGCTCCAACTCCCGCGGCTCGCCGGGGAGGATGACGTCGCGCAGGTGCTCCAGGGTGATCTCGTAGAGCTCGCCCTCGATGGCGGTGTCGACCGCCGGATCGGCGAGCAGGCCCGGGCAGACGTCGTCGATCGAGAAGAAGCGGTAGCCGGGGGCCGTCCGGGCCGGGCCGACCAGCGAGTCGGCGACCTTGGCGTGGAACGGTCCGCCGACCATGGCCTGGCCGTTGAAGAAGATGCGGGGCACGGTTGAACTCCTTACCGGGTACCGGGAAAAAGCCGTTCCGCACGGCGACGAGAGGACAGGTGGAATCGTCGCCGTACGGAACGGAGCAATGGGCCGGCGGGACCGCTACAGCCTGGCAGGCGGCAGCGGCGGCGCCGGCGGATGGATTGGGACTCAGCCCAGCAGGGGAAGCGCGGGGAGGGTCAGGAAGTCCGCGAACTCCTCGGCCAGGGCGACCTGTTCGAAGAGCTGGGCGGCCTCGCGCCAGCGGCCGCCGGCGTACGCGTCCGCACCCAGCTCGGCCAGGAGTTCGGCCAACTCCGCGGCGACCAGGGCGCGGACGAGGTCCGCGGTGGCCTTCTCACCGGTGTCGGACAGGACGACGCCGTTGTGGATCCACTGCCAGATCTGCGAGCGGGAGATCTCCGCGGTGGCGGCGTCCTCCATCATGTTGAAGATGCCGACCGCACCGAGGCCGCGCAGCCAGGCCTCGATGTAGCGAATGCCGACCTGGACGGCGTTGTGCAGCCCCGCGTGGGTGCAGCTGCCGTCGGCGCCGGCGATGTCGAGCAGCTGGGTCGCGGTGACCGGCTCGGAGGGCCCGGGGTGGTCCTTCTGGTGGGGGCGCTCGCCGAGCACCGCGTCGAAGGAGGCGCGGGCGACCGGCACCAGGTCCGGGTGGGCGACCCAGGAGCCGTCGAAGCCGTTGCCGGCCTCGCGGTCCTTGTCCGCCTTGACCTTCTCCAGGGCGGCGGCGTTGACCTCCGGGTCCCTGCGGCTGGGGATGAACGCGGCCATGCCGCCGATCGCGTGGGCGCCGCGTTTGTGGCAGGTCTGCACCAGCAGGCGGGTGTAGGCGGCCATGAACGGCGAGGCCATGGTGACGCTGTTGCGGTCCGGCAGGACGTACTGCTCGCCGGCGTCGCGGAAGTTCTTGACGATCGAGAACAGGTAGTCCCAGCGCCCGGCGTTGAGGCCGGCCGCGTGGTCGCGCAGCTCGTAGAGGATCTCGTCCATCTCGAACGCGGCGGTGATGGTCTCGATCAGCACGGTGGCGCGGACGGTGCCGTGCGGGATGCCGAGCGCGGCCTGGGCGTGGGTGAACACGTCGTTCCAGAGCCGGGCTTCGAGGTGGCTCTCGGTCTTCGGCAGGTAGAAGTACGGGCCGGAGTTGGGGTCCTCGGCGCCCTTGGCGAGCAGCCGGGCGGCGTTGTGGAAGAAGTACAGGCCGAAGTCGAGGAAGGCTCCGGCGACCGGGGAGCCGTCGACGAGCAGGTGGTTCTCGTCCAGGTGCCAGCCGCGCGGGCGGACCACGACGGTGGCGAGTTCGGCGGCGGGCTTGAGGGCGTACGCCTTTCCGGCGGAGGTGGTGAAGTCGATCCGGCCCTCGAAGGCGTCGATCAGGTTGATCTGGCCGCTGACCACGTTCTCCCAGGTCGGGGAGGTGGCGTCCTCGAAGTCGGCGAGCCAGATCCGCGCGCCGGAGTTGAGGGCGTTGATGACCATCTTGCGGTCGGTGGGACCGGTGATCTCGACCCGGCGGTCCTGGAGCGCGCGGGGCGCCTCGGCGACCTTCCAGTCGGCGGCCCGGACGTCGGCGGTGTCGGGGAGGAAGTCCAGCGTGCCGGCTCTGGCGATCTCCGCCCGGCGGGCCTTCCGCCCGGCCAGGAGCTCCTGTCGGCGCCCTTCGAAAGCGCGATGGAGGCCGACGACGAAGGCGACCGCCTCCGGAGTGAGCACCTCCTCCGCCCGGTGAACGCGCGGACCGGCGACAGTGACGACCGGAGCAGCGGGGGAGGCGCCGACGGGTCCCTGTTCTGTAGCCATGGGCAGGACACTCCTAAGCGGTTGAGCCTGGCGAAGGGAGCTCCGGTGGGAACTTCCTTGATCGGAACCCACCTGTCGGCGGGTTCGATTCTGTAAGGTGGAGACTAGTTTCCGCGATACAGAATTTCAACGGTTTGTTGATGTGATCGCCGGGACTCTACTCCTCCCCGACAGCGAAGGGAACGCCGGTGGTTTCGACCCCCGACACAGCATCGACGACCAGCCCGGACCGCGCGACCGGCGGCGTGCAGTCCGTCGAGCGCGCCTTCCAACTCCTGGAGGCGCTGGCCGACTCCGGCGGCGTGGCCACCCTCAGCGAGCTCTCCGCCAGCTCCGGCCTGCCGATGCCGACCATCCACCGCCTGGTTCGTACCCTCGTCCAGCAGGGCTATGTACGCCAGGACACCGCGCGTCGCTACACCCTCGGCCCCCGGCTGATCCGCCTCGGCGAGACGGCCGGCCGGCTGCTCGGCAGCTGGGCCCGCCCCTACCTGGCCGAACTCATGGAGGCCACCGGCGAGACCGCCAACCTGGCGGTGCTGGAGGGCGGCGAGGTGGTGTACGTCGGGCAGGTGCAGTCGCGGCGCTCGATGCGGATGTTCACCGAGGTCGGCCGACGGGTGCAGCCGCACTGCACGGGCGTCGGCAAGGCGCTGCTGGCCCAGCTCCCCGAGGACGAGGCGCGCGCCGTCCTGGGCCCCAACCCGCTGCCCGCGCACACCGAGTACACCGTCACCGACCCGCAGGAACTGCTGCACCAGCTCGCCGAGGCGCGCGAGCGCGGCTACGTGGTCGACGACCAGGAGCAGGAGATCGGCGTCCGCTGCATCGCGCTCGCCGTACCGGGCGCGCCGACGCCCACCGCCCTGTCGGTGTCCGGCCCGGAGGCCCGTATCCGGGCCCTGGAGGAGCAGGCCGGCACGTCCTCGCTGGTGCCGGTGATGCACCACATCGCGACCCGGCTGGGGCAGGTCCTCGCACCCTGACCCGTCGCCACCGCCCGCTTCACGCACGGGAAGTCGATCCGGTCGACTTCCCGTACGTACGCTCCCCCGTTCGGGCGGACGCCGAGCGGGTTGCACCGGCCCCCGGCGCAGGCTCCGCCACCCTGGTGCGGACGCGGCCCGCAGCGGCGCGGGCGGCCGGGGCCCCGGGACAGGGTGGACGACGATGACGTACAGGCGTTCGACAATGCGAGGCGGGTCCGGGCAGGGCGGGTCCGGGCAGGGCGGGTCCGGGCAGGGCGGGTCCAGGCGGGGCGGGTCCGGGCAGGCCAGCAGGCTCCGCGGATTCCGCGCGGCCTCGCTCGTCGCCGCGATGGCGGCCGGCTGTTCGGTGGCGACGCTGACCGCCGGCCCGTCCTGGGCGCTGCGGCGGCCCGAGCCCCGGCCGGCGGTGGACACGGCAGCCCCCACGGCGTCCCGCTCCGATCTGGAGGTGGTCCGGCTCGACCCGGACGCCGCCCCGCCCGGCGGCACCACCACCGTCCACGCCTTCATCGCCAACCGCGGCCCGGACACCACCGCCGCACCGTTCACCGTGCTGGTGACGCTGCCTCCCGGGGTCTCCCCAGTGGGCCCGTACTTCCCCGAGGACTGCGAGGTGCGGCTCAACGGCCGGCAGGTGCGCTGTGTCTTCCCGGCCGGACTGCCCCCGCTGCGCAGCGCGACCGCGCTGGTACCGGTGCACCTCTCCCCGGACCTGCGGATCGGCAAGCTCACCGGCGGCTCGGTCGCGGTGCGCGGCGTGGACGACCCGGACGAGGGGAACAACCGGCAGCCGTTCGACATCACGGTGGTCGAGACGGCTCCCGGTTCCTGACCCGGAAGCCCCGAAGGCCCTACCGGTACACGCGGACGTAGTCGGCGGCGAAGGTGATCGGGGCGGTGCCCTGCGGCGCCGGGTGGTACTTCCCCGCGCCGACCGACAGGTTGAGGATCAGGTACGCCGACCAGTTGGCGCCGACGCCCTTGCCGTCCGAGAACACCTTGGCGCCGTTGACGTACCAGTCCACCGAGGTGGCGCCGTAATAGGTGCCGATGGTCACCCACTGGTCCTTCGCGACGGCACCGGCGTCGGTGTAGTACTTGGGGTTGCCGGGGTTGACGTGGTTGGTCAGCTCCAGCAGGTTCGGGTTGTCGGGGTGGTACTCGAAGGAGTCGACCTCCCCGTTGCCGTTCTTCCAGGTCCAGAAGGCCGGCCAGGCGCCGGAGCCGGACGGCAGCTTGACCCGGGTCTCGGCGTAGTCGCCGGTCCTGACCTGGAAGCCCTCGCTGGAGCCCTCGGTGGTCAGGAAGCCGGTGTTCCAGGCCTGCTTGCCGTTCTCCAGCGTGGTGGTGCCGGGCGCAGCGGTGAAGGTGGCGACCCCGTTCGCGACGCTGACGTTGTTCTTGTTCAGCAGGTCGAGCTTGTTGTCGTCCGGGTTGTGGTTTCCGTACTTGTACGCGGTGCTCTTGTCGCCGACCCAGCGCGAGCCCCAGCTGATCGGGCCGTTGAACTCGTCGGACCAGGTCAGCGACTTGCCGGCGACCGGGGATACGGGGGTGCCGGCCGACGGGCTGGCGGTGGCGCTCGGGCTGCTCGGGCTCGGGCTGCTCGTCGGGGTCGGCTTCGCGGTGGGGGGCGCCGTCGGGGTCGGGGCGGGAGTCGGGGTCGGGGCGGGAGTCGGGGTCGGGGCGGGAGTCGGCTTCGTGGTGGGCGTCGGGGTCGGGGGCGGAGTCGGCGCCGGGGTGCTGGAGACCACCAGCTGCTGCGAGGCCAGGTTGTGCCAGGCCCCGCCGAGGTCCTGCCAGAAGCCGAACTGGGTGTACGTCCCGGCCGGCAGGGCGCGTGCGCCGCTGGTGAAGGACAGGCCGCTCGGGCAGATCTGCACATTGGAGGCGTTGCCCGGGAAGTCGAGGTTCGCACCGGCCGCGTTCCGGGCGCCCACGCCGACGGTCTTCGCGGTGAAGCAGGCCGAGGAGTGGAGGGTCAGCGAGGCGGTGGCGGCCTGGTTGGCGACCATGGTCGCCGGGGCGAGCCGGTCCTGGGTGACGGTCGGGGCGGTGGCGGCCTGGGCGCCGGAGACGGCCGGCAGGCCGAGCAGTCCGGCGCCGGTGACGGCGAGCGCTCCGGTGACGGCGAGGGCGGCGTTGCGGCCCCGGTGGGAGGGACGGGCGTGGCGCGGCGCGCGGCGCCGGGCAGGCTGGTGCATGGCAGTGTCCTCTGCGACGCCTGCGAGGTGAGCTGTCGGATTCGGGCTGAGGCAGCCCGGCCGCCGGTGGAAGCGGCTTCACCCCTAGCCACGGCCCGCACGCGGGAGCGTACGGGCCGGGCGCTGACCTTGGTTCCCCCGCTCCCGTCCGCTGTGGTGCTCGGTTGCCGGCCGGCGGGTGGACAGGACTCGGCGTCCCGGCGGCGGGGGTCCGCGAGGGCGGACGACGGTTGCAGGCTAGGCAGGCCGTCCGTGAACGGACAACCTGCTCGGGCCGGTTGTCGCACAGGTCACAGTGGTGTCGATCAACGACGCTGCGTGGTGGATCAGTTGGGACGGATCAGCGGAGCCGTCGAGCTGCCGAACGGCGAATCGGCGAATCGGCGAATCGGCGGTCCACGGGTCAAGCGAGCCAGTTGTCGACCTGGCTCTCGGCCTCCGGTGCCCAGGCGAGTTCCAGGTGGTTGAGGCCGGTGAGCAGCCGGGTGCCGCCGATCGTCGCGATGCCGGTGGTGTCCAGGGCGCTCGCGGTGAACACGATGCCGTCGCTGGGCCCCCGGTTCTCGTTGAGCACGCCCGGGATGTCGGCGGACCCGCCCGCGAGCAGATAGGTGCGCACCGACGCGGGGACGCCCGCCTGTTGCAGCGGCGCGATCAGCGAACCGGCGTCGATCGCCGCCTGGATGCCCTGGCCGGAGGTGTAGAAGCCCTGGC
The DNA here is from genome assembly GCF_044750105.1 of Kitasatospora sp. NPDC088861. NCBI lineage: Bacteria > Bacillati > Actinomycetota > Actinomycetes > Kitasatosporales > Streptomycetaceae > Kitasatospora > Kitasatospora sp. NPDC088861. The sequence goes on from NZ_JBIVJF010000004.1 coordinate 214,499, forward strand.
CGCCGTAGTAGGTGGTCCACCAGTCCTGGGCGGTGCCGTCCACCCCGTACCGGCCGTCCCAGCGGGCGAGCAGCTGGCGCTGGCCCGGGTAGCAGTCGTAGCCGCCGGTGGGCAGCACGCCGAGGCAGGGCTGCGCCGTGTAGGTGCCGTAGCAGGTCATGTAGAGGTTCGGGGACGGCGCGTTGGCGGTGCCGCCGCAGGCCGGCCAGCTCGCGAGGTCGAACGACCAGCCGTGCGCGTACACGTAGTCGAGCCCGCCGTTCGGGCCCCCGAGGGTGATCAGGCGGCGCACGTCGCCCGCGTAGGCCCGCCCCCAGGACGGGCGCACCGAGGACACGTACGCCCGGGCGGCGACCTCGCCCTTGCTCCAGGCCACCACGTCCACCTGCGGGACGCCGAGGCGGGCCCGGATCAGCGCGACGGCGTCGCCGACGGCCTGCGCCTGGAGCAGGTTGTCGCCCTGCTTGTGGGCGAAGCCGATGGCGAACACCCGGTGGCCGGTGCCGGCGAGGTACTGGGCGAGGCCGGTGGACGGGCAGGCGGAGGCACCGCAGGTGCCGCTCTCCCCCGGGTGCGCCCAGGCGCGGTCGGCGTTGTCGTTGGCGCCGTGGACCAGCAGCACGGGGGTCGGACGGCTACCGGTGTCCCAGCCGGTCGCCGAGTACAGCAGGAAGCGGCTGGAGGAGGGCTGGCCGGTGCCGCCGAAGTACGTCCGGCGGGCGCCGTCCTGGTCGCCGCGGCCGTCGGCCGGGTACTGCTCGGTGCGGAAGCCGGGGGTGGTGTCGAGGTAGCGCTCGACCTTGGCCCAGCCGTTGCCGGGGGCGGGGAAGGCGGCTTCGAGGGTGAGCGGGGCGGTGGCCGCCTGGGCGGTGGTCTGGGCAGTGACGGTCTGGGCAGCGGTGGGCTGGGCGGGAGTGGGGGTGCCGAGGAGCAGCGCGGCGAGGGTGAGCAGGAGGGCGGACAACGCGGTGGGGGTGCGTCTGACGGCGGTGGGGGTGTGCCGCATGGGGGTGGGGGTGCGTCTCATGGGGGTGGACGGTAGGACCGGCCGCCGGCGGGCGCCCAGGTGCCCGCCGCACACCGCGCCGGCCTGCGCGGTGGCGGCCGGTGCCGTGGCGCACCGTCCACGGGTGCGCCCACCCGGCTCACCGGGTCGGATAAATTGGAGGTCCGACATCTTCCGCAGTGCACAAGACCGCCGTGCACGGCCCCACAGGAACGAGGTACCGCCCCACCATGACCGCGCCCCTGCCCGCCTTCGCCGGCCGCACCTACCTCTTCCGGGCCGACAACGGCGCGGCCTTCCGCAACACCTACTCGGCCGACGGCAGGCGGCTGCGCTGGGAGGGCCTCGGCGAGTCGGCGGGCCAGTGGGAGGACGTGCGGCTGCACGTCGCCGAGGTGGCGCCGGAGATCTACTTCATCAGCTGGACCGAGGAGAGCGGGATCACCGTCAGCCACGTGATGGACCTCGGCCGGCTGACGGTGCGCGCCTTCTGGACGTACGAGGGCGAGGGCGGCCGGGTCGGCGAGCTGCACACCGGGACGCTGGAGCGGGTGGCCTGAGCCTCACCGCTCCCGCGCCCCCTCGCTGTCCGTCGGCTTACTCAGACCGTCTGAGCAGACTGCCTGCTCAGACAGTCTGCTCGGGCGGCCTGCTCAGGCAGCCTGGTTCGGGACCTTGAGGTGCTGGGACATCCACTCCAGCGAGGACGGCAGCAGCGCGCTCCAGGTCTCGAAGTTGTGGCCGCCGTTCTCCAACATGCTGTAGGAGACCTTCATCGGGGACTGCACGGCGTCGACGAAGGCCTCGGTGTCGCGCCGGTAGTCGCCGTCGCCCTTCTTGGTGCCGGCCAGCAGCACGGACACCTTGGGCTGCGGCAGGTTCTTCAACCGCCACATCAGGTTGGCCTCGTCACGACGCTGCTTGCTGCCGCCGAACAGGTCGCCCGTGGTCGGGTCGTCGGCGGCGTCGTAGTAGGCGGAGAGCGCGACGGCGGTCGGAAAGACGTCCGGGTGGCGCATGGCCAGCTTGAGGGCGCAGTAGCCGCCGGTCGAGTTGCCCATGAAGGCCCAGGCCTGCGGGTCGGAGGAGACCCGGAAGCTCGCCTGGATCGCTGAGGGGACGTCCTTGGTGAAGTACGTGTCGGACTGCGCGCCGCCCGGAATGTCCTCGCACTCGGTGTCCTGCGGCAGGGCCGGCGAGGGGCGCATCAGCACCATGACGGTCGGCTGCATGTTGCCGTCCTGGAGCAACTTGAGCGCTGCGCCCGGGTAGTTGAACCGGGTGATCAGGTTCTCGGCGATCCCGGGGAAGCCAGTGCTGACGATCACCGCCGGGAACTGCCGCTGCGCGTACTCCGGTTGGAAGTACTGCGGCGGCAGGAAGACGTACCCCTCGGTGGACAGCCGGCTGGCCGCGCCGTCGATCCGCACCTTGCGGATCTCACCGGACTGGCTGGGCTCGCGGCCCATCGCGCCGCCGCCCTTGACGGAGGCGTGGCCGATCGTCTCCACGAGCAGCCGGCCGGACGCGTCCGCCTTGTTGTGGATCACCACCGGGCCGGTGTCACCGGTGCCCAGCAGGTCGTCCCAACTGCTGTAGAAGGCGAAGTAGTTGTTCGCCACCAGGCCGAGCGCGGCCAGCACCGCGAGCTGGGTGGCGAGCAGGGAGCCGATCCGGCCGAGCACCGCCTGCCAGGTCTGCTTGGCGAGTCTTGGCCACAGCCAGACCGTGCCGGCCGTCATCACGACGGCGATCAATACGGCCAGCGCCAACACCTTGTGGCTCGTCAGACCCATGTCCTACTTGCTCCCACGCCTCGAACTCCCCGCCCCCTCCGTCCAGGACATCCGAGGTGGTCACCCCGGTTCCCCCACCGGGGCGCGCGATCACCCACCCTAACGGGGCCGGGGAGGAGGAACAGGTGACAGATGACAGATAACAGATAACAGATAACGAAATCTGTCAGCTGTTATCTGTCACCTGTACGCGGCCGGGCGGGCTCAGCCCTCCCGCCCGTAGAGCCGCAGCCCCGCCGTGAGTTCGCGCATGCAGCGCGCACCGAGCTCCCGCGGGGAGCCCGGGCCGGCCGTGGGCGCGTCCGAGGCGGCCCACTCCTCCAGCGCGACCCGGATCGCCGCCGTCGCCGCAGCTGCGGCCAGTCGGATCTCCAGCGGGTCGGTGCCGCCCAGGCAACGCTCCGCGAGGACCGCCCGCAGCCGCTCCTCGGAGTCGGCGTGGACGCGCTGCCACGTGCCGTCGAGGCGCGGGTCGCGCAGCAGGCTTCGCGTCCACTCCATCGCCTCGACCGCCTCCTCGTCGGGCGGGGTCAGCGAGGCGACCGCCGAGCGCTCCAGAGCCTCGCGCAGCGGCAGATCGGCCGGGGTCTCGGCGAGCTGGTCGACCCAGCGACGCCCACCGGCCGCCAGCAGCGGCGCGACGGCGTCCTCCTTGACGGAGAAGTACCGGTAGAAGGTGCGCAGCGAGATGCCGGCCGCGAGGGCGATCTCCTCGGCGGTGGTCGCCTCGGCCCCGCGCTCGGCGAAGAGTGCGGCGGCGGTACGGGCGATGTCCAGCCGGGTGGCGTCGCGGCGGCGTTGATTCAGGGTGGGGCGTCCGGTCACAGGGTCAGCGTACGCGGGCCGGTGCCACTGTGGCGCGTTGCGCCGAAGTGACACCCAGAGGACTTATTGGCACGTTATGCCATTAAGGCGTACCGTGCCTCTTGAGGTCGAGAGGCCACGAACGAACGAACGGAGTACCACCATGGAGCGCTTCAGCGGACGGAACGTCCTGATCACCGGCGGCGGCTCTGGCATCGGCCAGGCCACCGTGCACCGGATCCTCGCCGAGGGAGGGAAGGTCGTCGCCGTCGACGTCGACGAGGACGGCCTGAAGGCGACCCTGGACCGCGCGACCGCCGACGGCACCGCGGACCGCCTGGCCATCCAGGTCCTGGACATCTCGGACGAGGCGGCCGTCGTCACCGGCGTCGCGGCGGCGATCACGGACCTCGGCGGGCTGGACGCCCTGGTCAACGCGGCCGGCATCCTCCGCTCCTCGCACACCCACGAGACCAGCCTGGAGTTCTGGAACAAGCTCCTCGCGGTCAACCTGACCGGCACCTTCCTGATGACCCGCGAGGCGCTCCCCTCGCTGCTCGCGGGTGGCAGGGGCGTGGTGGTCAACTTCAGCTCCACCTCGGCGAGCTTCGCCCACCCCTACATGGCCGCGTACGCCGCGACCAAGGGCGGCATCCAGTCCTTCACCCACGCCATCGCCTCCGAGTACGCGAAGCAGGGCCTGCGTGCGGTCTGCGTCGCGCCGGGCAGCATCGACAGCGGCATGACCCACAACCCCGGGCTGCCCGCCGACGCCGACTTCAGCCTGCTCGCCAAGCTCGCCCCGGCCCTCGGCCAGGGCTTCGCGGGTCCGGAGACGGTGGCCGGGGTGATCGCGATGCTGGCCTCCGACGACGGCGCGTTCGTCACCGGCACCGAGCTCCGCATCGACGGCGGCACTCACATGTGAGCCGCCGGACGGCCGCGCGACGGCGGGGCCCCGGCCACCCCCCCCCCCGGTGACACGGGCCCCGCCGTCGCGTCGCGGACGGCGGGGCCGGGCTCGTGACGGCAGCCGGGCTCGTGACGGCAGCCCGGGTCAGCCGAGGCCACCGTTGCGGGCCGCGGCGAGAACGGCGGCGGCGGCTCGGTCGGCGGTGTCGCCGTCCACCCGCTCGGCCGTGATCAGGACCCGGAAGTACAACGGCGCGGCGAGGTTCTTGATGACCTCGGCCGGGTCGGTGCCGGGTGGCAGCTGCTCGCCTTCGGCGCGTTCGCGGCCGTCGAGCGGGTGGCGGGGTGGATCGGCGGGTGACCGGCCCGCCCGGCCGTCAGCTGCAACCGTCAGCGCAGCGGCTTCGCCATCACGAGCTCCCGGGCGACCCCGCCGGCGAGCGGCCCGCCGGGCCCGCCGGGCTCGGTGAGTGCGGTGAGTGCGGTGAGTGCGGTGAGCTCGGTGAAGCCGTGCCGGCGGTAGAGCGTGATCGCGGGTTCGTTGCCGGGGAGCACCGCGAGGCGCAGCGTGCTGCCGCCGGATGCGCGGGCCCAGCGCTCGACCTCCTCCAGCAGGCGGTCGGCGACGCCCCTGCCGCGCGCCTTCGGTCCGACCCACACCGAGCGCAACTCCCGTACGCCGTCGGCTCCGGGGAGACCGTCCGCCAGGCCGACGGGCGTGGCGTCCGGACCGTCCGGACCGTCCAGCAGCGCCGCAACGTGGTGGGCGCCCGGAAGGTGCAACCGGGCGCGCCACCGTTCCTCGCCGCCGTGGTGCCAGTCCGCCAGGCGGGCCTTGAAGGCGTGCGGCGCGTCGGAGAGGGCGGCGAGGCGCAGGTCGCGCCAGAGCGGCCAGTCGTCGGTCGTGAGGATGCGCAGGGTCACCATGGCCGTCACGGTAGGGCGTGGGCGGCGGGCCTTCACCGAGGACCCTGGTTCGGCCTGCGGCCGGTCGAGACCGGGGCGGGCCGAGCGGGAACGGTTCAGGGCGTGCGCCACTCGGTGGCGAAGGCGGCGGCCGGGTTGGCGGTGAGGAGGAGGCCGGGCAGTTCGGGGCCGAAGGTGCGGGCGAGCCGTGGGGCGAGGTCGTCGAGCAGTGCGGTCGGGCCGTCGGCCCGACGGGCGGTGCGGGTGGTGGTGTCGGCGCCGAGGAGGAGGCGGGAGGCGTGGCCGGCCTCGACGAGGTCGGCGATGACGTCGAAGGCCTGGTGGTCGGCCGGGTGGCCGGCCCGGGAGGGGCTGTCCAGCGCGAAGTAGACGCCTTCCGCGGCGAGTTCGCGATGCACCCGCACATCCGGCAGCCGGGTGAGGTGACCGAGGATGATCCGGTGGGGCGGGACGCCGTGTCGAACGTGCAGCCGGTTCAGGACGAGGTGCGGGTCGGCTCGGGGTTCGAGGTGGACGGCGATCGGGGCACCGGTGGCGTGGTGCGCGTCGGCGGCCGCGGCCATCACCCGGCGGGTGTGCGCCGTGATGGCCCCGGGGTCGCAGGCGATCTTGATCAGGCCCGCCCGGACGGCCTCGGGCGACGCGGGTGCTTCGGGGACCTCGGCGGCTACGGGGGCCTCGGCTGCTACGGGCGGTCCAGGCAACTCGGTGGCCGGTTCGGCCGTCAGCCCGGTGGTGAGTTCGGCGGTGAAGCGTTCGGCCAGCCCGTCGTACACGGCAGGGAGGGTGTCCGGGTCGTAGTGGGCCGCCTGGTGCAGGCCGGTGGCGGCGACGACGTGGACTCCGGTCGCACGGGAGAGCTTCGCGAGGGAGTCCGCTCCGCGACCCATGCCGTACGGGGTCCACTGGACGAACGACCGTCCGCCGGCCGCCGCGAAGGCGCGCAGGACACCCTCGGCGGCGGCCGGGTCGTCCAGTTCCTCGCCGGGGAGCAGGGGGCTGCGGATGAAGAGGTGGTCGTGGGAGTCGGTGGCACCGAGTTCCGCGGGGTCGAGGTCGCCGAGAACGGTACGGATCGTGGGGGTCATGCCCGGTCCGCCTCGGCCGGGGATGCGGGGGTCGGGGATGCGGGGGTCGGGGACGTCTCGGTCGGGGGTACCTCGGTCGGGGGTACCTCGGTCGGGGGTACCTCGGTCGGGGGTACCTCGGCGAAGGTGGCGGTGGCGACCCGCAGGCCGGCCAGAGCCTTGGGGACGCCGACGTAGGGGGCGAGGTGGACGATGACCTCGGTGATCTCCTCCCTGGTCAGGCCGATCCGCAGACTGTTGCGGACGTGGTCGGCGAGCTGCGGCTCCACGCCGCCGAGGGCGGTGAGCGCGGCCAGGTTGGCCACCTGCCGGTCGCGCAGGGCGAGACCGGGGCGCTGGTAGGTGCCGCCGAAGAGACTGGTGACGATCCAGTCGGGGAAACCGGGTGCGAGACCGTCCAGGCCGCCGAGGGTCGCGGCGGCGACCGGGCCGGCGAGGTCGGCGAGCAGGGCGTAGCCGGCTTCGCGGTCGAGCGGCGCGGGGGTCAGGTCGGCCGGTGTCATCGGGGCGGGGGGTGGGACGGCGGGGGCGGTCGCGGGGGTGACGGGGGCGGTCGCGGAGGCGGGCGTGGGGCTGGTCATGGGAGTGGCGAAACCTTTCACCAGTGCCGGCCGCCAGGCAGCCGGTCGAGTTCGGGACGGGACAGGTGCAGCACCTGGTAGCGGCTGCCCGGCACGTCGTCCGGGGCCGGGCCGTGCCAGAGGGCGAAGCGGACCAGCTCCCAGCGGCTCGGGTCCACCGCGACGGCGGCGGTGTGCAGAGCGGGGTGCGCGGGGAACTCGGCGAGGGCCCGCTCGACCGCCTCGGCGGGATCGTCGGACTCGGGGAGCCTGACGGTGTGGCGGGTAGCCGTGGTCGCGGTCGTGGTCACGGTCGTGGTCACGGTCGAGGTCGAGGTCGAGGTCGCCGGAGCATCCGGCACGGCGCCGTGGGCCAGACCGGCGCCGAGCCAGTGACGGACGACCGGGCGGCCGAAGTCGGCGCTCAGGCCGCGGAAGCCCGGTCCCCAGAGGAAGCTGTTCATGCCCTCGACGGTGCGCCAGAGGTAGAACGGCGCGTACTGGTTGACGGGCGACCCGTCGCGGCCCCGCTCACGGACCAGGTACGCCTTGAGCCCGAGGCCCGGGTGCGCGTCGAGCAGATGGCCCTTGTCGGCGACGCGCTTGCGGATGATCCCCAGGTCGTAGTCGGCGGGGAGGGTGATCTCGTACTGCATGGCGTGCACGGCGGGTCTCCTCGGTCGGATCGTCGAGCGGGCGTCGCTCGGCCAGTCGGTCACGCGCTCGGTCACGCGGTCACTCGGTCACTCGGTCAGTCGGTCACGCGGCCGCTCAGCCGTGCGAGGCGCGGGTCAGGCGGTGCGTTGGGCGGCGAGCAGGCCGAGGGCGCCGCGTACGGCCTGATCAAAGGGCTCGGCCCGGCCGGCCGCGCGGGCCAGAACGTAGCCGCCCTGGACGACGGCGACCACGGCAGCGGCGGTGTCGGCCGGGTCGACACCGGGGGCGAGCTCGCCCGCCGCCTGGCCCTCGGCCACCAACTCGGCGATCCGGGCGCGCAGCCAGTCGAAGGTCTCCTCGACGGGGGCGCGCAGTTCGGGGTCGGCGATGACGTCCGGGTCCTGGGCCATCCGGCCGATCCGGCAGCCGCGCAGCACGTCGCGGTCGCGGCGCAGGTAGGCGGCGATGCGGTCGTACGCGCTGCCGGGGGCGGACAGGTCGGCGGCGGCGACTCCCCGCAGCTGCTCGGCACTGCGGCGCAGCGCGGCGGCGGCGAGGTCGGGCTTGCCGGCGAAGTGGTGGTACATGCTGCCCTGGCCGACGCCGGCGTGCTGCTGGATGGCCTTGGGGCTGGTGCCGACGTAGCCACGCTCCCAGAGGAGTGCCTGGGTGCTCTCGATGAGGCGGTCCTGGGTGGTCATGCGAACCACTGTACATACCAGTAGGTACAGAAGGCCAGGGATTGCCCGGCTCGACGCGGACGCGAGGCGGGCCGACGCGGTCCGCCCCGTGGACAAGGCGGGCGGACGGGTACGCGCCGGGGACGACTGAGGGCCGTGCGCCGCCCCCCGGCGGCCACGGCCCCTCGCCCGCTCGTCTCCCCCTCCCCGACCGGCGGCACTCCACCGCGGCCGGTGGCGCGCGTCACGTCGGGCGGGCGCTCACGGAAGCTCGCGCCTGACCACCGGGGCTACCTCCGCCGCGAACAGCTCCAACTGCTCCCGCTGCGCCCCTTCCGTCAGAGCGTCGACTCCGATCCCGACCACCTCGTTGCCGAAGGCCTCGTGATAGCGGTGGATCTTCTCGATCACCTGCTGCGGGCTTCCGACCAGGGCCGAACCGTGCTCCAGCGCGTCCTCCAGCGAGGTGAACGGCGACTTGTTGTGCCGGCCGGCCGCCGAACCGAACATCGCGTCCCAGTACGGACGGAAGCCCTCGACCGCGTCCTGCGAGCGCTTGGCGACGTACAGCCCGCCGAAGCTCGCGCCCACCCTGGCCCCCCTCGGATCGCGCCCGTAGTGCGCCCAGCGCTCGCGGTAGTGCTCCACCAGGGAGCGGTACTTGGCCAGCGGGTGGAAGGAGTTGGCGGAGAAGAGCGGATCACCGTAGCGGGCGGCCAGGTCGGTGGACTGGGTGCTGGTCGCGCTGCCGTGCCACACCGGGATCGGGTCCTGCAACGGGCGCGGCGCGACGGCCGCGTCCTTGAGCGGCGGGCGGGTCGAGCCCTCCCAGGTCACCGTCTCCTCGCGCCAGAGCCGGCGCAACAGGCCGTAGTTCTCGGCGAGCGCGTCCCACTGGCGCTCCTCGGGCAGGCCGAACAGGTCGAAGTGCCGCGGGTCGTTGCCCTTGCCGATGATCAACTCGACCCTGCCTCCGGAGAGCTGGTCGAGCAGGGCGTAGTCCTCGGCGACCCGGACCGGATCCAGGATGCTCAGCACCGTCACCGTGGTGAACAGCCGGATGGTGGAGGTGCGGGCCGCTATCGCGCTGAGCAACACCGGCGGCGCCGGGGAGAGGAACGGTTCACCGTGCCGCTCCCCCACGCCGTAGCCGTCGTAACCGAGTTGCTCGGCCACGACCGCCTGGTCGATGACGTTCCACAGCTTCTCCTGCGGGGTGCGCTGGACGCCGGTCACGGGATCGGGTCCGTTGGCGACGAGGGACGAGACGGTGAACCGCACGGCGGGTCTCCTTGGGGGCGCTCGATGGGGCCTCGGCGCGACGCCCTGACCCGAGGCGCGGGCAGGGCTGCCGAGGAGGGGTGGCGGCGGCCCGCGCGGAACGCCCCGGTACGGGCTGCGCTCACGCGGGCGGCACCGGGAGGGGATCGCGGCGGAGCGGCTCTGGGGCGGCGTCAGCGCGAGGTGCGGCGGCGACGACAACAGCGGGGCGCGGCGGTCACGGGTGCGGTCGCGGTTGGGGTCGCGGGTGCGGTCACAGCCTGGACGGTCATCGCGACTCCCCCTTCGCCTCGCACGCGTACGATCCTCCGCGAGCATAAGCACCGGTCAGAAACAGGGCAAGGGCTTGATCCGCCCGCGGCGACTGGCAAGATGTCCGGCATGAGCTACCTCGCCGCGGATGACCGCTATGCCTCGATGACCTACCGCAAGGCCGGCCGCAGCGGCGTTCAGCTGCCGGCCGTCTCCCTCGGCCTCTGGCACAACTTCGGTGACGCCCAGCCGCTGGAGGTCCAGCGGGCGGTACTGCGCCGCGCCTTCGACCGGGGGATCACCCACTTCGACCTCGCGAACAACTACGGTCCGCCGTACGGCAGCGCCGAACGCAACTTCGGCTACCTGTTCGCCCAGGACTTCCGCCCGTACCGCGACGAGCTGTTCATCGCCAGCAAGGCCGGCTGGGACATGTGGCCCGGCCCGTACGGCAACGGCGGCAGCCGCAAGTACCTGCTGGCCAGCCTGGACCAGTCGCTGGGCCGGATGGGGCTGGACTACGTCGACGTCTTCTACTCCCACCGCTACGACCCGGACACCCCGCTCGAGGAGACGATGGGCGCGCTGGACAGCGCGGTGCGCTCGGGCAAGGCGCTGTACGCGGCGATCTCGAACTACCCGGCGGAGCAGCACCGGGAGGCGGTGGCGATCCTGCGCGAGCTGGGCACGCCGGTGCTGCTGAACCAGTCGGCGTACTCGATCCTCAACCGGTACGTGGAGGAGGGCGTGCTGGACGCGGTGGGCGAGACCCGGACCAGCCTCATCGCCTACTCGCCGCTCGCCCAGGGCCTGCTGACGGATCGCTACCTGTCAGGTGAGGTGCCGGCCGGTTCGCGGATGTCGGTCGGGCGGTTCCTGACCGAGGAGGCACTCAGCGGGCCGAAGCTGGAGCAGCTGCGGGCACTCAACAAGGTCGCCGAGCGGCGCGGGCAGACGCTGGCGCAGCTCGCGCTGTGCTGGGTCCTGCGGGACCCGCGGGTGGTCTCGGTGATCATCGGGGCGAGCAGCGTCGCCCAGCTGGACCAGAACATCGACGCGCTCGCGGGCGGTCCGCTGACCGCGGAGGAGCTGGCGGAGATCGACCGACTCAGCCTCTGAGCGGGGAGGGGGGCGGGCGGGGCTTGCCGGCGGAACGGGCGAACAACTGACAGCTGACAGATTTCATCATCTGTCAGCTGTCAGTTGTCGGCTGTCAGCTGTCAGTTGTCATCTGTCAGCGGCGGATGCCCAAGGCGGGCAGTACCGTTTCTGCAACCCGGTGGGCCTCCTCCAGCAGGGGGTTGCCGGAGAGGATGAAGGTGTCGACGCCCAACGACTCGAACTCCTGCAACCGCTCGACCACCTGGGCAGTCGAGCCGACCACCGCCGTACCGGGGCCGGGGCGGAACAGGCTCATTCCTGGCCAGAGGTTCGGGTAGGCCTCCAGCTCCCGGGCCCGTGCGGGCACCTTGCCGCCGTGCTGGCGGAACTGCCGCTGCCAGCCGACCCCGTCCTCCCCCTTGGCGCCGCCCAGTTGACGGGCGTACGTGGCCTCGCTGGTGACGTCGAGCAGGCGGTCGGCGGCCGCCCAGGCCTCATCCTCGGTGTCGCGGACGATCAGGTGCAGCCGCAGCCCGATCCGCAGGGTCCGGCCGTGGGCGGCGGCCCGCGCCCGGACCAGGTCCAGCTTCTCCTTGAGCAGGTGCGGCGGCTCGCCCCAGGTCAGGTAGACGTCCACGTGCTCGGCCGCCATCTCGATGCCGGCCGCCGAACTGCCGCCGAACCAGAGCGGGATGCCGCCGGGCTGGACCGGCGCCAGCTCCCTCAGGCTCGCGCCCGCGTTCTTCAGATCGTAGAACTCGCCCTTGTGGTCGAAGACTTCGCCGGCGGTCAGGCGCTTGACGATCGACCAGTACTCGGCGCTGAGCCGGTAGCGGTCGTCGTGCTCGACGTCCAGTCCGTACTCGCGCAGTTGCGCGGTCGAGCCGTTGACCACGTTGAACCGCAGTCGGCCGCCGTGCATCCGGTCGAAGCTGAGCGCCATCTTGGCCAGCAGGGTGGGCGAGACCAGCCCCGGGTGGACGGCCAGCAGCGGCTTGAACGCCGGGGTGGTGGCGGCCGCGAGCGCGCTGCCGAGCGTCCACACATCGTAGAGGTCGGTCGCGAGCAGGGCGCCGGTGTAGCCCAACCGCTCGACGCTCCCCGCCAGTTGCTGCAAGTAGCGGAGATCCACCGGGCGGCGTCCGGCCGGCTCCCACGGGTAGCGGCCCTCGCGCGGGATGATGTACCAGAGGACTTCGGAGGCCATGGTTCAGACCGCCTTGGCGAGCGCGGCGGCCACCGGGGCCTCCAGCTCGGGCAGATGGGCGTCGGCGACGGTCAGCGCCCGGTCGATGAACCCGACCCCGTGGAAGATGTCCGCGGCCTCCTGCTGCTCGGCGATGAACCCGGCGGTGGCGGGCTCCAGTTGCCACGGCAGTGCGGCCAGCGCCGCCTGCCAGTCGACGGCCGAGCCGCCCAGCTGCTCCGCCGCGATCGCAGCCGCCTCGGCCGGGTGGGCGGCCACCCAGGCGTCGGCCCGGCGCAGCGCGGCGGCGATCGCGGCGACCACCTCGGGGCGCTCGGTCGCGAAGTCCCGGCGGGTGAAGAACACCGAGCGGTCGGTGATGACGTCGCCGGTGCGGATCAGCTCCCGGAAGCCCCCGCTCCGGCGGGCGGCGGCCAGTTCGGCGCCCTGGGCGATCCACCCCACGATCTCGCCGTCGCGCAGCCGCTGGGCCTGGTCCTGGCCGGCCGCCGGGCGCACCGGGGTGACGTCCTCGGCGTACGAAAGTCCCTGCGCGTGCAGGGCCTTGGCGAGCAGATGGGTCTGCCAGGATCCGATGCCCAGCACGACGGTGCCGCCCTTGAGGTCCGCCACCGCCTGGACCGGGCCGCCGTCCAGCACCAGCAGAGCGCCGTGGTCGGGCCGGGGTGCGGAGACCGCCGCGTACACCAGGTCGTGGCCGGCCGCCTGGGCGGTGACCGGCGGGGTCGAGCCCGTCCCGCCGAAGTCGATGGTGCCGTCGGCGAGCAGCGCACCGGTGCGGGTGCCGTCGGCGTAGTGGTGGAAGGCGCCGGTCTCGCCGAGCGGGGCCAGTTCCTCGTCCAGGTAGGGCAGTCGGGCGAGGTAGTAGAGCGAGGGGTTGCTGGCGTGGACGCCGAGGGTCACGGTCATCTGTTCAACTCCGGTGGTGCGGGCTGGCGTTATCGAGGACGGTTCGGTGGGGCCGATTACGGGTCAGTGGACGCCGAGGTCGGCCAGCAGTCGGCGGCGCAGGTCGGCGAAGGCCGGGTCTGCGGGGTCGCGGGGGTGGTCGACGGCGACCGGCTCGTCGCGCACGAGCAGGCCGTCGCGCAGGACGGCGACGCGGTCGGCGAGCCGGACGGCCTCCTCCACGTCGTGGGTGACCAGCAGCACGGCGGGGCGGTGGCGGCGGACGAGGTCACCGACCAGGTCCTGCATGCGCAGTCGGGTGAGCGCGTCCAGTGCGGCGAACGGCTCGTCGAGCAGCAGCAGTTGGGGTTCGCGGACGAGGGCCCTGGCGAGGGCGACGCGCTGCGCCTCGCCGCCCGAGAGGGTGGCCGGCCAGGCGTCGGCGTGCTTGTCGAGGCCGACCTCGGCGAGCGCCTTGAGTCCGGTCTCCCGGGTGGCGGCGCCGCGCGGCAGGCCGACCGTGACGTTGGCCAACACCCGCTTGGACGGCACGAGTCGGGGCTCCTGGAAGACCACCGTTCGCACCGGCGGGACGAGTACGGTGCCCTCGTCGGCCCGGTCGAGCGCGCCGAGGATGCGCAGCAGGGTGGTCTTGCCGGTGCCGCTGGCGCCCAGCAGCGCGACGAACTCGCCCCGGGCGATGGAGAGATCGACGCCGTCGAGGACGGCCCGGGTGCCGAACACCCGTCGCAGGCCCCGCAGGTGGACGGCCGGAGCCGCGGTCGCGGGCGCGGAGGTCGCAGGCGCGGAGGTGGCGGAGGTCGTGGAGGTAGCGGTGCTCATCGGGCTGCCCCCTGGACGGCCTGGCGCCACGGCATCAGGAGGCGTTCCAGGACCCGGACGACCGCGTCGGCGGTGAGGCCGAGCAACCCGTAGATCAGGATGCAGACGGCGAGGATGTCGGTGCGCGAGTAGTTCTGCGCCTGGGCCATCAAGTATCCGATCCCCTCGGTGGAGTTGATCTCCTCGGCGGCGATCAGGGCGATCACGCTGAGCGTCATCGACAGCCGCAGGCCGGACAGCAGGGCGGGCAGCGCGCCGGGCAGGACGACGGTGCGCACGATGGCCCAGCGGCCGAGCCCGAAGCTGCGCATCGCCTCGACCAGCTTGCGGTCGGTGTTGCGGACGCCGCCGGAAGCGGACACGTACATCGGGAAGCTGGTGGCGACGCCGATCAGGGCGACCTTCGCGGTCTCGGTGATGCCGAACCACACCATGAACAGCGGGACCAGCGCCAGGAACGGGACGGTGCGCAGCACCTGGATCGCGGAGTCGAGCAGTTCCTCGCCGAGCCGGGTGAAGCCGGTGACCACGCCGAGCACCAGACCGGTGGTCGCGCCGAAGAACAGGCCGAGGCCGGCCCGGGTGAGGGAGACCCCGAGGGCATCGGCGAGCTGGCCGTTGCCCCACAACTCGCCGACGGCTTCGGCGACCTGGGCGGGTGAGGCGAGGACGTCCTGGGTGAGGGCGCCGGTGGCGGAGGCGAGCGCCCAGCCGCCGAGCAGGGCGAGCGGGCCCAGGGTGCGCAGGATCACGGCGAGGGCGCGCGGGCGGGGTCGCTGCCGCCTGGTGTGCGGGGTGACGAGTCCGGCGTCGAGGGCGGTTCGGGTCTCGTCGGTGGCGCGTTCGGGGGCGGCGGTGGTCACTTGGCACCGTCCCCGAGCTTGTTGATGTCGATCAGGTACGGCTTGACGTCCACGAGTTGCTTGGTGACCTTCTGGTCGGCGAAGAACCGGGCGACGGTGCCGAAGCGGGCGGTGTCGGCGTCGGAGATGGCCTCCGCGGCGGCGCCCTGCCCGCTGACGTTCACCGCGATGTCCTTCTCGGCGGGGGTGACGGCGGTCGGGCCGGAGTCGGTGAAGACGTTGAGGTAGGCGGCCGGGTCCGCCTTCTCCTTGAGGCCGTTCTCGCGCAGGTAGGTGTAGAAGGTCTTGAC
Organism: Kitasatospora sp. NPDC088861; assembly: GCF_044750105.1. Lineage (NCBI taxonomy): Bacteria > Bacillati > Actinomycetota > Actinomycetes > Kitasatosporales > Streptomycetaceae > Kitasatospora > Kitasatospora sp. NPDC088861. The sequence continues at coordinate 229,654 of NZ_JBIVJF010000004.1, forward strand.
CACCTCGGGGTGCTTGTCGGCGAAGCCGTTGCGGACGGCCCAGACGGCGTAGTTGTCGGAGCCGACCTCCTTGCCGTTGGCCAGGAAGTGCGCCCCGGCGTTGGCGATGGTGGGCGTGGAGAAGGTGTTCCAGGTCGCCCAGGCGTCCACCTGGCCGGAGTTGAAGACGCCTGCCGTCTGGTCGGCGCGCAGGTAGACCCGTTCGACCTTGTCGGCCGGGACGCCGTTCTTCTCCAGCGCCTTGAGCAGCAGGTACTCACTGGTGCCGCCCTGGGAGACGGCGACCTTGCGGCCGACCAGGTCCTGGACGGACTTGATGGGCGAGTCGTTCTTCACCAGGATCCCTTCGCCGACGCCGTCGGGCGCGGTCTGGGCGAACAGCTTGAAGCCGGGCTTCTGGGCGAGCGCGGCGACGGCCGAGGTGATCGAGCCCTGGGCGACGTCCAGTTGGTCGGCGGACAGGGCCTGTGCGGCCGGGGCGAACGGGCCCGCGCTGCCGGTCCAGGCGACCTTCGCGTGGACGGCGGCCAGAGCCTTGTCCAGCGAGCCGTCCTTCTTGCCGCGGGCGAGGAACCCGTTGTTTCCGGGGTCGGGCAGGCGGAGCACCACGTCGGCCTTGCCGCCGGCCCCGCCGTCGGCGGAGGCCTTGGCCCCGTCGGCGGACGAGCCGCAGGCGGCCAGTGCGGTGGAGGCGAGCAGCGCGGTGGCGGCGAGGGCGAAGCGGGGGGTCTTCACGGGGTCTCCAAACGAAGGACAGCTGACAAGTGACAACTTTTGAAATCTGTTATCTGAAATCTGTCTGCTGAAATCTGTTAGTTGTGATCTGTCAGCCGGCGGTCGACGGCGCTCAGCCGCCCACCGCGGCGCGGCGCCGTTCACGCAGCAGCTCGCGGGCGGCGCGCAGTGGTTCCGGGTCGGCCCAGCCGGGGATGTCGACCGGGGCGGCGAGGAATCCCCGCTCCCCGAGGAATCGTTCCTGCTGCGCCAGCAGCTCCAGGCGCTCCGCCGAGAGGTCCAGGTGCAGGGTGCGGTGGCTACCCGGCGCGTACGCCCCGGCCACGCCCTCGGCGCCCGCGCCGGTCTCGGCCCGCAGGATCCGCACCACCTCCGCCGGGTGCTCGGCCGCCCAGTCGGCGGCCTCCAGCAGAACGGCGAGGAAACGGGCGACCAGCTCCGGCTGCTCGTCCAGCAGTTGCTGGTGGACGGTGACCGGCCGGGGCGTCCCGTTGTTGACCCGGGCCCGGCGGTCCGGCACCGCGTCCAGCTCCACAGCCACCTCCGCCCCGACCCGGCGGGCCGCCTCGACGGCGAGCGCCCCCTTCACGTACACGGCGTCCACCACCCCGTCCCGCAGCGCGGCCAGCTCGCCGGCCCACTGCCCGCCGCCGGGTAGGCCCGGGACGTCGACCAGCTCGGCGTCGTCCAGCGTGAGCCCGGCGAGGCCGAGGGCGCCACGGAAGCCGGCCAGGGCCATCGCCCGCCAGAAGTCGATGCCGATGTCATGATGTGGGACCGCCAGCCGCAACCCGCGCAGGTCGCCGGGGCCGGTGATGCCGCTGCCGGCCCGGACCAGGACCACCTGGCGCTCCTCGATCCAGGTGAGGCCGACCAGCCGGGTCCGCTCGCCGTGCGAACGGGCCCACAGCGCCGGGACGTTGCCGCCCTCGCGGAACAGTCCGGTGAGCGCGTGGGTGTAGTGGTGGTCTGCGGCCACCTCCGGCGGGGCGTCCTGGAGCGAGCGGACGGCGATACCGTCGGCTGCGAACTCCCGGGCGAGCCAACCCTGGTCGGCGGCGATCCCGGTGGCGGTGGGCACCGGGCAGCGGGTGAACCAGAGGGTGTCGGGGGCACTGGGGGAAGGGCTGGGCACGGGGTGTGGTCCTCTGCGGAGGGGGCGGGTTCGGCGGGCGCCGGAAGGCTACGGGTCTGGGCACGCCGCGCGGGTCACGGGGCCCACGGCGTCGGGGAGTTGCACGAGATGGCGAGGCGGGCGGGTCGGGCGAGGCCGTGAGTCGCGCGAGGCGGGGAACGCCGGACGGTGCGGCGCGAGGGGAGCGTCAGCGACAACACGCGCAGGAGGCGGGGCACCGGTGGATCGTCACGGCGTCGCTCCTTCCTGCGGGTCGGGGTTGCGGGTGGTGCGCCGGGCGGCCGGCGTCCGGCGCGATGTGAGGAGCGTTCCACGACGATCGAGCCGGAGGCAAGGTTTTGCCACATGGTGGGATCACTTGTTCATCAACGCCATTCCATTGCAACGTCGTCGACACAATCCCGCAGCACTCGCTGCCCTACGCTGAGACTCCTCCCGGTGATCCAGCCGGATTCCCGAACCGAAACGCGAGGTGCCATGGCCGAGGCCGCCACCGCCGTCCAGGGCCCGCCGGCCGGTGCGCAGGCCGTCCAGCGTGCGCTGGGGCTGCTGCACTGCTTCCACGACAACGGCCCCGACCTGAGCGCCTCCGACCTGGCCCGCCGGATGGACCTCTCGGTCTCCACCGCGCACCGGCTGGCCCGGACGCTGGTGAGCGCCGGCTTCCTGGAGCAGGACGAGCAGACCGCGCGCTACCGGCTCGGCCCGGCGGTCGCCGAACTCGGCCAACTCACCTTCCACCAGCGCGGACTACACCTGGCCGCACCCGAGTTGGACAGGCTGTCCCGACGCACCGGTGCGACCGCGGACCTCGCGATCCGCAGCGGTCCGCACGCGGTCATCCTGGTGGGGGCCTCCGTCCGCCCGGACACCGGCCTCGGGCTGCGCCGGCCACTGCACTCCACGGCGCTCGGCAAGGTGCTGCTGGCCTGGCCGCGCCCGGGTGAGCCGGCGGTGTCGGCGCTCGGCCCGCTGCCGTCGTTCACCGACCGGACGATCACCGAACCGGCGCTGCTCGACGAGGAGTTGGCGAAGGTCCGGAGCTCCGGGTACGCACTCAACGACGGCGAGTCGGCTGCCGGAGTGCGGACGGTGGCCGTGCCCGTCCTGGACGGCACCGGGCAGGCCCGGTTCGCGCTGGCCGTCCGCTCGACCCCGGCGCACCTGACCGACGACCGCCTGGACTGGTTCCTGGGCCACGCCCGCACCTGCGCCGACGCACTCGCCGTCCTGCTGCTGCCGCCCGACCAGCGCGCCTGACGTCACGTCACAATGCCGCAGCGGGCTGCCCGTTCCACGAGGTCACGGGCAACCCGCCGCGGCAGGAGGTTCAGTGGCCGATCAGCCGGCCGGGGTGTACTTGTAGCCGACCCGACGGACCGTCACGATCGTGTCGCGGTAGACCGGTCCGAGCTTGCGGCGCAACCGGGCGACGTGCACGTCGACCGTGCGGCCATCGCCGACGTGGCCGTAACCCCAGACCGCCGAGACCAGGTGGTCCCGGGTGTGCACCCGCTGCGGGTGCTCGGTGAGGTGGGCGAGCAGCTCGAACTCCAGGTAGGTGAGGTCGAGCAGCCGCCCGTCGACGTAGGCGTTGCGCCGCTCCGCATCGACGGCGATGCCGCGCCCGGCCGGTCGGACCGGACGGACACCGCCCTGTGCGGGCACACTCACGGGCGCACCGGCGTGCGCACCGACGTGCTGCGCAGCCGAGGGCCCGCCGAGGGACGCGCCGGGAACCGCCGCCACCGGGCTGTCGGCCGGCACGAGCACCAGGTACCCGACCATCGGGTTCCCGGTACCGGCGCCGAACTGTGTGCCGTACTGGGCGAGCAGACCCTGCGGCAGTGCGCCCTGCGGCAGGGCGGCGACGACGGTCGCGCCCTCGGGCAGCGCGGCGAGCAGGGCAGCCGGCGCGGCCGGGAGGACCGCACCCGGCTGGGGTGCGACGCCCGCGCCCGCCGGACGGGACGGGGCCGCATGGGAGGACCGGACCGCTCCCCCGGGCCATCGCTCGGCGGCCGGCGAGCCGTGCGACAGCGGGGAGGCGGAGGAGCCCGGCGCGCCGGAGAGGCCGGACCCGGCCGGGAGGACGCCGGGGACGGAACGGACCGCGCGCAGGTGCGGGGTCGGGGAAGGCAGGGGCAGGGTGGCCGTGGATGAAGAAGACATGGTGTGCCGCTCATTTCGCGCGTGACGGACGGGGTGGAGTCGTCTGCGCGTCGACCGGGCGTACTGCCGGGCTGATCCGAAATCAGCCTGCGGAGGGCCGGGACGCGCTGGGCGAGCCCGGACACGTCTGATCGAACAGGTGCGGCTGCCGGGACGGCCAGAACGGCTCAAGGTCGAGGTGACCCTGGTGGCTGTCCCCGGCGCGGTTCGCGCGCCCGTTCCACCGCCTGGCCGGTCCACCGTCGCACAGCGCGGAGGCCGCCCCGGTCGAGCGGGGACGGCCGGCGATGCCGGGGGCGGGGCTGGTGCAGGCGATGTTCACTGGTGGTCTCTCCGCGAGGCGGGTCCGGATCGGCGGTCGCGGGCACGCCGGATGGGGCGGGTCCGCTACGGCCTGGTCGACGGGATTGGCGGTGCGTCAGACGGCGGCCGGGTGGGCCGGGATCGTCGGGGACGTACCGGGAAGGGGCCGGCCGGTCACCGACAACAGGCGCTGCAGATCAGCGCCTGGTCGATGTAGCGGCGGACGGTGAGCACCGGCGTGACGGGGGCGGGATCGGTCGTGGCACGTTGCTGGCCGACGGTCATCCTGCTGCCCTCCCCCTTGCTCTGCACAATGGCGCGTCGTCGTCGATGCGCGCCTTCGTGAACGGAACGTTTCCGGCCCTCCCGACGGCATGGCCGGGCGGCTTTCGTGCCCAGAGCCTTCCACGCCGGGCCGGTCTAGGCAACCTTCGGCACACCGAACGTCCGGGATGCGGACAACCGAATGAGACGTCGGGTGGCTCGGAGGCTCTGTGAAGCCTCTGTGCGGGTGCAGTGCCGAACCGGGGGCGCGGTGTCGTCAGACCGGGTCGCGGCGGCGCCAGGACCGGGGTGCGGCGGCGTCAGGTCCGGGCCGGGGCGCGGTGGCGACGGGCGGCGGCGTGCTCGACGAGCGCGACCAGGAGTTCCTTCCCGTCCTCCCGCAGGCGTGCGTCACACAGCAGCACGGGAATGTCCGGGTCGAGGTCGAGCGCGTCGCGGACCTCGTCCGGGGAGAACCGCTCGGTGCCGTCGAAGCAGTTCACCGCGACCACGAACGGGATGCCGCGCTGCTCGAAGAAGTCGACCGAGGGGAAGCAGTCGGCCAGCCGCCGGGTGTCCGCGAGCACCAGTGCGCCGAGCGCGCCGCGGGCCAACTCGTCCCAGACGAACCAGAACCGGTCCTGCCCGGGCGTGCCGAACAGGTACAGCGCGAGTCCGGGCCGCAGGTCGATCCGGCCGAAGTCCATCGCCACGGTGGTGGTGCGCTTCGCCTCCACGCCCGAGGTGTCGTCCACCGGGCGGCCCAGCTCGCTGAGCTCCTCCTCGGTGCGCAGCGGTCGGATCTCGCTCACCGAGCCGACCAGCGTGGTCTTGCCCGCGCCGAAGCCGCCCGCGACGAGGATCTTCACCGCGACGGCCGGGCCGCCGCGCCAGCGCGGGTCGTTGGCGCGACCGCCGGAGCTGTGGCCGACGGGGGTGCCGGGAGTGCCGGGAGTGCCGGGAGTGCCGCCACCAGAGGTACCGCCGGCGGCGGCGCGGCCGTCGTGGTCAGAGCGCACGGAGTCCATTGATCACGTCTCGCAGCAGGCGCTCGTCCGGCAGCTCGGCGAGCGGAACGGGTCGGGTGACGCTGATCAGCTCGGCGTCGTAGAGGTCGCCGAGCAGCACCCGGACGACGCTGACCGGCAGGTCGGTGTAGGAGCCGAGTTCGGCGACGGACAGCGGCTCGCGGCGGCACCAGGCCAGGAGGGTCTGGTGCTCCGGGTCGAGGACGTGCGCCGGCACGGCCCCCGCGTTCGGCCCGGGCTCGGCGGCGGTGATCAGCGAGATCAGGTCGAACAGGCCGTCCTCGACCGGCCGGGTGCGGCCGCGGGTCATCGAGTAGAGCCGCACGACCGGGCCGGCCTCGTCGTCGAACCAGCGGTCGTCGGCAGGGGCACGCGGGTGGAGCAGGTCGGACTCGGCCCCGTCCTGGCCCATCTGCTCCGCCACCTCCCCTGCCGTACCTGCCGTCCCGGCCGACGCGGCCGACGCGGCCGACGCGGCCGACGCGGCCGACGCGGCCGAGCCGCCCGAGCCGCCCGGCTCGGGCCACCCCGCCGCCTCAGCCTTCGGATCCGCCATCGGACCACTCATCTCCCCGGCGGCGCGGCTTCGGTGCGCGGCTCGGCGGCCAGGTGCTCGCCGACCCGCTTGACCAGCAGCGCCATCTCGTAGGCGATCTGGCCGATGTCGGCCTCGGCCTCGCTCAGCACGGCCAGGCAGCTGCCGTCACCGGCCGCCGTGATGAACAGGAACGCCTCGTCCAGTTCCACCATCGTCTGGCGGACCCCGCCGACCTTGAAGTGCCCGCCGGCGCCCTTGGCCAGGCTGTGGAACCCGGCCGCGACGGCCGCCAGGTGCTCGGCGTCCTCGCGGTCGAGGTCGCGGGAGGCGCCGGTGGCCAGGCCGTCGCTGGAGAGGATCACGGCGTGCCGCAGGGCCGCGACGCGCCCCACCAGGTCGTCCAGGAGCCAGTTGAGGTCCCCGGACGGCTGCGTCGAAGTGGTCATGAATCAGTTCCTTCCGATGGAGCGGGTGGTGCAGGTGGTGCTGTTGGTACAGGTGCTGCCGATGGTGCAGGTGTTGCCCATGGTTCAGGTATTGCCCTTGATGCAGGTGGCACGGGTCGTGCCGTGGGTGCGGGCGCCGGGTTCCGCCGGACGGGCGGGCCGGGCGGCACCCGACGGGCGAGCGGCGCCCGGGCACCGTCCGACGGCGCGGACAGCGCCGCCGGGGCGGGTGCCGGACTGATCGCCCGCCGGGCGGGGTCCGGCGGCTGCCAGACGGGTACGGCGACGGGCCGGGCACTCGCCGGGGCCGACCCGGACGTGGCGGCGCCGCGCCCCCGGGTGAAGCCGCGCTGGAACGAGGCGAAGGTGGCCCGCGCCTCCTCGGGCGAGCGCTCACGCGCCCGCTCGGCCTCCTGGGCCTCCCGGGCCCGGCGGGCGGCGAGCACGGCCTCGTCCTCGGGCCCGTGGTCGGTCCGGTCCCGGAGGCGCTCCTTCAGCTGCTCCTTGAGCTGCGGCGCGAGGTTCGCCTGCCGGACCCGCCGGGGCAGCCCGCCCTCGGTCCGCGGGCCTGCGACCAACGGCGGGTCCGCGGGCCCGTCGAGGACGGGAGCGGCCGTGGTCGGCTCGTCCCGACGGTGGCGCCCCGTCGCCGCACCGTCCTCGGTGTCCCTGGGCGGCGCGGGCACCAGCACCGGCCCGCCCTTGGTCCGCGAGGCCCGTCGCGGCAGCCCGCCCGGCGTCCGGGCAGGCTCGGACGTGGACGGCCGGGGACCGCCGCTGCCCCGGTGCCGCTCGTCCTCCCCCGCAACGGAACCGGCCCCGGACCCGGCACCGGCAGCGGCCCGAGCCGAGCCCTCCGCCGTACCGCCACCGCCACCGCCACCGCCACCACCGAGCGCGGGCACGGCGATCAGGTCGCGCTGTCCGCGCCGGACCGGGGCGGAGCGCTGTCCGGTGGGCGGCGGCTCGGGCAGGCCGTCCGGCGCCTCGGCGAGCAGTTCGCGCGGGATCAGCACGACCGCCGTCGTCCCGCCGTACGGGGACGGGCGCAGGTGGACCCGGATGCCGTGCCGCCGGGCCAGCCGGCTGACCACGAACAGGCCCAGCCGGTCGGTGTCGGCGAGGTCGAACTCCTGCTCCACAGCGAGGCGTTCGTTGATGTCGGCGAGGAGTTGATCGCTCAGCCCGAGCCCGCGGTCGTCGATCTCCAGCGCGAATCCGTGTGCCACCACCTCACCCTGGACGGTGACTTGGGTGGTCGGCGGGGAGAACACCGCGGCGTTCTCGACGAGTTCGGCGATCAGGTGGGTGACGTCCGCGACGGCGCTGCCCAGCAGGCCGGTGCCGGGGAACGGCCGGACGATCACCCGGGCGTAGTCCTCGACCTCGCCGACCGCCGCGCGGACCACGTCCACCATCCGGACCGGCTTGCGCCAGGCGCGCCCGGGCGAGCCGCCGGCGAGGATGATCAGGCCCTCGGCGTGCCGCCGCATGCGCGTGGTGAGGTGGTCGACCTTGAAGAGGTCGGCCAGCTCGGTCGGGTTCTCGGTGCGGCGCTCCATGGTGTCGAGCAGGGTGAGCTGGCGGTGCAGCAGCACCTGACTGCGCCGGGCCAGGTTGACGAACACCGCCGAGACGCCGCGCCGCAGTTCGGCCTGTTCGACCGCCGCCTCGACGGCGGCCCGCTGGACGGCGTTGAAGGCCTGGCCGACCTGGCCTATCTCGGCTGCCCCGAAGCGTAGTTCGGGCGCCTCGGCCGCGACGTCCACCGCCTCGCCCCGGCGCAGCCGCAGCATGACGGAGGGCAGCCGGGCGCCGGCCAGTTCGTTGGCCGCGTTGCGCAGTCCGATCAGTTCGCGGGCGAGGCCGCGCCCGATCCGGAAGGAGATCAGCACCGACAGGACGACCGCGACCAGGCCGATCGCGCCGGCGATGCCGCCCCGCCAGAGCAGCCCGATCGCGGCGGACCGTTCGCGCTCGCCGATCCCGTTGGCGATCCGGGTGTTGATCGAGGTGAGGTCACCGAGCGCCCGGTCGGCGGTCTCCCGCCAGGAGTCGCCGTTGATCGCCTGGGCGACCCGCTCGGGGCCGCCGGCGCCGACGAAGTCCGCTTCGGCGCGGGCCAGCGCGGCCCAGGCCTCGCCACCGCGCAGGGCGATGTAGTCGGACTGGTCGGCGGGTTCGAGTTCGGCGATGTAGACGGTGAACAGGGCCTGCTGGTTGTGCAGGGCGTCCAGGGCGATCTGGTACTGCTCGGCGGTGGGCTTGGCGGCGCCGCCGCGCAGGCCCTCCATCGCCGCGTCCTCCTGCGCGAGGTATTCGCGGGCGCGCACCAGCTCGATCAGGATGGTTCCCTGGCGCGGGAGTTGGCCGGTCTGCCGGGCGACGTAGGCGGACCGGAAGCCGAACACCGGCTTGACCAGGTCGCTGTACTGCCCCAGCGCGAACTCCCAGTTGAGCGCGGAGCGGCCGACCTGCGCGCGCAGCGGTCCGATCTGGTCGGCGGCGGCGATGATCTGCAGGAAGCGGCCGCGCTGGGAGCTGGAGAGCTTGCCGCCCACGTGGTCCTTCTTCTGCCGCAGGACGTCGAGGCTACGATCGGTGGCGGCCTTGGCGTATTCGTAGGCGTCCGTGGCGACCTGCGAGTTCGGGACGGCCAGTCGCTGGACGGCCGCGCGGCGCTCGTTCTGCAGATCGTCGGCGTACTGGTCGACCGGGGTCCCGAACTCCTTGTACGTACGGCTGATCTCCAGCTGGCCCCAGACGTCTCCGGTGGTGGCGAAGGTCGCGTACACCCACAGCGCGGTGAGCGCGACGATGGGCACCAGGAGCAGCGCGATGATCTTCGCGCGGATCGAGCTGCTGCGCAGACGCATGGAGTCCTCGGTCGGGAAGTGCCAGGCGCGGACGGGGAGCGGTTCGGAGGAGCCGCGGGGCTCGGCCGGAAAAGGCTTGGGAAAGGGCTTCGGAAAGGACTTCGGGTGCGGGCTTCGGAAATCGGCTTCGGGGCTGGTCGGCGTGGACGGTGTGTCGTCGGATCGGGCCTGGCCGGGAGGCCCCCGGTCGCAGGTCTGCGAGAGCCTACTACGCCCTGACCACTCGTTCGAGGGTCGAACCAGTCCACTTCCCCGGCTTGCCCCGCACACGTCAGGATCGGGTCCCGGTCACTGCGGGCTCGCGTCCGGATCATCCGCCGCCGCCCGGTTTGCCCGATCACCGAACGCACGCGGTTCCTCCCCGGCGGCGACACCTTCCGCAGGGACCGGTGCCGATCTCGTCGCGTCACGGTCACAACCCTGGGCAGTGACAGGCCGATCCGATAGTTTCGCTCCACCTGCGCGGCCCGGCACCGCCGCCACGGCCTCCGGCGCCGACACCGGTTCCGGCGCGGGCAGTGCCGCCGCGAGACGCCAACGGGGGGAATGTGCGCGAGTTCACCACCCCCGCCGTGGCCGGGCCCGAGGCCACCGGAGGACTCGCCGACTCGCTGTACGACACCGCCGAACGCACACCGGACCTGGTGCAGCTGGCCCGCCGCGTCGGCCCGCCGGGCCCCGCTGACTCCGCCGGACCCGCCGAGCACCGCGACGAGCACCGGGACGGGCACCGGTTCGGGCACCGGGGCGAGTGGCGGGGCGTCACCGCGCGGGAGTTCCGCGACGAGGTGCTCGCCCTCGCCAAGGGCCTGCTCACCCGGGGCGTGCGCTACGGCGACCGGGTCGCCCTGATGTCCCGCACCCGCTACGAGTGGACGCTGTTCGACTACGCGCTCTGGTCGATCGGCGCGATCACCGTCCCGGTCTACCCCACCGCGGCGGCCGAGCAGGTGCGCTGGATCCTCGCCGAGACCCAGGCGGTGGCCTGCCTGGTCGAGGACGAGGACGCCGCGATGACGGTCGGCGCGGTCTGCGACGCGCTGCCCGACCTCACCGGCATCTGGCAGCTGGACCGCGACTGCGTCGCCGCGATCACCGAGGACGGCCGTGACGTGCCCGACTCGCTCGTCCACCGCCAGCGGCTCGGCGTCACGGCCGGGAACGTCGCCACCGTCGTCTACACCTCGGGCACCACCGGCCGCCCCAAGGGCTGCCTGATCACCCACGCCAACCTGGCCGCCGAGGCCGACGCGCTGCTCGGCGGCTGGCGGGAGGCCTTCCACGACACCGGCGGCGGACAGCCGTCCACCCTGCTGTTCCTGCCGCTGGCACACGTCTACGGGCGGGCCGTGCAGGTCGCGGCGATCCGCGGCGGCTTCCGGATCGGACACGTCCCCGAGGTCTCCACCGACGCCCTGCTGCCCGCGATGGAGTCCTTCCGGCCGACCTTCCTGCACGTCGTCCCGTACGTCTTCGAAAAGATCTTCCAGCAGGCCCGGCGGGCCGCCGAGGACGCCGGGCGCGGCGAACTCTTCGAACAGGCCCGGCAGGTGGCCGTCGACTGGGCCGCCGCCCGGGAGCAGAAGGCGTTCGGGCGCGGACCCGGGCCCAGCCCCAAGCTGCGGCTGCGCCACCTCGCCTACGAGCGGACCGTCTACCAGCGGCTGCGGGCCGTACTCGGCGGCCGGGTGCGCAGCGTGATGTGCGGCGGCTCCGCGCTGCGCCGCGAACTCGGCCTCTTCTTCACCGGCGCCGGCCTGCACCTGTACGAGGGCTACGGGCTGACCGAGACGTCCGCCGCGATCACCGCCAACCCGATCGGGCGGCAGAAGCTGGGCACGGTCGGGCACCCGCTGCCGGGCTCGTCGGTGGCCCTCGCCGACGACGGCGAGGTCTGGGTGCGCGGCGGCTCGGTCTTCGGCGGCTACCTCAACCACCCGCAGTGCACGGCGGAGTCCCTGATCGACGGCTGGTTCGGGACGGGCGACCTGGGCCGGCTGGACGAGGACGGCTACCTGACCATCACCGGCCGCAAGAAGGACCTGATCGTCACCAGCAGCGGCAAGAACCTGGCCCCGTCGGCGCTGGAGGAGCGGGTGGCCGCGCATCCGCTGGTCTCCCAGTGCCTGGTGGTGGGCGACGACCGCCCGTACGTGGCCGCGCTGATCACGCTCGACCCGGCGGCGCTGGCGCACTGGTTGAAGACGCACAGGCTGGAGCAGCTGGACCCGTGGGCGGTGCTCGCGGACGAGCAGCTGCACACCGAGGTCCAGCGCGCGGTGGCGGCGGCGAACACGGCGGTGTCGCGGGCCGAGTCGATCCGCGCGTTCCGGCTGCTGCCCCGCGAGTTCAGCCAGGACCAGGGGCTGCTGACACCCTCCCTGAAGCTGCGCCGGGCGGCGATCGCCGAGTACTACGCCGATGACATCGCGGAGTTGTACGTCCCCTGACGGATCGTCTTGTCCCTTTTGCGGCGGGTGCGGTGGGCTTCGGTTCACCGGCCGTTCCCTTGACGGGCCGATTGGTCCAGTCCATTGTTTCTCCTCGGTCCGAGTGCGGCGCACCATCCGCTCCCGCCCCTCCGGGAGCACCCAGGTCCCGCGAGCCCGGTTCCAGGGGCCCGACCCAAGGCCCCGGTTCCAGGGTTCCGATTCCGCCACGCCCTCCCCACGGGCGTGTCCCCCACATGCAGGAGTCCTCTCGTGTCGATGTCCACGCGCCCGTCCGCGCGCCTGTCCACGCGCCAGTTCACGCGCCTGTCCGCGCGCCAGTCCACGCGCCAGTTCACGCGCCTGTCCGCGCTGGCCGCCTCCGTCGCGCTGCTCACCGCCTTCGCCGCCCCGGCGGCCTCCGCCACCCCCGGGCCCGCCCCGGCCGGCGCCCCGAGCGGTCCGAGCACCCCGAGCGGCCCGACCGTCAACCTGGCCACCAACCCCGGCTTCGAACTGCCCGTCCCCGACCTCTCCGACTGGGGCGCCGTCCCCGGCTGGAAGTGCACCGGCGGCCCGGCCGAGGCCGCCGTCACCACCACCGGCGCGCACTCCGGCGCCTCCGCACTCACCGTCACGCCGGCCACCGCCGACTCCACCGGCGAGTGCGCGCAGACCGTGGCCGTCCAGCCCAACACCACCTACACCGCCTCGGCCTGGGTCCGCGGCGCCTTCGTCTACCTGGGCGCCACCGGCACCGGCAGGGATGTCGCCCCGGCCTGGACCGAGACCACCGGCGGCGGCTGGCAGCAGCTCACCACCCGGTTCACCACCGGCCCGAACGCGCACAGCGTCCGGCTCTACGTCCACGGCTGGTACCAGCAGGGCCCGTTCTCGGTCGACGACGTCCGGGTGGACGGCCCCGCGCCCGCCCCGGCCGTGGCCGCCGGATCCGCGCCCACCAGCGACAAGGTCGTCTTCTTCACTGTCGACGACGGCTGGCAGCGCACCCCCGAGGCGGAGAAGTTCATCGCCGACCACCGGCTACCGATCACCGCCTTCCCGCTGCCGATGCCGGCCGGCACCGACCCCGACTTCTTCCGACGCGTCACGGCCGTGCCCGGCTCCTCCATCCAGGACCACAGCGTCTCCCACTCCGACCTCAGCAAACTGCCACTGGAGCAGCAGCAGATCGAGATCTGCGACGCCCGCGACGCCATGACCCGCCAGTTCGGCACCACGCCGGTGGCCTTCCGCCCGCCGTACTTCGCCTGGAACGCCGACACCCTCCAGGCCGCCGCCAACTGCGGCATCCGCACCGTGCTCACCGCCGACGCGGACTTCAGCTGGGGCGCGTCCAACATCTGGCACCCGGGCCTGTTGCAGCCGGGCGACGTCGTCCTGATGCACTGGACCGACACCCTCGCCGCCGACCTCCAGCGCGCCCTCGCCGCCGCTGACGCGGCCGGGCTCAAGCCGGCCGGCCTGGTCGACTACCTGCACTGACGCGTCGCCGTCGGCGGGCTCCCCAGGGCGCCCGCCGACGGGGGCACCCACTCACCGGGCTCCCGTCCACCGGCGGCCGGGATCAGCCGAAGACGTGCGCCATCCAGCCGCGCAGGCGCTCGTCGAAGTCGGCGGCGCCGGTGAAGTCGTTGGCCGGGATCACTCCGCCCTCGGCGTCTTCCTGCTCCTCCCAGCCGGCGGCGAGGTACTCGACGTCGGCCCAGCCGCCCCGGAACAGCACCACGTGCAGCTCGCCGCCGGACAGCGGGTCCACGACCTGGACGCCGACGGAGTCCGGGTCCGTGACGCGGGCGCGGTCCGTCTCCAGCGGCTGCGGCCACGGGGCCAGGGCGTCGCGCCAGGTGAGCGCGCCGACCCTCAGGCCGGCGGCCCGCCAGCGTACGGCCCGGGCGGCGATCCGCTCGGCGGCGTGGTCGAGGTCGACGATGCGCTCCACGACGGCGTTCCCTCCCCTTTCGTCGACGATCCCGGTCAGGGAACTTTCGTCGGCGATCTTGCTCGTTGACAGGGCGTCCGCGGCGTGGCTCTAATGGGGGCGTGCAGCGTGGCGCCGGCCACAGAGTAGTGGGCCGGCCGGCCGCCGGGCGAGCACCTTTTATCCGAGGGACGATGCGCGATGAGCACTTTCTCCGCTGCCCTGATCTGACGTAGGCGGTCACTGCGGTGTCCGCGTGCGCGCCCATGCACCGCGTGTGGCCGTGACTCCCAATCCCTGTAGGAGACTTCACCCACACTCATGTCCACACCCATGTCCACGAACCATGTCCACCAGTTCAACCAGAGCGTCATCGAGGAGTTCCGCGCCAACGGCGGGCGGGTGGGCGGCCCGTTCGAGGGCGGCGACCTGCTGCTGCTCACCACGGCCGGGGCCGGCTCGGGCAAGCCGCACACCGTGCCGCTCGGATACGTCCGGGCCGAGGGGCTGCTCCTGGTCGTCGCCTCCGCCGCCGGGGCGCCGGACCACCCGCAGTGGTACCGCAACCTGCTCGCCCGACCGGTGGTCCGGGTCGAACTCGGCTCCGAGGCGTTCGACGTGATCGCCGTACCCGCCGAAGGCGCCCGACGGGAGCGGCTGTTCGCGGCTGTCGTCCGGCAGGCGCCCGGGTACGGCGACTACCAGGCGAACACCGACCGGGAACTACCGGTGGTCGTCCTGGAGCGGCCCGAGACACCCGCGCGCGAGGTGCGCAGCCTCGCCGACAAGCTGTTGGAGGCGCACACCTGGCTGCGCGCGCAGCTACGCCACGTCCGGGAGGAGGCGCACTCGCACATCGCGGGCCGACCGGCCGGCCTCGGGCTCCAACTGCGCCAGCACTGCCTCGCCTTCTGCGAGGGGCTGACGCACCACCACGCCGGCGAGGACGCCGCGATCTTCCCCGCGCTCGCGCGCAACCACCCGGAACTGGCCGGGGTGCTGGAACAGCTGGGCGAACAGCACCTGGTGATCGGGCGGATCAGGGAGGAGCTGGTGGCGCTGCTGGCCGGGATCGAGGTCACCGAACCGGACCGGCTCCGGGCCGAGTTGGACCGGATGTCGGCCGAGCTGGAGGCGCACCTCGACTACGAGGAAGCGGAACTGCTGCCGACGCTCGCCGGGATCCCGTTCCCGCCGCTGCGGCCCGGTCCGGCCCGGGACTGAGACGCACGAATGCCGTCGGCCCCTCTCCCCGCGCTCGGGGAGAGGGGCCGACGGCCCGTGTGCCGGTTCGGCGGCGCCCTGAAGCGACGGCCTACCGGCGCGAAGCCGTTACGACTGGGTGAAGACCGGGAGGTAGCCACCGGACTGGCCGGCGGCCTTCGGGTGGTAGCTCTCGTCGACCGGCAGGGTGGCGCTGTTCAGCCAGGTGGTCTGCGAGCCGCAGATCTCGTGCTCGGTGAAGATGCCGCGCACGTCGCCGAAGCTGAAGCCGGCGTTGGCGACCCGCTTGGCGATGACCTCGTCCAGCGTGTCGGCGGCACCGTTGATCGCGGCGCGCTTGGTGTCACTGATGCCGAGGATGCAGCTGCCGCCGATCTTGTAGAGGTGCGGGTAACCCAGCACCACCACGTGGGCGTTCGGCGCCTTGGCGTGGATCGTCGAGTACACCTTGTCCAGCTGGGCGGGCAGGGTGTTGCGGGCGTAGTTCTGGGCCGTGCTGACGGCGCTGAGGCAGGTGCTGTCCGACTCCAGCACGCAGGTCTTCATGGTGTCGGCGAAGCCGGCGTCATTGCCGCCGACCGACAGGCTGACCAGCGTGGTGCTGGAGCTCAGCGCGGAGAGCTGGTTGCTGAGGACGTCTCCGGTTCTGGCGCCGGAACACGCGACGAACGAGAAGGACGACGGCGAGTGCGCGTTCTTCCACAGGTACGGGTAGGCGTTGGTGCTTCGCTTGCAGTTGCCGCTGTCGCTCAGGTAGCTGCCGGCACCGACACCGGCGGAGTAGGAGTCCCCGAGAGCGACGTAGTTGACGCTCGCCGCATTCGCGGATGACGCGGTGAACAACGTGGTCAGAGTGAGCAGAGCCGCTATCGCGGCAACGGACATGGCGCGAGCTGGACGGAGCATGGCACCTCCTGGTGTGGTATGGGTCACAGAAGTGATACCAGGCAGTAGGTGAACCGGGAAGCGCTCATGCCAAGGACATTGACGGGCTGTCCGACAACGCAGAAGTGAACCACCGTCCACAGGGCGTGAGTTGGCGCTGGTCAGCGCCGGTGTACGCCGACCGGCGTCGGTCATCGCGCGTAGACGGTGGTCGGTGAAAAAGTCAGCGAGTGGTCAGTTGGTAGTCAGGGCACGGCCAGGACACCGTTACGGCCCGGCCACCGCCGGGCCACCCGCCGTACGACGCGTCGCGGGGTGCCGGGGCTCGCCATGGCACAGCGCGCCGAGAACCGGCGCGAACCGGCGCGACACGAACCGACCCCGCACGAACCGACCCCGGGCGCAAGGGCGTCAGCGCACGCGGACTCCGACGCACGCGACTCCGGCTCGAAACCCTGACCACGGATCAGACGGACGGCGCCGGCACCCGGCATCCCCTCCTCGGGCTACGCGAGGCCCGGGTGAGGCTCGCTCGGGCACACCGCATCCGGGTGGACGGCATCCGAGTAACCGGCGTCCGAGCACACCGCATCCGGATAGACGGCGCCGGGGAAGACCACGCAGCCCTCCACCGGCAGCTCCTCGATCGCCTCGTTCGCGGCGACCGGCACGCCGAGCCGGCGGGCGGCGGTGGCGACCGCCACCCGGGCCTGGCGCAGCCCGGGCGCGCCCCAGCCGAGCAGCTCGACGGCGAGTCCGGGCGCGACCAGCAGCCGCCGGTAGTGCCGGCCGGAGGCCGGGTCGGCCGCGCTCGGGCCGACCGCGCGCAGCGCCGCCGCCATCCGGACCCGCGCGCACTCGTGCCCGCCGTTGGCCGAGCCGACCCGGTCGTAGAGGTAACCGAGGTAGTACGGTCGGCCGATCACGGCCTGGGCCTCCTCGGCCGCCTCCCGAGCCAGCGCGGAGGCCGGATCCCCGGCGTCCTCCGGCTCCAGCGATCCGCCGGGGAGCGAGCAGATCCCGTCCCTGGGGTTGACCAGGGTCAGCACCCGCCCGTCGGGAGCGAACAGCCACCCCCAGGACTGCTTCACCGGCAGCCCCTCGGGCACCTGCTCGCCCGGCCGCCACGGCCACCCCGCCGTGGGACGCCGGCGCACCCTGCCGAGCAGCTCGGCGATCTCCGCGCTGTACTCGATCCGGCTCATGCGTCCCCCTCTCGCTGTCGGGCTCGCCGGACCGGCAGTGCGCGGGACGGACCTGCGGAGCACGGTACGGAGCGGAGCGGCCGGAGCGGCGGCGTGGGGCACCACGCGCTCCTGCTGTTGATCTTCTCCGAATCTTCCCCGAACAGGCGGTCGATGAACAGTCCCCAGCGCCGCATGGTGGATGACAGGGGTGGAAACCCCCTGATCACCCCAGCGGCCCACCCCCCTCCCCCGGCCCAGCCGAGCCGGGCTCCGGGAAGCCCGGCAGCGGGAAGCCCGGTCGCGGGACCACCCCGGGCGGGAACGGCAGCCCGCGCGCCGCGTCGTCGGCCAGCTCGTCGAACACCTCGTGCACCGTCATCGGCCGCAACCGCCCGCTGGCCAGCGCCCAACCGCGCACCCACGGCCCGTCCGAGGCCGGGGCCCCGGGCGCCGGGACGCCCGGATCGCCGTGCAGCAGCAACGCCCCCGCCCCACCACCGGCGACCCCCGCCGCCAGCGTGACGCAGAACGCCTCGGTGTCCCGCCCGGCGGGGTAGAGGCCGCCCGCCTCCACACAGACCTCCACCGCCGAGCTGAGCTGCTCGCCGTCCTCCGGGCCGTGGCAGCGCAGCGTCAGCAGGTGGCAACCCTCCCCCGCGCCCTCGGCCAGCGCGAGGTAGACCGACGTCACGTACCCCATCACCGCCGCCAGCCGCCGCTGCCCGTCCGGGTCGTCGCCGACCGCCTCCAGCAGGGCCACGCCCGCGACGGACATCCGCACCCGCGCCCGGTGGTCGTCCAGCAGGACCGGGAGCAGTTCGGCCAGCCGCTCCCCCGCGTAGACGAAGGGCTCCCCGGCCAGCTCCGGATCGCCCGCGTACGCGACCCGGGCGGCGGGCGTCCGGGGGTCGAGGCCGAGCGCCGTGCAGTAGTCCTCGTAGTCACCCGCCTCCAGGACCCGCAAGTGCACCTCCAGGCCCTGCGCGTGCAGGGCCCTCAGCTGCTCCTCCGAGCGCCGCAGGTACTCCTGGTGGGCGAGCCGGCCGAACAACCCGTACCGCGCGAGGCCGGCGAAGTCGGCCGCAGCCGCCGCCAGCGCGACCGCCACCGGCTGCGGCGGCGGAGCACCCCGGGCCCGCCCGCCGCGGCGCCCCCGCGCACCCGCCCCGCCCGCACGCCCTCCCGGCGGCCGGTCACCACCGGACGGCCGGGCCCCACCGGGAGCGCCCGGCCCACCGTCCGCCCCGGCCCGCCGCCCGGCGCGCAGCAGCACCCGCCGGCGGACCCGCGACCGCCCGAAGACATCCACGGCCCCTGAACACTCGGAACCCCCGGGGCCCCCACAACGCCCCGCACAACGCTCCGCAACCCCGGAGCCCTCACGACCCGACGACCACACCCGCATGGTTCCTCCCACCGACTAGCCCAGCACCGGACACCGCCGACGGCCCCGACCCCGGAACCGCCGACGTCGAGGAACATACACAGAGCCACTGACAATCCACCCCGAGTAATCGAACGCGCATGTCCCGAGACCCTCGGGTCTCCTGATCCGGACGGGACTGTCAGTACCGGACGTTAAGGTCGGGAACCATGCGACTGCTGCATACCTCCGACTGGCATCTGGGCCGCTCCTTCCACCGGGAGAGCCTGCACGACGCCCAGCGCGCGTTCCTGGACCACCTGGTGGACGTGGTCCGGGCCGAGCGCGTGGACGCCGTGCTCGTCTCCGGGGACGTGTACGACCGGGCGCTGCCGGGCCTGGACGCGGTCGCCCTGTTCGACGACGTGCTGCACCGGCTGGCCGGGCTGGGCGTGCCGACGGTGTTCATCAGCGGCAACCACGACTCGGCCCGCCGCCTCGGCGTCGGCGCCGGGCTGATCGGCCGGGCCGGCATCCACCTGCGCACCGACCCGGGCGAGTGCGCCGCCCCGGTGCTGCTGGCGGACGAGCACGGGCCGGTGGCGGTCTACGGGCTGCCGTACCTGGAGCCGACGCTGGTGCGCGAGCGGTTCGGGCTGGAGCGCGGCGGGCACGCGGCGGTGCTCGGCGCGGCGATGGACCAGGTCCGGGCCGATCTCGCGGCCCGCCCGGCCGGCACCCGCGCGGTGGTGCTGGCGCACGCCTTCGTCACCCGCGGGACGGCGAGCGACAGCGAGCGGGACATCGCGGTCGGCGGCGTCGCCTCGGTGCCCGCCTCCGTCTTCGACGGCGTGCACTACGCCGCGCTCGGCCACCTGCACGGCTGCCAGACCCTGGCCCCGCACCTGCGCTACAGCGGCTCGCCGCTCGCCTACTCCTTCTCCGAGGTGGACCAGCGCAAGACCATGTGGCTGGTCGACCTCGCGGCCGACGGCTCGGTCGCCGCCGAGCGCGTCGACTGCCCGCGCCCGCGCCCGCTCGCCACCCTGCGCGACAGCCTCGACGCGCTGCTCACCAAGGACGAGTACGCGCCGTACGAGCAGGCCTGGGTACAGGCGACGCTCACCGACGCGGCCCGCCCGAGCGAGCCGATGGAGAAGCTGCGCCGCCGCTTCCCGCACACCCTCCAGCTGCTCTTCGACCCCGAGGAGAGCGAGGCCGAGCCCTCCCGGTCGTACGCGGCCCGGGTCAGCGGCCGGGCCGACCTGGAGATCGCGGAGGGCTTCCTGCGGCACGTGCGCCCGGGTGCCGAGCCGGAACCGGACGAGCTGGGCTGGCTGCGCGCCGGGTTCGAGAGCGTCCGGGAGACCACCGACCGGAAGGCGGACCTGCCCCGATGAGGCTGCACCGGCTCACCGTCAGCGCGTTCGGCCCGTTCGCGGGCAGCGAGAGCGTCGACTTCGACGCGCTCGCCGCCGGCGGCCTGTTCCTGCTGCGCGGCGCCACCGGCGCGGGCAAGAGCAGCGTGCTGGACGCGGTCTGCTTCGCCCTCTACGGCGACGTCCCCGGCACCCGGCGGGCCAACCGGCTGCGCAGCGACCACGCCGAGGCGCGCAGGCTGACCGAGGTCCGGCTGGAGCTGACGCTCGGCGGGCGGCGGCTGCAGATCACCCGGCTGCCGGAGCAGCGGCGGCCGAAGAAGGTCGGCACCGGCACCACCGTCGAGCGGCCGCAGACCCTGCTGCGCGAGTGGGCCGCCGACGCGGGGGACGGCACGCCCGGCTGGCGGGCGGTGAGCAAGTCGCACCAGGAGGCCGGGGAGGAGATCCACCGGCTGATCGGCATGAACCGGGAGCAGTTCTGCCAGGTGGTGCTGCTGCCGCAGGGCGACTTCGCCCGCTTCCTCAAGGGCGACTCGGAGGAGCGCGGCAAGCTGCTGCGGCGCCTGTTCGACACCGAGCGGTTCCAGCACGTCGAGGGGTGGCTCGCGGAGCAGCGGCGCGTCCAGGAGGCCGCCGTCCAGGCCGGCCGGCGCCGCCTGCGGGATCTCGCCAGCAAGGCCGAGCAGGCGGCCGGCCCCGGCGCCGAGCCCGCAGAGGGCTGGGTGCCGGCCGAGGAGGACGCCGCAGACCTGACCGCCGGGGTGCTCGGCTGGGCGGCGATCCTGCGCAGCGGCGCAGCCGAACAGTTCACCGTCGCCGGGGAGGCGCTGGCGGGCGCCGAGGAGGCGCAACGCGCCGCCCAGGGCGAGCGAGCGGCCGCCGAGGAGCTGGCCGGGCGGCAGCACCGCCACCGGCAGGCGCTGCTCCAGGCCGACCGGCTGGCCGCGTTCGAGCCCGAGGCGGCCCGGGACGGCCGGCGGCTGGCGACGGCGCAGGCGGCCGTCGGGGTGGAGTCCGCGCTGCGGCTGCACGAGGGCGCGGCCGAGGCGCACCGGCGGGCCCGGGAGGCCGAGCGTCGGCACCGCGAGGTGCTGGCCGGCGACGGCGGCGCGGGCAGCGCGGCCGCCGGGGGCCCGGCGCTGGCCGAGGCGGGGGCCGCCGAGCTGGCCGAGGCCGAACGGGGCCTGCGGGCCGGGCTCGTCCGGCTGGAGGCCGCCGGGGCGGAGGAGCGGCGCTGCGCCGAACTCGCCCGCGAGCAGCGGAGCCTGGACGAGGAGCGCCGGCGGGCCGACGAGTTCGCCGAGGAGGCCGAGGACTGGCTGGCCGAGTATGACGAGCGGCTCGGAGGCCTCCAGGAGGAGCAGAACCGGGCCCGGTCGGCGGGCGCGCTGGTCGAGCAACTCGACGGCCGACGGGTCGAGTTGAGCACCCGCCTGGACGCCGCCCGGGAGCGCGACGGCCTGCGGGCCGAGATCGCCGCCGCCGAGCCGCGCGCTGCCGCCCTGCGCACCGCCGCGCTGGACGCCCGCGAGTACGGCCTCGGCCTGCGCGAGCGGCGGCTGGCGGGCATGGCCGCCGAGCTGGCCGAGCAACTGCGCGCGGGCGAGGCGTGCCGGGTCTGCGGCTCGCCCGAACACCCGGCACCCGCCGAGACCGCCGACGGCCGGGTCGGCGCCGACGACGAGGAGCGTGCCCGCCGGGCCCAAGCCGTCGCCGAACAGGCCTGGACGGCAGCGGACCAGGCCCTCACCGCGCTGCGGGTCCGCGAGGCGACCGCCACCGGCGCGGCCGGGCCGGAGGGTGCCGACGCGCTCGCGCAGGCCCTCGCCGAGCTGGACCGCGAGCACCGCGAGGCGCTGCACTCGGCGGAGGCGCTCGGCCGGGTCGAGCAGGAGATCGCCCGCTTGTCGGCCGACCAGGACCGCCGGCTCGCCGAGCTGCGCGAGGCCCGGGAGCGCGCCGCCGTCCGTACCGACCGGCTCCAGGCGCTCCAGCACGAACAGCACGAACTCGCCGCGCGGGTGGCCGCGGCCCGGGGCGAGGCGGCCTCCGTCGCCGCGCGGGCGGCCGCGCTGGAGCGGCTGGTCGAGCGGGTCGCCGCCGTGGCCGAGGCCTCGCGGGCCTGCGCGCAGACGCTGGCCCGGCTCAGGGACGCCGAGGGCGAGCTCGCCGAGGCCGCCGCCGCAGCGGGCTTCCCGAGCCCCGAGGAGGCCCTGGCCGTACTGCTCCCCCGCGCGGAGCGCGAGCGGCTGGCGGCCCGCCTGGAGCGGCACCGAACCGAGTCCGCCGCCGTCCGGCACGAACTCGCGCTGCCCGATCTGGCCGAGGCCGCGGCCCGTCCGCCGGTCGACCTGTCCGCCGCCGCGGCCGCGCTCGGCGCCGCCACCGACCGGCTGGGCCGGGCCCACGCCGCCCGTTCGGCGGCCGACGAACGGTGCGCGGCACTGGCCTCGATCGGTCGGCAACTGGCGGACCTCGCGGCCGAGTTGGCCCCGGCGCTGGCCCGGTACGGGCGGATCAACCGGCTCGCGGCGCTGGCCGCCGGCACCTCCACCGAGAACCGGCTCCGGATGCGCCTGGAGTCCTACGTCCTGGCGGCCCGTCTGGAGCAGGTCGCGGCGGCGGCCAGCGACCGGCTGGTCCGGATGTCCGGCGGCCGCTACACCCTGGTGCACAGCGACGACCGGGGCACCGGCAACAAGCGCTCGGGCCTGGCCCTGCGGGTGGTCGACGCCTGGACGGGCACCGAGCGGGACACCGCGACGCTCTCCGGGGGCGAGAGCTTCTTCGCCTCCCTCGCCCTGGCCCTGGGCCTGGCCGACGTGGTCACCGACGAGGCCGGCGGCATGCCGCTGGACACCCTGTTCATCGACGAGGGCTTCGGCACGCTCGACGAGCAGTCCCTGGAGGAGGTGATGGACGTCCTCGACGGCCTGCGCGAACGCGACCGGGCGGTCGGCATCGTCAGCCACGTCGCCGACCTGCGCACCCGCATCCCCGCCCAGCTCCTGGTCCGCAAGGGGCGACGCGGCTCGACCCTGGCCCTGGCCGGGCGGGAGGACGCCTAGGGACCGCTCAGGGGCACTGCCAGCGGTCTTGAGGCGGCCTTCCGGTGCCTTCTGGGCCCTGCATCGCCGCAGGTCAACGGCTTGCGGGCACTGTCAAGCCGGTGGCATTGCGGCTAGGGCACACTGCGTCGCATCAGCCCGAACAGGCCACCCGCTGGGCCTGTTGCCAGGTGCAGACCGGGCAGAGCGTGCTGCCCGGGTGGTCGGCGGGCAGTTCGGTCGGCTCCCCGCACAGGACGCAGTCGGCCCGCGGCCCGGTCGACGCCGGATCGCGCACCAGCGCCGCCTGCGCCGCCTGCACCCCGCCGTCGGGGGCGAACTCGCAGACCGCCGTGTCCTCGTTCCTCGCGCTGTCGCTCATGCCGCCTTCCTACTCCGCCCCCGGCCCCCGCCGCAAGGCGCCGCCGGCCCGAGCCCGACCCGAGCGCCGGACCGCCCCGCCCCACGCCCCGCCCCCCTCCGCCCCGGGCGACCCGCCGGCGGCGGGCCCGCGAGGCCCGGCTACGGTGACCGCATGGCCACCGACCTCCAGCGGCGCCTGCTCGCCGCCCGCGCCACCGCGCCCTCCTACCCCGAGGCCGGCGCCACCCGCGGCGGCCCGCTGCCGGACGGCTACGCGCACCTGCGGCGGCGGGTGCACCTGGGCCGCGGGCCGCAGGTGCTGGCCCGGGCCGGGCGGTACGTGCTCGGCTGGGGAAGCCAGCTGGGCACCGGCTTCGCCGTGTACCCGCACGCGCCGGCCGAGCCGGGGTCGACGGTGCTGCTGCGGCTGAGCCTGCCGGGCGGCCGGTGGCCCCGGCTGGTGATCCCGTGCCGGGTGGTGTGGACGGTCGAGGAGCCGGACCGGATCGGCTTCGCGTACGGCACGCTCCCCGGGCACCCGGAGTGCGGCGAAGAGGCGTTCCTGGTGTCCATGGACGCCGCCGGCGAGGTGTGGTTCGAGGTGTCGGCGTTCTCTCGGCTGACCGCCTGGTACGCGCGGCTGGGCCGGCCGGTCGCGCTGCTCTGCCAGTACCTGGCGATCGAGCGCTACCTGGCCGCGGTGGCCGCCGCCGCCGTGGCCGAGCCGGCCGGGCCCGCGGGCCCGGCCGGTCCCGCCGTCGAGTAGAGCGTCGAGTCAGCCGAAGGAGTGTCGGCCGAAGAATTCCTGGCCGAAGGAGTGTCGGCCGAGGGAGCCGGATCAGCCGAAGAAGGAGAGCCGCACGGTCCGGCGTGGATTGTCACCGTTGGTGTCGATCAGCACCACGGACTGCCAGATGCCGAGCGCCAGCTGGCCGCCGATCACCGGCAGGGTGGCGTGCGGGGCGACCAGGCCGGGCACCACGTGGTCCCGGCCGTGGCCGGGGCTGCCGTGCCGGTGGCGCCAGCGGTCGTCGGCGGGGAGCAGTTCGCGCAGGGTGGCGAGGAAGTCGTCGTCGCTGCCGGATCCGGTCTCCAGGACGGCGATTCCCGCGGTGGCGTGCGGGACGAAGACGTTGAGCAGGCCGTCGCGGCCGGCGGCCCGTTCGGTGAGGAACGCGGCACAGCGGTCGGTGATGTCGAGCGCGACCTCTCGGCTGCCGGTGGTGATCTCGAAGGTGGTGGTCTGGAAGAGGCCCTGGTGGGTGGAGTGGATGTTGTCCGCCATGGCGCCATCCTGACCCACCTCGGCGGGCCTCGCGCAGCACCTCGCCGACTCCGCCTGTGGGGGCGGCGAGGTGCACTAGGGTGAAAGGTTTAGACCACATCGGTCCAGCCGGGGCGGCCCCGGAGCCGGGTACGCCGAAGACCCGACGGTCCGTGTGGTCCGCCGGGTCGGGGTCCCGATCCGCATCGGGTGGCCCGGGAGGCCCCGGGCCGCGGAGCCGTGGGCCCCGAGCCGACGGGCGCTAGCCGCGCCCGCCGAAGAGGCTTCGCCGCAGCCGGCGCAGTGGCGTCAGCAGCGAGATCCGCGCGTGACGACGCTTGGCCGTCGGGGCGTCCGCGCCGCGCGGCGTCAGCTCCCTTATCAACCCGAGCGCCTCGGCGGTGTCCACCGCCGGGAGCGCGGGCGCGCCGAGCACGGCCAGGTGTCGGTCGATCCGACGGCCGGTCGTGCCGACACCGCACTGGATCGCCGGCACGCGGGGCCGAGTCCGCACTTGCATGTGTTCCATCAGTTTTCCCACCCCTACGAGGCGCCAGGGCCGTGAGGCGAAGACTATCCGCGATGGACGGCCTTCGCGCAACCGTCCTTGGTGTTGTGCCACCGTATCGTGCGGCGTCAACTGACGATGCACCAGGGGCCACCAGGCCGATCACGACTAGGCATCAATGATGGTGCACGACCGGCCATCTGTCAGCAGTACCCGGGGCACGGGCACGGCGCCCGGCCACGCGGCGCGCGCCGGGCGCACGCGACCCCGCACGCGTCCCTGCGGACGGTCCTGCCGGTGGTCCCGCGGGCGGCCCGCCGGTCCGCCCGAGAGCCATGAGGGATGCGGCGGTGGACACGACGCGGATGCCGCGGTGGATATAGGGGACAGCCGGGGCCATCGACAAAGCGACCGGTCGACACCTCCAGGCTTCATGAAGTGAACACATTCGAGGGATTGACTCCCGGCAATCCTCCAAGCAATATCTGTGAGAACACGTGCGCGCCCGCATCGCACCCGGGTGCGTGTTCGAGTGATGAAGAACTCCGGCTCCCGCGAGCCACTGCCCGGCCGCCTCGACGCTGCGGTGGCCAGGCTCGCGAGCTGCCCGGAAAGGCGGCCGGCCGTAGAGGGTCGGCCGGGCCGCCGCCAGGCTGCCGGTGCCGCCCCGTTCAGGGCCCGGCACCGGCGGTTCCGGGCTCAGGGGCGACCGTGGCCACGGCTCCACGGCAACCGGTCAGCCCGGCCGGTCACCTCGACCGATCACTCCGGCCGGACGTCCCCGCAGGTCGCACCCGGTGGATCGGTAGACTCGGCCAGCGTGCCCCTCCTCCTCAGCATCGTGCTCCCGGTCCACGGCGTGGAGCGGTTCCTGCCGCGCTGCCTCGACTCGATCCTCGGCGACACCCCCGCCACGGAGTCCCGTTTCGAGGTGATCGCGGTCGACGACCTCTCCCCCGACGGCTCCGGCGCGATCCTGGACGCCTACGCGGCCCGCGATCCCCGACTTCGGGTCCTGCACCTCACCGAGAACCAGGGCCTCGGCGGCGCCCGCACCGCCGCCTTGGCGCAGGTGCGCGGCGAGTACGTCTGGTTCGTGGACAGCGACGACTGGCTGCCCGAGCGGACGGTGGGCGCGATCCTGGACGAACTGGAGCGGGAGCAGGAGCGGCAGCGCGGGACCGGGACGCCCGCCGACGTCCTGCTCACCGGCTTCACCCACGTCTACCCGGACGGCGGGACCGAGCCGAACCCCTGGCGCCACGTGCTGGCCGACTCCCCGCTGGTCGAGGGGTGCACGCTGGCCGAGCACCCGGCGCTGTTCCAGACCGTGATGTCGGTCTGGAACAAGGTGTTCCGCCGCGCCTTCCTGGAGGGCCTCGGCGTCTCCTTCGGCCGCGGCTACTACGAGGACATCTCGGTCACCTACCCCGCGCTGCTGGCCGCCGAGCGGCTGCGCTACCTCGACCGCCCCTGCTACTTCTACCGGCGCGGCCGGGACGGCGCGATCACCGCCACCGCCTCCCCCAAGCACGCCGACGTGTTCGCCCAGTACGACGCGATCTTCGCCTTCCTGGACCGCCCGGACCGCCCCGGCCGGCCCGTCCCCGACGCGCTGCGCACCCTGGTCTTCGACCGGACCGTCCGGCAGGCGCTGAACGTCTACGACACCCCCGGGCTGGTCCCCGTCGACCGGCGCAAGGACTTCTTCCGCCAGATCGCCCGGCACTTCGCCCGGCACCGCCCGACCGGCTACCGCTACCCCGGCGGCGTGCGCGGCGTGCAGTACCGGCTGGCCGCGCGCGGCGCCCGGATCGCGTACGCGGAGCTGCGCCGCACCGGGCAGCTGCCGCGCGAACTCAAGCGCGGGGCACGGGCGGTGGCCCCGGCCGTGAAGAAGGGCGTGCGCAGCGGCGCCCGGTTCACCGCGTACAACGCCTTCCGCCGGCTGCCGCTGGACGAGCACCTGGCGGTCTACGCGGCGTACTGGCACCGGGGTTACGCGTGCAGCCCGGCGGCGATCTACGAGAAGGCCAGGGAGCTGGCGCCGCAGATCCGGGGCGTGTGGGTGGTGGAGAACCGCAAGCAGGCCGCGGCCATGCCGCCCGGCGTGCCGTACGTGATCGTCAACACCCCGGCCTACCTCAAGGCGATGGCGACCGCCAAGTACTTCGTCAACAACGTCAACTTCCCGCGCACGATGGCGAAGCGGGCGGGCACCGTGCACGTGCAGACCCAACACGGCACCCCGCTCAAGGCGATGGGCATGGACCTGCGCGAACGCCCCGAAGCCGCCGAGGGGATGGACTTCGACCGGCTCCAGGAGGCCGTCGACCGCTGGGACTTCCTGGTCTCCTCCAACCCGCACACCAGCGAGCACTTCACCCGCGCCTTCCCCGGCCGGTACGAGATGCTGGACACCGGCTACCCGCGCAACGACCGGCTGGCCAACACCACACCGGACGAAGTGCGGGCCGTGCGCGAGCGGTTCGGGCTGCGGCCGGACACCACGGCCGTGCTGTACGCCCCGACCCACCGCGGCGACCAGGGCGGCTACGTGCCGCTGCTGGACGTCCGGGAGCTGGCCCGGCGGCTGGGCCCGGACTTCACCCTGCTGGTGCGCACGCACTACTTCCACACCGGCGGCCCGGGCGACCTGGCGGCGGGCGAGGGTTCGGCCGCGATCGTCGACGTCTCGGCCCACCCGACCGTGGAGGACCTCTACCTCGCGGCGGACGCGCTGGTGACGGACTACTCGTCGATGATGTTCGACTACGCGGTGCTGGACCGGCCGGTCGTGATCTTCGCGCCGGACTGGGAGGAGTACCAGCGGGTGCGCGGCGTCTACTTCGACCTGTTCGAGCAGCCGCCGGGGGCCGTCACGGTGGACCCGGACGGGCTGGCGAAGGCGCTGCTGGCGGGCGATCCGGAGCCGGCCGCGCGGGCGCGCTTCCGGGCGCGGTTCTGCCCGTGGGACGACGGCGGGGCGGCGGAGCGGGTGGTGCGCCGGGTGTTCCCGGTGGAGTCCTGAGGCGTCGCGCGGCGCTCCCGGAGCCCTGAGGAGCCGGGTGGCACCGGGCCCGGCGCCGCCGGTACGGCGACCGGACCCGTCGGCACGCTCAGCGCTGGCGGGCGGCCAGGAACTCGTCGAAGGTCAGGAAGCCCTGGTGGTGGGTGTCCATGGCGTGGATCAGGGCCTCGGCCATCGACAGCGTCACGTCGTGGTCGCCCATCTCGTTCGCGACCAGCGCGTATTCGGCCGGAGTGATCTTGCCGTCGCCGTTCTTGTCGAAACGGTCGAACATGGCCTTGATCGCCTCGGTGGTCTCCATCGTGCCCTCCTGGTACTGCGGGGTTGTGCTCTGTTCGGACGGGCGTACCCTACCCGGCCGTGGTGCGCGCCACGGTCGCCGGGAGTGGACGGCCGCGGGGGTGGTTGTCGTAGTCTGCGGATCTGATTGCAGGCCCGGGCTCCTCCCGGGCGATCGTTCGTCCAGGGAGGGACCATGCTCGATCTCGCCACCAGGCTGGTGCTGAAACCCGTCTCACGCGGCATCTGGCGGCCGACCATCGAGGGCATCGAGAACGTGCCGCGCAAGGGCGGGGTCATCCTGGCCAGCAACCACCTGTCCTTCATCGACAGCGTGGTGATCCCGCTCACCGCCCCGCGCCGGGTCCACTTCCTCGCCAAGGCCGAGTACTTCACCGGAACGGGGCTCAAGGGCCGGCTCTCCAAGGACTTCTTCGAGGCGATCGGCGCGGTGCCGGTCGAGCGCGGCACCTACCGTTCTGCTCAGGCCTCGCTGGAGTCGGCGCTGGAGATCCTGGAGGACGGCAAGGCCTTCGGCATCTACCCCGAGGGCACCCGGTCGCTGGACGGCCGGCTCTACCGGGGCAAGACGGGCGTCGCCTGGCTGGCGCTGACCGCGGGCGTACCGGTGGTGCCGGTGGCGCTGGAGGGGCCTGAGCAGATCCTGCCGGTCGGCAAGCGGGTGCCGCGGATCAAGAAGGTGACCGTCCGGTTCGGCGAGCCGCTGCACTTCGACGAGCTGCACGGGCAGGCCCGCTCGCTGAAGGCCCGTCGACAGGTGACCGACGAGGTGATGGCGGCGATCCAGCGGCTCTCCGGCCAGGAGGTCGCGGAGAGCTACAACGAGGCGCCGAAGGCCGCGTAGGCCCCGGCCGCGCGCCGCGCCGCATCACACCCCGCCACACCTCGCTACGTCACACCCCGCCACATCACGCCTCGCCGCACCCGCTCGGGCGCTCACACGTGTCCGAGCGCGGCCGGCTCCGGTACGTCGACGGCCGGCTCTGGCGCCTCCCGGCGCAGCAGCGCCGCGTAGCGGCCGTCCAGCTCCACCAGTTCCTCATGGGTGCCGAGTTCGACCACCTCACCGTGGTCGAGGACGGCGATCTGGTCGGCGCCCCGGACGGTGGAGAGCCGGTGCGCGATGGTGATGGTGGTGCGGCCGGCGGCCAGGGTGTCCACGGCCTGCTGGACGGCCTGTTCGGTGCGGTTGTCGAGCGCGCTGGTGGCCTCGTCGAGGATCAGCACCGGCGGGTTGCGCAGGATCGTCCGGGCGAGCGCGAGGCGCTGCTTCTCGCCGCCGGAGAAGCGGTAGCCGCGCTCGCCGACCAGGGTGTCGTAGCCGTCCGGCAGGGCGGCGATGGTCTCGTGGACCTGCGCGGCCCGGGCGGCTTCGACCAGTTCGGCGTCGGTGGCCTCCGGCTTGGCGAAGCGCAGGTTCTCGGCGACCGAGGCGTGGAAGAGGTAGGTCTCCTGGGAGACCACGCCGACCGCGCGGGCCAGCGTGTCGAAGGACAGTTCGCGCACGTCCACGCCGTCGATGGTGACCCGGCCGCCGGTGACGTCGTACAGACGCGGGACGAGGTAGCTGAGCGTGGTCTTGCCGGAGCCCGTCTCACCGACCACGGCCAGCGAGCTCCCGGCCGGGACCTTGAGTTCGACCCCGGAGAGCGTCGGCCGCTCCTGCGCGGGGTCGTAGCGGAAGTCGACGTCCTCGAAGCGGACCTCGCCGCGGATGTCGGTCAGGTTCCGCGGCTTCGGCGGCTCGGCGATCTCCACCGGCAGGTCGAGGTACTCGAAGATGCGCTGGAAGAGCGCGAGCGAGGTCTGCACGTCCACGCCGGTGGAGAGCAGGCTGACGGTCGGGCGGAACAGGCCCTGCTGGAGGGTGACGAAGGCGACCAGGGTGCCGACCGAGACGATCGGCGCGCCGCCCGCCGCGGACAGCCCCGCCGCCCAGTAGATGACCGCGGGCATCGCGGCCATGACGATCTGGATGGTGTTCATCCGCCAGCGCCCGGCCATGCTGGACCGCACTTCGAGGTCGGCCAACTGGTCGGACTGCCCGGTGAACTCACGGGCGAGCGAGTCGGAACGGCCCATCGTGCGGCCGAGCAGGATGCCGCTGACCGACAGCGACTCCTGGACCGCCGAACTCATCGCGGCCAGCTGCTTCTGCCGCTCGGTGGTGATCTTCTTGCGCTCGTTGCCGACCCGCCGGCTGATCCAGACGAACAGCGGGAGCAGCAGCAGCGAGACGACGGTGAGCCGCCAGTCGAGCGCGACCATGGCGACCACGGAGGCGATCACCGCGGTGAAGTTGGAGACCAGGCTGGTCGCGGTGGACGTCACGGTGGACTGCATGCCGCCGATGTCGTTGGCGATCCGGGACTGCACCTCGCCGGTGCGGGTGCGGGTGAAGAACGCCAGCGACTGCCGTTGCAGGTGGCTGTAGACGGCGGTGCGCAGGTCGTGCATGACGCGCTGGCCGACGGTGGTGGAGATCAGCGTCTGCAGGACGTTGAAGATGCTGTTCACCACGGCCGCGAGAACCATGCCGAGCGCGAGCAGGCTGAGCAGCCCGGTGCGGCCCTGCGGGATCGCGGTGTCCAGGACCGCCTTGAGCAGGAACGGCGAGACCACCGACACCACGGCGGAGGCGGCCACCAGCAGCCCGACGACGGTGAGGCGGCCCGTGTACGGGCGGAAGAGGGCGAGGATGCGCCGCCACTGGGCCGGCGGGCGGGGCTCGCCCTGGGCGCGTTCGGGCGGGGTCCAGTTGATGGTGGTGGGTCTCAAGGGCAAACCTCCGTGGGTGGGGCGGTCGGACGGCCGCCAGCATAGCGAGAATAGCTCATAGTTAGACTAGCTAATAGTGAGGCTGGATCTATTCCCACGGCGCCGCGACCGCCCGGCCTACCGTCCGGCCGCCCCGAATGCTCCGGCCGCCCCGACCGCGTCAGTTCGTCCGGTAGCTGCGCGCCGCCTTCGAGGACAGGCCGCCCAGCCGACCGGAGGGCAACAGGCGGGCGAGGGCCACCACCGCCTTGTAGCGCTTGCCCGGCACGGACAACGAGCGGCCCCGGGCCAGGTCGCGCATCGCCTCCGCCACCACCCGCTCGGCCGAGAGCCAGGACCAGGCCGGGATGTTGCCGGTGCCCATGCCGGCCCGCTGGTGGAACTCGGTGCGGGTGAAGCCCGGGCAGAGCGCCATCATCCGCACTCCGGTGCCACCGAGGTCGCGCAGCACTCCCTGGGTGAAACTCACCACCCACGCCTTGCTCGCCCCGTACGTGCCGCGCGGCAGGAACGCCGCCACCGAGGCGACGTTCACGACCGCGCCGCGACCGCGCTCGCGCATCCCCGGCAGGGCCGCCGTGGTCAGCCGCAGGATCGCCTCGATGTGCACCTTCAGCATGTCCAGCTCGTCCTGGAGCGGGACGGTCCCGAACGCGCCCTTGTTGCCGAAACCGGCGTTGTTGACGAGCAGGTCCACCGGGCGGGCGGAGTCGGCGAGCCGGGCCTCGACGGCCGCGATGCCCTCGTCGGTGGCGAGGTCGGCGGTCAGCACCTCCACCTCGATTCCGTGCTCGGCGTGCAGGTCGGCGCTCGCACGCTCCAGGCGCCCGGTGTCCCGGGCCACCAGGACGAGCTGGTAGCCGCTGCGGGCGAGCCGGCGGGCGAACGCGGCTCCGATGCCGGCGGTCGCGCCGGTGATCAAGGCTGTGGTCATGCCCCCGACGGTACCGACTCACCGCAGCCGCGCCCACTCCGAACGGACTATCCCTGCCGGCCATCTGCGGATGCAGGTACCGGACCGCGCCCGTACCGTTCGGACGGGGGCATCGCCCGACCGGGCGGTGACGCTCAACTGAGGAGGCACTTCTGATGCTTACTCACTGCCGGACCCACAAGGCCACGACCGCGACGACCGCGACGACCGCGACGCGCGCCGAGACGGACACACTCGCGAGCCTGATGGTGGAGGACGAGGCCGTCGTGTCCGACGCGCCCACGTACTCGCCCGAAGCCCTCGGACTTCTGCTGCTGGCGCTGTTGCTGTCGCCGAAGCCGCCGAAGGAGAAGTCGACCCGCTAGCAGCCGGGCGACCCGATCACCGACCCGGTAGCCGGGCGGCCCGATCGCGGGGCCGGTCCACCGACGTGGACCGGCCCACCCCTTCCCCGGCTCCTCGGCGGGCCTGACGAGGGCTCGTGAGCCCGAGTTCGTGAACCGTCCGCGCGAACCCGCGCTCGTGAGCCCACGCTCGTGAGTCCGTCCGCGTGAACTCGCGCCCGTGAGCCCGTCCGCGCGAACCCACGCCCACGAGGCCGCCCGCCAGGGGCTCCCCGACCAGGAGGAACACCACCGATGCCCTTCGCCGAGACGCCACTGCGCGACGAGTACGCCGCAGCCGTCGAACGGGTGGCGCGCCGGACCCTCGACGCCCTCCGGGGCGACGGAGGCACAACCGCGCTCGCGGACCCGGACGGCGCCGTGCCGCGCCCGACACTGGCCGCGCTGCGGGTGCTCGGCGCGGACCTCTTCGCCCCGCAACTACTCTCCGGGGCCGCGCCCGACGGGCCCACCTCCGTACTGCTGGCCGAGGCGCGGCAGGCCTTTCCGGCACCGGACTCGGCAGCGGCCTCGGCCGACGCCGCGCTGGTGATCGCATGGCAGGACTGGGCGGCCGGGCAGGTGCTCGCCCGCACGCCGTACGGAACCGGTGCCCCGCCGCCCCTGCCGCCTCCGGGCCCGGAGGCCGTCGGCTGGCAGACCTGGTCGGTACGGATGGCCCAGCTGTCCGTCCTGGCACTGCCCGGGCTCGACGGCCCGGTGCACGACACCGCCCGCGCGCACACCCTGGCCCTTGCCCGCGGCACCGTCCGCTCCATGCTGCGCCGCGACCTCCCCACCGCCGCCCGGCTCGCCCGCTGGCTCGCCTGGGCCGGTGCCGAGGGCCGGCCGCTGCGGCTGGAGGTCGAGCCCGTCCTGGAACGCATCCGGCTGGCCGGCAACGGTAGCGCCCGCACCGGACTCGAGCTGGCCGTCGCCCGTCGACTGCTCGACCGCTCCTCCCGTCCGCCGACCGACCGACGGAGCCGGGTCCGATGACCGACACCCACGTCCTCGCCACCGCGCAGCGGCTCGCCTCCCGCGCGCTGGCCTGGCTGCACGCCTCCCACGCCGACGGCCTCGGCCGGATCCCGGACA
Source organism: Kitasatospora sp. NPDC088861 (assembly GCF_044750105.1). Lineage (NCBI taxonomy): Bacteria > Bacillati > Actinomycetota > Actinomycetes > Kitasatosporales > Streptomycetaceae > Kitasatospora > Kitasatospora sp. NPDC088861. The sequence continues at coordinate 263,269 of NZ_JBIVJF010000004.1, forward strand.
ACACCGTGGTCGACCTCTCCGACCCCGACGACGCCTACAAGCCGCTCGGCGAGATCGCGCTGGCCGCTTCGCTGATCCTGCGCGACGGCGTCACCGGGCCCACCGAGGCCCGCACCGCACGCGAGCTGCTCGACCACGCCTGGGCGCAACTGCGCGAGGGCGACCTGCTGTACGAGCGGCAGCTGCGCCACTTCACCATGACCGACCCGCTGGAGACCTACGCCCACTTCGCCCGGGTCGGCTACCGCCACCCGGCGCTGGAGGAACTGCTCGATTCGCTCAGCCGGTTGCGGGCCGCGCACGCCGAGGAGATCCACCCCAACCGGCGCCTGGGGGTCGCCAACGCCCGACGGGTCATCGGGCTCGCCCACCAGCCGGACTGGGCCGCACTCGCCGCCGGCACCTGGCTGGGCGCCACGCCCGAGCCGTGGGCCGTCAACTGGATGACCGGCTACGACATCACCCACACCGTCTTCCACCTCACGGACTGGGGCGCCCGCCCGGACGGCCTGCCGGAGCCGATGCGCGACCACGTGCGCGACTGGCTGCCGGCCTGGCTCGACATCTGGCTGGAGATCGGCCAGTGGGACCTCGCCGCCGAACTCCTCGTGGTCGACGCGTGCATCGGTGAGCCGGCCACCGGGCGGCAGGGCTGGGACGCGCTGGCCGCCGTCCAGCACGAGGACGGCCTGCTGCCGCGCGACGCCGACCCGGTCGACGAGGACCGCGCGCAGGCGTTCCAGGACCACCAGCACACCGCCGTCGTCGCGGTGGTGGCCGGTGGCATCACGCTCGCCCGGGCGCTCGGGGCCACCACGGCGGTCGCGTGAACGGGCTGGGTCCGGCGGTCGCGGAGGTGGTGCGCGCGGCCGGGCCGTACGCCAGCGCCGTCACGGTCGCCGTCGCGCGCGGGGACGCGGAGGAGGTGCGCTGCCACGGGCGGCTCGGGCACGGGCGGACGGCCGCGTGCTCGCCGGACACCGTCTTCGAACTCGGTTCGGTCAGCAAGACCTTCACCGCGCTGCTGCTGGCACAGATGGCCGCGCGCGGAGACGTCTCCCTGGACGACACGGTGGAACGCCGCCTGCCGGACTGCTGGCGCCCGGTGACCGTCCGCTCCCCCGAGCCGATCCGGCTGCTGCACCTGGCCACCCACACCTCGGGCCTGCCCCGGCTGCCGCCCGGACTGGCCGCGCGCGCCGTACCGACCTGGTTCACCAATCCGTACGTCGCGTTCGGGGACGAGCAGTTGAGGGCAGGGGTGGCCCGAACCACCGTACGGTGCAGGCCCGGCAGCCGGTACCGGTACTCCAACTACGGCGTCGCACTGCTCGGTCGGGTGCTCTCCGAGACGGGCGGGTCGCCCTATGGGGAACTGCTCGCCGAACGGGTCCTCCGACCGCTGGGCCTCGGTGCCACCACCTGTACGGCGGACCCGCCGGGGCGGGCGGTCGGGTACCGGCGCGGGCAGGAACTGCCACCCTGGCACATCCCCGGACTGCCGGGGGCCGGCGCGCTCCGGGCGAGCGGGGCCGACCTGTTGCGCTACCTGAGGGCGCATCTCGGCGGTGGCCACGGCGAGTTGGCGGCCGCGCTGCGCGAGGTCCAGCGACCGCGGCTGCGGCTGCCGCGCTCGACGGACGAGCTGTGCCTGGTGTGGAACCACCGCCGCCCGGGCGGGCGCGACCTGTACTTCCACGCCGGGGCGACCCGGGGGTTCACCGCCTTCGTCGGGTTCTCGCCCCAGGCGTCGGCCGCGGTGGCGGCCCTGGCCAACACCGGGCCGTCGCTGGACGGGCGTTTCCTACAGGCGGCGTACGAGGTGCTGCGGGCGGCTTAGGACCCTGGGGGGTGCGGCACTGCGGCGCTGCGGCATCGCGGCACTGCGGGCCGAGGCGACGGGCCTAGGCTGCCACGGCTTTGGCGCGGTCGGCGGCGATGTGGACGGCGAGGCCGCCGAGGACCGTCCCCATCGCGTAGCGCTGGATCCGCAGCCAGGCGGGACGGCGGTTGAGGAAGGACGCGATGCCTCCCGCGCTCACCGCGATCAGCCCGTTGACGGTGACCGCCACCACGATCTGGGCCAGCCCCAGCACCAGGCTCTGCACCGCGACGTGACCGCGCTCGGGCGCCACGAACTGGGGCAGCAGCGAGATGTACATGATGGCGATCTTGGGGTTGAGCAGACAGGTCAGAAAGCCCATCGCGAACAGCCGGCGCGGCGGATCCGGCGGCAGCTGCTGCGGGGCGAACACCGCCGTACCGCCCGGACGGACGGCCTTCCAGGCCAACCACAGCAGGTAGCCGGCGCCGGCCAGCTTGATCGCGGTGTAGAGGGCGGGCACCACCGAGAACACGGCGGCCACGCCCGCCGTCACCGCGGCCAGGTAGACCAGGAAGCCGGCCGCGACCCCGATCAGCGACAGCAGCCCGGCGCGGCGGCCCTGGGCGATCGACCGGGAGACCAGGTAGATCATGTTGGGCCCCGGTGTCAGCACCATCCCGAGCGCCACGGCGGCGATCCCGAGTACGGCGTGCCCGCCCACAGCGGACAGGGCGGATGCGGCGGGAGCGGTGGGGGTCAGTGCTTCCATGCGAGGAGGCTAGGCCCGGCGTCGATCTCAATGCAATGATGACTTTGCACTCGGTGCAATATCGGTGCGATGCTGTGCAATGCCGTCAACTCGTGTGGAGGGGTCCCCCCGATGGACGACTACCGCCTGATCGCCGACGAGATCGCCGGCGCCATCACCGACGGGCGGCTGCGACCGGGCCGGCAACTGCCCACCCAGCGCGCCTTCGCCCGCAGCCGGGGCATCGCCAACTCCACGGCCGGGCGCGTCTACCGGGAACTGACCCGGCGCGGACTGACCACCGGGGAGGTCGGGCGCGGCACCTTCGTCCGGGCCGGGCAGGGGGCCGGCGGCGGGGCAACCGGCGGGCAGGTGGCACTCGCCGAACCGGCCGGCGCGCCGGTGGACCTGGAACTCAACTACCCCGCCGTCCCCGAGCAGGCCGGACTGCTGGCCACCGGACTGGCGCCGCTGCTCCGGGCCGACGCGCTGGGTGCCGCGCTCGCACCGGTGGGCGCGGCCGGGACGGGCGCGGCCCGGCAGGCGTTCGCGGCACTGCTGTCGGACGAACGCCGGACGGGCGGGGATCGGATGGACGGCGACCGGTCGGGCGGGGACCTTTCGGGCGGGGATCAGGAGGTCAACCCGGAGATCGCCGGGGAGGAGTTGCTGTTCGCGGGCAACGGCCGGCAGGCCATCGCCGCGGCACTGTCCGCGCTGGTGCCGCCCGGCCACCGGCTGGGGGTGGAGGCGCTGACCTACCCGGTGGTCAAGGCCGTCGCCCAGCGGCTGGGCATCACACTCGTACCACTGGCCGTCGACGAGCACGGGCTGCTGCCCGACGCCGTGGCCACCGCCCACCGGGCCGCGCCGCTGCGCGCCGTCTACGTCCAACCGAGGCTGCAGAACCCGCTCGGCGGGAGCCTGCCGTACGAGCGGACGGCCGCCCTCGCCGAGGAACTGCGCCGCCTCGACCTGCCGGTCGTCGAGGACGCGATCTGGTCCTTCCTCCGCCCGGAGCTGACCGCCCTCGCCAGCCTCGCACCGGAACGCACCGTCCTCGTCGACAGCCTCTCCAAGCGGCTCGCGCCCGGGCTGACCACCGGGTTCGCGGTCGTCCCCGCCGCGCTGCGCGAGCGGATCGCGGGCGCACTGCGCTCGGGTGGCTGGACGCCCAGCGGGTTCGCCCTGGAGGCGGCCGTGCGCTGGATCGGGGAGGGCACCGTGGCCGAGGTCGCGGCAGCCAAGCGCGCCGACGCCGTCGCGCGTCAGCTGCTGGCGCGCGAGGTGCTGGCGGGGCAGCACGTCCGGGCCGACCCCTGCTCGTACTACCTGTGGTGGGAGCTGCCGACGGCCTGGCGGGCGGAGACGTTCGTCGCGGCGGCGGCGCGGGCGGGCATCGCCGTCACACCCGCGGCGGCGTTCGCCGCCGACCCCCGGCGTTCCCCGTCCGCCGTCCGAGTCGCCCTGGCCTCGCCGCCGCTGCCCGTGCTGACGCGAGCGCTGGAGACGCTGGCGCGGATCGCGCGGGGGACGGCGGAGGAGTGGATGGAGTGATGGGCAGCCAGACGGACGGACGGACGGACAACTGGCAGATAACAGATAACAGCTGTTGAAATCTGTTATCTGTTATCCGTCAGTTGAAATCTGTCAATTGTCAGTTGTCAGTCGACGGCCGTCAGTCGACGGCGCCGCTCCGGCCGCCCCGCACCGCCGTGTCCGCAGCTCCGCCGGCACCGACGGCGCGCAACCGGGAGGCGGCGGTGGCGGCGAGCTGGGGCGCGATCCGGGCGACGTCGCGGGAGCCGACCGCCGCGATCAGGCTCGGCAGCAGCCAGCGGACCGGCTGCATGCCGCGCAGCCAGGCCTGCGCGTAGACGTGGGCGGACCTCCGGGCGATGCCGGCGACGATCCGCTCCACTGCGGGCTCCAGCGGGTAGGTCTTGTTGGCCGGCCACGGCAGCCTGGTGCGCATCTGCTTGAGCACGGCGTCCTCGTCGGCGCCGCGCACCATGTCGGTGTCGGTCCAACTCAGGTATCCCACGCCGACCTTGACCCCCTGGTAGGCGACCTCGGCGCGGAGCGAGTGGGCGAAGGCCTCCACCCCGGACTTGCTGGCGCAGTACGCGCTCATCAGCGGCGCGGGAGTGAGCGCGGCGAGCGAGGCGATCTGCAGCAGGTAGCCCCGGCTCTCGGCGAGGGCGGGCAGGAAGGCCCTGGCCGTGGCGACGCTGCCGAGCAGGTTGACCTCGATCACCCGGCTGAACGCCCGGTGATCGCTGTCCACCACCGGCCCGCCGATGGCGATGCCGGCGTTGGCGACCACGGTGTCGATCCGGCCGTAGTGCTCCTTGATCCGACGGGCGGCGTCGCCGAGCGCGTCGAGGTCGGTGACGTCCACCTCCCAACTGGTCGCGGCCGCGCCGCACTGCGCCGCGACGGCCTTGAGCTCGTCCGGCTCCAGCCCCAGGAGGGCGACCTTGGCCCCGCGCCGGGCGAGCGTGTGGGCGAGCGAAGCCCCGACCCCGCGGGCGGCCCCGGTGACGACGACGACCTGCGCGGACAACGGCGGGATGGCGTTCATGCGGCGGCGGTCCTCTCGGAGACGGGCGCAGAGGCGGAGGAGGCGGAGGTGGAGGGGGAGGGAGCAGGAGCGGAGACGGAAGCGGGCGCGGCGGACAGGTACGCGGCGGCCAAGCGGTGGATCTCGGCCGCGACCTCCACCGGCCGCTCCAGCGGCGCCATGTGCCCGACCCCCGGAAGCAGCAACAGCCCCTGCGGGTCGGCGAGTTCGGCGACGATCCGGTGCGCGTGCACCGGCGGGGTCAACCGGTCCGCGGTGCCGACCACGACCGCGGTCGGTACGGCGAGCCGGGCGAGTCCGGCGTGGACGTCCAGACGGTCGAGGACGCCCGCCCAGTTGGCACGGACGGCGGTCGGGCAGGCGTGCACGATCCGGGCCGTCGCCTCCACCTGCCCGGCGGACGAACCCGGGCCCATGGTCGCGTACTTGAGCGCGACACGGCTGACCGGCGAGACCGGCCCGAGCGGCAGCCGGGAGCGCAGCAGCAGGCGGTTCAGGAAGCGACGCAGCCCCGGGGAACGCACCGCCTCGGGCAGCACGGTGAGTTCGGCCACCAGCTCCCCCGGCCCGGTGGAGACCAGGACGGCGGCGGCGGTTCGGTCGGCGATCTCGGGGCGGCCACCGGCGGCCATGATGGTCATCCCGCCCATGCTGTGCCCGGCGAGCACGGCCTTCTCCCCCGCCGGGACGGTCCGGGCGAGGACGGCGGAGAGGTCCTCGGCCAGTGCCCGGGTGGAGTAGCGGACCCGGCTCGGCGGGATCTCGCTGTGCCCGTGGCCGCGCTGGTCATAGGCCACCACTCGGTAACGGTCGGCGAGTTGGCGAATCACCGGAGCCCAGAAGGCGGTTGAGCAGGTCCAGCCGTGGGAGAGCACGACGGTCGGCGCCCCGGACTGGCCGTGGACCTCGACGTGCAGCCGGATCCCGTCCGCCGAACGGATGCTCAACTCCTCGACGGGCACGGGCGGGACGTACTCGGCGGGCAGCTCGGCGGCGCTCATGCGGACACCTCCTGCGCGGTACGGGCGGCGTCCTGGCCGGCGCGCATGATCAGTTCGTACTCGCCGAGGTCGACCTTGCGGGTGGCGCGGCGGAACGCGGTGGTGGAGCCGGGCCAGAGCACGGTGTTCTTGCCGTTCGGATCCAGGTACCAGCTGCGGCAGCCGCCGGTGGTCCAGACGGTGCGGTCCATCCGGTGCTGGAGTTCTAGGTTCCACTGCCGCTGGGCCCGGACGGTGGGCTGCATCGCGGTGGCACCGATCGACTTGAGCGTGGTCAACGCGTCGATCAGGTAGTTCAGTTGGGACTCGATCATCAGGATCATCGAGCTGTTGCCGAGGCCGGTGTTGGGGCCGATCACGAAGAACAGGTTCGGGAAGCCGTGCATGGCCGAGCCGCGCAGCGCCTCCATGCCGTCCTTCCACTCCTCCGCCAGGCTGGTGCCGTTGGCGCCGAACACCCGGGCCCCGATGGGCATGTCGGTGACGTGGAAGCCGGTGCCGAAGACGATGGCGTCGACCTCGTGCTCGCTGCCGTCGGCGGCGACCAGGGTGGAGCCGCGCAGTTCACGCAGGCCGGAGGCGACGACCTCGGTGTTGGCCGCGGCGAGCGCCGGGTAGTAGGTGTTGCTGAGCAGGATGCGCTTGCAGCCGATCCGGTAGTCCGGGGTCAGCTTGGCGCGCAGGGCCGGGTCGGGAACGCCCTGGGCGAGGTGGCGTTCGGCGAGTTGCTGGACCACGCGCAGCATTCCCGGGCGGCGCACGAAGGCGTCCACCTGGAGCTCTCGGAGGGCGAACAGGGTGCCGCGGCGGATCTTCCCGGTGACCGGCACGCGGTCGTGCAGCCACTTCTCCAGCTGGCTGATCTCGCGGTCCCGGCGCGGCAGGACCCAGGCGGGCGTGCGCTGGAAGACCGTCAACCTGCCGACCTTCGGCTGGATCGACGGGATGATCTGGGCGGCGGAGGCTCCGGTGCCGACGATCGCGACCCGCTTGCCGGTCAGGTCGTAGTCGTGGTCCCAGCGGGAGGAGTGGAACACCTTGCCGGGGAAGGCGCCGAGCCCCGGCAGGTCGGGGATCTGCGGGTCCGCCAGTGGTCCGGCGGCGGAGACCACCGCGTCCGCGGTCCACTGACCGGCCGAGGTGGTGATCCGCCAGCGGACCTGCTCGGCCTCCCAACGCGCCCCCAGCACTTCGGTGTTGAACCGAAGGTGCGGGCGGAGGCCGAAGACGGTGGCGACCTTCTCCAGGTAGGCGCGGATGTCCGGCTGGCCGGAGAAGCTGCGCGGCCACGCGGGGTTGGGCGCGAAGGAGAAGGAGTAGAGGTGCGAGGGCACGTCGCAGGCGCAGCCGGGGTAGCTGTTGTCGCGCCAGGTGCCGCCGACCGAGTCCGCGCGCTCCAGGACGACGAAGTCGGTGATCCCGGCGCGGCGCAGCCGGACCGCGGCGCCGAGACCGCCGAAGCCGGAGCCGATCACCGCCACCCGCACGTGCGGGACGGCCTCGTCCGCCGCGGGGGCACCGGACGTGCCGGAGCGGGGGCGCTTGCTGCTGGATGCCATGCGGCCTCCTCCTGAGGGTGGGGCGATGATCTTCGCGCTGCCGTACCGTGGCGCCCGCTCGTGCCGCGCGTCCTGGCGCGCCGACGACGCCGTGCTCGTGCTGTGCTCGACTGCTCTCGTACCGCCCTGGCGCTGCTCTGATGTTGCCCTGATGCGCCCGGGTGAAGCCGCGGTGTCGCTCTGGTGCTGCTCCGCATGGTGCTGTGCGCACTGCCTTGGGCTCCCCGACGACCGGCGTCGGAGCCCCGCTAATCGCGCCAGTAATTACTGGCATGATTGGCAGGGTAGCCCTTGCTGACACCGGATGGAAGAAGCGCGGCCACCCGGATTCCGGGAGCCTTCGGAGGTGCCGGACCTATGCTGATCGCCGTGGACAAGGTCAGAGCTGCTGCGGGTGACGGAAAACGCGAGTACCGGGTGGAGGAACTGGCCGAGGCGGCCGGCATCACCAGCCGGACGCTGCGCTTCTACCGCGAGCGCAAACTGCTCCAGCCGCCCCGCAAGGAGGGCCGGATCGCCTGGTACGGCGAGGAGCACCTGGCCCGGCTGCGGATGATCGGCGAACTGCTTGACCGCGGCCACACCCTGGGCGGCATCGCCGAACTGATCGGCGCCGGCGAGAGCGGGCGGGACGTCGCCGAGCTGATCGGGCTGGAGGCCGCGATCGTCGCCCCCTGGTCGGACGAGACCCCGGTGCGCCTGGACTGGGACGAACTCAGGACCGTCTTCAACGACCAGCTCACCGAGGAGAACACCGCCGAGTCGATCGCCCAGGGCTACATCACGATCGACGACGACGGGATCACCCACATCAGCCGCCGCCTGATGGACGCCACCACCGCACTCGTCGCCGAGGGCGTACCGCTTTCCGTGGTGCTGGACGCCAGCCGGCGGACCCAGGAGCACGTGGAAGCCATCGCCGAGATCTTCATCGACGTGGTCGGCGAGCACCTGCTCGGCGCCCTCGCCGCCGACGCCCCGCTGCCGCCCGGCGAGGCGGCCCGGCTCACCGAACGCATCCTGCGGGTGCGGCCGCTGGCCCGTACGGTCGTCGACGCGCAGTTCGCCCTCGCGATGGACCGGCGGGTGCCCGCCGAGTACGACGAACTGCTGCGCCAGCGACGGGAGAACGACACCGAGGCGTAACCCCTCCGACGGGAGGGCAGGGATTCCCGCGCCCTGCCCACCCGTTGGAGGAACCGCCGATGCCCAGACCCCTCAGTCGCCGCGCCGCACTCGGCCTCGCCGCCGGGCTCACCCCGGGCCTCGCGCTCGCCGCCTGCGGACCGAACTCCCCGGCACCGTCCGCCGGTTCGACCGGCGCGACCGGTGATCCCGGCGCGCCGGGCGGTTCCGGCGGGTCCAGCGGGGCCGGCCCCCGGACCGTCCGGCACGCTCGCGGCGAGAGCACCGTACCGGCCCGGGCCACCCGGGTGGTGGCGCTGGACACCGACGCGCTGGACTCGGTGGTCACCCTCGGGCTCACGCCGGTCGGCGCGACCACCGTCACCGAGGGCGCTCCCTTCCCGGCCTACCTGCCCGCCGAACGGCTGGCCACGACAAAGGCCGTCGGCGCCATCGGGCAGCCCAACCTGGAGGCGATCGCGGCGCTGCGGCCGGACCTCATCCTGAGCAACCAGGTGCGCGACGACAAGCGGTACGACGAACTGACGAAGATCGCGCCGACCGTGCTGTCCAAGACCACCGGGCCCACCTGGAAGGAGAACGTCCGGCTGCACGCCGAGGCGATGGGCCGGCAGGCCGAAGCCGAAGCGGCCGACGCGGCGTACCGGACGAAGGCGCGGGACCTCGTCACCGCACTCGGCGGCCCGGCCAAGGCCGCCGCCACCCGGGTCGAGATGGCTCGTTTCCTCGCGGGCGCACCGACCAGGCTGTACCTCAACGACACCTTCGTCGGCTCGCTGTTCAAGGACCTCGGGCTCGGCCGGCCCGCCAACCAGGACAAGCCCGGGTTCTCGGTCGAGATCAGCCCCGAGCAGGTGGACCAGGCGGCGGCCGACGTCATCTTCTACTCGGTCTACGGGGACGCGGCCAAGTCCGACCAGGGCAGGATCACCGATGGCGCGCTGTGGAAGAGCCTGGACGCCGTCCGCACCGGCCGGGTGTTCCGGGTCGACGACAGCCTGTGGATGCTCGGGATCGGCTACACCGGGGCCGGCCTGATCCTGGACCAGATCCGGAAGCACCTCGCGCCCTGAGCGACTGCTCACCGTGCCCTACGTCCTGCTGCTGGCCGGGATGGCGCTGCTGTTCGCCGCCTCCTGCGTCCTGCTCGTCTCCACCGGGAGCCTGTGGAGCCTGACCGTTGCCGTGGGCCTCCTCGGGGTGGCGGTCGCACCACAGATGATCACGATGTTCGGCCTGGCCGAGCGGACGGTGCCGGCCGTCCGGCTGGGCGAGGCGATGGCTGCGCTGGTCAGCGCGCTGATCCTGGCGCAATCGGCCGGCACCTTCCTGGGCGGCTGGGCGACCACGCACTTCGCGCCCGCCGCGCCGTTCGCGATCACCGCGGCCACGGCGGCGGCCTTGCTGCTCGCCGCGTGCACCGCGACCGAACAGCGCTACCGCCGCCGCACTCCGACCGCTCCGACTGCTCCGACCGACGGTGGGACTGACGGTGGGACTGACGGTTCCGGCGTCCAACCCCGCATCGCTGCGCCCGCGCGCCGCGCCCCGCGCACATGACGGCGGGGGCGACGGTGGTCCGCACACCGTCGCCCCCGCCGTGCGGCCCCGCCCGCCGGCACCCACGGTTCGGCAGGGCCCACTCAGGCGGTCGTCAGTTGACGTTGACCGCCGTCCAGGTGGCCGCGACCGCGTTGTACTCGGCGCTGCCGTTGCCGTACAGGTCCGCCGCCGCGCTGAGGGTGCCCGCCCGGGCGCCCGCGTAGTCGGTGGTGGAGGTGAAGTAGACGGTCAGCGCGCGGTACCAGATCTGCGCGGCCTTGTCCCGGCCGATGCCCGCGAGCGAGGAGCCGTCGGCCGTCGGGCTGTTGTAGTCGAACCCGTTGATGCTCTTCGCGCCGCTGCCCTCCGACAGCAGGTAGAAGAAGTGGTTGGCCACGCCCGACGAGTAGTGCACGTCGAGGTTGCCCACGCCGGCGGACCAGGAGTCGGCGGACTGGCCGTCCTTGCTGGGCTGGTCCATGTAGCGCAGCGGGGTGCCGTTGCCGTTCAGGTTGATCAGCTCGCCGATCCAGTAGTTCGGCGGGTTGGAGGGCAGGTTGGCGTACCACTCGACCATCGTGCCCATGATGTCGGAGGTGGCCTCGTTGAGGCCACCGGACTCACCTGAGTAGTTGAGGTTCGCCGTGGCGGCGGTGACGCCGTGGCTCATCTCGTGGCCGGCCACGTCGATCTCGGTGAGCGGGGCGGCGTCGCCGTTGCCGTCGCCGTAGGACATGCAGAAGCAGCTGTCGTCCCAGAAGGCGTTGACGTAGTTGGAGCCGTAGTGGACGCGGCTCGCGGCGCCGACACCGTCGTTGCGGATGCCGTTGCGGCCGAAGGTGCTCTTGTAGAAGTCCCACGTGGTGGCCGCGCCGAACTGGGCGTCCACGGCGGCGGATTCGCGGTTGGAGGCGGTGCCGTCGCCGAAGTTGTTGGAGGTGTTGGCGAACAGCGAGCCGTTGCCGGCGGTTCCGTTGCTCATGTCGCTGGTGGACTGGCCGCCGCGGCTGTCGTCCTTCAGAGAGTAGCTGGAGCCGCTCTGCGCGGTGGTGAGCGGCACCTGGCCGACGAAGACGCCCTTGCCGGTGCCGGCGGCGGTCTGGATCTTCTCGTGGGTGGACAGCACCTTGCCGGTGGCGGCGTCGGTGACGAGCACCTGGTTGCTCGGGGTGCCGTCGGCGCGCACGCCCTCGACGGTGGTCCGGTAGGCCAGGCGCGGGTTGCCGTCGGTCGCCCAGACGACCAGTTCGGCCTTGCCGGTCTGGTGCACGTCGGCCAGCGGGGACTCGTCGGCGTCGAGGGTGACCCCGACGGTGGCCTTGACCGCGCCGGTGGCCTGCGTGGCGGCCTGGTCGGCCGGGATCTGCGGGGTCAGGCTCGGCAGCGCGAGCTTGGCGGAGACCGCCTTGTCGACCGACTTGACCGAGCCGTTGGCCTTCTGGTGGACGACCAGGTCGCCGCCGAGCACCGGCAGGCCGGCGTAGGTGCGCTCGAAGCGCAGGTGCCGGGTGCCGTCCTTGTCCACCACGGCGTCCTTGGCGACGAGCCGCTCCTTCTCGCCGAGGGCGAGGGCCTTGGCGAGCGGGCCGGACTGGCCGCCGGCCAGCGCGAGCACGGCCGCGTGCTGGTGGTCGGCCTGGGCCTGGAGGCCGGCGACGGGGCTGGCCTGGGCGGCGGTGCTCACCTGGATCACACCGGTCAGCAGGGCGGTGGCCGACAGTACGGCGACAGCTGCGAGCTTTCGCTTCACGTGCGAGTCCTTCCGGGAAACCGCGTGTGGACGCGGTCGCGCCGCGTTCCGGGGGCCGGGGTCGGCACCTGTGGGGCGGAAATGGGCGCTGACGTGCTGAAACCCCGAGCGGTCGAGCGGCGAGCCACCAAGGGGTGGGGGTGGGGGCTACCGCCGGGGCTGTCCAGAAGCATGACAATCCAGCAGGTGAATTGACAGGTCTACTTCAGCGATTGGCCAGGTCCCGCCAGCTCGCCAGGGCCCTCAAGTGGTGGGCAAAACGGGGCAATTCACCGCGCCTTGCAGTGGGTTCCCACCCGAACCACGCCCGACCGCCTGCACCGATGTCCGATCGACCGTCGAACGCCGATTCGGCGCGCGGAGCCGAGCGGGCCGGAATCGACTTTTACATCCCTGTAGAACTTCCAATACGGAATCTTGACATCCGCTTGGCGAGGTCCCGCCACCTGCCACCCTTGCCCGCCGCCGGGTCATCTGCTAGCGCCACCGGGCCTCGTGTTCGCCCGACTCCTCAGCGCAGTCGGCGAGTTGGGCTCGACACCTGAGGGCGCACCGGAGCCGGTGAGACCCCGTGTCCCACAACAGCCCCTCCTCCACTGGCATCTGCGATGACGCCCGGTTCCCGCGGCGCCCCGCTCGCCCGCCCCCGGCTCCCGGGCGACCAGCCCGTACGGACACCCGGGCCGGGTCGGCACACGCGCTCAACCGCCGCCCGCGCCGGGCCCGTCCGGTCGCAGAAGCGGCAGCGGCAACGGCAGCGGCAACGGCAACGGCGGGATCGGGATCTGGACCGGGAGAGCGAAGGGGTACCACTCCTCGCCCGGACCGGTCAGCGAGGCCTTCCCGGGAGCACGTCCGGCGCGTACTCCCGCACTGCGGCGAGCAGTTGGCGGATCGACGGGTTCACCATCGGCCGCCCGGCCACGGTGACGGTCGGCACGGTCTCGTTGCCGTCCGCGACCGAGCGGACGAAGGCGGCGGCGTCCGGGTCCTTCCAGATGTTCACCATGGTGAACCGCCGGCTGTAGCGCAGGCGGGTGAAGAGCAGCGCCAGGCGCAGGTTCATGCAGAACGTGCACAGCGGCCGCCAGTAGAGGACCACACCGTCGTCGGCTCCGCCGGTCGCTGTCACTGGAACCGCCATTCCTGGGCCGTGTTGCCGGGGGTGCAGGTCACCATGGTGACCGCGTTTCCCGGGCCGTTGTCGGTCATGCAGCGCTGGTTCTGGTAGTCGGCCAGCGTGTAGGAGCCCTGGGCGGATCCGCTGCGCACCGTCCAGTTGGTCAGGAAGCTGAAGCCTCCGCTCAGGGTGACCTTGCCGTCCATGGTCTGGACGAGCAGCGGCCCGCCGCTGTTGCAGGCGTTGAAACTGATCCAGGAGCCGGGGTCGGTCGCCCGCACCCAGCCGTACTGGGACGCGCCGCCGACCACGATCGGGTTGTCGCCGCTCAGTTCGTCGCGGGCCATCCCGATCGGGCGGCCGTCCTTCACGTTGACGATGGTGGTCCAGGAGGTGCCGCCGCACGACGGCGGCCGGGTGGGGGTCTGCGGAGCCGGCGGGTTGCCGCCGCCCGAGGGCGAACCGCCGCCGGACGGGGAGCCGCCCCCGGCGGGGGAGCCACCGGCCGCGTTCTGGGCCGGGGGCTGCGGGTTGGGATTGGGATTGGGGTTGGCGGGCTGGTTGGCGGTGCCGCCCCCGCCGCCGGACTGGTTGGATTGGCCGCCCGAAGCGCCGCCGCCGCCCGCCGCGCCCGCGCCTCGGCCCGCCGCGCCTCCGTTGCCGCCCGGCGCGGGGGCCGGGACGGGCGCGCCCGGCTGGTTCGGGGTGCTCGGCTGCTGGTCGGCGGCCGGGGCCGCGACCGGGGTGTCGGAGGGTGTCGGCGTGGCGGGCGGCGTCACGGCCGGGGCCGCCGGGGTGCCCGCGCCCGGGGTCACCGGGGCCGTCACGACGACGGTCGGCTGGGCGGCGGGCGGCTCGGCCGCGTCCGACCGGCCGGGGCCGCGGTCCACCAGCAGGACGGTCGCCGTGCCCATCGAGATGACCACGGGGACGATCACCGGCACCAGCAGTGCGCGCCGCGACCGGCGCTTGCCCGGCTCGGTCACCGGCTGCGGCCCCACCTTGGCGACCTCGTCCTCGTCCGGCACGGGGCCACCCGACGCCGGGCGCTCGCCTGACGCGGGCTGGTCGGCGCCGTCCGCGACCGGCACCAGGGCACCGGCCTTCGCCGCACCGGCGCCCCCGGCCACCCCACCCCCGGCCCCTTCACCCGCAGCCGCTCCCCCGGCCGCCGCCCTGAGGTCGACCGTCCCGGTGTCGGCCGGGGCACCGGCCGCACCCGCCGCAGCGCCCGCGTCCTTCGCACCGATCGCCGCCCGGGCCGCGGCCGCCATCTCGGCGGCGTCGGCGAACCGGTCCTCCGGCTTCTTCTCCAGTGCCTTCGCGACCAGCTCGCGGACCGCCGCCGGGAAGGCCCCCGGCAGCTCCGGCGCCGGCTGGCGAACGTGCTTGAGCGCGACCTCCAACACGCTCTCGCCGACGAACGGCGGCTTCCCGGTGAGCAGTTCGAAGCAGACCACGCCGATCGAGTAGAGGTCGGAGGCCGGCCCGGTGCCCGTACCCTCGGCCTGTTCGGGGGCCATGTAGAGGGCGGTGCCGACGATCGCGTGCGAGGCGGTGATCTTGGTACTGGCGATCGCCCGGGCGATGCCGAAGTCGGTGATGGTCACCCGGCCGTCCGTGCGCACCATCAGGTTGGACGGCTTGATGTCCCGGTGCACGATCTCCCGGCGGTGGGCGGCGTGCAGGCCGTCCAGCGCGGCGGCGACCAGACCGAGGGCGCGCTCGGGAGGCATCGGGCCCTCCTCGGCGAGCACCCGGTCCAACGGCCTGCCGTCGACCAGCTCCATGACGATGTAGGCGCAGCGGTCCCCGGCGTCACCGCCCTCGCCGCCCTCCCGGCCCTCGGCACCGCCGCCGCTCTCACCGTAGTCGTGGACGTCCACGACGGCCGGGTGGTCGATCGCGGCGACCAGCTGGGCCTCCCGGCGGAAGCGCTGGATGAAAGTGTCGTCCTCGAACAGCGCCGAGTGCAGGATCTTGACGGCCACCGGCCGCGCCAGCACCGTGTCGTCGGCCCGCCAGACCGTACCCATCCCCCCGCCGCCGATCCGCTCGACCAGCGTGTACCGCCCGCCGAGCACGGCGCCCGGACCCCTCATACTCCCGCCCCCATGTGTCATGACCCTCCCCAGCGGGCCGTTCGGCCCCCAGTGTGCCAGAGGGGGTCGAACGGTCAGCAGGCGCTGTCCGGCCAGCGGTTGAGGGCCGCCGCCGTCAGCTGTCCCGGCCCTGCCGGGCGTGCTCGACCACCTCCAGGACGGCGGCGGCGACGGCCTGCGGGTGGTCGGCGTGGACGTGGTGGCCGGCGCCGCGCACCACGATGTGCGACCCCTTGGCCGCGCCGGCGACGACGTGTGACTGGAGGACGGTCCAGCGGGCGCGCATCGCCCCCGGCAGGCCGTCGGTCGCGCTCAGCACCGTCACCGGCACGTCGGGCAGCCGCGCGGCCGCGCGCCGCCGCCGGAGCTCGGAGACCGCGAGGACCGTCAGCCGGTTCTCGTCGAGGACGGTCCGCCGCTGGTGGCGATGCGCCTCGACGGCCGCCTCGGCCCTCGCGACGGCTCCCCCGGCACGGCGTGCGGCGGGCGTCATGGCTGCCCGGAGCAGCCCCAGCCGCAACAGGACGGCCTCGGCCGCGCGGATGGCCGGTGGCTGGAACTCCTCGTGCGCCGGATCCACCAGGACCAGGCCGGCCACCAGTTCCGGGTGCCGCCAGGCGAGGAGTTGGGCCAGCTGGCCGCCCCAGCTGTGCCCGACCAGGATGGCCGGGCCGGCGCCGAGGTGCTCCACCAGGGCAGCCAGGTCCCCGGTCGGGGACTCCAGCGAAGGACCGGAGACGCGAGCGGGGTCACTGGCACCGAGCCCGGCCCGGTCGTACGCCACGACCCGGCTGTGCGCAGCCAGTTCGGACAGCACCGGCGCCCAGGTCAGCGACGAGGTGCCGCAGCCCGCGAGCAGGACCACCGGCGGGCCGCCGCGCCCCGCCTCCACCCAGCGCAATGCCCGCCCGTCACGGTCGAGTTCGCCCTGCCGGACCCCGCCGGGGACGCTCTCGGCCAGCGCCTGCGCGATGGCGTCCTGCACATCCCGCATGGCCCGCGTGCCCCGTACTACCTGTACGCCCCCCATGCCCCGTGCGCCCTGCGTGTCCCGCGTGCCCCACGGTTCCTGCGCGTTCTGCCTGTTCTCCGTCTTCTGCACGTTCGGTTCCCCCCTGGATCCGTCCGCCCGGTCCCGGCCTGTGGTACCGGGTGACGCGGGTTCGTTGCTCACCACTGCCACGAGTCCCGGGTGCCTCCCCGACGCCCGGCGGGTCGGCCCCCGGCCGGGCCCGGACTCGCTGTCAGGCACCAGACCATGACGGCCCGGCTCCACGCAAACCCGAACACCTCGCGTCCGTTGTGTGACCGGAGGACGAAGAGGAGGTGCTGTGGCGTGAGGCCGTCACCGGCCCGCGCCCGCACGGCCCAGGCCGGGGCGGCGTCGCTGGCCGCCCCGGCCCTCCGGCGGCTCAGGCCGACAGGGTCCGCTTGAACAGGTCCAGCAGCGCCTCCCAGTGGCGCGCGTCGGCGACGGCGTCGTAGCGGGTGGTGTCGGCCTGGGTGTAGCCGTGCGGGGCGCCCTGGTAGACCTCCTCCCGGTGGCGGACACCGGCGGCGGCGAGGGCCCCGGCGAGCCGTTCGATCTGCTCGGCGGGCATGGACGGATCCTCGTCGGCGTGGCCGAAGTACACCTCGGCGGTGATCCGGGAGGCGCCCAGGTGCGGACTGTCCGGCGCCTCGGTGGCGAGGCTGCCGCCGTGGAAACCGGCCATGGCCGCGATCCGGTCGGGGTGGCTGGCGGCCGTCCGCAGGGCGAGCACCGCGCCGCGGCAGTAGCCGGTGAGGCCGACCGGGCCGTCCTCGACGAGCGGGGAATCGGCGAGCCAGCGCAGGTAGGCGTCCGCGTCGCGGGCGGTCACCTCGGGGGTGAGGGTGGCGAGCAGCGGGCCGATCTGCTTGAAGATCGCCGGGTCCTTCTCCAGGTCGATCAGCGGCGGCAGTTCGACGACCGGCGCGCGGCCGTTCCGGTAGTAGGCGTTGGGGACCAGCACGGCGTACCCGGCCCGGGCGAGCCGGTCGGCCATGTCCTTCAGCTGGGGTCGGAGCCCGAAGGCATCCATATAGAGGATGACGCCGGGGTGGGCCCGCCCGTCGTCGGGACGGGCGAGGTAGGCATCGGCGGTGCCGTCCGCCGTCGGGATGTCCACGGTGGTTCCGCGCACGGTCATGGTGAGGGGTCTCCTTCGGTTCGCGCGGCAGGGTAGCGGGTGGACGCCGCCACCGGCGCGGCGCCCTCGGGGAACACGGGTGCGGCCGACCGGCGTTGGGCGTACATGGGTGTGATCGTAGACGTGGCGTGCGTGGCGGCGGCGGTGATCGGGCTGATGCTCCTGATCGCGTGGCAGATCCGGGGCGAGTCGTCGGGGCGTTGGCGGCGCGGCGGCGGGAGCACCGGGGTTGGCCTGGGCGGCGGGCTGGAGGAGTTGCAGGCGCTGTTCAGCCCGGGCAAGCGGGTGCAGATCGAACAACGGCGGGAACAGCTGACGCTGCGGGACGACGCCCAGGTCGGAGCGCCGCCGCACTTCGGCGTGGACCTGGACCGGGGCGTGGCGGTGCTGCGCGGCAGGGACGGGGCGGGCGGCGAGACCGAACGGGGTCGGACAGGCGGTCAGGCTCCCCAGCCACGGGAGCAGAGCACCAGCCGGTAGCCGTCCGGGTCGGATATCGTCACGCCGAACTCCTCCCAGTAGGGGTTGTGGGCCCGGACCGGGGTGCCGCCGGCGGCCTCCAGCCGGGCGACCAGGGCGTCGTCCACCGGCGCACCGAGGTAGACGACGAACAGGTCGTCGACCGTCGGGGTGGGCTCCAGCGGGTTCTCCGGGTCGTGGGTGAGTTCGAAGTGCCAGGCTCCGCCGGGCGGACCGACCATCAGCAGGTCGTGCTCGCCGGACACCCGCTCGGTGGTGCGCCACAGCACGTCGAGGCCGAGGCCGCCGACGTAGAAGCGCTCGGCCGCCGCGAGGTCGCGCGAGGGCCGGGCGATGCGAACCCGCGTCGTCGAATCGATCATGGCCGCGACCCTAGCCGATACCACTGACAACGAACCGTCCCCGAGGGTTCCCCCACACAATCCCGTCCGCGGATCCCCGACGGCGATCCGCGGACGGACCCCTCAGAACCGGCGCAGCCGTTCCTCGTCGCCGGTGCGCGGGCAGGTCAGGCAGGCGGCGGCCTCGGGCTTGACGGCGTAGTAGAGGCAGCAGCCGAGCCGGGTACGGGTGTGGTGGCCGCGCCCGTCGGGGGTGTGCAGGCGGCGGAAGTCGGCGGCGCCGGGCAGCGGGAGGGTGCCGCCGGGCAGCACCGCCCCGGCGGCGACGACGGCGGCGTCCTCCTCGCCGAGCATCCGGCCGAGGTACCAGACGGCGGAGGCGAGGTCGTCCGTCACCATGCCCCAGAGCGCGCGGTCGCGGCGCCGGCTGGGGGCGGCGAAGGCAGCGAGCACCGGCTCCACGTGGGCGACCACGGCGGCCCGCAGTTCGGCGCGGAGTTCGTCGTCGCCGGGGAGGGTGACGTGGCCGCGCGGGCGCAGCGCGAGGTCCCCGGTGGGGGCGTGCAGCCAGAGGTCGGCGGGGTCGACGAGGGGTACTTTCCGGGCGAGGTGCCAGGGGCCCGCGATGAGCAGGCACGCGGACCAGACGTAGTGGTGCAGCAGTCTGGAGGCGGTGACGTGCGGGCGGGGGGCGCGGCCGTGTTCGGCGGCGATGCGCTCCTCCTCGCCGGCCAGAACGGCGGCCAGGGCCCGTTCGTCGGCGGCGAGTTCGGCCCCCGAGTACCAGCCGTCGGCGGCACGGGGGTCGGGTTCGTCGGCGCCGAGCAGGCGCAGCTCCAGCACCGGGCAGAGTTCGCGCAGGCGCCGGTAGTCGCCGGGCAGGGTGGACGTCGGCGCGACGGGCAGGGGTGTTCCGGGGATCATCGGCGCTCCGTGGATCGACTCCGCATGATCGAATAAGGTGAGGCTCACCTTACAATGCCCCAGGGAGTGCACCACCCGGGGCCGGGCTGGGCGGCGCGACACCCGCGACACCTGGGCGGGGTGACGCCGCGGCGAACGGCCCGACATCGGACCAGGCGACCCGAGATTGACGAACTTAGGCAAACCTAACCTAAGATGTCGACTCGTGTTGAGAACCGACCCGCCGGCCACCACGGCCCCGGCGACGCCTCGATCGTCTGCGGTCCAGCGGCCCCTGCTGCTGGTCGCCGGTGTGGGCGCGCTCGTGCTGTGTGCCGCGCTGAGCCTCGCGCTCGGCTCCCGATCCATCCCGCTGTCCACCGTGGCCGACGCGCTCACCGGGGCCGCCCACGGCGGCGACGCCGATGTGGTGACGGGCCTTCGCCTGCCGCGAACGGTGATCGGACTGGCCGTCGGGGCCGCGCTCGGCGTCGCCGGGGCTGTCGCCCAGGGCGTCACCCGCAACCCGCTCGCCTCCCCGGTCACCCTCGGCGTCAACGCCGGCGCGAGTCTCGCCGTGGTCGCCGCGATCTACGCGCTGGACCTCACCCGGCCCGTCGAGTACGTCTGGTTCGCCTTCGCCGGGGCGGCCGTCGCCGCGGTCGCCGCGTACGCGATGTCCCGGCGCGGCGGCGACCTCGACCCGGTCCGGCTCGCGCTCGGCGGCACCGTGCTCACCGTGGTGCTCACCTCCTGGACCTCCGCGCTGATGCTGGCCAGTCACCGCACCCTGGACGAGGCTCGGTTCTGGTTGGCCGGCTCGATCGGCGGGCGGCAGCTGGACACCCTCACCCCCGTGCTGCCGTTCCTGGTGCTCGGCATGCTGGGCGCGTTCGCGATCTCGCCCGCCCTCAACGCGCTGGCCCTCGGCGACGAGACCGCCCAGTCGCTCGGCGTGCCGGTGGCCCGGATCCGACTGGCCGGAGGGCTGGCCGTCGTCCTGCTCGCGGGCAGTGCGGTGGCCGTCGCCGGGCCGGTGGCGTTCATCGGACTGGCCGCGCCGCACCTGGTCCGCCCGCTGCTCGGCAACGACCACCGCTGGCTGCTGCCGGGCTGCCTGATCGCCGGTCCGCTGCTGCTGCTCGCCGCCGACGTGCTCGGACGGCTCGTGGTGCGCCCCTCCGAGATCGAGGTCGGCATCGTGACCGCCTTCCTCGGCGCGCCGCTTCTCGCCGTACTGGCCCGGAAGGTGGCCCGGTGACCGCGCTCGCCGTACCCGTCGGCACGCTCGCCCGCCGCCGGGCCCGCACCGCCGTGTGGTCGGCGCTGGCCGCCGTCGTCCTGGTGGTGCTGACGGGCGTCGCGCTCGGCACCGGACAGGTGAGCCTGTCCGGATGGGACGCGCTGCGCGCCCTGGTCGGGCAGGGCGAACCCGGAAACGTCCTGGTGGTGCAGCAGTTCCGGGCGCCCAGGGTGGTGTCGGCGCTGATCGCCGGGGCCGGGCTGGCGATGGCCGGCTCGATGCTCCAGCGGCTCTTCCGCAACCCGCTGGCCTCCCCCGACACCATCGGTGTCACCGGCGGCGCGTCCTTCGGCGCGGTGCTGATGCTCGCCACCGGCGCCTCCCAGCAGCTGATCCCGCTGGCCGCGCTCGGCGGCGGACTGCTGGCGGCGCTGCTGCTCGGCGGCCTCGCCTGGCGGTCGAAGATGGCCGTCACCCGGCTGGTGCTGGTCGGCCTGGCGGTGCAGCAGGGCCTCGCCGCCGCCGTGAACCTGATGATCGTACGATTCCCGGCCGAGCTGGCCTCCTCCGCGATGCAGTGGACCACCGGCTCGCTCTACGGCCGCAACTGGACCGAGGTGTGGATCGGCGGCACCGCCATCGCGCTGACCGCCCTGGCCGTGCTGCTCTGCCAGCGGCGGATCGCGGTCCTCGACCTCGGCGACGACTCGGCCGGCGGCCTCGGCCTCAACCCCGGCCGGGACCGGCTCTGGCTGCTGCTGCTCGGCATCACCCTCGCCTCGCTGGCCGCCGCCCTCACCGGCCCGGTCGCGTTCGTCGCGCTCGCCGTACCGCACCTGGTCCGGCTGCTCGCCGGGCCGCCCACCCTCGGCACGCTCGGACTCACCGCGCTCACCGGCGCCGTCCTGCTGCTGTCCGCCGACCTCCTCGTGCTCCACGTGATCCCCGTCCACGGCCTGCCGGTCGGTGCCGTCACCGCCACGCTCGGCGCGCCCTGGCTCCTGGCACTGATGATCCGCCAGGGCCGGCCTCCCCAGAGGAGCAACTGATGACGCCCACGACGACCGTCGAGTCCGTCACCACCACCGCCAACCGGCTCGCCGCGCACGGCCTCGACCTGCGCTACGGCGACCGCACGATCGTCGACGGGCTCGACCTCGAACTGCCCGGCGGCGCCGTCACCGCCATCGTCGGGCCCAACGCCTGCGGCAAGTCGACCCTGCTGCGCGGACTGGTCCGGCTGCTCGACCCCGCCGCCGGCACCGTCACCCTGGACGGCTCCGACATCCACCGGATGTCCGCCCGGGCCCTCGCCAAGCGGATGGGCCTGCTGCCGCAGCAGCCGGTCACCCCCGAGGCGATCACCGTCGAGGCGCTGGTACGGCTCGGCCGGTACCCGCACCAGCGGATGCTCAGCCCGTGGTCCAAGACCGACCAGGCCGCCGTCGAGGACGCCCTCGCCCGGACCGGCACCGCCGAACTGCGCGAGCAGCAGGTCGACCGGCTCTCCGGCGGGCAGCGCCAACGCGCCTGGATCGCGCTCGCACTCGCCCAGGACACCGAACTGCTGCTGCTCGACGAGCCGACCACCTTCCTCGACCTGCGCCACCAGCTCGACGTCCTCGACCTGGTCGCCGACCTGCACGCCGAGGCCGGACGCACCGTCGTCATGGTGCTGCACGACCTCGGGCAGGCCGCCCGGTACGCCGACCACCTGGTGGTGCTCAAGGACGGGCGGCTCGCCGCCGCCGGACCGCCCGCCGAGGTCCTCACCGCCGACCTGGTCGAGACCGTGTTCCAGGTGCCGTGCCGGGTGGTGCCCGACCCGGAGACCGGCACGCCGCTGGTCGTCCCCCGGGCGCGGACCCGGCCACGCGCCGCCGACCGCTGACCACTGACCACTGACCACTGCCCCCGTTCGTCACCCCCGACGCTCCTCACCCTCGACGCTCCGCAACCCGACGCCCGCTCGACCCGATCCAAGGACCCCCATGAACCGCCGCCTCCCCGTCGCCGTCCTCGCCGTCGCCCTGTCCACCACGCTGCTCGCCGCCTGCGGCAGCGACGGCGGGACCAAGCAGAGCGGGGACGCCTCCTCCGCGAGCGCCGGCGCGTCCGCCGGCTTCCCGCGCACCGTCACCCACGCCGCCGGAACCGCCCAGATCAAGGCCCAGCCCAAGCGCGTCGTGGTGCTGGACAGCGGCGAGCTGGACGACGTCACGCTGCTCGGCATCACGCCGGTCGGCGCGGTGTCGCCGCACATGAAGACCGAGGGCGGGTTCCCGAACTACCTCAAGGACAAGATCAAGGACACCAAGGACGTCGGCCCGATGAACGAGCCGAACCTGGAACTGATCGCCTCCCTGAAGCCCGACCTGATCCTCTCCTCCAAGGTCCGCCACGCCAAGGTCTACGACCAGCTGAACGCGATCGCGCCTACCGTGCTCGCCGAGACCACCGGGTTCCCGTGGAAGGAGAACCTCGCCCTCTACGCGCAGGCGCTCGGCAAGGAGGACGCGGCCAAGAAGGCGCTCGCCGACTACGAGGCGCGGGCCGCCAAGCTCGGTGAGGCGATCAAGGCGAAGAACGGCGGCGCCATGCCGACCGCCTCGGTGGTCCGCTTCGTGGCCGGACCGACCCGCCTCTACGCCAAGGCCTCCTACAGCGGCGTGGTACTCAAGGACGTCGGCCTGGCCCGCCCGGCCGCCCAGGACGTCGACAAGAACATCGTCGAGGTGAGCGCCGAGCAGATCAACCAGGCCGACGCCGACCTGGTGTTCGTCACCACCGCCGACGACCCGTCCAAGACCAAGGAGAGCGAGGTCCAGCAGACCCCGGTCTGGCAGGGCCTGAACGCCGTCAAGAACAGCAAGGTCTTCAACGTCCCGGACGAGACCTGGATGTCCGGCATCGGCGTCCAGGCCGCCGACGCCATGCTCGGCGACATCGCCAAGGCCGCGGGCGTGGACGCACCCAAGTAACCGCCGACGGACGACGGCGGGCGGAGGCGGCTGCCGCTGTGGCCGCCCCCGCCACCGCCCGCCGTCACTCCCGTCCGCCACCACCCTCAAGGACCACCACCCCATGCGGCTCTACCTGCTCGCCCTCAACCCCACCGACTCGGTCACCGCCGGCTTCCTGCCCGCCGCCGCCCGGCTCGGGCTCGACGTCACCGTCCTGACCGACCACGCCGAACCCCACCAGAAGGCCTACGCCGACCTCCCGTTCACCGCACCCGCGGTGCTGGAGTGCGACGTCCGGGACTTCCGCGCCGTGATCAGCCTGGTCTCCCGCCACCACGCGCCCGACGCGGTGTTCAGCAACAGCGACCACCTGCAGACCCAGACCGCCCTGGCCGCCGAGTACTTCGGCCTCCCCGCCAAGGACTGGAAGGCCGCACTGCGGGCCAAGGACAAGGGCCAGCTGCGCCGCCACCTCGCCCTGACCGGCCAGGACGCCGTCTGGTCCGCCGAGTTGGCCCCCGGGCAGGACCCGGCCGAGCTGGAGCCGCCGTTCCCGTGCGTGGTCAAACCTCGTGAGGGAGTGGCCAGCGAGGACGTCACACTGGTCGCCGACGCCGCCGAACTCGCCCTCCGCTGCCGGGAGATCCAGCACCGCCGGGCCGGCGCGACGCTGGTCGTCGAGGAGTTCCTGGACGGCCGGCTGTGCACCCTGGAGACGCTCGGCGACGGCCGCCGCCGGCACGTCCTCGGCGGCTTCCGCACCCAGCTCTCCCCGCCGCCGGACTTCATCGAGGAGGTGCTGGAGTTCGTCCCCGCGCACCCCGGTGAGGTGGTCGCGCAGGTGCTCGCCCAACTCGACGCGCTCGGGATCGGACTCGGCGCCTGCCACACCGAGTTCGTCGTGCAGCCCGACGGCCGTGCCCGGATCATCGAGGTCAACTACCGTGCCATCGGCGACCAGTGCGACCTGATGCTCGCCGAGGTCCTCGGCGTCCCGCTCTTCGAGCACATCCTCGCCGCCCACCTCGGCCGGGAACTCCCCGCGGACCTCGGCGCGCAGTGCGCCGCGACCCCGCGCCGGGCCCGCAACGAGGTGGTCTGCGCCGACCGCGCCGGCCTCCTCACCGCCGCCCCCGGGCCGTACGACGAGGAGCGCGACGGCGTCCGGCTCGCCTACCGCCCGCTGCGCCCGCTCGGCGAGCGGCACGAGCACTACCGCACCAACCGCGACTACCTGGGCGTGATGTGGGCCATCGGCGCCGACCAGGAAGCCGTGGACGCCGCCGTCGCCCGGTTCCGCGCCGCCAACCGCTGGGAGATCACCCCGTGACCGCCGACGAGCAGCTCACCCTGCGGGTGCTCTCCGCCCTGCTGCGCGAGGACGTCCTCGGCCTGCGCACCCGCGGCGCCGTGGAGGACCGCGCGGACGGCGCCTGGTTCACCGTCGCGGACGCCGAACTCGCCCTGCCCGTCGCCGTCGAGGGCTTCCAGTGCGAGTACGCCGCCCGGCTGCCCCTACTGGAGCTGGCCGGGCGCCGGCTCACCGGCCTGGACGCCATCGTGGCAGCCCTGGCCGGCCTGGCCGAGGCCGAGGACCGGCCCGGCTGGGACGCTTTCGCCGAGGAGTGCCGCCAGACCCTCGCCACCATGGAACTGCACGAGCGCGCGCGGCCCGAGGTGCACGCCCGGCTCACCGACCTGTACGGCGAGGACCCGGCCGACTGGACCGGTCTGGCCGCCGCCCTCGGCCACGACACCCTGGCCGCCTACCTCGACCACCCCGTCTACCCGACCTCACGCGGCCGGTCCGGCCTCACCGAACACCAACTGAACTCTTACGCACCGGAGTTCCACCCCGCGTTCGAGCTGCGCTGGCTGGCCGTCCCGACCGACGCCCTCACCACCCACGGCCGGCGCCCGCTCCCGAGCTGGTGGCCCACTCCGGCCTGGCTGGGCCTTGCGGACGCCTGCCCCGGCGACGGCTGGACCACCCTGCCGGTCCACCCCCTCACCGTCGGCGCCCCGCTGGACGAGGCACTGGAGGCGGTCGGCCTGGCCGACCGCGCGGTGCTCGCCGAACGGCCCTACCTGACCGTCGTGCCGACGCTCTCCATGCGCACCGTCGCCGTCGCCGACGACCCCGCCTGCCACCTCAAACTCCCGCTCGCCACCGCCACGCTGGGCCGGCTCAACCGCCGCACCATCAAGCCCGGCACACTGCTCGACGGCGCCGCCGGCCAGCGCCTGATCGAGGCCGTGCTGGCCCGCGAGCCGCGCTTCGCCGGCCGCGTCCTGCACGCCGACGAGCAGACCTGGGCGCACGCCGGTCACGAACTGCTGGCCGTCCTGCTGCGCCGCTACCCCGCCGGGCTGGAGCGGGCCGTCACCGTCCCGCTGGCCGCCCTGCTGGCCCCCGCGCCCGGGGGCCGCCTGGTGCTCGACCACCTCGCCGACCGCTTCCACGACGGCGACCAACTCGCCTTCTACGACTCCCTGCTGGAACTGCTGCTGGACTGGCAGACCACGCTGTTCGACTACGGCATAGCACTGGAGTCGCACCAGCAGAACACCTCCCTGGTGCTCGACGGCGACGGACTGCGCCTGCTCTACAAGGACGACGACGGCCCGCGCGTGCACACCGCCCGGATGACCGCCCGCCTCGGCGAACTCGCCCCGACCCGGGCCGACTTCGACGACGCCCGGATCTTCGGCGACGACGACCGGGCGCTCACCGACCTGTTCACCACCATCACCGGCCACCTGTGCACCGGCGCGCTCGCGTTCGGCCTCGCCGAGCACCGTCGCGCCGAACTCACCGACGTGCTCGCACTGTTGCGAAAGCGCCTGGCCGAAGCGGTGGACCGGATCGGACCGGCCGGTGAGCCGCTGCGGACGGACCTGCTGGAGGCCGAACGCCTGCCGGTCAAGGCCATGGTCAGCGCCGGGACCCTGCTCAGCAAGCAGCGCTCGGGCGCCGCCGACATCAACAAGCACTACACCAGCGGCCCCAACTACCTGCTGGCGGACGGGATCACCCGGTGAGTGTGGAGACCGTTTCGCAGCGGTCCGGCCACGGGACCGACCACTCCGGCGGACTCGGCCGCCGCCAGGTGCACGCCGTCGCCGCCTGCTACTTCGTCGCCTCCTTCGCCGCGCTGGGCCTGCCGCCGTACCTGACCGCGATCCTGCCCACGCTCGGCGATCCGCAGGCCCGGTGGGCCGGCGTGCTCTACATCGTCCCGACGGTCTTCAGCGCGCTCGGCGCACCGCTGTGGGGCCGGCTCGCCGACCGCTTCGGCCGCAAGCGGCTGCTGCTGCGCGCCCAACTCGGGCTCACCGTCTCCTTCCTGCTGGCCGGGGCCGCCGACAGCCTGCCCGCGTTCACCCTCGCGCTGGTCCTTCAGGGCTTCCTCGGCGGCACCTTCGCCGCCACCAACGGCTACCTCGCCGCCGCCCTCGACGGACCGCGGCTGTCCCGCGCACTCACCCTGATGCAAGGCAGCGCCCGGGCGGCCCTGGTGGCCGCACCGATCCTGGTCGGCGCGCTGTCCCCGTGGATCGACCCGCACCGCCAGTACCTGGTGATGGCCGTCCTCCCGCTCGCCGCCGCGCTGCTGCTGTCCCTGCTGCCCGAGCCGGACCGTCCGGCGGCCACCCCCGCGTCGGAGGGCCGCGCCGAGCGGGCACCCGCCGCCCCGCTCCTCCCGCTCTACGTCTTCGAGTTCGTCTTCGTCTTCGCCACCGTCATCTCCTTCCCCTATCTCATCTCGCTCGCCGAGCAACGGCTTCCCGGCGTCTCCGGCACCACCACCGGCGTGCTGTTCGCCCTGCCGCACCTGTGCTACCTGGTGTTCGCCGCACGCGTCCACACGCTGTTCCACGCCCGCCCGCACACCGGCATCGCACTCGGCTTCGGCCTCGTCGCGCTCGGCCTGGCCGGGCACGCCGTCGCGTACTCGCTCCCGGTCTTCGTCGCCGTCCGGCTGCTGCTCGGCGCCGGGCTCACGCTCGGCCTGGTCTGCCTCGCCGTGCTCGCCGCCGGAGCGGCCCAAGGGCGCGCGCCCGGGCGGATGTTCGGCACGCTCGAACTCGTCTCCAAGGGCGGCGCCGTCGCCGCCGGCGCCGTCGCAGCGCTGGCCAACGGGCAGTTCGGCGCCGCCGCGCCCGTGGTGGCCGGCACCGCCGCCGCCCTGCTGGCCGCCGTCGCGGCCACCGCATTCTCCCTCCCGTCCCTCCGCCAGCGCTGGAGTCGCCGATGACCCCCGAGCCGATCGCCCCCAAGTCGATCACCCACGAGCCGATCAGCCACGAACTGCCCACCGCCGACGACGCGGTGGCCCACACCCTGCTGAACTGCCTGCTGCGCGAGGTCTCCGCCCCCGAGCACCAGACCGCCGTGGCCGACGGCCGCCTGCTGCTGCGCCTGCCCCGGCGCGGCGCCCTGCTGCGGATCGCCCTGCGCCGCACCTCGCTGCTCGGCGCGCACCGCTTCACCGGCCCGGTCGAGATCGAACGAGGCGGCATCTGGGCGGAGTTGAACTGGCGAGAGCTGGCGGAACACGTGCAGGACGAACTGGAGCTGCGCACCGGCACGGTGAACGAGGAGTTCCTCGGCCAGGTCACCTCCAGCCACGACGGCCTCCGGCAGAGCCTGGCCGACCGCCCGGTCTCCGGACCGGATCGCTACCTGGAGTCCGAGCAGGCCCTGCTGTTCGGCCACCGCTTCCACCCGGCGCCCAAGTCCCGCTCCGCCGCTCGGGGGGACTGGCGCGGGTACGCCCCGGAGTCCCGTGCGGCGTTCCCGCTGCGCCACCTCGCCGTCCGCACCGAACTGCTCACCGAGCAGTCCCTGGACGAGAGCGCGAGCGCCCTGCTGGACGGCCTCGGCGACGTCCCGGACGGATACCGCCTGCTGCCCGCCCACCCCTGGCAGTACCAACTCATCGGCGATCACCCGCTGTTGCGCGACGCCCTGGACCGCGGGGACGTCCTCGACCTCGGGCCGCGCGGCGAGGAGTTCGCCGCCACCGCCTCGGTGCGCACCCTCCACGGCGCGGACGCCTTCCTCAAGTTCAGCCTCAACGTGCGCATCACCAACTGCCTGCGCAAGAACGCCGCTTACGAGCTCACTGGCGCCGTCGAACTCACCCGGCTGCTCGCCCCCGCCCTCGCCGACCTCGCCCGGCGCTTCCCCGACGCGGCGATGCTGCGCGAGCCCGCGTTCCGCACCCTCGCCCTGCCCGGCGCCGACGGCCGACCCGACCAGGCGCTGTACGAGGGCTTCGGCCTGATCGTCCGCGAGGGCTTCGGCGGCGTGCTGCGGCCCGGCGTCACCCCGCTGCTGGCCGCCGCCGTCGCCGACGAGCACCCGACCAGCTCCGCCCACATCTCCCGTCTGCTGGACGGGAGTTCGGACGCCTTCCGGGCCCTGGACTGGTGGCGGGCCTATCTGGGGCTGCTCATCCCGCCCGTGCTCGCCGCCTACTTCGACCACGGCGTGGTGCTGGAGCCGCACCTGCAGAACGTGCTCATCGGCGTCGACGCCACCGGGTGCCCCACCCAGGTGCTCTTCCGCGACCTGGAGGGCACCAAGCTCGTCCCCGAGCACAACGCCGACATCCTGGCCGCCCTCCCGCCCGAGGTCGCCGGGCCGATGACGTACGACGCCGAACGCGGCTGGGACCGGGTGGTCTACTGCCTGCTGGTCAACCACGTCGCCGAACTGCTGGCCGTCCTCGCCGACCGCCACCCCGAGCTGGAGGGCGCCCTGTGGCAGGCGGTCCGGGACACCCTGGAGCAGTACGCGGCAGGCCACGGCCGCCCGCCCCGGCTGCGGGCGCTGCTCGCGGGCGTGCCGCTGCCGGCCAAGGCCAACCTGCTCACCCGTTGGGAACGCAAGGCCGACCGACAGGCCGGCTACGTCCGCCTGCCCTCGCCGCTCGCCGGATCCGTCCTCGCCCAGGCCGCCCGCACCGCTACCCCCCTCTCCCTCGGGAGCGCCGCCCGATGACCGAGATCGTCCGCCGGCACGTCGCCGCCCTCGCGCCCGACGCCCTGCCCGCTTACGTCTACGACCTGGCGGCGCTGCGCGCGCACGCCACCGCCGTCCGGGCCGCGCTGCCCGCGCGGGTCGAGCTGTACTACGCCGCCAAGGCCAATCCGGAGGCGCCGCTGCTGGCCGCGCTGCGCGACGCGGTCGACGGCTACGAGGTCTCCAGCGGAGGTGAGTTGGCGCACGTGCGGGCGGCCGTTCCGGACGCGCCGCTGGCCTTCGGCGGCCCTGGCAAGACGCCCGCCGAGATCGCCGCCGCCGTGGACGCCGGGGTGCACCGCTGGCACATCGAGAGCGAGCAGGAACTGCACCGGCTCGACGCCGTCCTCGCGGACCGGCCGGGCACGGTGGTCGACGTGCTGCTACGGGTCAACCTGCCGGTCGCCACCGGTGCGCTCGACGCGGTGGCACTCGCGATGGGTGGGCGACCGACGCCCTTCGGGCTCGACCCGGACCGCGCCGAGGAGTGCGTGCGCCAGCTCACCGGCGACGGCACCGGCGACGGCACCGGCCCGCTCGGACGGCGGCTGCGTCTGCGCGGCGTGCACGCCCATCTGGCCAGCGGGCTCGCGGCGGCTGAGCAACTGGCCGTCGCCGAGCAGATCGTGGCCTGGTCGGCCGCGCTGGCCGAGCGGCACGGCTTCCCGCTGGCGGAGGTCAACGTCGGCGGCGGAATGGCCGTGGACTACGACGACCCGGCGAACCACTTCGACTGGACGGCCTTCGGCGAAGGGCTGGCCAAGCTGCTGGACGCCCACCCCGGTCTGACCCTGCGGATCGAACCCGGCCGGGCCCTGACCGCCCACTGCGGCTGGTACGCGACCGAGGTGCTGGACGTGAAGCAGAGCCACGGCGAGGACTTCGCGGTGGTCCGTGGCGGCACCCACCACCTGCGCACCCCCGCCACCCGGGGGCACTCCCAGCCTTTCGAGGTGCTCCCGGTCGACGCCTGGCCGCACCCGTGGCCGCGCCCCGCCGTCGCCACCGGCCGCGCCACCCTGGCCGGCCAGCTCTGCACCCCGAAGGACGTCCTCGCCCGGGCCGCCGCCGACGCCGACGGCCTGCGGGCAGCCGACCGGGTGCTGTTCGCGATGGCGGGCGCGTACGCCTGGAACATCTCGCACCACGAGTTCCTGATGCACCCGCGCCCGGGGTTCCACTACCTGGGCGACTGAAGGCACCCCCGGGACGGCGGGCAGCAGGTAACAGATAACAGCCGACAGATAACAGCTGACAGATAACAGATTTCGAAATCTGTTATCTGTCAGCTGTTATCTGTTCGCCGTTCCCTGTTCGAGCCCCGCCGCCCGCCCGTCCGCGCGCCGGACCCCACCCGTAGGCCCCGCCCGCCCCAGGGGTCGCCGCAGGTCGCCTCCGCACACTCGTGCGACAGTGGTAGGCAGCGAAGGGAGCGCGAACGTGCTGATGGACAAGGTGGCGGCGATACTCGCCGAGGCGTCGGCCGAGGTGGTGGAGCCGCGCTTCCGGGCGCTGGCCGCCGGCGAGGTGATGGAGAAGGCGCCCGGCGAGATCGTGACGGTCGCCGACCGCGAGGCCGAGGTGATCATCGCCCGCCGCCTGCGCGAGCTGCTGCCCGTCCCCGTGGTCGGCGAGGAGGCGGTCTCCGCCGACCCCGAACTCGCCCAGGCCCTCCACGACGAGCCCGCCGCCTGGCTGGTCGACCCGGTCGACGGCACCGCCAACTTCGTCGCAGGCCGCCCCGAGTACGCCGTGATGTGCTCGCTCGTCCGCGGCGGAGAGACCGTCGCCTCCTGGATCTGGCAGCCCGCCACCGCCACCGCCTACTGTGCCGAACTGGGCTCCGGGGCCTGGCGCGACGGCGTGCGCCTGACCCGGCCGCCGGCACCGCGCGACGCCGCGAAGCTGCGCGGATCCGTGAAGAGCCGCTACCTCGACCCGGAACACCGCCGGCGTTTGCAGGCCAACGAGTCGGCCTTCGGCGAGGTCTCCCCCGGTCGGCACGCCGCCGGAATCGAGTACCCGGACGTCGTCGAGGGCCGCTTCGACTTCCTCCTCTACTGGCGCACCCTCCCCTGGGACCACGCCCCCGGCTCCCTGCTCGTCACCGAGGCCGGCGGCGTGTCCGCCCGGCTGGACGGCACCCCCTACCGCCCCGAGGCCCCCGGCTGCGAGAACGGCCTGCTGGTCGCCGCCGACCCGGAGACCTGGGAGCTCACCCGCACCACACTCCTGAGCGACTGACCGACCGCAACCACAGCCACGCCGCCACCGCCACCGCCACCGCCACCGCCACCCGCCACCGCCACCGCCACCGCCACCGCGGCAACCATGGTCATCCGGTCGCGGTCATGAATCGGCGCCCTGGTCCTCGGTCCCGAACGGGGCCTGCCCGGGCGCCGGTCGGCCGGCGATGACCGGCGATGACCGACTCCCCGCAGCGCGCGCCTAGCCGGCCCGGTCCCCCTCGGCCTTCCGCCCGGCGCCCACCACCTCGCGCAGCAGTGCACGGACCTCCCCCGCCGTGGCGTGCGGGTTGAGCAGGGTGAGCTTGAGCCTCACCCGGCCCGGCCCCTCGCCCGGGAGTTCGGTCCGCCCGACCACCGCCCGCCCGGTGTGCAGCAGCAACCGGCGCAGGCTGCCGTTGAGTTCGTCGACGGCAGCCTCGTCGGTCAGGCCCGGCGGCCGGTAGCGGAACAGCACGACGGTCAGCGCGGGTTCGGCGTGGAGTTCGAGCGACGGTTCGGCGCGGACGGCCTCGGCGGCCGACCAGGCGAGTTCGTGGCAGGCGTCGACGAGTCGGCCGAGCCCGTCGCGGCCGAGGGTGCGCAAGGTGACGGCGAGTTTGAAAGCGTCGGCCCGCCGGGTGGTGCGCAGCGAGCGGCCGAGCAGGCTGGGGTAGCCGGCCTGCTCGTCGTCCACGGGGTTGAGGTACTCGGCGCGGCGGGCGAGCGAGACGTAGGTCTCGGTGCGGCGGACCAGGAAGACGCCGGCGGCGGCGGGCTGCCAGCCGAGTTTGTGCCAGTCGAGGGAGACGGAGTCGGCGCGGTCGATGCCGTCGAGGAGCGGGGCGAGCCGGTCGGAGAGCAGCGCGCCGCCGCCGTACGCGGCGTCGACGTGCAGCCAGGCGCCGTAGCGGCCGGCCAGGTCGGCGGCGACGTGCAGCGGATCGATGCCGCCGGTGTCGGTGGTGCCGGCGGTGGCGACGATGGCAATCGGGGTGCGTCCGGCCCAGCTGGCCTCGGCCAGGGTCCGCTCCAACTCCTTTGGTTCCATCCGGAGTTGCCGGTCGACGGGGACGGTGGTGACGGCGCGCTCGCCGAGCCCGAGCAGGGCGGCGGCGCGCTGGACGGAGAAGTGCGCGGCCTCGGAGGCGACGACGCACGGCCGGACTCCGGCCGGGATGCCGTCCAATTCGACGATGCCGTCCAGCTTCTGGTCCCGTGCCAGCATCAGTCCCATGAGGTTGGACTCGGTGCCGCCGGAGGTGAGGACGCCGGCAGCGCGGGCCGGGTCGTAGCCGACGAGGGCGGCGAGTTCGGCGAGGAGGGCGGTCTCCAGGGCGGTGGCGGCGGGGGCCTGGTCCCAGGAGTCCAGGGAGGGGTTGAGGGCGCTGACCACGAGGTCGGCGGCGGCGGCCACGGCGAGCGGCGGGCAGTGCAGGTGGGCGGCGCAGGCCGGGTCGGCGGGGTCGGCGGCGCCGTAGGCGAGGAGTTCGGTGAGGCGGGCGAGCGCGCCGGGCCCGTGGGCGCCGGCCAGACCGTCGGCGACCAGCGCACCGAGCTCGGCCGGACTGCCTGCGGGCAGCGGCCCGCCGCGCAGGGCGATGCCGTGGTCGAGCGCGTCGAGGACGGTGGCCAGCAGCGGTCCGAGCGCGCCAGGCCCGCCGACGCCGCCCGCGAGGGCGTCCAACGGGGCGGGCCCGCCGGGCAGTCCGGCTGCGGCACCGGAACCCGAGCCGGAACCCGCATCGGAACCGCCACCAGCCCTCGAACCGCCTCCGACTCCAGAACCGGCCCCGACTCCAGAACCGGCCCCGACTCCGGCCCCGGAACCGCCCTCGGCACCGGAGTCACCACCGGCCCCGGCTCGGGCGCCCGAGCCTCCTCCCGAGCCTTCCCCTGAACCGCCATCGCCCCCTCGCCGCGCGCTCATTCGGCGCCCCGGGCCGCGGGAGCCGCGGCGCTCGCCGCAGCGACGGGTTCGACGGCCGCAGCGGCCGCGATCGCGTCGGCCAGCCGGTCGAGCACCGCGGCGACCTGCTCGTCGGTGATGGTCAGCGGCGGCAGCAGTCGCAGCACCGCGTCGTGGCGCCCGCCGAGCTCGACGATCAGCCCGCGTGCCAGGCAGGCCTCCCGCACCCGGCGGGCGAGCGCCGGGTCGGCCGGCCTGGCCCCGCAGGCGTCCGGATCGGCGGCGGGGTCGACGAGTTCGACGCCGAGCATCAGGCCGCGCCCGCGCACGTCGCCGATCACCGGCAGTTCGGCGGCGAGCCCGCGCAGCCGGGCGGTCATCCGCTCGCCGACGACGGCGGCGCGCTCGGCCAGCCCGTGGGCGGCGACGTGGCGCAGGGTGGCGGCGCCGGCGGCCATGGCGAGGGTGTTGCCGCGGAAGGTGCCGGTGTGGGCGCCGGGGCGCCAGCCGTCGTAGTCCTCCCGGTAGACGACGACGGCGAGCGGCAGGCTGCCGCCGATGGCTTTGGAGAGCACCATGGCGTCCGGGACGATGCCGCTGTGCTCGACGGCCCACATCGCCCCGGTGCGCCCGACGCCGGTCTGCACCTCGTCGACGATCAGCGGGATGCCCCGCTCGGCCGTGATCCGGCGCATCTCGCGCAGCCAGCCGTCGGGCGCGGGGACGACGCCGCCCTCGCCCTGGACGGCTTCCAGGATCATCGCGGCGGGCGGGACGACCCCGCCCGAGGGGTCGTCGAGCAGCCGTTCGACGTAGGTCGCGGCGAGGTCGGCGCCGGCCTCGCCGCCGACGCCGAACGGGCAGCGGTAGCCGTACGGGTAGGGCAGCCGGACGACCTCGCCGCCGCTCGGCAGCGGTTCCTTGACGGCGACGTTTCCGGTGAGCGCCAGGGCTCCGGCGGTCATGCCGTGGTAGGCGCCGGTGAAGGCGAGCGCGCCGGACCGGCCGGTGGCGGTCTGCATCAGCTTGAGCGCGGCCTCGACGGCGTCGGTGCCGGCCGGCCCGCAGAAGTGGATCCGGGCGCCGGCGGCGAAGTCGGCGGGCAGGCTCTCGAAGAGGGCGCTGGTGAAGTCGTCCTTCTCGGCGGTGGCGAGGTCGAGCAGGTGCAGCGGGGCGCCGCTGTCGAGGGTGCGGCGGATCGCCTCCAGCACCACCGGGTGGTTGTGCCCGAGGGCGAGCGTCCCGGCGCCGGAGAGGCAGTCCAGGTAGCGCCGCCCGTCGGCGCCCTCGACGGTCATGCCGTGGGCCCGTACCGGGACGATCGGGAAGGACCGGGCGTACGTACGGGCGGCGGACTCGCGTACGCGCTGGCGGCGCAGGATGGCCTCGCCGGAGGCCGGGGCACCGGCGGCTCCAGCGACACCGGCGGATTCGACACCTCCGACGGCTCCGGCGGCTCCGACAGTTCCGGAGGAGGAGGCCGGAACCTGGGCGGGAACGGCGGCGAGCGACAAGGCAAACCCCCAGAAGAAGTTAGGTAAGCCTAACTTTACCGCCCCTGACCTGGCGGGATACCCCATGGGCCCCCAGAACCACCCGAGTGAGTGAACCGCCCCCGGTCCTGCCAACGAGCCACCGGCGAAAAGGTCACGGCCCTCACCCCCGCCGACCCGGAGCCGCCCCGCCACCCTTCCACCGGTAGCAGAGCTCCGGCCGCCCCACGCTCCCGTACTGCGGTTCCCGCACCGCCCGCCCGGTGTCGACGAGGTGTTCGAGGTAGCGGCGCGCGGTGATCCGGGAGACCCCGGCGGCGACGCCCGCGGCGGCGGCGGACAGACCCGTCGCCGTCTCGCGCAGTACGGCGGCGACGGTGTCCAGGGTGGGCGCGCTCAACCCCTTGGGGAGGCTGCTGCGCTCGGGCGTGCGGAGCAGGGCGAACGCCTGGTCGACCTCGTCCTGCCCGGTCGCCTCGCCGGTGCGCCCGAGGCTGTCGCGGTAGCGGGCGTAGCGTTCCAGGCGGTCGTGCAGGGCGGCGGCGCTGAACGGTTTCAGCAGGTACTGGACCACGCCCGCCGACACGGCCTGCCGCACCATCGCCAGGTCGCGGGCCGAGGTCACCGCGATGACGTCGGTGGTGTGGCCGGCGGCACGCAGCGAGCGGCATAGGTGGAGGCCGTGGCCGTCCGGCAGGTAGAGGTCGAGCAGGGTCAGGTCGACGGGCCTCCCGGCAGCGCGGGCGCGGTCCAGGAAGCGCAGCGCGTCGGCGCAGCTGTGCACCGTCCCGGCGGCGTGGAAGCCGGGTTCGCGCTCGACGTAGAGGGTGTGCGCGGCGGCGGCCACGGGGTCGTCCTCGACGACCAGCACGGAGATCCCCGGCCCGGCGGTCACCTCGGTCATCGCGACACCCCTTCCCGTCGGCCCGGCTGCCCCGGCTGGCCTGGCTGGCCCGGCTGGCCAAGTTGCTCCGGGCTCCCGAGTTGCCCCGGCTGCCGCTCACCGGATCGTGCCGGCAGCCCAGCGAGCGGCAGCCGGACGGTGAGCACCGCACCCCGGTCGCGCCCGACCTCGACGCTGCCGCCGTTGCGCCGGGCGGCCTGGGAGACCAGCGCCAGCCCGAGACCGTGCCCGCGCACGTCCTGCTTGGTGCTCCAGCCGCGCCGGAACACGTCCTCGACGGCGGCCGGGTCGATCCCCGCCCCGGTGTCGGCGACGCGCAGCAGCAGGCAATCGCCGCCACCCGGAGCCGCGTCGCCGCCACCCACGCCACCCACGCCACCCACGCCACCGCCATCGATCCGCACGGTGACGGTGACCTCCGGCGGCACCGCGCTCTGCGCGGCTCCGGCGATGGCGGCGTCCACGGCGTTGTCGATCAGGTTGCCGAGGACGGTGATCAGGTCCCGCGCGGAGAGCCCGGG
Organism: Kitasatospora sp. NPDC088861; assembly: GCF_044750105.1. Classification (NCBI taxonomy): domain Bacteria; kingdom Bacillati; phylum Actinomycetota; class Actinomycetes; order Kitasatosporales; family Streptomycetaceae; genus Kitasatospora; species Kitasatospora sp. NPDC088861. Next base: position 299,830 of record NZ_JBIVJF010000004.1, read on the forward strand.
CGGCAGCAGCCCGTCGTCGATCCGACTGTCGTCGGTGAGGGCCAACTCCACTCCCCGTTCGGCCGCTTGGGCCGCCTTGCCGAGCAGTAGCGCGGCCAGTACTGGTTCGCCGACCGCCGCGACCACCCGGTCGGTGAGCTGCTGGGCGAGCGCGAGCTCGGCGGTGGCGAACTCCACCGCCTGTTCGTGGCGGCCGAGTTCGATCAGCGAGACGACGGCGTGCAGCCGGTTGGCCGCCTCATGCGCCTGCGCCCCGAGGGCCTCGGTGAAGCCCCGTACGGAGTCCAACTCTCCACTGAGCGACTGGAGTTCGGTGTGGTCGCGCAGGGTGACGACCCGGCCGAGGCCGGTGCCGATGGTGGAGGTGTTGAGCACCACCACCCGCTCGGCGGTCAGGTGCACCTCGTCCCGGACCGGCTCGTCGCCGAGCACGGCCGCGACCAGCGCCTGCGGCAGCCCCAGCTCCACGATCAGGCGGCCCTCCAAGTTGCCGCCCAGTCCGAGCAGTTCACGGGCCGCGTCGTTGCAGAGCACCACCCGGTGCGCGCGGTCCAGCAGGACCAGCCCCTCGCGCACCGAGCGCAGGGTCGCCTGGTGGTATTCGTAGAGGTGGCTGAGTTCGGCCGGCCCCATGCCGTGGGTGTGCCGCCGCAGCCGGGAGTTGGCGAGGTAGGTGCCCACACCGCCGACCCCGAGCGCGGCCACCGCCACCCCGACCAGGGCGAGCAGCGGGCCGCTCAACTGCGCGGAGATGGATTCCACCGTGAGGCCCGCGCTGACCAGCGCGATCACCTGGTGCCGGTCGTCCAACACCGGCGTCACCACCCGCACGGACGGCCCGAGCGTGCCGGTGTACGTCTCGCTGCGGGTCTCCCCCGCGAGTGCCCAGTCGATGTGTCCGAGGAAGCGCTTGCCGATCTGCTCGGGCAGCGGGTGGGTCCAGCGCACGCCCTCGGTGTCCATGACGGTGATGAAGGAGACGCCGGTGTCCACCCGCACCTGCTCGACGTACGGCTGGAGCACCGCGGTCGGGTCCGGCGTGGTGACGGCGGCCCGCACGGACGGCGAGTCGGCGACGGCGTGGGCGACAGTGGTGACCTGACGGCGGGCCGCGTCCTCGGCCCGGTCCGCGGTGAAGAGGTATGCGAGCACCGCACCGCCCGCCACCACGGCGGCGACGATGACCACCTGGACGACGAAGAGCTGCCCAGCCAGGCTGCGGACCAGCCCGCGGGGTGCCGGGAGCCGTCGGCGCGAGGGCGTGGGGGCGGTGCGCACGGACATGCCTGCCAGTGTGCACCACACTCCCGGGGTCCCCCAGGGGCCCGCGACAGGTCGGCGGCCTGCCGACGACCTGTCGACGAACGCCCCCCAGCCCCGTCGCACCCCACGGCCCAGCGGCACCCGGCCGTGAACTCTATGAACGCAAACGTGACCTCCGTCACGCCCAGGCCCGATAGTCAGAGCGGCCCACCACCCGGGGCCGCCAGGACCGCACGGCGAAGGAGCCGCAGATGTCGATCGATGGAGCCGCACCGGCGGGGGGATCCAGACGCAGGGACCGGACCCACTACCTCTACCTCGCCGTCATCGCCGCCGTGGTCGCGGGCATCGCGGTCGGGCTGGCCGCCCCCGGCTTCGCCGTGGAGTTGAAGCCGGTCGGCACCGGATTCGTCAACCTGATCAAGATGATGATCAGCCCGGTGATCTTCTGCACCATCGTGCTGGGCATCGGCTCGGTGACCAAGGCCGCCAAGGTCGGCAAGGTCGGCGGCCTCGCCCTCGGCTACTTCCTCGTCATGTCGACCGTCGCGCTGGCCATCGGCCTGGCCATCGGCAACCTACTGGAGCCCGGCGGCGGCCTGCACCTGACCGCCGCGCTCGCGAAGTCCGGCCACGCCCAGGCCGTCGCCGGCGGCGCCCAGTCGACGACCGACTTCCTGCTCGGGATGATCCCCACCACCACGTTCTCGGCCCTCACCGAGGGCAAGGTGCTGCAGACCCTGCTGGTCGCACTGCTCGCCGGCTTCGCCCTCCAGGCGATGGGCCCGGCCGGTGCCCCGGTGCTGCGCGGGATCGAGCACGTGCAGCGGCTGGTCTTCCGGGTCATGTCGATGATCATGTGGGTCGCGCCGATCGGCGCCTTCGGGGCGATGGCCGCCGTCGTCGGGGCGACCGGCACGGCCGCGCTGAAGAGCCTCGCGGTCATCATGATCGGCTTCTACGCGACCTGCGTGCTGTTCGTCGTCGTCGTCCTGGGCGCGCTGCTGCGACTGGTCGCCGGGGTCAACGTGTTCGCCCTGCTGCGCTACCTGGGCCGCGAGTTCCTGCTGATCCTCTCCACCTCCTCCTCCGAGAGCGCGCTGCCCCGCCTGATCGCCAAGATGGAGCACCTCGGCGTGAGCCGCCCGGTCGTCGGCATCACCGTGCCGACCGGCTACAGCTTCAACCTCGACGGCACCGCGATCTACCTCACCATGTCGTCGATCTTCATCTCCGAGGCGATGGACAAGCCGATGTCGATCGGCGAGCAGCTCTCGCTGCTGGTGTTCATGGTGATCGCGAGCAAGGGTGCGGCCGGGGTCACCGGCGCCGGGCTGGCCACCCTGGCCGGCGGACTGCAGTCGCACAAGCCCGCGCTGGTGGACGGGGTCGGCCTGATCGTCGGCATCGACCGCTTCATGTCCGAGGCCCGTGCGCTCACCAACTTCGCGGGCAACGCCGTCGCCACCGTCCTGATCGGGCACTGGACCGGCGAACTCGACGCGGACCGCGCCCAGCGGGTGCTGGCCGGCGAGGAGCCGTTCGACGAGCGGACCCTGGTCGACGCGCACGGCGGGCCGGTCGAGGCCCCCGAGGCCGTCCCGGCGACTCCGGAAGCCGTCCCCGTCCAGAGCGGCGCGGCCGCGGCCGCCTGAGCGGCCCCCTCATACGCCCCCGGTCCGGCGCCACCACCTCCCCCGGAAACGGCGCCGGACCGGGGGTTCCGCATGTCCGACGGGCCTTCGCCACAGGCCCTCACCGGTCCTCACCGGTTCTCGCGGGTCCCCACAGGTCCTCGCAGGTCCTCGGAGGTCCTCACAGGTCCTCGGAGCCGCTCACCGCCCAGGCCAGGCCACAGGCCGGGTCCTCCAGCGCGACGTGCAGATGGCGCAGCCCGGCGGTCGGCTCGTGCCAGATGAAGCAGCGCATCCGGGCCACCAGCGCGTCGACCTCCGCCCGGTCCGACCCGTCCGTACCCTTCGCGCCGGCCATCTCGACCAGCGCCCGCCAGAGCGCCAGCCGTCCGTGCGCCGAGCCCCGTCCGCGGTCCACGACGGCGGCCTGTACTAGCGCCGGATAGACCAGCGCGAACGGCAGGTACCCGCCGGTGACCCGGGAACTACGGGCCAGTTGGGCGGCCGCCTGCGGCGCCGGGCCCCGGACGCAGACCACCTCCGCCCAGTCCGCCAGTGCGGCCAGTGCCCGGGTCGCCCGCTGCCCGCCCAGCCGTACGCCCGATGCGGGCAGCGTCACGTCACCCAGACCCTCCCGGCTGGCCGGCAGGGTCAGCAGCGCACTGCGCGCGCCCCCGCAGGGCAGGTACTGGCGCACCCGCGCCCCCTCGTCCCATCCGGCCGCCTCCCACGGCGCCAGCAGCAGCGGCACGCCCTCCGGGTCGGGTTCGGCCCCGTACGAGAGGTCCTCGCCGAGCAGCACCCGGGTCTGCGCGACCAGTCGGCGCACCGGGGCCGGGACGAGCAGCGGGGCCAGCCGCAGCCAGGAATGCCGGGTCGCCAGCACCTCCCAGAGCGGACCGGCGTCATGGTCGGCGACCCCGGCGACCGTCCCCGGGCCGCCGTCCCGGTCGAACAACCGGACGGCCAGCTCCGGCGGCGCCGAGTAGGCGATCAGGTGGCCGAGCGGCGCGGTCAGCGCCGCCGCGGGCTCCTCCCCGGCGCGCTCCACGGCTGCCGCCCGACCCTGCCGGTAGGCGGTCAGCAGTTCGGGCCAGCGGCCGTCGTCAGCCAGGGCGCGGAGGCGGTGGTCCTCGTACGTGATCACGATTTTCAGCGTACGGGCCGGGGCGGCGCATCAGCTGACTTGGCGTCAGCTCGGTGCGTCGGGTGCCGCTTCGGGCGCCGCCCCAGGGCCTGCACCGGGCCCCGCAGCGGACCCCGCAGCGGACCCCGCGCCGGGCGCCGCTTCGAGGGCGGGCCCCGGCCGATGGTCCCGCTCGCCCTCCCGCTCATGTTCCCGCTCCCGCGCGAGGACCGCGCGCAGCCTCCCGTGGGCGCGGCGACGGGTGACGGCCAGCGTGCTGCGATGCAGGCCCAGCAGTTCGGCGGCCTCGTCGACGGTGTAGCCGTCGAGGTCCACCAGCACCACCACGCGGGCCTGCTTCGCCGTCAGGAAGCCCAGCAGTCGGAGCACCTCCCAGCGCGCCTGCAGCTCGGCCATCCCGCCCGACGGCGACTCGACCGGCGGCCGGTCCCGCTCCCGCTCGGCCGTCCCGCACGGATCGGGCAGCACGACCCTCCGCCGCTCCCGGCGCCACTGGTCGCGCAGGATGTTCGCCATCGTGGTGAACACGTAGGCGTAGGGCTGCGGATGGCTCAGGAACCGCTCCGGCCTGCGGGCGATCCGCAGATACGCGTCATGCACCACGTCCCCGGCGGCGAGCCCGCCGGTGAGCGACGCGGCCGCCCGGTGGAGCCTCGGCAGCATTTCCGTGAACACCCGGTTGAAATCGTCCGATTGACGATCGGCAGGCCTCGGACCGAAGTCCTTCCCACCGCCGCCCCCGCGTCCGCCACCACACCTACCGCCGCATTCCGCCATGCCGCTCTCCCCGGAAATCGGCACTCCGAAAGCCCAGTTGGGCAGGTCACAACCCAAAGAAAAGGTTGTGACACAGCTCACATCATAGGCCGTCGTCTCACTGTACGCAGTCATTCGTGCGCAATACGTCATCGGCCGGACGGGAAGCCGGAATTCACCCACCCCGTGGATCTGGACGGCCGGGGACACACCGCCCGATCCGTACCGCTGAGCGAGGAGAAACCGCCATGCGAGGTCGCATCGCCAGGAAGATCGCCACGTTCGGGGCCGCCGCCGCGGCCACCCTCGGCGTGCTCGGGACCACCACCCTGCCCGCCGCCGCCGCGCCCACCGTCGCCGACCAGACCATCACCGCCAATGCCATCGGAGCCTCGCCCGAGGTGGCCTCCGCCTCCTACCACTGCGTCATCACCGCGAACTACGGGTGGCGCTGGGAGGGCTACTGCAACGTCTACTCGGGCGAGTTGCGCACCATCACCTACTGTGCCAACGGCACGAGCACCACCGGCCTGTGGATCGGCGCCCGATCCCAGGCCTGGGACGTCTGGGGCAACTGCCCGGGCTCCACCTGGACCAGGATCGTGTTCCAGAGCCGGGGCTGAGGCACCGGCAGAGCCGATCGGGGGCGCTGTCCCGCCGGGGCGGCGCCCCCGCCGCGCACCCGCACCCCCCGGTGGGCGCCGGCCGGCCACACACCCGGAGAGGCAGCGAACAGATAACGACAAACAGATGACAGATAACAGATTTCATCCTCTGTCATCTGAAATCTGAACGCTGTCAGCCGTTACCCGGCGAGCCCTGCGGCTCCCCGCGCCGTCACCCGGATCCGCATCGGGCTCGCCGCGCGGAGCGTGATGCCCTGGGCGAGCGCCACCCGCTCGTCCACCGCCTCCATCTCGAAGTCCCGCAGCAGCACGCCCAGGCTCAGCACCGATTCCAGCATCGCGAAGTGCTGCCCGATGCACGCCCGCGGACCACCACCGAACGGGTACCAGGCGTAGCGGTGCCGGTCCTTCTCCTGCTCGGGCAGGAAGCGGTCGGGGTCGAAGCGTTCCGGGTCCGGCCAGTGCGCCGGGTGCCGGTGGGTGACCAGTGGCGAGACGACGACCTGGGCACCCGCCGGGATCACGTACCCGTCGATGACCGTCTCGGCGACCGCCCGCCGCCCGACCAGGGCCGCCGCCGGGTAGAGCCGCATCGCCTCCTTCAGCACCCGGGTGATGTACGGCAGCGACTCCAGGTCCGCCGCGGTCGGTTCCCGGCCGGCCAGCACGGTCTGCGCCTCCTGCTGGGCGAGCTTCCGCTGCTCGGGGTGCTTGGCGAGCAGGTGCAGCGCGAAGGCCAGCGAGGTGGCCGTGGTCTCGTGCCCGGCAAGCAGGAACACCAGCACCTGGTCCCGGAGTTCGGCCGGGTCGAGTTGCTCCCCGTCCTCGCCACGGGCCCGTCCGAGCAGTGTGAGCAGGTCGTCCGCGTCCTCGTCCAGGTCGCCGCGCGCGGCCCGCTCGGCGATGATCCGGTCGCAGACCGCGTACAGGGCGCGCTGGGCCTCGGCGCCGCGCCGGTTCGCGGGGGTCGGCCAGGTGCGCGGGATGCGGATCGCCGCGAAGCCCCGGTCCCAGACGTACTCACCGAGCACCGGGAAGCTGCGGTCCACCACCGCCACCGCCTCCTCGACGTCCGCGCCGAACAGGATCCGGGCGACGGCTCGCAGCGCGAACCGGGACATCTCCTCCGCCGCGTCCACGACCCCGACCGGGATCGCGTTCCACCGCTCGGTGAGCGCCCGCGCCTCCCGGGCGACGGCGCCCGCGTAGCCGTCCACCCGGCGGCGGGTGAACAGCGGCTGGACCAGCCGGCGCTGGCACTGGTAGTCGCCGTCCTGGCTGGTCAGCAGGCCGTTACCGACGCTGGTCCGCAACTCGTCGTAGAAGGCGTTCTCCTTGCGGAAGTTGGCCGCCTCACCGCCCAGCACCTGCTGGACGCCCTCCGGGGAGAACACCCCGTAGAACTCGACCCGCAGCCCGGGCGGCCCGACCCGGAACCGGACCACGTCCCCGTGGTCGCGGCGGGCGGCGAGGTAGGTGCGCAGCGGGCGGCGGGTGAGGTCGAACAGCGACCCGACCAGGGGGTTTCCGGCCGGCCCGGGGATGAGGGCGGTGGCGGCGGTCATCGGCACTCCATTCTCCGCAGGCGACCCACCAACCTAGCTGACGATCCATCAGCTGCGGAAGGCGTGAAAGCGCGGGGGAGGGCGCGAGAGGGCGCGACGGGGCGGGGATCACTCGTACTCGGTGCCGCCCCTGCGCGTCAGGTAGGCGTCACCGACCACCTTGGCGATCGCCCGTCCGCCCACCACCGGGCTCCAGCGCTCGGTCACCGGCCGGACCACCACGCCTTCGCGCAGGTGGAGTTCACGCCCGGAGACGGTCTCCTTGCCCTGGGCGAAGGCCAGCACGGTCTCCGGGTCGAACGGCCCCCGCCACAGTTCGGGCACCAGCGGCAGTTCGCCGTCGAGCAGTTCGGCGGCGGAGTACCACCTCAGCTGCCCGTCCACCACGGCCGACACGTCGAACACGGCGTAGCCGGGCAGTTCGGCACGGCCGGAGGCTCCGTACGTCAGGTCCTGCACACCGGCGCCGAAGACCTCGCCGAAGACGCCGACCCGCTCGGCGCCCAGCCGCTCGGCCAGTCGGGCCGCCACGGCGGGGAGGTCGTACGCGCGCACGGCCCGCCAGTACAGGTTGCGCTCGTCCTCGACCAGTGAGAGCCCCTGCGCCCCGATGCCCTTGGACGACACCCGGACCTCGCCGGTGGCGGCGGTGTACGTCATCAGGCAGCAGCTGCCGTGCAGCTTCTCGGTCAGCACCACGGGCTCGCCGGGCTCGAAGACGTCGGGGTAGCGCTTGAGGTTCTCGATGTCCACCCAGGGCAGCAGGTCGGGCGCGCTCAGCACGTCGCCGCTCATGGAGGTCGGTACCGGGGGCTGCCACTTGACGACTCCGAGCAGCTCGGCGAAGTCCTCGCCGCGCCCGGCGGCGTCCGCCAGGTCGGTGCCGGCGAGCGCGGCCGGCAGGCAGACGATGCCCTGGGACAGCTCACCGCGCAGCCGGACGGCCCTCACCCGGTCGGACTTGCTGCCGGCCAGCTTGCCCGTCAGGCCCAGCTCCTCGATCAACTTCACCGGGAGGACCGACTGTTCGGGGATGTAGACGGCGTAGTCGCCGGTCCGGTACCTGCCCTTGGCGACCACCGCCCGGTAGAGGCCGACCTGCGCGAGCTCCAGTGCGTCGGCGTTCGGGTGCTCCAGGACGACCAGCTTCTCCGCGGTGACGCGCAACGTGGACATGGACGGACCCCCCCTCCTCTTCTGGGCCGTTCGGCCCGGGTGGTGTGTACGGACTGCCGTACGAATCGCCCCCACTCTGTCCGCCCGGCCGCCCCCTGCGCGACGTAATTTCCCCGGCACCACGCTCACGCCGGCCCTCACACAGGCCATCACGCCGACCCCCGCAGCACTCCCGCTCCGGCGCCGTCCGTGCGCGTTTGAGCCTTCGCACAGCCGGGCGGAGAGCGCCGCCACACCCCGCCTGTGCGAAGCGACAGAGGACTTATCACTCGCATTTGCGGCACTATGATCACCGTAATGGCCGCACCTGCGGCCTCACTCCGCGCCCCTTCCGGCGCGCGCCCTGGAGGGGAAGCCCCGATGAGCACCCGTACGACCACCCGCAGACTCGCCGTCGCCGCCGCGGCGGCCCTCGTCCTCAGCCTCGGGGCCACCGCCTGCGGCAGCGACGGCGGTGGCAAGTCCAGCAGCTCCTCGGCCGCTTCGACGGCGGGCTCCTCGGCCTCGTCGGCGGCCGGTGGCGGCAGCGTCCCGAAGGCCACCGCCGACATCACCGTCTTCGCCGCCGCCTCGCTCAAGGAGACGTTCACCGACCTCGGCAAGAAGTTCGAGGCCGCGAACCCGGGCGCCAAGGTCAAGTTCAACTTCGGCGGCAGCTCCAGCCTCGCCACCAGCATCAACTCGGGCGCCCCGGCGGACGTGTTCGCCGCCGCCAGTCCGGCCACCATGAAGACCGTGACCGACGCGGGCGGCGCGAGCGGCGACCCGAAGACCTTCGTCAAGAACACGCTCACCATCGCCGTGCCCAAGGGCAACCCCAAGCACGTCGCGGGCCTGAACGACCTCACCGCCTCCGGTGTGAAGGTCGCGCTGTGCGCAAAGGAGGTGCCGTGCGGCGCCGCCGCCCTGACCGCGCTCAAGGCCGCCAACGTCAACCTCACCCCGGTCACCCTGGAGCAGGACGTCAAGGGCGCGCTGACCAAGGTCGAGCTCGGCGAGGTCGACGCCTCGCTCGTGTACAAGACCGACGTGAAGGCGGACGCTGGGAAGATCGACAGCGTGGACTTCCCCGAGGCCGACAAGGCCGTGAACGACTACCCGATCGCCGCCCTGGCCAAGGCCCCGAACAAGGACGGCGCCGCCGCCTTCGTCGCGTACATCCAGTCGCCCGAGGCCAAGCAGGTGCTCACCACGGCGGGCTTCCAGGCGCCGTGAGCGACCGCACCACCAAGCGCACCACCGACACCGGGCGCACCACCGAGCGCGCCACCGGCACCGGGCCCGGCGTGGCAGGAACGGCGAAAGCCCTGCCACGCCGGCGCCGGCGCACCCACCGCGTCCCGGTCACTCTGCTGCTCCCGGCGCTGCTCGGGCTGGCGTTCCTGATCCTGCCGCTGGTCGGCCTGCTCGTCCGGGCGCCCTGGAGCGGCCTGTCCGAGCAGCTCACCAGCGCCGCCGTCTGGGACGCCCTGCGTCTGTCGCTGATCTGCGCGACGGCGGCCACGGCGGTCTCGCTGGTCCTCGGCGTCCCGCTGGCCTGGCTGCTCGCCCGCACCGAGCTGCCGGGCCGACGGGTGATCCGGGCCCTGGTCACCCTGCCGCTGGTGCTGCCGCCGGTGGTCGGCGGCGTGGCACTGCTGCTGGTCCTCGGACGGCGCGGCATCGTCGGTTCCTGGCTGGACTCGGCCTTCGGCATCACGCTGCCGTTCACCACGACCGGAGTGGTCATCGCCGAGGCGTTCGTGGCGATGCCGTTCCTGGTGATCAGCGTGGAGGGCGCGCTGCGCGCCGCCGACCCCCGCTACGAGGAGGCGGCCGCGACCCTGGGCGCCTCCCGGCTGACGGCGTTCCGCCGGGTGACCCTGCCGCTGATCGCCCCGGGTATCGCCGCCGGGGCGGTCCTCGCCTGGGCCCGGGCGCTCGGCGAGTTCGGCGCCACGATCACCTTCGCGGGCAACTTCCCGGGCCGCACCCAGACCATGCCACTGGCCGTCTACCTCGCCATGGAATCGGACCCCGAGGCGGCGATCGCGCTGTCGCTGGTCCTGCTGGTGGTCTCCGTCGCGGTCCTGGTCGGCCTGCGCGACCGCTGGATGTCGACCCCGTGACGGCCCCGCGAGCCCCGGCCACCGCTGCCCCGACCCCCTGGACGCCGCCCCGATGAGCACCTCCCCCACCGACCCCACCGACCCCACCGACCCCACCGACTCGGCCGACCCCGCCTCCACGGCCGCCGCGGCTGCACCTGCACCCGCCCTCGACGCCCGGCTACGGGTGGAGCGCGCCGCGTTCACCCTCGACCTCGCCCTCACCGCCGCACCCGGCGAGGTGATCGCGCTGCTCGGCCCGAACGGCGCCGGCAAGTCCACCGCCCTGCGCGCCCTCGCCGGGCTGCTCCCGCTCACCGGCGGCCACCTTCGCCTGGACGGACGCCTGTTGGAGGAGCCCGGGCAGCGCGTGCACACCCCCGCCGAGGAGCGTCCCGTCGGTGTGGTGTTCCAGGACTACCTGCTCTTCCCGCACCTCAGCGCGCTCGACAACGTCGCCTTCGGCCCGCGCTGCCAGGGCCGCCCCAAGCGTGCCGCCCGGGCCGAGGCGGCCGGTTGGCTGGAGCGGATGGGCCTGGCCGACCACGCCTCCGTACGACCCGGCAGCCTCTCCGGCGGCCAGGCCCAGCGGGTGGCGCTGGCCCGGGCGCTGGCCGTCCGCCCCCGGCTGCTGCTGCTGGACGAGCCACTGGCCGCTCTGGACGCCCGCACCCGGCTCGACGTACGCGCCCAACTGCGGCGCCATCTGGCCGAGTTCGAGGCCGTGGCGGTGCTGGTGACGCACGACCCGCTGGACGCGATGGTACTCGCCGATCGGCTGGTGGTGATCGAGAGCGGGCACGAGGTGCAGTCCGGCAGCCCGGCGGAGGTCGCCCGGCGGCCGCGCACCGACTACATCGCGCGCCTGGTCGGACTGAACCTGTACCAGGGCGTGGCCGACGGCCACCAGGTCACGCTCACGGCCGGCACAGTCCTGGCCACCACCGAGGAGCTGTCCGGCCCGGCCTTCGTCGCCTTCCCGCCGTCCGCCGTGACCCTGCACCGCGAACGGCCCCAGTCCAGCGCGCGCAACGTGTGGAAGGCCGAGGTCACCGGCCTGGACCTGCACGGCGACCAGGTGCGCGCCGACCTCGCGGGCGAACTCCCGATGGCCGCCGACCTCACCCCGGCCGCCGTCGCCGAGCTGGGGCTGGCGCCCGGATCCGAGGTCTGGGCCTCCGTCAAAGCCACCCAGACCCACGCGTACCCGGCCTGACCCCGACACCGCGCCGGGCCGGGCCGGGCCGCGCCGGGCCGCCCGCGTCCCCGCCGAGCTCCTGCCCGCTGCGCTCTGCGCTACTCCGACGGCTCGACGAAGCCCGACTCGTACGCGGCGATCACCGCCTGGGTGCGGTCCCGCGCCCCGAGCTTCGCCAGCACACTGCTGACGTGGGTCTTCACCGTCTGCACGCCGAGGAACAGCAGCTCGGCGATCTCCCCGTTGCTGAGGCCGCGCGCGACCAGCCGCAGCACCTCCGCCTCGCGCTCGGTCAGTGCCGCCCGCTCCATGGTCGCGCGGGCGGCGGGATTGCCGTGGCCGGCCGCGAGGCGGCGGATCGTGGCCGGGAACAGCAGTGACTCGCCCGCCGCCACCAGCCGTACCGCGTGCGCGATCTCGGCCGCTCGGGAGCGCTTCAGCAGGAAGCCATCGGCGCCCGCGCGCAGCGCCTGGTAGACGTAGTCGTCGTTCTCGAAGGTGGTGACGACCAGGATCTTCGGCGGCTGGTCCCCCGGCGCGCCGGGGCGCAGGAGCTCGCGGGTGGCCGCCAGGCCGTCCAGCACCGGCATCCGGACGTCCATCAGGACGACGTGTGGGCGCAGCGTGCGGGCCAGCGCCACCGCGTCGGCGCCGTCGGCGGCCTCACCGACCACCCGCAGGTCCCCCTGCGCCTCCAGGACGGCCCGCATCCCGGCCCGGACCAGCTCCTCGTCGTCGGCGAGCAGGATGTCGATCATCCCGGCGGAGCCCCTCGACGGTCCGTCGCCCACAAGATCGTTCGTCACGAGCCCAAGCGTAGGGGCAACCGGACGGCGAGCACCCACTCCCCGCTCCCGTCGCCCGAAACCCCGGCGGTGGCCTCCCCGCCGAGCAGCGTGGCGCGCTCCCGGATGCCGCGCAGCCCCTTGCCGCCCTTGCCCGCCGCGCCGCCCGGGAGGCGCGCCGGAACGCCGCCGACCGCCGGGCGATTGGCGCAGCGCAGCTCCAACTGCCCTCCCTGAACGGCGATCCGGACGCTGACCGGCTCGCCGGGCGCGTACTTGAGCGCGTTGGTGACACCCTCCTGGACGATCCGGTAGGACTCGCGGGAGAGCACCCCGGGCAGCGCGCCCGCCGACACCTCGATCCGCGCCTCGACCGGGCTCCCGGCCGACCGGGCGGTGTCGAACAGTGCGGGCAACTGGTCGACACCGGGCTGTTCGGTGGCCGTTCCGTTGCCGGCCGCGCCCTCCGGCGTCTCGCGGAGCAGGACGAGGGTGCGTTCGAGGTCCTCCATGGCCCGGCGGCCGGTCTCCTCGATGACTTCGAGCGCCTTGGCGGTGAACACCTGGTCCCCGACCTCCCGCGCGGCACCCGCCTGAAGGACCGTCACCGTCAGTGCGTGGCCGATGGAGTCGTGCAGCTCGCGGGCCAACCTGTTGCGTTCCAGCAGCCGTTCGGCGCGCAGCTCCGCCTCCGCCAGCCGCTCCGCCGGGGATGGCCCCAGAAGCCTTACAGCCATGGCGAGTTGGAGGCGCCCGGCGGACACCACCAGCCAGCCGTAGCCGATCACCAGCACCGGGGCGAGCGGGAGGTACCAGAACGAGTCCGGTCCGGTCAGCAGGTCGTAGCCGCTGGTGAGGCCGAAGGCCGTCGCGAACCCGACCACCGAGCCGAGCACGACCCGCCCGATCAGCCAGCCGGCGGTGCGCCGCCGGTCCGCCCAGGTGCGGGAGGACTCGGCGGCGATGTCCTCCTCGCGGTCGGGCAGCAGCAGCAGTCGCGCCTGCACCCCCTCGGCGCGCCGCGTCGCGGGGACGAGGGCGACCAGGGCGAGCAGGGCGGTGTCCACCGCGGCGCCGGCGACCACGATCTCGCCCAGGCTCTTGTGGTACGTCCCCGGGTAGATCATCAGGACGACGCCCACGAAGATCCACCCGACCAGCAGATGCAGCAGGCGCGCGTACGTGGCGCCGGCCAGCAGCGGCGCGAGGATCCTGGGCATTCCACCATCCTGCCAGCTCAGCGGTCGGCCCGGGCTCCCCCGCCGGCCTGCCGCCGTCTCCCTCCCGGGAGGGAGACGGCTCCCAACCCCGGCGGGATCCGCCGGTACGGCCCGCTCCGGTCGAATGTGACCACCAGCCGGACGATCCGGCACCGGAGCACCGAGAGGGGAGCGCGGCCGTGATCGAGATCCAGGGCCTCACCAAGGAGTACGACGGTCGGCGCGTCGTCGACGACCTGTCCTTCGAGGTCCGGCCCGGCCTGGTGACGGGCTTCCTCGGCCCGAACGGCGCCGGTAAGAGCACCACCATGCGCCTGATCCTCGGCCTGGACCGCCCCACCGCCGGTAGCGCCCTGGTCGGCGGCCGCCGGTACGCCGAACTCGTCCAGCCGCTACGGCAGGTGGGCGCCCTGCTGGACGCCCACGCCCTGCACGGCGGCCGCACCGCCGCCGGCCACCTGCGCTGGCTCGCGGCGAGCAACGGCCTGGCGCCGCGCCGGGTGGACGAGGTGCTCGCCCAGGTCGGCCTGACGGACGCCGCCGGACGGCGGATCCGCGGCTTCTCCCTCGGTATGCGCCAGCGCCTCGGGGTGGCCGCCGCGCTGCTCGGCGACCCGCCGGTGCTGCTGCTGGACGAACCGGTCAACGGTCTCGACCCGGAGGGCATCCGCTGGATCCGCACCCTGTTGCGCGAACTGGCCGCCGAGGGCAGGTCGGTGCTGGTGTCGTCCCACCTGATGACCGAAATGGCGCTCACCGCCGACCACTTGGTGGTCATCGGCCGTGGTCGGCTGCTCGCGGACGCCGCCACCGCCGAGTTCATCGACCAGCACGGCCGGACCAGGATCCGCGTCCGGGCCGTCAACTCGGCCAAGCTCGCCGCCCTGTTCGGCGGCGACCTGCTCCGGCAGTCGGACACCGCCGGCAACCTCACCGCGACCGAGGTCGACGACGGCGCCTGGGAGGTGACCGGCGCCGAACCCGAGCAGATCGCCGCGCTCGCCGCCGCACACGGCGTGGTCCTGTACGAGATCGCGGTCCAACAGGACTCGCTGGAGGAAGCGTTCATGCGGATGACCGCCGACAGCGTCGAGTACCGCGCCGAGGCCACCGCATGAGCCCCGACTCAACTCTCCGGCACCACCTCTGCGCCTTCGACGCCGAGCGGATCAAGCTCACCACCCTCCACTCGCTCTGGATCACCCCGCTGCTCGCCTTCGCGCTCACCGTGGGCACCACCACGGCGATCGGTGCGGCCCTCGGCGGCTCGGAGCACAACCTCACCGACGACCCCGGCGTGGGCGTCTTCTACGGGCTCAACTTCGGCCAGGCCGCGCTGGTCTGCTTCGCGGTCCTGCTGATCGGCCAGGAGTTCAACACCCGCATGATCGACGTCTCGCTGACCGCCGTCCCCCGGCGCGGACGGCTGTACGGCGCCAAGCTCACGCTCGGCGCGCTGGTCGGCCTCGGCGTCGGCGCGGCGGGCACGGCGGGCGCCTTCGCCGGGTACGCGGCCACCGTCCCCGGCGACTGGGACGGCCCCGCCTTCGTCCGCAGCGCCACCGCCGGCGTGCTCTACCCGGTGCTGCTGGTGGTGTTCTGCCTCGGCGCGACCGCGCTGCTCGGCAACCTCACCGCCGCCATGGGACTGCTGGTCCCGGTCTTCTTCCTGCTCTCGCCGCTGCTCGGCGGCGTGGCCGGGGTGCGGCAGGTGGCCCAGTTCCTGCCCGACCGGGCCGGCCAGTACGCGATGCACTACGCCGACGACCCGCAGGTCTCGTACGGGCACTGGACCGGACTGCTGATCATGGCCCTGTGGGCCGGCGCCGCGGCCTACGGCGGCCTGCCCGCCCTGCGGCGCGCCAAGTGACCACGAACGAAGGGAAGATGACCATGAGCGCGGCCCACGCCCTGCGCGCCGAACGGATCAAGTTCACCACCCTGCCCTCCCAGTGGGCGGCCCCGCTGGTCGCCCTGGTCCTGACCGTCGGGGTCACTGCGGCCGTCAGCGCCGCCTCCGACCCCAAGACCGTGGCCCCCGGCACTGACCCGGCCAACGGGATCTACTACGGGCTGCTCTTCGGGCACGTGGCCGTGGCCTGCCTCGGGATCCTGCTGATCGGGCAGGAGTTCAACACCCGCATGATCAGCATCTCGTTCATCGCCGTCCCCCGGCGCGCTCGGCTGTACGGCGCCAAGCTCACGCTCGGAGCCGGGCTGGGCCTGCTGCTCGGGCTGGCGTCGACGGCGGGCTCGTTCCTGGCCGTCGACGCCACCGTCGGATTGGACTGGTCAACCCCCGGCCTGGCCCGCAGCTTCGTGGCCGGCGTGCTCTACCACCCGCTGCTGGTACTGCTCTGCCTCGGACTGACCACGATGCTGGGCAACTTCAGCGCCGCGCTCGGCCTGCTCGGCCCGATGGTGTTCCTCGGCACCACCTGGCTGGCGGCCATCCCCGGCGTCCGCGAGGTCGGCCAGTTCCTGCCGGACCGGGCCGGCCTGTACGCGATGCACACCCGGACCGAGGCCGGCATCCACTACGGCCACTGGACCGGACTGCTGATCATGGCCCTCTGGACGGCCGCAGCCGCCTACGGCGGGCTGCGGGCGATCCGGCGGCACCAGGCTTCCGGCGAGTAGCGCCCGACGGCGGGCGGCGGGCCGGTGGGCCGGTGGCCGATGACAACAAACAGCGAACAGATAACAGATTTCGAAATCTGTTATCTGTTTTCTGTTATCTGTTCGCTGTCATCTGTCACTCGTCACCCGAGCCAGCCAGGGCGGACCAGGCCAGACTCGTAGGCGAGGACGACCAGTTGGGCGCGGTCGCGGGCGCCGAGCTTGACCATGGCGCGGCTGACATGCGTCTTGGCGGTCAGCGGGCTGACCACCAGGCGGCGGGCGATGTCCTCGTTGGAGAGCCCGAGCCCGACCAGGGCAAGCACCTCGCGTTCGCGTTCGGTGAGCATCTCAAGGCCGACCGCCTGCGGTTCCTTCGAGCGGGCGGCGAACTCTCCGATCAGGCGCCGGGTGACGCCCGGCGAGAGCAGCGCGTCGCCTGCGGCGGCGACCCGGACCGCCCGGAGCAGTTCGGCCGGCTCGGCGTCCTTGACGAGGAACCCTGCCGCGCCGGACCGCAGCGCCTCGAAGACGTACTCGTCGAGCTCGAAGGTGGTCAGTACGACCACCCGCACCCCGCCGAGCTCCGGGTCGGCCCCGATCCGCCGGGTGGCCTCCAGGCCGTCGAGGCGGGGCATCCGGATGTCCATCAGCACCACGTCGGGACGCAGCTCGACGGTGAGGCGCAGGGCCTGCTCGCCGTCGTCGGCCTCGCCAACCACCTCGACGTCGAGCTGGGCGTCGAGCAACGCCCGGAAACCGGCCCGGACCAGCATCTGGTCATCCACCAGCAGCACCCTGATCATCAGTCACCCCTCGTCAAGCGGGCCCGGACTCGGAATCCCGCGTCGTACGGGCCCGCCTCCAGGGTGCCCCCGAAGGCGGCGACCCGCTCCCGCATCCCGATCAGTCCGGCTCCCGAGCCGCCCGCGTCGCCGCCGCCCACCGGGCCCGGGTCGTCGATCCGCACGGTGAGGCCGTCGGCCGTCCGGGAGAGCAGCACGGTGGCCGTCCGGGCGGCGGAGTGGCGGATCACATTGGTCAGGGCTTCCTGGACGATCCGGAAGGCGGCCCGCTGGACGGCGGCCGGGACCTCCCCGGGGATGCCCTCGGAACGGACGCTGACGGTCAGGCCTGCCCGGCCGGCCTGGTCGACCAGTTCGTCCAGCCGGTCCAGGCCGGGGGCGGGAGTGCGCGGCGCGGTGGCCCCCGGTCCGCGCAGCGTGCCGAGGACCTGCCGGACCTCGCCCAGGGCCTCCTTGCTGGCGGCCTTGATCGTCGCCAGGGCGCTTCTGGCCTGTTCCGGGCGGGTGTCGATGAGTTCCAGCGCCACCCCGGCCTGGACGTGGATCAACGAGATGCTGTGCGCCAGGATGTCGTGCAGCTCGCGGGCCATCCGCAGCCGCTCCTCGTCGACGCGGCGCCGCTGCGCCTCCTCCGCGGCGGCTCTGGCGGCGGCGGACTGCTCGCGGCGGGTCCGGGCCAGTTCCGCACCGGTCGCGATGAGCAGCAGCACCGCCGTGACGCCCAACTCCTGCCAGGCGTTGGCCTGCCAGCTCTTGGCCCGCAGCCAGTCGTGCGGAACCGCGTAGCTCATCAGCAGCTGACCGACGTAGAAGGCGCCGCCGCAGGCCCAGGCCGCCCGCCGTCGCCCGCACTGGACCGCGACGAAGAACGCCACACCAAGACTGACGAAGACCGGGCCGTACGGGTACCCGGCGAGCAGGTAGCCGATGGTGACCGCTGTGGTGCCGACCATGACCGCCGCCGGGTGGCGGCGGCGCAGCAGCAGCGCGGCGGGGCCGAGCAGGAGCAGCGCGTAGCCGAGGGCGTCGAGCTGGACGCGGTCGGGCTGCCGGTGTCCTGCGCCGACCGTGCCCGCCACCTGGAAGCAGGCGACGGCCAGCGACGAGAGCACGGGCAGGCCCGCCCGGCCGGACCGGTTCCACGGCGGCTTCCACGACGGGCGCAACTCGTTCATCCCGGAAGGCTAGTGCGGCGCGCCACACCTGGGCATCAGCTCGCGGGTGCGGGCGCAGCTACTCCCGCCGTAGTACGCGACTGGCCCGTGGAGGGGGTGCCGCCGTCCCGACGCCACAGCGTCAGGCTCACCGCGACGAACCAGAGGAAGCCGACGTAACGTCCGACCGGGATCAGCAGCGTGGCCGGCTCGGCGACCAGCGAGAGCAGAGACAACGTGCTCGCGGCGGACAGGGCCAGTCCGGACCAGGCCACCCAGGCGGGCAGCGCCCGGCTCACCAGCGCGGTGCGCGACACCTGCCACAGGACCACGCCGAGCGTACCGATCGCGGGCGCGGCGCCGGTGATGAAGGCGAGGTCCATGAGGGCGCGGGACACCGACAGGTCCGCGGCGGTGCCCAGCAGCGACAGGACCCAACCCGCGCTCGCGGACAGCACCAGCAGGACCCCGGACGCACTGCCCGCCGCCCGGACCACACCCGCCCGCACCGGGGTGCCGTAGCGGCCCACGAACTCTGTGAGCCAGGGGACGAACGCCAGCAGCGCCAGTGCCGAGAGCAGTTGGAACAGGGCTCCCACCTGAAGCGAGCGGTGCAGCACCACCGGATCGGCGAGCAGGTACTTCCGCACCACGTCGTCACTGGAGTACGGGGTGGCGAACGGCCCGGAGGGCGCGGTGATGCCGCTGATGACGAGGCTGGCCACGAAGAGGAGCACGTACAGGATGCCGCTGAGCGCTCCCGCGGACGACCGGCGGGGCGAGGTGAAGGACGACAAGGTCGACAGCCTCCAGGCAAGGGACGGCGCCGGCTGGAAGGCCCACGTCCGGCGCGGTTCAGTTCACCGCGCCGGCCGCGCCGGGGCGTCCTCCGGAGGAAGGCTTCCGCCGTACGCCCGCGGAGGTACCGGATCACCGGCCGCCCTCACACAGGCCTGGCGCTTCGGCCGCGGGTCGTACCAAGGGCTCGGCCACCAAGAGAGCATTGTCCTTGTGTCGTGTCAGCAGCTGGTCTGAGACTGGCACTTCGGCCTCCTCCCAACGTCGTACCACCGGGACGCGACGCTACGTCAGCAGGAGTATCCCGACGGCCGCCGCTCGGACGACGACGGCGTGCAGGCGCGGCGACGAGGATTCCTGGGGTCGGCACGGGCGGCAGGTGCCCGCATCGGCGGATCAGTCCGGGGCGACGCGCCGGCCGCCAGGCCGGCGCCCTCAACCCGGCGCGACGCCCGGCCGAAGCCGATGACGCCACGGCCCCCTCCCATGTCTGACGAGACCACGCCGCCCGCCGGCCGATTCACCGTCAACCGAGAATCCACGGAGCCACACTGATGACCACGCCACTGCCCACCTATCCCGATCTCGCGGGCAAGGCGGCCCTCGTCACCGGAGGTTCCCGGGGCATCGGAGCCGAGACGGCAAAGGCCCTGGCCGCCAACGGTGTCAAGGCAGCCGTCGTCGGCCGCGACCGGAGTGCCGTCGACCGGACGGTCGGCGAGATCCGCGCGGCAGGCGGAACGGCGGTCGCGATGACGGCCGACTGCACCGATCCCGCCGACCTCGTGCGGCTGCGTGCACAGGCCGAGCAGTCCGTCGGTCCGATCGAAGTGCTCTGCGCGTTCGTCGGCGGAGGCGGCGACCCGGTGCCGATCGAGCAGATGAGCCTGGAGCACTGGCGCTCGGTGGTCGACCTGAACCTGACCACCACCTTCCTGGCCGTGCAGACCTTCCTGCCCGGCATGATCGAGCGCGGCGGCGGTTCGATCATCACCATGGCGTCCACCGCCGGGCGGCTTCCCGGCGGTGCCGCCGCCTCCTACGCGGCGGCCAAGGCAGGCGTGCTGATGTTCACCCGCCAGGTCGCACAGGAGGTGGGCCGGTACGGCGTGCGGGTCAACTGCCTCGCTCCGTCCTTGATCATGACGGAGAGCCAGCAGGAGCGCATACCCGCCGAAAAGCTCCCGCTGATCGTCAGGCAGTTCCCGCTGGGCCGCGCAGGAGTGCCCGCCGATGTCGCTCACGCCGCGCTCTTCCTCGCGTCCGAGTCGTCGTCCTGGCTGACCGGCCTGACGATCGACGTGGCCGGCGGGCGCATCATGCTCTGACGCCGGTGGCCGGCCGCAGCCACAGGCCGGCGACCACGGCGCTCGCCACGAGAGCCTGACGCAGGCCCCCTCCCCCGTCGTCTCCCGAAGGACCCCGTATGACCACCCCCGCCGCGTCCTCCGCGGCAACGCCCCGTCCGGGCACCCGGCAGCCCAAGAACTTCCGCCTCTCACCGACTGCCCGCAAGAGCGCGGTGGTCGTGCACATCGTCAGCTCGGTCAGCTGGCTGGGCCTGATGCTCTGCCTGCTCACACTCGGCGTGACAGGGCTGCTGACGGACAGCGCGGAGACCCTGCGCAGCGCCTACCGGATGATGCCGGTCCTCGGCGACGCGCTGGTCTTCCCGCTGAGCCTGCTCTCCCTGCTGACCGGACTGCTCCTCGCGCTCGGCACCCCCTGGCGCCTGTTCAGGTACCGCTGGGTTGCCGTCAAGTTCTGGCTCACCCTGGCCGCCACCGCCGCCTCGATCTTCGAACTCACCGCCCGGCTGCACGAAGCGGCCCACCTGGTGGACCAGCACCCCACCGGCACCATCGCGGACATGCACCTCGGATTCACCCGCTACAACCTGGTGATCATCCCGATCGTCGCGCTGTCGGTGTACGTCGCCAACGTCGTGCTCTCCGTCGTCAAACCGTCGGGACGCCACCATGCCCGTTCACGGCCCAGTGGCGGGTGAGCCGAGGCAGGGCCGAGCTCGCTGTCAGACCTCAGCAGTCCCCCGCAATGCCGGGTGGTCCGCGATCACCGTGCAGCTACCCGGCGCGATCTCGGTGAAGCCCGCATCCCGGACCAGCGGCAGACCGCTGGTGACCAGCCCCTCCCACGCCTCCGCCGGGGCCGTCCGCACCGCGAGCGCGAATCCGGCCTCGGCCCACTCCTTGCGCTGCGCCTCGTCCAGCCGCCACCAGGCCAGCTGGGCGGCGTGGCCGGTCTGCGCCATCGTCTTACCCGCGCTCATCTCCAGCTCCGGGTTGAGCCACAGCACCGGCAACCCGGGCTCAGGAGCGCCGACCTCGGTGGTCTCCTCCAAGTCCGTCCCGGAGACCTGGAGCTTGGCGAGGTCCTTCGGCCAGCCATCCAACGGCACCGGCGGAAACACCCGCACCTCGGCCTCCCGTCCGCTCACCGTGATCCCCGGCAGTTCGCCCGCCCGGCGCCACTCCCCGCCCCGGGCCCGCCGGACCACCTTGCGGATCCGGGCGTCCTCCCAGGCCTCGACCCGCTCCGCCCACTCGCCGTCCGCGTCGGTCACCCGCGAGTCGGACAACAGGGTGAGCACCGCCCGGGCCGAGGTCTCCAGCGCGTCGGTCCGCCCGGGCGGCGTGGCCTTCTCCAGCCGGACGAGCAGCGGCAGCACGTACTGCGGCCGCGCGTCACGGTCCGCCGGGGCCGGGGCGTCGTCGGCAGCGGAAACGGGCGCCGGAGCGGAATCGGAAGCGGCATCGGGAGCAGGGGTGTCGAACGGAGAAGTCACCCGTCCAGCATGCCAGCCCCGCCACCCCGGTGATCACGCGGTGCCGGGAGCCCGTACGACCCGCCCCGAACCACCCGAGCCGCCGCCATCTCCACCCCCGTCCCTACACGCCCCTGCCCCCGCACGCCCCTGCCCCTGCACACCCCCGCCCCCGCACACCGCCGCTCAGCGCAGCCGCTGCCGCAGTTCGTCGACGGCCGACCGGATGCCCGCGCTGTAGGCGTCCTCGGGGAGCGCGTCCAGGCTGCGCACGGCGCGTTCCAGCTGCTCGCGCGCGAGGTCGGGCTCGCCGAGCTTGAGGTGGTCCGAGGCCAGGTTGAGGTGCAGCGAGGGGTAGAACGCGCGCACCTGGAGGGCGGACTCGTAGGTCTGGGCACGCTCGGCGGTCAGCGAGTCGGCGGCGGCCAGCGCCCGCCGGTCCCACTCCAGCTCGTCCTGCGGATAGTCCTGTAGGTCGGCCAGGTAATGGGCGAGGACGCAGCGGTGGAAGACGTCGCCCCGCTCGCCGAGCGCCGCCCAGAGCGCCTCGAAGCTGGCCCGCGCCTCGGCCGTCCGCCCGCGCTGGGCGGCCTGCACGCCGTCCAGTCCGAGCGCGATCCGGGTGAGCACCTGGTCGTCCCGGCCCGCCGGACTGTCCGCCCGGGCCGGACCGTCCGCCCCGTCCGGTCCCCCGGGTACCGCACGCACATCAGACGTATCGGACATGCCCGCAGCCTAGTCGCCCACCCGTCGCAGCGCCCGAAGAGCACTTCGCACCATCCCGACCAGGGCCGACCCGGCCCGACGGCCGGTCAGCGCCGGTAGCCGCGCTGCGGGTCCCGCGCCTCCGCGTCCTCGTACGTCAGGAACCAGCCCTCCGGGTGCGTGGCCGCCAGCAGCACCTCGGTGCGCTGCTCGGCGCCCAGCTCCGGGTCGCCGTCGTCCGGTCCGTAGACGCCGAACAGTTCGTCGTGACAGCCGTCCCAGTCGTAGTCGTACAGGTCGGCCGGCAGGTCGCCCATCATGTCGGCCACCGACTCGGGCTGCGCGCCGAGCAGGGCCCGGGCGTCCACCAGGGCCATCCGCAGCCCGATGTCCTCGGCCAGACATCGCGGCAGCGGCCATTCACCGAGCGCGAGGTCGTCGGCCAGGTCGTCGAAGGCCCGGGCCATGGCGCGGCGCCAGTTCCGGTGCAGCCGCCAGGTGCGCTGGGGCAGGCGGGCGTAGACCGCCCAGTCGGCGTCCTCGCCGTCGACGACCGGGTCGTCACCGTGCTCGTCGAAGTCGTCGTAGGCGGCGTCGGCCAGGCCGATCAGCTGGGCGTGCAGGAGGCAGGCGGTGCGCGGGGTGAGGGTCCAGTCCGCGCCGGCGCCGCCGTCCTCGTCCTCGTCGCCCTCCAGCGGGAACAGCTCGGCGAAGTCCGGCGCGAAGTCCTCGGTGACGCTGATCTCCAGCGTGCCGCCGATCGCCTCGACCCCGGGGATCGCGGCCACCAGCCGGTCCGGGTGCAGCAGGGCGCCGAGCGCCGCGTTGGCGTCCTCGGAGACCTCGCGCAGCAGCTCGCGGCGCTGGCCGGCCGGGTCGACGCCCTCGAACACCAGCTCCTCGACGGCCCTGATCGCGGCGGCGCGCAGCGCCGGCCAGTCGGTGATCCGCAGGCCCAGCACCACCGTCGCCTCGATCTCCTGCGCGCCGGAGTCCTCCGCCGCGCCCGGCCCCTGTGGATGATCGCTTCGCTCGCCCATGGGGCTACGGTACGGCCTTTCGGCCGCCCGATCACCGGTCTGAACCAGCTTCTGGACCCCTTCTCGGCCATCGCCCGGCCCCGCCTCGATCACTCGGACGTACGACACGGCAGGATGGACCCATGGCTGACATCAACGAGTACGGCGGCGGGCAGGGCCCGAACGCCGACGTCCTGGTCGTGACCACCAACGACATCCCCGGCTTCCGGGTCGATCATGTGATCGGCGAGGTCTTCGGGCTGACCGTGCGCAGCCGCCACCTCGGCAGCCAGATCGGCGCCGGACTGAAGTCGCTGATCGGCGGCGAGCTGCGGGGCCTGACGAAGACCCTGGTCGAGAGCCGCAACGAGGCGATGCAGCGGCTGATCGAGCAGACCAAGGCGCGCGGCGGGAACGCGGTGCTGATGATGCGCTTCGACGTGACGGAGGCGGCGGACGTCGGCACCGAGGTCTGCGCCTACGGCACGGCCGCGGTGATCTCCCCGGCCGTCTGACGCGTCGCCCGCGCGGGGCGCCACGCGGCGGGACCGCAAGCACCCGCGGACGCGGGAACACCCGCCGCACCCCCGATGTTTCACCGGCGTGACTGTTTACGGTGCAACCAATGGCGGGCAGCGGCACGCGGACGTCCTGGTAGTGGACGTCCACGTGGTGGACATCCTGGTGGTGGGCGCCGGACAGGCCGGACTGTCCGCCGCCTACCACCTCCGCCGCCGCGGCTTCGCCCCCTACCGGGCGGACGCCGACGGCGGCTTCGTCGTGCTCGACGCCAACCCCGCACCGGGAGGCGCCTGGGCGCACCGCTCACCGTCCCTGCGGATGGCCACCGTGCACGGTTTCCACGACCTCCCGGACGCCGAACTCCCCGCGCCCGACCCCGAGGCCCCGGCGCGCGAGGTCGTGCCGGGGTACTTCGCGGCGTACGAGGCCCGGCACGCGCTCCCGGTCGTACGCCCCGTCGCCGTTCGCGCGGTGCGCGCCGAGTCGGACCGCCCGGACTCCCGGCTGCTGGTCGAGACCGACCACGGCACCTGGTCCACGCGGGCGCTGATCAACGCCACCGGCACCTGGACCCGCCCGTTCCTGCCCCACTACCCGGGCCACTTCGCCGGTCGCCAACTGCACTACGCCGACTACCGCGGCCCCGGGGAGTTCGCCGGCCGGCGCGTCCTGGTGGTGGGCGGGGGCGCTTCGGCGATCCAGGTGCTGTCCGAGGTGGCTGCGGTCGGCGAGACGGTCTGGGTCACCCGGACCCCGCCCGTCTACCACGAGGGGCCGTTCACCCCCGAGTACGGACGCGCGGTGGTCGCCAAGGTCGAGGAACGGGTCCGGCAGGGCCTGCCGGTGCGCAGCGTGGTGAGCGTCACCGGGCTCGGCCCGTCCGTCGCCTACCGGCGTGCCGAGGAACTGGGCGCCCTGCACCGCCGCCCGATGTTCGACCGGCTCACCGAGCACGGCGTCGCCTGGGGGGAGGAGGAGCTGGCGGTGGACGCGATCGTGTGGGCCACCGGCTTCCGCCCGGAGGTCGGCCACCTGGCCCCGCTCGGGCTGCGCTCCCCCGGCGGCGGCATCGCGCTCACCGGCACCCGTGCCACCGCCGACCCGCGCGTCCACCTGGTCGGCTACGGCCCGTCCGCCAGCACCATCGGCGCCAACCGGGCCGGTCGCGCCGCCGTCAGCGACCTCGTCCACCTGCTCGGCGACCCGGCCAGGCTGCCCGCCCCGGCCGTGGTCTGAAGCAGTCGGGAGGGGAAGGGCGGGGCGGTCGGCCGCTCAGCGGTCGTAGTCGACCGTCACCCGGTCGGTGATCGGGCGGGCCTGGCAGGTGAGGACGTAGCCGGCAGCCAGCTCCTTCTCCTCCAGCGCGAAGTTGCGGCGCATCTCGACCTCGCCCTCGGTGACCAGCGCACGGCAGGTGCCGCAGACCCCGCCCTTGCAGGCGAACGGCAGGTCGGGGCGGGAGCGCTGGGCACCGTCCAGGATCGAGCGGTCGCACGGCAGGGAGAGCGTGCTGCCGCGCCCGTCCAGGACGACGGTGACCTCGCTGTGCGGGCCGTCGGCCGCTCCCGCCGCGCCGTCCCGGTCCTCCGGTCGCTCGGACACCGGCTCGTCCTCGGCGTGGAACAGTTCCTGGTGCACGCGCTCGCCCGGCACGCCCAGCCCGGCGAGCAGTTCCTTCGCCCCCGCGACCATCCCGAACGGGCCGCACAGCCACCAGTGCCCGACGCTCCCGACATCCACCAGCGCCCCCAGCAGCGCCCCCACCCGCTCCGGGTCCAGCCGCCCGCTGAGCAGTTCGGCGTCACGGGTCTCCCGGGACAGGACGTGGACCAGCTGGAAGCGGCCGAGGTAGCGGTCCTTCAGGTCGGCCAGCTCGTCCGCGAACATCACGGTGTCGCTGCGCCGGTTGCCGTACAGCAGGGTGACGGTGGAGCTGCGGTCGGCGGCCAGGACGGACGCGGCGATCGACAGCATCGGGGTGATGCCGGAACCGGCCGCGAGCAGCACGTGCTCGGCCGGAACGCCGAGGTCGGGGGTGAACAGGCCCGACGGCGTCAGCACGTCCACCTCCTCGCCCGGCCCCGCGTCCCGGACCAGCCACCGGGAGAACAGCCCGCCGGGCACCTCCCGGACGGCAATCCGCAGCGGCCCGTCGGCGGGGGCGCAGATCGAGTACGAGCGGCGCTCGTCGACGCCCTCCACCACCTTGCGCAGCGTCAGGGTCTGCCCCGGCCGGAATACGAAGTCCGCCGCGAGCCCGTCCGGCACCTCGAAGGTCACCGCCACGGCGTCGTCGCAGAGCCGCTCGACCCGCTCGATCCGCAGCCGGTGGAAGGTCGGGCGGCGGGCGGGGCGCAGCGTGGACACCGCGGCCTCAGCGGGAGTGTCGGCGTGCGCGGCGACGGAGGCTTCGGTCTGGGAGGCTTCGGTCTGGGAGGCGTCGGCCTGGGACGCGGCGGGCTGGGAGGCGTCGGCCTGGGACGCGGCGGGCGAAGCGGCGGGCATTCAGATCTCCTTGACGCGTTCGAACGGCTCCCGGCAGGCGCGGCAGCGCCAGAGCGCCTTGCAGGCGGTGGAACCGAAGCGGGACAGCTCCTCCGTGTCCGCACCGCCGCAGCGCGGGCAGGGCACGGGGGCGGCCGCGGAAGCGAAAGCGGCAGCGGAGGTGCCGGCCGGAGCGGCGGTGCGGGTGGGACCGAGCGCGAGCGGGACCGGGCCGGCCACGCCGGCGGCGGAGGTCGGACGCGGCGGGGCGATACCCGCCTCGACGAGTTTGCGGCGGCCCTCGGCGGTGATCAGATCGGTCGACCACGGCGGATCCAGCCGCAGCCGGACCCGGACGTCCCGGTACCCGGCCGCGCGCAGCCGGCGGTCCACGTCTGCGGCCATCTCGGCCACGGCGGGGCAACCCGAGTAGGTCGGGGTCAGCCAGGCGGTCACCGCGCCGTCGTCCACCGCCACCTCGGCCAGCACGCCCAGGTCGGCCAGGGTCAGCATGGGCAGCTCCGGGTCCGGCACGACCGCCGCGACCTCCCAGGCCGTCCCGCGCTCCGTCAGCGCCGCGCTCACCACGTCGCCCCCGGGTGCGCGCGGGCCAGCACCTGGAATTCGGCGAGCAGCGGGCCGAGCGCCTCGGTGTGCACGCCGTCCCGGCCGGCCCGGCCGAGCACGGTGGCCAGCGGCCGCACGTCCGGTACGGTCAGCCCGGCCTCGGCGAGAACGGCGCCGAGCGAGCGCAGCACCGGTTCGCGCAGCACCGCCGGATCGGCGCCCGTCCGCAGCTCCACCGGGTGGGCCGTGAACAGTTCCTCCAGCAGCGGCCAGAGCGCGTCCAGCCCGGCCTGCATCCGCGCCGAGGAGTACGGCGTGCCGTCACCGAGCCGAAGCGTCCAGGCGGTGGCGTACTCGCGGTGGTACGCCAGCTCCTTGACGCCCCGGGCGGCGACCGCCGCCAGCACCGGGTCCGGGTGCGCGCTCAGCGCCTCGTACAGGGCGCAGCGCGTGGTGGCGAACAGCAGCAGCCGGGCGATCGAGTGGGCGAAGTCGCCGTTCGGGGCCTCGACCAGCCGGACGTTGCGGAACTCGTGGTCCTCCCGCCAGTACGCCAGGTCGTCCTCGGTGCGGCCGGAGCCGTCCGCCTGGCCGGCCCGGGTGAGCAGCAGCCGGGCCTGGCCGAGCAGGTCGAGGCCCAGGTTGGCGAGCGCGACCTCCTCCTCCAGTTCGGGCGCCCGGGTGCACCACTCGATCAGGCGCTGGGAGAGGATCAGGGCGTCGTCTCCGAGCATCAGGCAGTAGGCGGCGAGGTCCGCGCCGTCCACTCCGGCGGGCACGGCGGTGTCCACGCCGAGCAGCGGGTCGGCGAAGCCCGTCCCGTACGCCCAGCGGCCCTCGCCCTCGGGGCCGGGCGTGGCTTCGGCGAGGCCGAGGTAGACGTGGTCGTCGGCGTCGACGTCAGCGCCGGCCTGCGTGCTGTGGTCCTGCATGGCGGTTCCCCCGTCAGATGTGCGGGACATCCTCGGGGATGTCGTAGAAGGTCGGGTGGCGGTAGACCTTGTCCCCGCTGGGCTCGAAGAACGGGTCGCGCTCGTCCGGGGTGGAGGCGGTGATCGCGTCCGAGCGGACCACCCAGAGGCTGACGCCCTCGTTGCGGCGGGTGTAGAGGTCGCGGGCGGCGAGCAGGGCCATCCGGTCGTCGGCCGCGTGCAGCGAACCGACGTGGACGTGGTTCAGCCCGCGTCGGGGGCGCACGAACACCTCGTACAGCGGCCAGCCGGCCTTGGACTCGGTCACTTTCCGTTCTCCTGTTCCGTGGGCTCGCCCGTACGCCCGGGCTGCCCGGCTTCGACGGGCGGTTCGGATCCGGTGGGCTGCCCGGGTTCGGCGGACTGTTCGGCGCGGCGCTTGGCCGCGTAGGCGACGGCCGCCTCACGGACCCAGGCACCGTCCTCGTGCGCCGTCCGGCGGCGTTCGACCCGCTGGGCGTTGCACGGGCCCTGGCCGTGGATGACCCTGGTCAGCTCGGACCAGTCCGGCTCGCCGAAGTCCCAGCCGCCGCGCTCCTCGTTCCGGCGCAGCTCGGGATCCGGGAGCGTGACGCCCAGGTGTTCGGCCTGCGGGACGGTCATGTCGACGAAGCGCTGGCGCAGCTCGTCGTTGGTGTGCCGCTTGATTCGCCAGGCCATCGAGCGGGCGGTGTTCGGCGAGTCGGCGTCCGGGGGCCCGAACATCATCAGAGACGGCCACCACCAGCGGTCCACCGCGTCCTGGACCATCCGGCGCTGCGCCTCGGTGCCGCGCATCAGTGTCAGCAGCAGCTCGTAGCCCTGCCGCTGGTGGAACGACTCCTCCTTGCAGATCCGCACCATCGCGCGGGCGTACGGGCCGTAGCTGCAGCGGCACAGCGGGACCTGGTTGCAGATCGCGGCGCCGTCGACCAGCCAGCCGATCACACCGACGTCGGCGAAGGTGAGGGTCGGGTAGTTGAAGATCGAGGAGTACTTCTGCCGGCCGGAGATCAGCTTCTCGGTCAGCTCGGCGCGGTCGACACCCAGGGTCTCGGCGGCGGCGTAGAGGTAGAGGCCGTGGCCGGCCTCGTCCTGGGCCTTGGCGAGCAGGATCGCCTTGCGGCGCAGCGAGGGGGCGCGGGTGAGCCAGTTGCCCTCGGGCTGCATGCCGATGATCTCGGAGTGGGCGTGCTGGGCGATCTGGCGGACCAACGTGGCCCGGTAGGCGTCGGGCATCCAGTCCCTGGGCTCGATCCGCTGCTCGGCGGCGACGACCGCCTCGAACCGGTCCTCCAGCGCCTGCGCGGGGACCGCCTCGGCCACCTCTGCTGTCACCACGATCACCTCTCGTGTCCCGCGCCGGCGCCCGCGGCGCCAACCGACTGACCGTTCGGTCGGTACCATTCTGCGCGGCAAGGTGGAGGGATGGCAAGGGACGCGGGTGAGGGGCGGGGTTTCGGGCGGCGGACAGTCGTCGACGGGCGGGCTGCCGCGAGCGGGTGGGCAACAAACAGATAACAGCTAACAGATTTCATTATCTGTTAGCTGTTATCTGTCAGCTGTTACTTGTCATCCGTCTTCTGTTCTCTGTTCCCTGCTCCCTGCTCCCTGTTCGCCGACAGCCCCCGGCCGCCGGCAGCCCGCTCAACCCTCCGTGCGGTCGCGCAGCCTCGGCAGCGGTACGGCGAGGAGCGCGGCCAGCAGGGCGATCCGGGGTGCCAGCTGGTCGAGCCGGATGTGCTCGTGCCGGGCGTGAGCACCGGCACCGACCGCGCCGAAGCCGTCCAGCGTCGGCAGCCCGCGCGAGCCCGGCAGATTGGTGTCCCCCGCGCCGCCCGCCGGACCGCCGTCCAGCTGCTGCCCGAGCACCGCGGCGAGTGAACGAACGTGCCGCAGCAGCGGGTTGCCGGTGCGCTCGGGCCACGCCGGACGGCTGGACAGCACCTCGGTCCGGACCCTGGCCCCCGGGCGCAGCGCGGTGAGCCGAGCCAGGTTGTCGAGCGTACGGCGCTGCGCCTCGACGGTGGAGAACCGCAGGCCGAGCTCGGCCTCGGCCCGGCCCGCGACCACGTTGGCCCGCGAACCCCCGCTGATCCGACCGGCGTTGAGCTCCGTCCCCGGCTGTCCCGCGAGGCCGCGGACGACGACGAGCTGGTCGACGAGTTCGTCGACTGCCGACACCCCGTCGTGGGCGTCGTTGCCCGCGTGGGCCTCACGCCCGGTGACCGTGAGCCGGACCCGAGTGCTGCCGCGCCGGGCCGTCTTCAACCGGCCGTCGGGGTGCGGAGGTTCGAGCCCGAGGACCGCGGCCGCACCGCGCAACTGGCGCTCGACCAGGCGCCGTCCGTCCGGACTGCCGACCTCCTCGTCGGAGACGACGACCAGCCGGACGGCGCGGTGCGGCCGCTGCCCGAGGTCGGCGAGCAGGGCGAACGCGCCTTCCAGGATGGCGAGTCCGCCCTTCATGTCGACGACGCCGGGGCCGCTGAGCAGACCGTCCTGCTCGGTGACCGGCCAGTCGGCGAGGGTGCCCACCGGCCAGACGGTGTCGTGGTGGCCGACGATCAACAGGTGCGGCAGCGTCTCGTCCTGCCCCTCCCACTCCAGGACCAGGTGGTCACCGGCCGGCCCGGGCTCGCGTCGCGCGGTGGCACCGGTGGCGCTGAAACCGGCGCTCAACTCCTCGGCGAGAGCGTCGAGTCGGGGCACGTCTCCGCTGGGCGACTCGATCCGGGCCAGGTCCGTGCACCGGCGCCGGACGGCCCCGGCCAGCGTACGGGCGCGGGTGCTGAGGGCCTGCGGTAGGCCGGGGAGTGCGGCGGTCGCAGCAGCGGTGGCCGAGGCTGTGACGGTGACCGTGGCCGTGGCCGTGGCCGTGGCATGAGCGGTCGCGGTAGCAGTAGCGGTGAGGGCCTCACCGTCAGCAGCGGCCGGGAGGTCGACGGGGGCGCGGTCCGAGGCAGGGGCGGGCGCGGGGGCGGAGTCACCGTCGGGGGCGGCGGCACTCGGCGCGGCGGGCGACCCGACGATCTGGGGACTCAACGTTCGCCTCCGCGGCCGCTGCCGGTATTCAGCGGCCGGTCCGGCCGGCCACCCCAACCCGGCTGCCAGGCCCGGCCGGACCGCGCCGATCGACCGGGATGGTGCCCGGCCCTTCGGAACGGACCGTCTGGCCCAAGTGCGGTGGAACGGCTGGGCGGCGTGCTTGGCATTGCGTCCTCCTCGCTCGATCCGGTGGCCCCGGTCCGCCCGGGGCCCCGTGGACGGCGGCTTCCTGACGGCGGGCGCAACGGGCCGGACCGCCGCAGGGAAGCCGAGATGTGAGCCTAGAAGAACCGTTCGGCTTCCTGCGAGGTGGCCCTGCTCCCAGCGTGCCGGGACCGGGCCCTCAGCCTCGGACACCCGTCGGAGAACAGCGGCGGGCACGCGGCGCGCGGGCCTGGATCGGCGCGCGGGCGCGGTCGCCGGATCGCGCCCATCTCCACCATGGACCCGCCGCCCGGGTTCGGCAGCGCAAACCGCCAAGGCGCGGGATTTCCACGCCGGATGGGTGACAACGGCTCAGCGCGCGGTACGAACCGGGAGCACGCGACCGGCTCAGGGGGAGCCCGGTCCGACGCCCCGGGAACACTCGCGTGAACACCGGACGACATGACACCCCACCCACCACCGCGCGCGCACCACCGGGCGTCGCGCATCGGCAGGACCAGCGACCACACGAGCCACGACGGCACCGCACCACCGCACCGCACCGCCCCACAGCGCCCGGTACCGGCTCAGGCGCCGTCCCCGACCAGCCCGGAATCGCGCGCGAGCAGCGCGGCCTGGACCCGGTTGCCGACGCCCAACCCGGTCAGGATCCGGCTGACGTGCGCCTTCACGGTGCTCTCGCGCATCCCGAGGACGCCCGCGATCTCCGCGTTGGAGAGCCCGTCGGCGAGTTCGCGCAGCACGTCGGTCTCGCGCGGGGTCAGCCCGGCGACCCGGTTGCGGGCGGCGACCGACCGGGGCGCACCGGTGCGGTGGTAGCGGTCGATCAGTCGCCGCGCGGCCGCAGGGTGCAGCATCCCCTGACCGCCGGCGACGACGTGGACGGCCCGGGCGATCTCGGCGGGCGGGGTGTCCTTGAGCAGGAAGCCGTCGGCCCCGGCAGCGAGCGCCTGGTACACGTACTCGTCGAGGTCGAAGGTGGTGAGCGCGATCACGCGCGGGGCGTCGGGCAGTTCGCGCAGGCGCCTGGTGGCGGCGATGCCGTCGAGCCTGGGCATC
Organism: Kitasatospora sp. NPDC088861; assembly: GCF_044750105.1. Taxonomy (NCBI): domain Bacteria; kingdom Bacillati; phylum Actinomycetota; class Actinomycetes; order Kitasatosporales; family Streptomycetaceae; genus Kitasatospora; species Kitasatospora sp. NPDC088861. The sequence goes on from NZ_JBIVJF010000004.1 coordinate 331,968, forward strand.
CGGATGTCCATGAGCGCCACGTCGATCCGCTGGCTGCGGGCGAGTTCGACGGCCTGCAGTCCGTCGGTGGCCTCGGCGACCACGGTGAGGGCCGGGTCCTGGGCGAGCAGGTCGACGAGGCCGAGCCGCACCAGCGCGTCGTCGTCGACCACCATCGTGCGGATCATTCGGCGTCCTTCGGCTACGGGGTCGGGGAGGGGGCAAGGGCCGGGGAAGGCCCGGATCCGGGGTCGTGTCCCGGTTCTGGGCCCGGTCCTGGGACGGGCCCTGGCACGGGTCCTGGCACGGTCCGCGGCGGGCGCTCCGGTGCGGGCAGGCGGGCTGCGAGCCGGAAGCCGCCACCACCGTCCGGTCCCGCGTCGAGGTAGCCGCCGAGCGCGTCGACCCGTTCGGCGAGCCCCACCAGACCGTACCCGCCGCCGGTGCCCGGCCCGTTCGGCGACGCCTCCCCCGGACCGTTGCGGACCTCGACGGTGGTTGCCGGGGCGCCGTAGCGGACCCGGACGGTGACGGGCGCGGCGTGCGCGTACTTGCGGGCGTTGGTCAGCGCCTCCTGGACCAGGCGGTGCACGGCCAGCCGGTGGGTGGTGGGGACGGTCTCCGGGTCACCGGAGAGGGCCAGTTCGACCTCTTGCCCGGCCGAAGTGGCCTCACCGACGAGTTCGGTGAGGTCGCGCAGCGCGGGCGCCGGGACGCGCGCCGGGACGGGCACCGGGACGCGCGCCACCCGGGGCGGTGCGGCCGGCACCTCCTCGGCGGCCGGTGCTGTCGGCGGGTCGGCCCGCAGGGCGCCGAGGACGTCACGCAGGTCGTCGAGCGAGTGGGCGGCGGTGGTGCGCAGCAGTTCGAGGCGGTGGGTGAGCCGGTCCGGGTCGGCGGCGACGGTACCGGCGAGGGCCTGGTCGCGCAGCACCCCGGCGTGCAGCACCAGCAGGCTGAGGCGGTGGGCGAGCACGTCGTGCATCTCCCGGGCGATCCGGGCCCGTTCGGCGGCCTGGGCCCGTTCGGCGCGCAACTCGCGCTCCCGGCGCAGCGCGTCCACCTGCTCGTGCAGGGTGCGGATCAGCACCCTGCGGCCGTGCAGCCACAGGCCGAAGGACAAGGTCGCCACCTGAACGAGGAGTTGGGATCCGGTGGTGCCCGCCCAGCCGACCAGCGAATCGGCTCGGGTCGCGCCCACCATCGCGATGAGGGCGCCGCCGGCCGCCGCCGGGCCGGTCCGGCCGAGGGAGGCGAGGTAGTAGACGCTGAACAGCCCGGGAAAGGCGCGGTTGAACAGGCCGCCGGTGAGCACCGGCAGGACGGCGGAGGCCATCGGGTAGCGGCGGGCGAACAGCAGGGAGAGCGAGGCGAGGACGGCCACGACGGTCCGGGGCAGCCGAAACGGCTCATCGGCGTGGACCCACTGGGAGAGGCCCTCCTCGGCGGTGAGCGCGAGGATGCCGAGCAGCAGCAGGGTTTCGCTCCACAGCCGGCGGCCCGGGCCGTACCAGCCCAACAGGCCTGCGCGCATCGGGCCGCTCCCGTCCTCTCGCATCGGGCTCCCTCCGCGCTCGCTCCGTCCGTCCGTCGCCTGTCCGTCCGTCCGTCCGGCTCGATGTTACGGGCGGGCGGCGGGCGGGTGCCCCCTTCTCCCGGGTACCCGCACCCTCGACTTTCGTCGGGGGTACGCGTCGCTCGTCGGCCGATTCGGGGTGCGGCGGGGCTGCCTAGCGTCGAAGGCATGACCACCGAACAGCTTCGCCCGCGCCCCGACTTCCTCACCCCGCAGCGCAGTTCACGGTCCGCCGGGGACCACCTGCTGTTCCTCGCCGAGGCCCTGCGCACCTTCCACGACACCGGAGCGCTGGCCCCGAGCGGTGAGGACCTCGTGAACGCCCTGGTGGTTCCGGCCACCAGCCGCCCGAATCGGCCGATCTCGGTGCTGGAAGTCGGCGCCGGGACGGGCGTGGTGACCCGCCGGCTGGCCCAAGTACTGCTCCCGGGCGACCGGCTGCACGTCGTCGAGGCGAACCCGCGCTTCGCCGACCGGCTGCGCGAGGACTCGGTGCTGGCCGCACGACGCCCGGGTGTCGCCCTGCGGCTGTCGGCCTGCCGGGTGGAGGAACTGCCCCAGGACCAGACGAACGTGACGGGCCGAGCCGGCGAGACGGACGAGCGGTACGACGTGATCGTGTCGGGCCTGCCGTTCACCAACTTCGAGCCGGCCCAGGTACGCCACCTCCTCGACCTCTACCTGCGGCTGCTTCTGCCCGGGGGCGAGCTGACGTACTTCGGCTACCTCGGCACGACGACGGCCCGCACCCTGTCCTCGGGGCCCCGGCAGAGCGCCCGCCACCGGGCAGTGGTGCGACTGCTGCGGCGGTTCGAGGCGGCGTACGGGCTGGGTGAGCGCACGGTGTGGCGCAACCTGCCGCCGGCCCGCGCCTACCTGCTGCGGTCACTGGGTGGGCGGGAGGACTGGGGTCCGGCCTCGCCGCCAGAGCCCCCGGCCGGCGAGGCCGCGGCCGGCGAGGCACTCGCGTACGAGAACCGCAGCCGGGCGGCCGATCGAGTCGGCGGGTGACAGATAACAGGTGACAGCTTTCAGATAACAGATAACAGACGACAGCGAACAGATTTTGAAATCTGTTCGCTGTCGTGTCATAGTGGACCCCGGGTCACCCCACCCATCGCCGCACCCACCCCTGGAGTCCCCGTGGCCACGACCTCCCGCCCCACGCAGCGCACCCTCGGCACCTCCGGACCGGTCACCTCCGCCCTCGGCCTCGGCTGCATGGGCATGTCTGACCTGTACGGCCCGGCCGACGAGGCCGAGAGCATCGCCACCATCCACGCCGCGATCGACGCCGGGGTCACCCTGCTCGACACCGGCGACTTCTACGGCATGGGCCACAACGAGCTGCTGATCCACGAGGCCCTGCGCGGCCGCGCCCGCGAGAGCGTGCAGATCAGCGTGAAGTTCGGCGCCCAGCGCGGCCCGGACGGCCAGTGGCTCGGCTACGACGCGAGCCCCGCCGCCACCAAGACCGCCCTCGCCTACACGCTGCGCCGACTGCGCACCGACCACATCGACGTCTACCGCCCCGCCCGCCTGGACCCGAACGTCCCGGTCGAGGAGACCGTCGGCGCCATCGCGGACCTGGTGAAGGCCGGCTACGTCCGTCACATCGGCCTGTCGGAGGTCGGCGCCGACACCCTGCGCCGCGCCGCCGCCGTCCACCCGATCAGCGACCTGCAGATCGAGTACTCGCTGATCTCCCGCTCGATCGAGGACGCCATCCTCCCCACCGCCCGCGAGCTCGGCATCGGCATCACCGCCTACGGCGTGCTCTCGCGCGGCCTGCTCAGCGGCCACTGGGACCAGGGCCGCGCCCTGGCCGGCACCGACTTCCGTGGCCACAGTCCGCGCTTCCAGGGCAACAACCTGGCCCACAACCTCGCGCTCGTCGAGGCACTGCGCGCGGTGGCCTCCGCGAAGGAGGCGAGCGTCGCCCAGGTCGCCATCGCCTGGGTCGCCTCGCGCGGGGAGGACGTCGTTCCGCTGGTCGGCGCCCGCCGCCGCGACCGCCTCACCGAGGCGCTGGGCGCGCTGGACGTCACGCTCACCGCGGCCGACCTCGCGGCCATCGAGGCGGCCGTCCCCGCCGGCTCCGCAGCGGGCGACCGCTACGCTGCCGCCCAGATGGAGCACCTGGACAGCGAGCACTGACCCACCGGAACCGGCCCGACGGCCGGGGACGGCAGCACCACCCTCGACCGCACGACCCTAAGGACGGACCTCCCCGTGACCACGGACACCACACTCACCGCCGAGCAGATCCTGATCGCGGCGGAGGACGTCCTCCGGCGGTTCGGCCCGGCCAAGGCCACCGTCGTGGACGTCGCCCGGATCCTCGGCGTCAGCCACAGCAGCGTCTACCGCCACTTCCCGAGCAAGGCCGCGCTGCGCGAGGCGGTCACCCAGCGCTGGCTCGACCAGGCGCACCACCAGCTCGCCTTCATCTCGACCGAGGCCGGCTCGGCCGTCGAGCGGCTGCACCGCTGGCTGGTGACGCTGTTCGCGGCCAAGCGGAAGAAGGCGCTGGACGACCCGGAGCTGTTCGCCACCTACATGGTGCTGGTCGAGGAGAACAGCGGCATCGTCGAGGCGCACATCGACACCCTGGTCACCCAGATCGCCCAGATCGTCCAGGACGGCATGGAGAGCAAGGAGTTCAAGCTCGCCCACATCCTCTCCACGGCCCGCGCCGTCTTCGACGCCACCGGCCCCTTCCACGACCCGGCGTACGCGTCCTCGTGGTCCGAGCCGACCATCGAGGACCGTTTCGAGGCCCTCTGGAAGCTCATCCTCGGCGGCCTGCTCACCAAGTGACGCCCCTCCGAAGCCCCGGGCGCCCCTGAACCCGGACACCGACGGCCGGGCTCGCCGGCACCGGAGCGAAACCCGGTCGCCGGCGGGCCCGGCCGTCCGGCAGACTGCCGCGCACGGTTGATCTCACTTGGAGGACGACATGCGTCCGGCCCGTCCGACCCCTCCGCCCCGTCCAACCCGTCCGACCCTGGACAGTTTGCAGGGGCTCGCCCTCGGCGACGCCTTCGGCGACCGCTGGTTCTCGTGGCCGCTCGACGAGGCGCCCGCCGCGCTGGCCGCTCGCCGGCTCCGCCCGGCGCCCTGGTACTGGACCGACGACACCGCGATGGCGCTGGTCCTCGTCCGCCACCTGGCCTCCTGGGGCGAGGTCCGACAGGATGCGCTGGCCGGCGAGTTCGCCGAGGAGTACGCCCGCGAGTACGGGCGCAAGTACGGCCCGTCGATGCACCGGGTACTGCGTGAGATCGGCGCCGGCGGGGACTGGCGCGCCATCACCTCGCGCCAGTTCGAGGGTCAGGGCTCGTACGGGAACGGCGCCGCGATGCGGGTCGCCCCACTGGGCGCCTGGTTCGCAGACGACCTGGACGCCGTCGCCCGGCAGGCCGAACTCCAGGCGCTCACCACGCACTTCCACCCGGAGGCGGTCGCGGGCGCGGTGGCAGTCGCCCTCGCCACGGCACTCGCTGTCCGCAGCCGGGGCCAAAACCCCCCCGGCCGTGCCGAGTTGCTGGCGGAGGTGGCCGGGCGTCTGCCGGACGGCGAAGTGCGCTCCGGTCTACGGATCGCCGCCCGGCTGCCCGGACACACGAGCGTCCGGCAGGCCGCCAACGTACTCGGCTCCGGGTTCATGATCTCCGCCCCGGACACCGTCCCGTTCGCCCTCTGGTCCGCCGCCGGGCACCTGGACTCACTTCCCGAGGTCATCTGGCACACCCTGGAGGGCTGGGGCGACATGGACACCACCTGCGCGATCGCCGCCGGGGCGGTCGCCGCTCGCACCGGCCTCGCCGAGGTGCCGACCGCCTGGCTGGCCGCCCGCGAGGACCTGCCGGAGTGGGTCGCGGAGGCGTCGGCACCGACGCGCTGAGCCGAGCCGGCCGCCCCGTGGGCCTGGCCGGCTCGGCTGTGCGACACCGTGTCCGCGTCGGCGCGGGGCCGGTTCCCGGCGCTCGGGCTAGCGTCGGGAGCTGCCGAACACCAGCCGGTAGATGATCAGCAGCACCAGGGCCCCGCCGATCGCCGACACCCAGGTCGCCATGTCGAAGAAGTGCGCCGTCACCGACCTGTGCAGGAAGTGCGAGGCGATCCAACCGCCCACGAAGGAGCCGGCGATACCGATCAGGGTTGTCACGATCAGGCCGCCCGGGTCCTTCCCCGGCAGCAGCAGCTTGGCCAGTGCCCCCGCCAGCAGGCCAAGCACGATCCACGCGACGATGCTCATCTGTCCCTCCCGTCCACGGCGCGGCGGCCCCGTTCCGCCGCTCTGCCAGGAAGGACGCCGCCCACCACCGCCCGGTTCCGGCGCCGCGGGAGCACCGGCCCGAACCGGCCACCCCGGACCGGGCCGCTCCGGGCACGGCACCTTTCCGGCGGGGCGCCCGCGCCGGGATACTGCGGCCATGCGCATCCTGATCGCCACCGCCGGATCCCGGGGCGACGTGGCCCCGTTCACCGGGCTCGGCGCCCGCCTCCAGGCGGCCGGCCATCAGGTGGCCGTCGCAACCCACGCCACCTTCGCCGCCTCGGTGCGGACCGCAGGGCTGGAGTTCCGCCCGCTGCCGGTCGACCCGCGCGCCGAACTCGCCTCCGCCGAGGGGCGGCGCCTGCTCCAGGCCGGCACCGGACCTCGCGCCGTCCTGCAACTTCTACAGCTGGGGCGGAAGTTCATGCCGGAGCTCGCCGACGGCATCGCCGACGCCACGGCACTCGGCACCGACCTGCTGCTCACCACCAGCACCACCAGCCCGCTCGGCCAGGTCGCCGCCGAGGCTGCGGGCATTCCCAGCATCGGCCTACACCTCCAACCCCTCTCCCCCACCAGGGAGTTCGCGCCCGCTGTCACCGGTGCCCGCTCACTCGGCCGCCCGGGCAACCTGCTCGCGGGGCACGCCGTCCAGGTCGCGACCGACCAGCTCTTCGCCCCCGCCGTACGCGGGCTGCGGCGCCGCCTCGGCCTACCGCCGCTCGGCGCCGCCCACGCCAGGCGCAAGTACCCCGTCCTGCACGGGTTTTCGCCCGCCGTGGTCCCGCGGCCCGCCGACTGGCGCCCGGGGCTGGACGTGGCCGGTTACTGGTGGCCGGTACGGGATCCGGACTGGCACCCCCCGGCCCGACTGCTCGACTTCCTCGCCGCCGGACCGCCGCCGGTCTTCGTCGGCTTCGGCAGCCTGGTCGTCCCCGACCCCGGCCGGCTCACCGCGACGGTGGTCGCCGCGGTCCGCGCCGCCCGGGTCCGGGCCGTCCTGCAGTCGGGCTGGAGCGACCTCGGAGCCGGCGAGGCGGAGGACGTCCTGACCATCGGCGACGCCCCGCACGACTGGCTGTTCCCCCGCATGGCCGCCGTGATCCACCACGCCGGCGCCGGCACGACCGCCGCCACCCTGCGCTGCGGCACGCCGGCCGTACCGGTACCCGCACAGCTCGACGCCCCGTTCTGGTCCGACCGGCTCACCCGCCTCGGCGTCTCCCCCGGGCCGGTACCGCTGCACGCCCTCACCGCCGCACGCCTCGCCGCCGCCATCCGCCAGGCCCTCGACGACCCCCGCTACCGCGACCAGGCCCGGGCGGCGGCCGCCACGCTCGCGGCCGAGGACGGTGCGGCGAAGGTGCTGGCGGCCGTCGACCGGGCAGCGACTGGCGAATGACAGCGGGCAACCGGCAATGAACAAGTAGCAGCGAACAGATAACAGATTTCGAAATCTGTTATCTGTTCGCTGTCATCCGTCCGCTGTTATCTGTTCGCTGTTATCCGTCCGCTGTCACTTGTCAGCCGTCCGCCGCCGTCCGCCCGTGGCGCCCGCCCACCCGCCGGGCACCCGGGACAGCGCCCAGCACGAGGTACAGCACCGAGGCCGACCCGAAGCCGACCGCCCAGCCGTAGTCGGCCAGCGGCTTGAACACGGGCAGCAGCCCGTCCGCCGGGAACGGCCCGCCGTACGAGCCGCCGATCGCCAGGACGCCCCCGACCAACAGCGCCGTCACCGCCCGCCAGTTCCACCCGCCCGCGTACCAGTACGCCCCGCCCGGCTGGTACAGCTCGGCGAGTTGCAGCCGGGTGCCACGCAGCACCCAGTAGTCGGCGATCAGGACCCCGGCCACCGTCCCGAGCAGGCCGCCGACCACACCCAGCCAGGTGAAGATGTACACGTGCGGGTCGGAGATCAGCCTCCACGGGAAGATCGCGATCCCGACGACGCCGGTGATCAGCGCCCCGGTACGGAAGTCGACCAGTCGGGGCAGCAGGTTGGCGAGGTCGTAGGCCGGCGAGACGACGTTGGCGGCGATGTTCACCGACAGCGTCGCGATCAGGACGGTCAGCAGCGCGAACAGGATGCCGACCGGGTTCTCCATCTTCGCGGCGAGTTCGATCGGATCCCACACCGGTGCGCCGTAGACGGCCTACGAGCCGGAGGTGACGAGGACGGACAGCAGCGCGAAGAGCGTCATCGTGGTCGGCAGGCCGAGCGCCTGCCCGCGGATCTGGGCGCGCTGGCTGCCCCCGAAGCGGGTGAAGTCGGGGATGTTGAGCGACAGGGTCGACCAGAACCCGATCATGCCCATCAGCGCGGGGAAGAAGACCTTCCAGAACCCGCCGCCCCAGCCCAGTTCGGACGGCTGGTCGAGCAACGGACCGAACCCGCCCGCCTTCACGGTGATCCATGCCAGCAGCGCCAGCGCGCCGACGATCACGAACGGCGCGGCCCAGTTCTCGAACCGCCGGAGGGTCTCCATCCCACGGGCGATGATGGCCATCTCGATCAGCCAGAACAGCAGGAACGACACCCACTGCGTCCATGGATAGCCGCCGAACTCCGCTGCCGTGCGCCAGGATTCTCCCAGCAGCTTGCCGGCCAGCAGGAAGATCCCCTCGCCGCCGATCCAGCTCTGGATGCCGAACCAGGCGCAGGCCACCGCCGCCCGGATGAGCGCGGGCAGGTTGGCGCCGCGCAGTCCGAACGCGGCCCGGGCGAACACCGGGAACGGAATGCCGTACTTCGTCCCGGCGTGCCCGGTGAGCAGCATCGGCACGAGCACCACGAGGTTGGCGAGCGCGATGGTCAGCACGGCCTGCTTCCAGTCCATGCCGAGCGCGACGAGCCCCGAGGCGAGCGTCCAGGACGGGATGTTGTGGGCCATGCCGACCCAGAGCGCCAGGAAGTTGTAGGTGGTCCAGGTGCGCCGTGCCACCGGGACCGGCCGCAGGTCGTCGTTGGTGAAGCCGTTGGACGGCAACTCTCCTGCGGCCGGTTCGAGTTCGACCCGGCCGTCGGAGTGATGCCGCTGCCCGCCGCCGCTGGTCGCGGTGTCGGCCATGGTCAACTCCCCTCCGCGTGAATGGCGTTACGTCTGGGGTTGGCGGGACAGGTGCGGGATGACGTCGGTCCCGTAGGCGTCGATGGTGGCCTCGACGGCGTCGTGCATGGCGTAGACGGCGAACTGGTCGACGCCGAGGGAGCGGAGGTGCTCCAGGCGGGCGAGTTGGGCCTGCGGCGGGCCGATGAGGCAGAAGCGGTCGACGATCTCGTCCGGCACGAAGGCGGTGTCGGGGTTCCCGGCCCGGCCGTGGTGGCTGTAGTCGTAGCCCTGGCGGCCCTTGATGTAGTCGGTGAGGGCCTCCGGGACGAGCTCGGAGTGTGCGCCGTAGTGGCTGACCAGGTCGGCCACGTGGTTGCCGACCATCCCGCCGAACCAGCGGCACTGCTCCCGGGCGTGGGCGAGCGCGGCGGGCGAGTCGTCGGCGGTCACGTAGGCGGGGGCGGCGACGCAGATGGTGACGGCGTCCGGGTCCCGGCCGGCCTCGGCCGCTGCGGACCGCACCGCCTTGACCATGTACTCGGTGAGGTACGGGTCGGCCAGCTGGAGGATGAATCCGTCGGCCTGACGACCGGTCAGTGCGAGCGCCTTCGGCCCGTACGCGCCCATCCAGATGGGGAGTTGGGCGCCTGGGCCGACCCACGGAAGGTGCATCTCGGTGCCGTCCACCTCGACCGTCCGCCCCTCGGCCAGCTCCTTGATGGCGTGCATGGCCTGGGAGAGCCGGGCGAGGGTGGCGGGGTGGCGTCCGGCGACCCGCATGGCGGAGTCGCCGCGGCCGATGCCGCAGACGGTGCGGTTGCCGTACATGTCGTTGAGCGTGGCGAACAGGGAGGCGGTGACCTCCCAGGTCCGGGTGGAGGGGTTGGTGACCATCGGTCCGACGGTCAACCTCCGCGTCTCGGCGAGGATCCGGCTGTAGATGACGAACGGCTCCTGCCACAGGACGCAGGAGTCGAAGGTCCAGCCGTGGCTGAACCCGGCCTGTTCGGCGCGGATCATCCGGTCGATGAGCAGGCGGGCGGGCGGGTCGGTCTGCAGGACGAGGCCGATGTCCATGGGTGGCTCCGGGGAGGGTGGTTCCGCCGCCCGGGCGGTCGTGCGCACAGGCCCGGGCGGCGGCGCGGGAGAGTGGTCAGGTCAGGTACTGGCAGGTGTCGCGGCGCAGGAACGTGCCGTGGCCGGCCCGGCCGAGCCAGGTTTCGCCGTCCAGCACGACGGTGCCGCGCGAGAGCACGGTGCGGGCGCGGCCGGTGAGTTGGCGGCCCTCGTACGCCGAGTAGTCGACGTTCATGTGGTGCGTGGCGGCGGAGACGGTCTGCACGGCGGTGGGGTCGTAGACGACGAGGTCGGCGTCGGCGCCGGGCGCGATGGTGCCCTTGCGCGGGTGCAGCCCGAACATCCGGGCGGGCGTGGTGCAGGCGATCTCGATCCAGCGCCGACGGGTGATGTGCCCGTCCACGACGGCCTGGTGGAGCAGGTCCATCCGGTTCTCCACGCCGGGCAGGCCGTTGGGGATCTTCGAGAAGTCGCCGCGGCCGAGTTCCTTCTGCCCGGTGAAGCAGAACGGGCAGTGGTCGGTGGAGACCACCTGGAGGTCGTTGGCGCGCAGTCCGCGCCAGAGCGTCTCCTGGTGCTCGCGCGGCCGAAGCGGCGTGCTGCACACGTACTTGGCGCCCTCGAAGCCGTCGGCACCGGTCTCGGCGAGGTTGTCGGTGGAGAGGAACAGGTACTGCGGGCAGGTCTCGCCGAAGACGTTGAGCCCGGCGTCGCGGGCCTGGACGAGCTCGGCGAGGGCGGCGGCCGCGGAGACGTGGACGACGTAGAGCGGGCTGCCGGCGACCTGGGCGAGCTTGATGGCCCGGTGGGTGGCCTCGGCCTCCAGGAGTTCGCGGCGGACCTCGCCGTGGTAGCGGGGTGCGGTGTGCCCGGCGGCGAGGGCCTGTTCGACCAGGACGTCGATGGCGATGCCGTTCTCGGCGTGCATCATGATCAGCCCACCGTTGACCGCGCCGCGCTGCATGGCGCGCAGGATGCGGCCGTCGTCGCTGTAGAAGACGCCGGGGTAGGCCATGAAGAGCTTGAAGGAGGTGGACTCGCCGGAGTCGACGAGGGCGTCCATCTCCTTGAGGACGCCCTCGTTGACGTCGGAGACGATGGTGTGGAAGGCGTAGTCGACGGCGCAGTTGCCGTCGGCCTTGGCGTGCCAGGTGTCCAGGCCCTCGCGCAGCGAGCCGCCGACGGACTGCACGGCGAAGTCGACGATGGTGGTGGTGCCGCCCCAGGCAGCGGCCCGGGTGCCGGTCTCGAAGGTGTCGGAGGCCGAGGTGCCGCCGAAGGGCAGTTCCATGTGGGTGTGGGCGTCGACGCCGCCCGGGATGACGTAGTGGCCGGTGGCGTCGATGACGGTGTCGGCGCTCCAGGCCTCGGCGGCGGAGCTGCCGGTGGTGGCGAGGGCGGCGATGCGTTCGCCCTCGATGAGGACATCGGCGTGGAGTTCGTCGGCGGCGGTGATGACGAGGCCGCCGCGGACGATGGTGCGCTGGTGCGGGTCGCGGGTGGTCATCGCGCTGCTCCTCAGGCCTCGGCGAGCGGTCCGTAGGAGTCGGGGCGGCGGTCCCGGTAGAACGCCCACTGCTGGCGGACCTGTTCGATCAGGCCGAGGTCGAGGTCGCGGACGACGAGCTCCTCCTCCTTGTCGGAGGCGACGTCGCCGACGAACTGGCCGCGCGGGTCGACGAAGTAGGAGGTCCCGTAGAAGTCGTTGTCGCCGTACTCCTCGGTGCCGATGCGGTTGATGGCGGCGACGAAGTACTCGTTGGCGACGGCGGCGGCGGGCTGTTCCAGCTGCCAGAGGTAGGCGGAGAGGCCTCGGCTGGTGGCGGAGGGGTTGTAGACGATCTGCGCTCCGGCCAGGCCCAGGGCTCGCCAGCCCTCGGGGAAGTGGCGGTCGTAGCAGATGTAGACGCCGACCTTGCCGACGGCGGTGTCGAAGACGGGCCAGCCGAGGTTGCCGGGCTTGAAGTAGTACTTCTCCCAGAAGCCCTTGACCTGCGGGATGTGGTGCTTGCGGTACTTGCCGAGGTAGCTGCCGTCGGCATCGATGACGGCGGCGGTGTTGTAGTAGACCCCGGCCTGTTCCTCCTCGTAGACCGGGACGACGATCACCAGGCCGAGTTCACGGGCGAGGTCCTGCATCCGGCGGACGGTGGGGCCGTCGGGGACGGCTTCGGCCCAGCGGTAGTGCTCGGCTTCCTGGACCTGACAGAAGTACGGGGCGTTGAAGACCTCCTGGAAACCGATGATCTTCGCGCCCTGGGCGGCGGCCTCGCGGGCGTACCGCTCGTGAAGGGCGATCATGCTCTCCTGGTCGCCGGTCCAGCGGGTCTGGACGAGCGCGGCACGGACGATCTGCGACATGGATACCTCCGCAACTCCGCCGCCCGGCCATGGGGTCGGGCCTGCGGTCTGAGGGTTGACGGGGCGGGCGGGTCTCGTCTGCGGACCGACGGGGATCCACAGGGGTCTACGTGCGTAGAAAGCGGCCTGTAGACCGTAGGCCGGGCCTCGGTGGCCTGACAATACGTTGGCGGTAACGCATCTGGGGCGATCTCGTGACGCGGACACGCAGAGGGTCCTGGATGGGATGAAACGATCATTTACCCCGCGAGTGGGGTCCTTACGCATGCGAGTGCCGTTCGGCGGTTCCGGTCCAGAACGGCTCGACGGCCGGTCGGCCGCTCGGCCGGGGTGGATTAGCGCGGCGCAGCCGAAGGCGGCCGGCCGAGGGGTAACGGGCAGCCGGCGGCGAGCCGACCGGCGGCGGAGCCGGGCGATCCGGCCCCATCCGGCTTGACTTCGTCCGGTTGGCTCGGGAAGGATCCGGCGCATGGACACCGGCACCACTCTGGTCTGCCGCCTGCACGTCGATCTGCGACGCCAGGCGAGTTCCATCTGTGCCTGTTGACCTTGGCTCTCCGCGCTGCCCCCGCCCTGTGACGTCCGCCAGGGCCCGCGCCGCACACCCGCACCCAGCGTTCTGATTCCCGCCCCGCCCGGCGCATCCGCGCGTGCCGTGCCGCTCCGTCGGCCCGTGCCCTCGCCCGCCGCCGGACCAGGGCGCACCCCGCCGACGTTCCCGCTGCACCCGAGGACGCCCCCATGAGCCTGAACCTCGCCCCCGACGAACCCGCTGCCGCCCAAGCCCCGACCCCGGCACCGGCACCGGCACCGGCCAGAACAGCCAAGGCCAAGGCCACGGCCACGGCCACCGCCACCGCCACCGCGGAGACCCGCGCGCCGCTCACCCCGAGCGCCCTGCGCACCGTCGTCCGCGAACTGGCCGAACAGCCCGACCAGTGGATCCACCTCGTCCGGCTCTCCACCGAGGAGCGCTGGTATCGGCGGCTGGTGGCCGACGACGACCACGAGGTGTGGCTGATCAGCTGGCTGCCCGGCCAGTCCACCGGCTTCCACGACCACGGCGGCTCGCGCGGCGCGTTCACCGTCGCCCTCGGCGAGCTGGAGGAGCTGTCCCTCGGCGGGCCGGAGCAGGGCCTGCTGATCCGCCGGGTCCCGGCCGGCACCGCCCGCGCCTTCGGCCCCGAGTACGTGCACGACGTGCGCAACACCGCGTCCGGCCCGGCCGTGACCCTGCACGCCTACTCGCCCCCGCTGGGCTCGATGGCGCACTACGACCTGCGGGCCGGCGGGCTCGTCCGTACCTCGGAGGAAGGACCGGAGCAATGGTGACCACGATCGACGACCTGGTGGAGCGGGCCCGCGAGGGCGTCCACCGTCCGCGCGCCCGAGAGGCGTACCAGTCGCAGCTGGACGGCGCGCTGCTGGTGGACATCCGTCCGGCGGCGCAGCGGGCGGCGGAGGGGGAGATCCCCGGCTCGCTGATCATCGAGCGCAACGTCCTGGAGTGGCGGCTGGACCCGACGGGCAGTCACCGGATCCCCGAGGCGTCGGATTACGACGTCGAGGTGATCGTGGTCTGCTCGGAGGGGTACGCCTCCAGCCTGGCGGCGGCCTCGCTGCGCGAGCTGGGGCTGCACCGGGCGACCGATCTGGACGGCGGCTTCGTCGGCTGGGCGGCCTCCGGGCTGCCGACGCGCCGGGGCGGCTGAGAGTCTGGAGGGCCGGGGCGCTCGGCGGCTGACGGGCTGATCGTCCGGGGCCCGAGCCCTCGACCCGCCGTCAGGGTGTCCGTGTCCCACCCCTCTGACCTGCCGGAACGTCGGGCGTCCGGTCGGCCCCGGCCGTCCGGAGGCGGGGTCCGGGCCCCGTGCCGGGTGGTAAGTGAGAGACAGGAGATGATGCAGGTCATAGTCTGATCAGAGTTTCCGCCGGTCCGAAGCTGGGCAGCCACGCGGGCGGAAGAACGCCCGGGCGGTCGATCCGACAGACGCCGTCACGGCAGCGGCCGGTACGGCCCACGCCGTCGCCGCTTGTCGACGAACCGCCATCAACCGTACGACCGAAACAGGCGCCGCCTCCCCGGGGCGCCCTGACGAGGAAACTCCCCGTGATCAGATTCGAGGGCGCCGGCAAGCGCCACCCCGACGGCACCATCGCCGTCGAGGGCCTGGACCTGGACGTCCCGACCGGTCGGATAACCGTCCTGGTCGGACCGTCCGGGTGTGGCAAGACCACCCTGCTGCGCATGGTCAACCGGATGGTCGAGCCGACCTCGGGCCGGGTGCTGCTGGACGACACGGACGTCGCCGAACTGGAGCCCGCCAAGCTGCGCCGTGGCATCGGCTACGTGATCCAGCAGGCCGGCCTGTTCCCGCACCGCAAGGTGATCGACAACGTCGCCACCGTGCCCTACCTGCTCGGCTGGGACCGCAAGAAGGCCCGCGCCCGGGCCGCCGAACTGCTCGAACTGGTCGGGCTCGCTCCCGAGACCGGCAAGCGGTACCCGTTCCAGCTGTCCGGCGGCCAGCAGCAACGGGTGGGCGTGGCCCGCGCCCTCGCGGCCGACCCGCCGGTGCTGCTGATGGACGAGCCGTTCAGCGCCGTCGACCCGGTGGTGCGCGCCGGGCTCCAGGAGGAACTGCTGCGGCTCCAGTCCGAGCTGCACAAGACGGTGCTGTTCGTCACCCACGACATCGAGGAGGCCGTCCGGCTCGGCGACCAGGTGGTGGTCCTGCGCGAACACGGCCGGATCGCCCAGCTCGCCGACCCGCACACCCTGCTCACCACCCCCGCGGACGACGGCGTGGCCGCCTTCCTCGGCCGCGACCGGGGCCTGCGCGGCCTCGCCCTGCGCCCCGCGACCACCATCGCCGTCCGCCCGGTGGCCGACGGGCTGCGCTACGGCGGCTGGGAACTGGCGCTGGACGACGAGCGCCGCCCGATCGGCTGGATCGACCGCGACGCCGCCACCGCCGAGCTGCACCCGGTCTCCGGCTACCGGCCGGACGCCGACACCCTGCGCACCGCGCTGGACGCCGCCGTCCTCTCCCCCGCCGGGGCCGCCGTGGCCCTGGACGCCGACGGCCGGGCCACCGGCACCGCGAGCCGCGAGGCCGTCCTCGCCGCACTGTCCACCCCTGTGGCCGCCGCGGCGGCCGACGCAGCGGGCACGGCGGGCGGTGCGGGAGCCGGTGGCCCT
Organism: Kitasatospora sp. NPDC088861; assembly: GCF_044750105.1. NCBI lineage: Bacteria > Bacillati > Actinomycetota > Actinomycetes > Kitasatosporales > Streptomycetaceae > Kitasatospora > Kitasatospora sp. NPDC088861. The sequence goes on from NZ_JBIVJF010000004.1 coordinate 347,498, forward strand.
GTGGACGCGGCGGGCGGTGCGGCAGCCGGCGCGGCGGCCGGTGACCTCACGGACGGGGCGGCCGGTGGACGGTGAACCGATCGTCCGCTGGTACTGGATCGGCGACCACCTCGGCTACCTCGGCGACCTGCTCGCCGACCACGCCGTGATCTCCCTGCTTCCGGTGCTCATCGGCCTGCTGCTGGCCGTCCCGCTGGGCCTGGCCTGCACCCGCTTCCCCCGGCTGTACCAACCGCTGTCCGCCGTCTTCAACATCGTCTACGCGCTGCCCTCGCTGGCCGTGTTCGTGGTGCTCATCCCCTACACCGGCCTCGCCACCCAGGCCACCGTGATGATCCCGCTCACCTTCTACGCGCTCGCCGTGCTGCTGCCGACCACCGTGGACGGCCTGCGCGCCGTCCCGGACCCGGTCCGGCAGGCCGCCACCGCGATGGGGTACGGGCCGTGGCACCGGCTGACCTCCGTCGAGCTGCCTGCCGCCGTGCCGTACCTGATCGCCGGGCTGCGGGTCGCGGCGGTGTCCAGCATCTCGCTGGCCAGCGTCGGCGCGCTGATCGGGCGCGGCGGGCTCGGCTACCTGTTCATCGACGGCTTCCAGCGCACGTTCCCGACCCCGATCGTGGCCGGCATCGCGCTGATCGCCGCCCTCGCGCTGGCCGTCGACCTGCTGCTGGTGGGCGCCCGCCGGCTGCTCGCGCCCTGGGCCGTCCGGGAGAAGGGAGCCGGTTCGTGAACTGGCTGAACTGGCTGGGCGACTTCTTCTCCGCCCCCGACCACCGCAGCGGCCCGGACTCGATCGTGCACCGGATCACCGAGCACCTGGTGCTCTCCGGCGAGGCCCTGCTGTTCGCAGCGCTGCTCGCCGTGCCGCTCGGGCTGCTGATCGGTTACACCGGGCGCGGCGTCACGCTCGTGACGGCCTTCGCCGGTGCCACCCGCGCCCTGCCGACGCTCGGCCTGGTGACGCTGGCGGTGCTGCTCGGCGGGGTCGGGGACACGGCCGTGCTGATCCCGCTGGTCGCGCTCGCCGCGCCGCCGCTGCTGGTGGCCGCCGTCGAGGGGGTGCGCGGCACCGACCCGGACGTCCGGGACGCGGCGCGCGGCATCGGGCTGACCCACCCGCAGGTGCTGTGGCAGGTCTGCCTGCCATCCGGGGCGCCGACCCTGCTGGCGGGCTTTCGCACCGCGACCGTCCAGGTGATCGCGACCGCCACCGTGGCCGCGTACGTCGGGCTGGGCGGCCTCGGCCGCTACGTCATCGACGGACTGGCCACCCGCAAGTACGCCGTCACCGTCGGCGGCGCACTGCTGGTGGTGCTGCTCGCGGTCGGCGCCCAGCTGTTCTTCGCCCTGCTCGCCCGGTACGCGCTCCCGCCCGGGATGCGCGCCCAGCGCCGGGCCCGCTGAACCTCGTTCCCCATCCTCTCCGGAAGGACATCTGTCACCATGTCGACAAACCACGGAAGCAGGCGCGCCGTCGTCCTCGGCACGCTCGCCGCACTCGCCCTCGGCGCCACCGCCTGCGGCTCCTCCGGCGGCGGCGACCCGCTCGGCGGCGGCTCCGCGGCGGGCTCCCCCGCCGCCTCGGGCGCCGGCGCCGGCTCGACGGTGGTCGTCGGCTCGGCGAACTTCCCGGAGAACGTGCTGCTCGGCTCGATCTACTCGCAGGCCCTCAAGGCCAAGGGCGTCAAGGTCGAGGAGAAGTTCAACATCGGCAGCCGCGAGGTGCTCTACGGGCAGCTCCAGAGCGGCAGCCTGAGCGTCCTGCCCGAGTACAACGGCTCGCTGCTCGCCTACCTGGACGCCAAGTCCACCGCCGCCACCACCGAGGAGGTGAACGCGGCGCTGGCCAAGACGCTGCCCGCCGCGCTGGGGATCCTCGACTCCTCCCCCGCCGAGGACAAGGACTCGCTCAGCGTCGCCCAGGAGAACGCCGACAAGTACGGCCTCAAGAGCATCGCCGACCTGGCCGCCAAGGCGGGCGAGTTCACGATAGGCGGTCCGCCGGAGTTCAAGTCCCGCCGCGAGCAGCAGCTCAAGGACGTCTACGGGCTGAACTTCAAGGAGTGGAAGCCCACCGGCGACGCCACCGCGAACGCGCTCAAGGACGGCACCATCCAGGTCGGCAACGTGTTCACCACCGACCCGAAGATCGTCCAGCTGAAGCTCGTCCCGCTGACCGACCCGAAGAACCTCTTCGGCGCGCAGAACGTCACCCCGCTGGTCAACAAGGCGAGTGTGAACCCCACCGCGACGGCGGCCCTCAACGCGGTGTCGGCCAAGCTCGACACGGCGGGGCTGACGGCGCTGATGAAGCGCGTCGCGATCGACAAGGACGACCCGTCGGCGGTGGCCAAGGACTGGCTGAAGGCCAACGGCCTCGGCTGACCACGCCTCGGCCGGCCCCTTGGCCGTGCCCGGTCGCGCCCCGGCCGTTCCTTGCTGGCGCCTCGCCCGCGCCCTGGCCGTGCCTTGCTGGCGCCTCGCCCGTGCCCTGGCCGTGCCTTGCTGGCGCCTCGCCCGTGTCTTGCGAACGCGGCGAGTCGGCGGCCCGGGAGGTCCCCCTCCCGGGCCGTCCGCGCTCGCGGGAGGATCTTCCCTTCGACGCCGCGGACATGACAGTGTGACGCCATGCGCACTCGTCTCCTCGCCGCCACCCTCACGGCATTCGCCGCGGTGAGCCTCGCTGCCTGCTCCAGCTCCGGACCGGGCCCCCACCCGGCCACCGCCGCGGCCGGCTCCCCCACCACCCCGGCCGCCGCCTCGGCTCCCGCCCCCGGCACCGCCTCGACGCCGTCGGCGCCCGAGTCGCCCTCGGCCTCCGCGCCCGACCCGGCCGCCTCCCCCTCGGTGCCCGCGGCCCCCTCGGCGCCCGCGCCCGACAGCCCCTCGGCCCCCGCCCCGGACTCCGGTTCCTCCGGAGCCCCCGCCCCGGCCAAGCCCACGCCCCCCAGCGACGCCGGCCTGCCCGGAAAGCCGGGCACCGACCTGACCGGCAAGCTGGTCGCCGCGCTGGACGCGATCGACCCTGCAATCGTCGGCGGCAAGCCGGACCAGGCCGTGGACCGGGCCCGCAACCAGTGCCAGGCGCTGTTCCAGTTCCCCAAGGACAAGTCGAAGCTGGTCGAGCTGGCCAACCAGCGCTTCACCTCGCCCGACCACCCGCAGGGCTTCGGACCGGACACCGCCGCGAAGATCAACGACGCGCTGCGGACCACCCTCTGCCCGCCGCCGGCGTGACCCGGAGCGTCCACCCGAACCGCCCGGTGTCCTGAGCACCGGGCCGCCGTGGCCGCGCTCCCGCCGACGGGCGCGCGGCCACGGCACCTTCGCTCTTCGGCGCCTTCGCTCTTCGGCGGATCCATCCTTCGGTGCATCCGCCCTTCGGCAGCGCGGCCACCCCGCCCCACCGGCCACCTCCGCCGCACCGCCCACCTCCACAGCCCCGGCCGCACCGCGCACACCCGGCCGATCGGACGGCCCTTCGGCCACGAGGGCGGTGTGTCGACGAACTGTTAGGTCTCTTGACAGACCAGTGGTCTAGTCCAACCATAAGCATGTCGATCCGACCGGGATGCACTGTGGGGGTGTGACCACCGGCGGCTGAGGCACTGCCCTGCCCTGCCCTGTCCCGCACCACCCCCGCTCCGTACGGCGTGCGCACACGCGTACCCGCCACCCGCCTCCGCGCGAGTCGGTGGGCTTCCGCGCGCCCGCACATCCGGACACCCAGCAGTCCCGCACGTCAGCACACCCACACGTCCGCACGTCCGGGCCCGCGCAGCCGACCCCACACGGCCGTCGCGCCCCGATCATGCGCGCATCCCCAACGTCCTGCCCCACCACGTATGTTGGAGAATCCATGCGTCTACGCAGAACCATCCAGGCGGCCCTGACAGCCTGTGCCACGCTGGCCGCCTCGGCCGGCCTGGTCGCCGCCGGGACGGGCTCCGCCCAGGCCGCGACCCCGCTCCCCAGCCGGGTCTTCGCCCCCTACTTCGAGTCCTGGACCGGGCAGAGCCCCGCCGCCCTGGCCGCCCAGTCCGGGGCCAAGCACCTGACGATGGCGTTCCTCCAGGCCGCCACCAAGGGCTCCTGCACCCCGTACTGGAACGGCGACACCTCCAAGCCGGTCTCCTCCTCGACCTTCGGCGCCGACATCGCCACCATCCGGGCCAACGGCGGGGACGTGATCCCCTCCTTCGGCGGCTACACCGCCGACAACACCGGCACCGAACTGGCCGACAGCTGCACCGACGTCAACCAGATCGCAGCAGCCTTCGAGAACCTCGTCACCACCTACGACGTCAGCCGGATCGACCTCGACATCGAGGACAACTCGCTGACCAACACGGCCGGAATCGACCGTCGCAACAAGGCGATCAAGATCGTGCAGGACTGGGCCGCCACCAACGGGCGGAACGTCCAGTTCTCCTACACGCTGCCGACCACCACCACCGGGCTCGCCTCCAGCGGTCTCGCCGTGCTGAAGAACGCGGTCAGCAACAACGCCCGGATCGACGTCGTCAACATGATGACCTTCGACTACTACGACGGCGCCACCCACGACATGGCGGCCGACACCCAGACCTCCGCGCAGGGCCTCTACAACCAGCTCGCCAAGCTCTACCCGTCCAAGACCCCAGCCCAGCTGTGGGGTTCGATCGGGATCACCGAGATGCCCGGCATCGACGACTACGGCGCGGCCGAGACCTTCACCGTGGCCAACGCCACCACCGTCTACAACTGGGCGGTGTCGAAGGGCATCAACACACTGTCCTTCTGGGCGCTCCAGCGCGACAACGGCGGCTGCCCGGGCAAGGCGGGGGACGACTCCTGCTCCGGCATCAGCCAGAACACCTGGGACTTCACCCACATCTTCGCGCCGTTCACCAGCGGCTCGACGGTGACCAACGACTTCTCCGTGGCCGTCAACCCCAACTCCGCGACGGTCACCGCTGGTTCGTCCACGTCGGCGGCCATCGCCACGGCAGTGACGGCGGGCTCGGCGCAGAGCCTCAACCTGTCGGTCAGCGGCGCCCCGGCCGGCGTCACCGCCACCGTCACCCCCGGCAGCGTCACCGCCGGCACCGGCGCCACCCTCAACGTCACCACCACCTCGGCGGTGGCGCCCGGGAGTTACCAGCTGACGGTCACCGGCAGCGCGGCCTCCGGCAGTCACACCGGCGTCTTCACCCTGAACGTCACGGGCACCCAGCCCGGCAACGACTTCTCGGTCGCGGTGAACCCGAACTCCGGCACCCTGGCCGCTGGTTCGTCCACGTCCGCGGCCATCGCCACGGCAGTGACGGCGGGCTCGGCGCAGAGCCTCAACCTGTCGGTCAGCGGCGCCCCGGCCGGCGTCACCGCCACCGTCACCCCCGGCAGCGTCACCGCCGGCACCGGCGCCACCCTCAACATCGCCACCACCTCTGCCACCACGGCGGGCAGCTACCCGCTCACCGTGACCGCCACCGGGCCGTCCGGCACCCACACCGCCACGTACGCGCTGACCGTCACCGGGACGACCCCGCCGCCGACCGGCCTGGTCAACGGCGGTCTGGAGACCGGCAGCCTCGCCCCGTGGACCTGCCAGAGCGGCGGCGCCGTGGTCTCCACCCCGGTCCACTCCGGCTCCTACGCGCTCCAGGCGGCGGCGACCGCCGGCCAGACCGGCGAGTGCTCGCAGACCGTCACGCTGAAGCCCAACACCAGCTACACGCTGAGTGGTTGGGTGCAGGGCAACTACGCGTACCTCGGCGTCAGCGGTGACGCCACCGCCAGCTCCTGGACCAACGCCTCCGGCTGGACCAAGCTGACCGTCCCCTTCACCACCGGCGCCTCCGGCACCGTCACCGTGTACCTGCACGGCTGGTACGGCCAGGGCAACGTCTTCGGCGACGACTTCTCGATCGCCTGAGCTGCGCCCGACGGCTGACGACTGACGACTGACAGGGAACGAATGACAGATAACAGCTGACAGATTTCATCATCTGTCAGCTGTTATCTGTTTTCTGTTTGTTGTTCGTCGCCGGTCGGCGGCCGTCAGCTCCCGGCCACCACCTCGACCTCCGCCGTTCTCATCCGCCCGGGCCGACACAGCGTCACGTACGCCACCATCGCCAGCACCCCGCTCGCCAGGACGACCACCGCCAGCAGCACCGACGACGGCCGGCCGCCGAGGCTGCTCAGCGGTGCGACCACCGCCCCGCACAGGAAGTTGCCGGTGCCGAGCAGTGCCGACGCCGTCCCGGCCGCCCGCGGCTCGACCAGGCTGAGCGCCTGCGCGGCCGTGTTCGGCAGGACCACACCCATGCTGCCCATCATCACGAACAACGGCGGGCAGAACCCGACCAGCCCGAAGTCCCAGACCGCCGTCAGCAGCACCAGCGCCACCCCGGCGACCACCGCCGTCGCCAGCCCGGCCAGCATCAGCCCCCGCGGGGCGAAGCGGCGCGCGAGCACCCGTCCGTTCAACTGCGTCATGACGACGATGGCCAGCGAGTTCGCCCCGAACAGCAGGCTGTAGGTCTGCGGCGAGACCTGGTACACGTGCTGAAGCACCGTGGACGACCCGCTGATGTAGCCGAACAGCGCACCGAAGGCGAAGGCGCTGGTCAGCGCCAGCCCGAGGAACGGCAGGTTGCGCAGCAACCGCCCCATCGTGCGCAGCGCCGCGCCCACCCCGCCGGTGCCCCGGTTCTGCGTCGGCAGGGTCTCGCGCAGCGCCCCGAAGGCGGCCAGGGTCAGGAGCAGCCCGAGCGCGGTCAGCGCGCCGAAGGTGCCGCGCCACGAGGTGAACCGCATCAGTTGCGCGCCGAGGATCGGGGCGAGGATCGGCGCCAGCCCGGATATCAGCGCGATGGAGGCCAGGAACCGCAGCATCGCGACGCCCTGGAAGCGGTCCCGGGCGACGGCCCGGCCGATGACCAGCCCGGCGGATCCGGCCGCGCCCTGGATGAAGCGGGCGATGATCAGCACCGTCAGGCTCGGCGCGATCACGCACACGACGCTGGCCAGGGTGTAGAGGACGAGCCCCGCGAGCAGCGGCGGGCGGCGGCCGTAGCGGTCGCTGAGCGGTCCGAAAAGCAACTGCCCGGCCGCGACCCCGAACATGGAGAAGGTGAGGGTGAGCTGGACGGCGGCCGGTTCGGCGACCAGGTCGTCGGCGATCTCGGGCAGCCCGGGCAGGTAGAGGTCGGTGGTGAGCGGGCCGAGCGCCACGAGACCGCCCAGGACGGCGATGGTGGCCCGGCCGGGGCGGGACTGGCCGGTGGTGGGGGCGGCGGAGGGAGCGGTCGACGTGTCGCCGGCAGGGCCGACGGTCGGGCCGGGCATGGGGCTCCTCACGGAACGGGGAACGGGACGGGACGGGGGCGGGACGGGTTTGTCCACGCTCCGTCCTATCGCAGCCCCGGCCGTTTCCGACAGCGGGGGTCCTCCCGCTGGTCCACCGTCGGCCACACCGGCGGCACCCGCGCACGACGACGGCCCGCCCGCACCTGTCGGTGCCCGGCGGGCCGGTCGGAGCCTGACGGCGTTCTCGGAGCCTCACGGCTTGCTCGGTGCGGGCACCCGGCGCGGTACACGGAACCCGGCGCAGCGCTTGGTGCCCGGCTCAGTGCAGGGTGCCCGGCTCAGCGCACGGAACCCGGCTCAGTGCTTGGTGGGCCGCTCCGCGCGCAGGGCCGCCTGCACCGCCGCGCCGTCCTGCCACGCGTAGAGCTGGTTGCCGGTGAGCGTCACGTTGTAGTGCCCGCAGGTGCCACTGGCCTTGGCCGCGACGCCCTCGGGGAACCAGCCGGCCTTGAGCGACAGCGGCACCGAGTGCGCGGACTTGCCGGGCAGGCCGGTGCTGCAGCCGACGGGCAGCCGGCCTTCCGGGAGGGTGGCGCGCAGCAGGCGGTCGTCGCCGGTGGTGGACATCAGGTACTTCACCGAAGAGGCGTTGTCGGGCAGCCAGGTCGGCATCGAACGGCGCTCGGCCTTGGCCTGGCTGCCGGTGTCGTAGGTGGCCTGCTCCTGGTGGCGTCCGTCGTACCACTCGGACACCCTCGGGCCGATTGCCACGGCCGCCACGGCGACGGCCATGCCGGTGCCCGCGACTCCCAGTGCGACCTTGCTCACGATGCCCTTCATGCCCGTCTGTCCTCTCCGTCTCCGGTTCCGGTCCGGTCGGCGAGGTCTGCCGCCCGGGTGTATCCATCGTGGCCCTTGCCGTCCCTCCGGAGCGTCACCACGAGGTCGCGATCTTGTCTCCATCCCACGGGGTACCGTCTCCACCTTCAGAGGTATGTCCAGCGGCCCGGTCTCGGGGTTACGCGGTGGGGCGCCCAGGCTGGCACACCGTCTTCAAGTGCCGCCCGGGCCTCGATCGAGCGTCACTCAAGCCGGCCTCCGGCGCAGCCCGGCCTGCTGCACCCGGATGCATCAGCGCGCCCCTGAGGCGTCGTCGGGCCCGGGGCCGGCGACGGTGCCGGCCCCGGGTCGGATCGCTGGTCGGATCGTTGGTCAGAGCACAGGCCGGACCGCCGATCAGAGCACCGGTCAGAGCACCGGTCAGATCGGCGCCGACACCGTCTCCGGCACCGGCCGGGCGACCGGGAAGGGTCGGCCGTCGAGGGTCCAGTGCGGGTCGATGGGGCGCAGCAGCGAGGCGTACACCTGGGCGGCGACGTCCGGGTGGCGGATCTCCCCGGTAGGCGGGCCGGCCGGGATGCCGTGCCCGGCGCAGGCGACCCAGGCCGTGCGCTCCTCGACGGTGCGGCCGCCGTGGCCGCCGGCGTCGACGTGGCCGTGGTCGGTGACGACGATGACGGTCCACTGCTCGTCGGCGTGGTCGGCGCGGCCTCGGACGGCGTCGAGCAGTCGGCCGAGGCGTTCGTCGGCGGTGCGCATGGCCGCCCGGTACTCGTCGCCGCAGCCGAGGAAGTGGGCGGTCTCGTCGACGGCGCCGAGGTAGACGAAGGAGGCCTCCGGGTCGGCGGTGCCCAGGACGTGGACGGCCTCGCGGGTGACCTCCTCGTCGACGGCCTCCCAGGCTTCGGGGGTGTCCTCGGCCGGGGCGATGTACGAGAGCCGGCCGGGGGCGCGGAACAGCGGGCCGCCGGACTCGTTGATCATCAGCGGGTCCCAGCCGGCCGCGACGAAGGTGCGGCGGCGGTCGCCGCGGGCGAGCCGGGTGGCGAAGTCGGGGAACACGTCGAGCCGGTTGCCGCCGAGGTGGTTGCCCCAGACACCGTGCTTGGCGGGCTCGACGCCGGTGACGATGGTGGCCCAGCACGGCCCGGACATGGTGGGCGTGGTGTCCGCCACGGTCACCGGCACCAGGAACCCGGCCTCGGCGAGCTCCTGGAGGCGCGGCATCGGCACGTGCTCCAGGTAGTCGTGGCGGACGCCGTCGATCCCGACGACGAGCACCCGGGGGCGGGGCCACTGGGCAGCGGACATGGCGGGGGGTTCCTTTCGGTCGTGCACACCCGGCCGCGCCCGCCGAGGGCGCCGCCGACCGCGCCATGCTCCACCGCGCGCCGTACCGTCCGGCATCCACCCGCCGAACGCGGGGTGTCCGCCGGGTGTCAGGCGGCCGTACGGACGAACCGGCGGTCGGCCCGGCCGAGTTGGGAGACCGGTCCGGCGGCGCGCAGCACGACGTCCAGGACGCGGTCCGGGTCGGCGGCGTAGCAGTGCGCGAACCACGGCAGGTTCGCCTCGACGACGGCCCAGTGCTCGACCGGGTCGTAGGGGTCCGCGATCGGGCCGACGTCCAGGGCGACGGCGCTGGGCAGGGTGTCGCCGACTGCCGCGAGCAGGAGCCGGGCGAAGGCGCCGGCCTCGGCGGTCAGCGGCGCCGGGTCGAGCCGGCCGAAGCGGGCGTAGCGGCTACCGGTGAGCACCTCGCCGTCGCGGACGAACAGCCGGTACTCGGCGGCGAAGGTCACCGGCTCGCTGACCAGGACGGGCGTGTCGGGGCCGATCCGGTCGCCGGCGCGCGGCAGGCGGGTGCCGTCCGGGTAGACCGCGGGCGGGAGCGACTTGTCGGCGGGTGGCTTGACGAACGCCGGGCGGCGCAGCGTCCACGCCTCGGCGAGGGTGGTGAGCTCGATCCGGCGCCGGGTGAACTCCTCGGGCAGGCGGGTGAGCCAGTCGTCGTCGGGTTCGAGCAGGGCGAGGCCGAGCGGTCCGGCGATCCGGGCCGCGGAGAGCGGGCCGCCGTACCAGTGGACGGGCCGCCCCGCGAGTCGCTCGACCGTGGCCGGGCCGTCCAGGACGGCGGTGTCGAGGCCGCGCCGGGCGGCGGCCTGGGTGAGCAGCGCGGTGGTGCTGGTCCGCTGGGCGGAGCTGAGCAGCACGTGGTCCGAGCGCACCTCGCGCGCCGTCGCTGCCGAGTGGGGCACGGTTGCGGGCGCCCCGCCCGGGCGCACCTCACCCGGGCCCGGCGCGGCGGGGCGCGTCACGGCTGGGGGCGGAACTCGTGGACGACCTCGATGCGGCCGACGATGTTCCGGTTGAACTCCGGCAACTCCTCGGCCGGGACCCAGAGTTCGAGGATCGTACGGCCGCTCGCCCGCTGCACCGGATAGCGGGCGAGGAAGGCGGTGTCGACCTCGAAGCGGGTGACGTAGCCGACGCCGGAGGCGGGGACGTTCCAGTCGCGGGCGATGCGGATCGCGTAGTCCTCGTTGAGGACGGGGTAGAAGATCGGCTGCTCGGGCAGCCGGGGCGGCCAGGCGCGCCGGCCGGACGCCTCGACCAGGGCCAGTTCCTCGGGGCCGGTGGGGCGCCAGAGGGTGGTGGTCGGGGCGGTGCCGGGCGTGGTGGGCTTGCTGTTCACGGTGGGCACGGTAGCCGGGCCGCGACGGCCCCGGCCACCGGAATTCCCGAGGTGGACGGCCCGTCAGTGGTAGGCGGACTCGCCGGTGATGGCCTCGCCCAGGATCAGGGTGTGGATCTCGCTGGTGCCCTCGTAGGTGAGCACCGACTCCAGGTTGTTGGCGTGCCGCAGCACCGGGTACTCGGTGGTGATGCCGTTGGCCCCGAGGACGGTCCGGGCGCTGCGGGCGATCTCCAGCGCCGTGCGGACGTTGTTGAGCTTGCCGAAGCTGACGTGCGGCGGGCGGGCCGCGCCCTCCTCCTTGAGCCGGCCGATCCGCAGGGCGACCAGGTAGGCCTTCTCCACCTCCAGCATCATCTCGACGAGCTTGTGCTGGGTGAGCTGGAATCCGGCGATCGGGCGGCCGAACTGGATCCGGCTCTTCGCGTAGTCGAGGGCGGCGGTGTAACAGTCGCGGGCGGCGCCGACGGTGCCCCAGAGGATGCCGTAGCGGGCCTCGTTGAGGGAGGAGAGCGGTCCGCGCAGGCCTGTGACGCCCGGCAGGACGGCGTCGGCGGGCAGGACCACCTCGTCGAAGGCGAGTTCGCTCGTGACGGAGGCGCGCAGGGAGAGCTTGCCGTGCACGTCGGTGGCGGTCAGGCCGCGCGCTCCGCGCTCGACCAGGAAGCCACGCACGCCCTCCTCGGTCTGCGCCCAGACGACGGCGACGTCGGCGATGCTGCCGTTGGTGATCCACATCTTGCTGCCGGAGAGCACCCAGTCGCCGCCCTTGCGCACCGCGCGGGTCCGCATGTTCGCCGGGTCGGAGCCGAAGTCCGGCTCGGTGAGGGCGAAGCAGCCGATCAGCTCACCCGCGGCCATGCCGGGCAGCCAACGCTGCTTCTGCTCCTCGGAACCGAAGGCGTGGATCGAGCGCATCGCGAGCGAGCCCTGCACCGAGACGAAGCTGCGCAACCCGGAGTCGGCCGCCTCCAGCTCCATGCAGGCGACCCCGTACGCCACCGCGCCGGCGCCCGCGCAGCCGTAGCCGTCGAGGTGCATGCCGAGCACGCCGAGGGCGCCGAGTTCGGGGGCGAGTTCGCGGGCCGGGAAGACGCCGCGCTCGAACCAGTCGCCGATGTGCGGGCGGATCCGCTCCTCGGTGAACCTCCGGACGGTGTCACGGATCAGCCGCTCCTCGTCGGAGAGCAGGTCGCCGACGGCGAGCAGGTCGGACGGGTCGATCCGGGTCGGCTTCGTCATCGAAGCTCCTTGTAGTGTCGGCGGGATATCGACGGGATCCCGGTCTCGGCGCGGTACCGGCGAGTATGGCGCAACCGCCCGGACGGTGGGCGGGCGCGAGCGAGTGAGGAAGACGACATGGCGGGCGAGGCGTACGCGGTCGGTCAGGTGACGGCGGAGGAGTTGGACGGCGCGGCGGAGGAACTGGCCGGGCTGCTGGTCGACACCGTCCACGGTGGCGGGTCGCTCGGCTTCCTCGCACCGCTGGGGCGGGCCGAGGCCGTCGCGTGGTGGCGGGCGCTCGCCCCGGAGGTCGCGGCGGAGCGGCTGCTGCTGTGGACGGTCCGGGCGGAGGCCGACGGGCGGCTCGCCGGGACGATCCAGCTGCGCCCGGCGGTGCCCGCGAACGGGCGGCACCGGGGCGAGGTCGCCAAGCTGATGGTGCACCCGGCGGACCGGGGGCAGCGGCTGGCCGGGCGGCTGCTGGCGGTGCTGGAGGAGCGGGCGGCCGAGCTGGGGCTTCGGCTGCTGGTGCTGGACACCGAGACGGACAGCCCGGCCGAGCGGCTGTACGAGGCGGCCGGGTGGACGCGGGTCGGTTCGGTGCCGGACTACGCGACCGACCCCTCGGGGCGCGCGCACCCGACGACGATCTTCTTCAAGGCGCTGGGCGGCTGACGGACCGCCCTTCACCCCACCCCGCACAGCCGCAGCAGCGCCGTCGCCGCCGCGCCCGCGACCACCACCGCCGGAAACGGCGCCCGCCGCAGCGCGAGCACACCGGCGACCAGGACGCCCGCCGGGCGGGCCCAACCGGCGAAGCCCTGGCCCTGAGTGAGGGCGCCGGTGGCGACCAGGGCGACCAGCAGTACGGCCGCGGCGACGGCGAGCAGGTGCCGCACGCGCTCCGAGAGGGCGAGCCGGTGGCCGAGGAGCGGCCCGGCGAGGCGGAAGGCGTACGTCCCGACGGCCAGCAGCAGCACGGCGTACAACGGCATCATCGGGCTTCCTCCCGCTCGATCACCGGGACGCCCGGCTCCTCGACCGACGCCCCCTTCCGCGACTCCCGCGACTCCCGCGAGTTCCGCGAGTTCTGCGAGTTCTGCGGCTCCCGCACCTCACGACCCTCCCGCACCTCACGACCGTCACGGCCCTCGCGACCGTCACGGCCCTCGCGACCCTCGCGCGTTCCGGGCCGCCCGGCGAACAACAGCCCGACGAGGGCGAGCAGGACGGGCAGCCCCGCCGGGACGAACGGCGTGGCCGCGACCGCGACGACGGCGCCTGCCACGGCGGCGGTACGGACGCGGCGGTCCGCGAGCGAGGGCAGCACGAGCGCGAGCAGCACGGCGGGGAAGGCCGCGTCGAGGCCCAGCGCGTCCGTGTCCCCGATCAGCCCGCCGGCCAGGGCCCCGAGGACCACCGAGACGTTCCACACCACGAACAACGCCAGTCCGCAGAGCCAGAAAGCGGCCCGTCGCCGTCGCCCGTCGTCCTGCCGCAGGACGAACGCGGCGGTCTCGTCGGTGATCAGCTGCGCGCCGAACACCCGCCGCCACCACGGGCCGTCGAGCACGTCGGCCACGGCGAAGCCGAAGGGCAGCAGCCGGGCGTTGAGCACCAGTCCGGTGGCGACGGCGGCGAGCGCACCGCCGCCGGACAGCACCACGCCGACCGCCGCGAACTGGGAGCCGCCCGCGAAGACGAGGACGGAGAGCGCGACCGGCACCCACAGGGGCAGGCCGCCGGAGGCGCTGATCGCACCGAAGGAGGCGCCGACGAGCGCGTCGGCGAGGCAGACGAGAGCGATGTCCCGAAGGGTGGCACGCTCCAGTGTTCGGAGTGGCGAACGCATGTCCAACAGCCTGAACCCAACGCCCGCCGTTCGTCAAGGCGAACGATTGGACCGACAGGGCGAACGGCGGGCGGATGCGGACAGCCGCCCTCACGAGTGGCAGCATGAACGGCACCAGCCGCACGGGAGCCGGAGAAGGAGCCAGGAGAGCGTGAGTGGCAAGCATGAGTGACCGGACCACCCCGAGCGCGGGTTCCGGCGCGGACCTGATCGGCCTGATCTCCGTCTCCATCCGGCGCGAGCGCGAACGCGGCGGGCTGTCGATGGCGGAGCTGGCCCGGCGCGCGGGCATCGCCAAGTCGACGCTCTCCCAGCTGGAGTCGGGCGCGGGCAACCCGAGCGTGGAGACGCTCTGGGCCCTCGCCGTCGCACTGAACGTGCCGTTCAGCCGCCTGGTCGACCCCCCGCGCCCGGCGGTCAAGGTGATCCGGGCCGGCGAGGGCCCGGTGACCCACTCCGAGCGCGCCGACTACGCGGCGACCGTGTTGTCCTCCTGCCCGCCGAACGCCCGGCGCGACATCTACCGGATCGAGGCGCAGCCGGGCGAGACCCGGGCCTCCGACCCGCACATGCCCGGCACCGTCGAGCACGTGCTGGTCGGCTCGGGCCGGGCGCTGGCCGGGCCGACGGAGGCCCCGGTCGAGCTGGGCCCGGGCGACTACGTGAGCTACCCGGGCGACGCCCCGCACGTCTTCCGCGCGCTGGCGCCGGACACCCTCGCGGTGATCGTCATGGAACACATCTGACGGCTCGCCAGATATGCTCCACTACTTCAACAGCCCGTCCAGGAAGGGGTTTCCGAACACCCGGTGCGGGTCGTGCCGGTCCAGGACGGCGACCGCCTCATCCCAGCCCGGCCCGCCGCCGTCGCGCAGGCTCGCGGGGATGACCCGACCGATCAGGTCCGGGTCGGACCAGGCCGCGTCGGCGGTGTACGCCCAACCCTTGGACCACTCGACCCGCAGGCCCGCCCGGGTGCCGTCGAAGGTGTGCAGCAGCCACTGCTCCAGGTCGCGGGCGAAGCGTTCCAGCCCCGGGGTACCGGGGAAGGCCAGGACGTCGAGCCAGACCGCGGTGTCCCACTCCGGACGGTCCGCCCGAGGACGCAGCGCGGACAGCAGCGGCGGCCGCGCGCCGGGGACGCCGGAGGAGGTCGGGTCGTCCACGCCGGTGACCCGGATCTCCACCGCGCCGTTCACCGGGAACTCCCCTCGGGCCTGGTAGTCGGCGAGCAACTTCCGGTAGTAGGCGGCGAATTCGCTGACCACCCACTGGATGTCGGCACGCTTGGCGAGGACCGCGTAGCCGTTGGCGGTGACCCGCAGGGTGGTGGGCCGGACGTACTGCAGCAGGCTGCGCGACGGGCCCCAGAGGTCGGAGCGCAGGCCGCCGGCGAGCAGGTGGGTGATCAGGTCGCCGCTGAGCAGGTCGCGGAGCAGCCCGCCGGAGAGGAGGACGTCCGTGAGGTCGCCGGTGAGCGCCACCTTGGCGATCAGGTACTGGAGTTGGCCGAACAGCGGGGCCGATCCCCAGGCGCCGGCGACGATCTGGCCGGCGAGCCGGGCGACCGGTTCCGGAATGCTGTCCGAGAAGGGGTAGTTGTAGGGCTGGTCGACGGGCAGGGAGCCCAGCGGTTTGGCCGGGGCGACGCTCCAGGTCTTCAGCCAGGGGTACTCGGTGTAGGCGAACCAGATCGCCTCGACCCGACCGTCGCGCTCGACGAAGTCGGCGAGGGTGCGCGGGCCGCCACCGCCGAGCAGGCCACCCAGGAGCCCACCGCCGCCGCCTCCGGTGCCGGGGCGGGCGAACAGTTCGGCGGCCGGGATGTCGAGACGGCTGACGCAGCGCAGCGGCCGGTCCGCGCCGGCCCGCAGCACGACTTCGGTGAGGAAGGCGCGGCCCAGGTGCACGAGGAAGGCGGCGCTGTCGGCCTCGGCGCGCTCGAAGGTGCGCAGCGCGTAGCGGCCGGTGGCCGGGTCGAGGACGACGGCGGTGAGCCGGACGACCTGGTTGCTGACCGAGCCGTAGCCGTGCCCCTCCGGCCGGAGTTCGTGGGCGGCGGGTACGGCGGTGCCGTGGCCACCGATGGCGAGCACCCCGCCGACGGTCAGTTCGCCGGGTGCCGGGCACGCGGTCAGGCCGAGGCCCCGGTCGGCCAGGTGGGCGAGCAGGTCCTCCATGGTGGCGCCGGTCTGGACCCGGACGGTGGTCGGCGAGTCGGCGGTCATCGCGGTGAGGTGGCGGCTGGTGTCCACGAGCAGGACGCGGGCGCTGTCCGGGGTCCCGTTGGCGACGGTGAGCGGCGCCCAGGTGTGCCGGTAGCCGGTGGCACGCAGGCGCCAGCCGTTGGCGTGCGCCCAGTCGGCGAGCGCCGGTACCTCCTCCGGTGTGCGGGGCGCGCAGGTCCACAGCTGGTCGGTGCGGATCTCGCCGGACCAGTTCTGGAAGACCCGCTGGTACAGCTCGGTGCCGGCGGGCAGGCCGGGCGGCACCGGGGTGGCCGCCTCGGCGCTGTCCGGGCCGATGGTGCCGCGCAGCAGCCAGGCCGCGCCGCCCAGGGCGGCCGAGGCGCCGAGCATCTGCCGCCTGGTGAGCCCGCCGCCCCTGGCGTTTCCACGGCGCTTCCCGTGGCCCGTCTGCGGAGCCGCGCCCGGGGCCGTCCTCGACTCCACCCCCGGGTCGGTCCCCCTGCGGTCTTCCGTGCCCCCGGCCATGCCCCGCCCTGTCGTCGTCATGAGTCCGCCCCCACTAGCCGGTCACCCGCGCCGAGCGGCGGTGATGCCGCACGGCGATGATGCCAAGCAGCGGCGATCAGGGTGGGGCCGGTGTGAATCCGGCCCAGGCAGGAGCGTACGAAGTGGCGTACGGCAGTTTGAAGCACTCCACGCAGCTATTCATCCATTCGGGTGATCATGCCCCGGGCCGGCGCCCGCTCCCGGCACAACGCGGAGCGGTACGTGCGTCCGCCCCGGCCGCCTCCCTCCCGGCTGCCACGCGAAACCCTTGTCCACCGCCCGGACCTGCGCATACGTTGATCTTTTCCACCTCGCGCCCGGAGGCACCGCCATGCCCGCACCCCTGATCGCCGCCGCCACCGTCACCGTGGCCGTCGCCCAGCCCGCCTGCGCCGACGCCGGCCGCCCGGACACCGTGGCCGTGAACGTCGAACGGCACGCGCAGGCGGTACGGGAGGCCGCCGCGCGCCTGGTGGTGTTCCCCGAGCTGTCCCTGACCGGGTACGACCTGGCCGCGCCCGCGCTCGGCCCGGCCGATCCGCGCCTCGCCCCGCTGGTCGCCGCCTGCGCCGCGACCGGCACGACCGCCCTGGTCGGCGCGCCGGTCACCGAGCCCGGCGGGGGCGAGTCCATCGCCACCCTGGCCGTCACCGGCGAAGGCGCCGTCGTCGTGTGCCGGAAGACGCGGCTGCACGGCGCCGAGAACGACCGGTTCACCCCCGGCGACGGGCCCGCCGCCCTGGAGCTGGACGGCCTGCGGTTCGGCCTCGCGATCTGCGCCGACGCCGCCGATCCCACGCACGCCGAGGAGACCGCCGCGCTCGGCATCGACGCCTATGTCGCCTCCACCCTGTACGGCGCGGGGCCCGCGCAGGCCGCCCGCCGCGACGGGCACCTCCGCGACCGCGCCGCCGCCCACGGGGTGTGGGCCGTGCTGGCCACTTCCGCCGGGGCGAGCGGCGAGCAGCCGCAGACCTCGGGCGGCTCCGGCTTCTGGGCGCCGGGCGGCGCCCTGATCGCCCAGGCCGGCACCGCGCCGGGCGAACTCGTCCGCGCCGAGCTGCCCCGGCGGTAACGACGGAGGCGGCCCGGCGGACGCGGCCCGACCGTCACCGTGGACGCGACCGGGCCGGAACGGCGAGCGTGGCCGGGCTGCGACAACCGGATGCGGCCGGGCGGAAATACCCGGGGCCCACGCGCGGCTGTGGTGATCGGAGACCGCTCGGGGCCGGACCACCGGCCCGTTCAGGAGGTGCAGCGCGTGATGGGTGACGAGCAGGAGAACCAGCGGGAGTACCGCGTCGAGCACGACTCGATGGGCGAGGTCCGGGTGCCGGCCGCCGCGAAGTGGCAGGCGCAGACGCAGCGGGCGGTGGAGAACTTCCCGGTGTCCGGCCAGCGGCTGGAGCGCGCGCACATCGCCGCGCTGGCCGGGATCAAGGCCGCAGCGGCCCGGGTGAACGCCCGCCTCGGCGTCCTGGACGAGGACACGGCGGCGGCGATCGCGGCGGCGGCCGAGGAGGTCGCCGAAGGGCGGTGGGACGACGAGTTCCCGGTGGACGTGTTCCAGACCGGTTCGGGCACCTCGTCCAACATGAACGCCAACGAGGTGATCGCCACCCTGGCCGCCGAGCGGCTGGGCCGCCCGGTCCACCCGAACGACCACGTGAACGCCAGCCAGTCGTCCAACGACGTCTTCCCGTCCTCGATCCACATCGCCGCCACCGCCGCCGTCACGCACGACCTGATCCCGGCGCTGGAGCACCTGGCGGAGGCGCTGGAGCGCAAGGCCGCCGAGTTCGCGCAGGTGGTCAAGTCGGGCCGGACGCACCTGATGGACGCCACGCCGGTCACCCTCGGCCAGGAGTTCGGCGGCTACGCCGCCCAGGTCCGGCACGGGCGGGAGCGGCTGCTGGCGACGCTCCCCAGGGTCGCCGAACTGCCCCTCGGCGGCACGGCGGTGGGCACCGGGATCAACACCCCGCCGGGCTTCCCGGCGGCGGTGATCGAGGAGGTCGCCCGCACCACCGGCCTGCCGCTCACCGAGGCGCGGGACCACTTCGAGGCGCAGGGCGCCCGCGACTCCCTGGTCGAGCTGAGCGGGCAACTGCGCACGGTGGCCGTCGGATTCACGAAGATCGCGAATGACCTGCGGTGGATGGGCTCGGGCCCGCGCACCGGCCTCGGCGAGATCAACCTGCCGGACCTGCAACCCGGTTCGTCGATCATGCCGGGCAAGGTGAACCCGGTGCTCCCCGAGGTGGTGCTGATGGTCGCCGCCCAGGTGGTCGGCAACGACGCGACGGTCACCCTGGCCGGCGCGAGCGGCAACTTCGAGCTGAACGTGATGCTCCCGGTACTCGCCCGCAACGTGCTGGAGTCGGTGCGGCTGCTCGCCAACAGCGCCCGCCTGCTGGCGGACCGGACGGTGGACGGCATCACCGCCAACGTCGAACGGGCCCGGGAGTACGCGGAGTCCTCCCCCTCGGTGGTCACCCCGCTGAACCGCTACCTCGGGTACGAGGAGGCGGCGAAGGTCGCCAAGCGGGCGCTGGCCGAGCGGAAGACGATCCGACAGGTCGTGCTGGAGCACGGCTACGTGGAACAGGGCAAGCTCACCCGTGAGCAGCTCGACGAAGCCCTCGACGTCCTGCGGATGACCCGCCCGTGACGGCCACCGACCCGCCCGTGACGGCCGCGGCTCCCTGACGACGTGCGCCGGGGCGCGGAGGACGGTTCGGCCCTCCACGCCCCGGACGCGGGCTGTCAGTGACGTCAGCCCTTGGCGCGGCCGGCGCGGCCGAGCCGCATCGCTGCTCCGTTCGCCGTGATCGTGGCCATCGAGATCGCCGCGAGACCGAGCAGGAACATCACGGCACCGACGATGACGCAGGTGACGATGTTCCTGCCCTGCGCGGCCGATCCGGAGACGAGCCAGGGAGAGACGATCGTCCACGCGCCGAGCACGGTGGCCGCCCAGGCCCTCGCGTGGGTGCGCTCGTAGGCCGACCCGTATCCCGCCATCAGCACGCAGTAGGCCAGGCCGACGATCAGGCAGGTCACGGTCAGCGTGTTGAAGGCGGTGAAGCCGACGATCCATGGCGATGCCGCCAGGAAGAGGCCCGCCAGCACGGCCAGGGCCTCCGTGGCCTGGGCGCGCGGGGTCGAGGTGATCCGCTCGTAGTGCTCCCGTAGTTCGACGATGTCCGGGTGATGCTCCATGCCCATCGGAATCTGGGTAGACACCGATACCACCTCCTATGGTTCGGAACATGGAGGGCTCTTGCCCCGTACCCATTCTGGCGCTTCTCCGATGATTTGCGCCTTTTGGCCGTAAATGCTCGACAACCATCCGATCACGGCGGTGACCTGCGTCTCACCACTCCGGCCCCCCATTGCCTATGCAATTCGTTGCATAGCAGGATGCCGGACATGGCACTGGAGCACGCGATCCTCGTCTCACTGCTGGAGCAGCCGGGCTCGGGCTACGAACTGGCCCGGCGCTTCGACCGCTCCATCGGGCGCTTCTGGACCGCCACCCACCAGCAGATCTACAAGGTGCTGCGGCGGATGGAGGCCGACGGCTGGGTCGCCGCCGAAGAGGTCGCCCAGGACGGCCGACCGGACAAGAAGGTCTACTCGGCGGCCGACGCCGGACGGGCCGTGCTCGCCGGCTGGCTGCGCGAACCGGTCGAGCCGGAGTCCGTCCGACACGAGCTCGCGGTCAAGATCCGCGCCGCCGCCTTCGACGACCCGGCCGCGCTGATCTCCGAGGTCGAACGGCACCGCGAGAGCCACGCCGCCCTGCTCGCCCGCTACCTGCACGGCGAGCAGCGCGACTTCCCCGACCTCACCGCGCTCGACACCCAGCAGGAGCTCCAGCACGTGGTGCTGCGCGGCGGCATCGAGTACGAGCGGATGACCCTCGCCTGGCTCGACGACGTGCTCGCCACCCTGCACCGCCTCGCCGTGGATGACAGGTCACAGATGACGGGTGACAGATAACAGAATCTGAACGCTGAAATCTGTCAGTTGTCATCTGTTCACTGTTCGCCGTCACCCGCCGGCCACCACCCGCCGCCTCCTCACCCGCCACCCCTCACCCTCGACCCCCGGGAGCCCGTGATGCTCTTCAACCCGCGTACGTACGACCCCGCGCAGTTCGACGAGCCGACCCGCCGGCTGCTGCGCGCGACCGTGGACTGGTTCGAGTCCCGCGGCAAGAAGGCGCTGATCGACACCTACGTCGACCGCACCTGGTACGCCGACTTCCTCGAATTCGCCGCCAAGGAGGGCCTGTTCGCGGAGTTCCTGACCCCGTCCGCGGCCGACCCGGGCAAGCGCTGGGACACCTCCCGGATCGCCGAGCTGAACGAGATCCTCGGCTTCTACGGCCTCGGCTACTGGTACACCTGGCAGGTCACCATCCTCGGCCTCGGGCCGGTCTGGCAGAGCAAGAACGAGGCCGTCCGGGCCCGCGCCGCAAAGCTCCTGACGGAGGGTCACGTCATGGCGTTCGGCCTCTCCGAGCGCACCCACGGCGCCGACATCTACTCCACCGACATGATCCTCACCCCGGACGGCGAGGGCGGTTTCACCGCGACCGGCTCCAAGTACTACATCGGCAACGGCAACGTGGCCGGCCTGGTTTCGGTGTTCGGCCGCCGCTCCGACGTCGAGGGCCCCGAGGGCTACGTCTTCTTCGCCGCCGACAGCCGCCACGACGCGTACCACCTGGTCAAGAACGTGGTGAACGCCCAGATGTACGTCAGCGAGTTCCGGCTGGAGGGCTACCCGGTGCGCGCCGAGGACGTGCTGCACACCGGGCAGGCCGCCTTCGACGCCGCGCTGAACACCGTCAACGTCGGCAAGTTCAACCTCTGCACGGCCTCGGTCGGCATCTGCGAGCACGCGATGTACGAGGCCGTCACGCATGCCCACAACCGGGTGCTGTACGGCCGGAAGGTCACCGACTTCCCTCACGTGCGACGGGAGTTGACCGACGCGTACGCCCGTCTGGTGGCGATGAAGATGTTCAGCGCGCGGGCCGTGGACTACTTCCGCACCGCCTCCCCCGAGGACCGCCGCTACCTGCTGTTCAACCCGATGACCAAGATGAAGGTCACCACCGAGGGCGAGAAGGTCATCGACCTGATGTGGGACGTCATCGCCGCCAAGGGCTTCGAGGCGGACACCTACTTCGACAAGGCGGCGAAGGACATCCGCGGCCTGCCGAAGCTGGAGGGCACCGTCCACGTCAACCTGGCGCTGATCCTCAAGTTCATGGGCAACTACCTGTTCGCCCCGAGCGACTACGCTCCGGTGCCGACCCGGCTGGACGCCGCCGATGACGCCTTCCTGTTCCGCCAGGGCGCGGCCCGCGGCCTCGGCGCGATCCGTTTCCACGACTGGCGCACCGCGTACGACCGCCACACGCAGCTGCCGAACGTCGCCCGCTTCCGCGAACAGGCCGACGGCTTCTGCGAGCTGCTGCTCAGCCACGCGCCGAGCAAGGAGCAGCAGGCGGATCTGGACTTCCTGCTGGAGATCGGCCAGCTGTTCGCACTGATCGTCTACGGCCAGCTGGTGCTGGAGCAGGCGGAGCTGACCGGCCTGGACGAGGACGTCCTGGACCAGATCTTCGACGCGCTGGTCCGCGACTTCTCCGCGCACGCGACCGAGCTGCACGGCAAGGCCTCGACGACCCCGGAGCAGGCCGCCTGGGCGCTGGCGAACGTGCGCCGGCCGGCCGCCAACGCGGAGCGGGCCGCCGCCGTGTGGGCCCGGGTCGAGGAGCTGTCGGGCGCGTACGAGATGCGGCCGTAGCCGCCGCGCGGAACGTGGAACGACCCCGGGGGTGCGGACCGGGGGCACGGGCCTGAACCCCCGGTCCGCACCTCCGGCCCACGCCCCCGGGGCCCCGCCCCCTCGGTGCCCCGCCCGACGCCGCCCGGACGTACCGTGGAACACGGAGGGCGCGTCATGCACGGCACCGGGACCCACTTCACCGACCGGACCGACGCGGGCCGGCGGCTGGCCGCCCGCGTGGGCCACTTGGGCGGCGCCGACACCGTGGTGGTGGCGCTGCCCAGGGGCGGGGTTCCGGTGGCCGCCGAGGTGGCGGCCGCGCTCGGCGCGCCGCTGGACATCTGCGTGATCCGCAAGCTCGGCGTGCCCTACCAGCCCGAGCTGGGCATGGGGGCGATCGGCGAGGACGGCGTCCGGGTGCTGAACGAGCAGGTCATCCGGCTGGCCGGGGTCGGCGACGACCAGCTGGCCGCCGTGGAGCGGCGCGAGCGCACCGAGTTGGAGCGCCGGGCCCGCCGCTACCGGGGCGGCCGCCCGCCCACCGACCTGCGCGGCCGCACGGTGATCGTGGTGGACGACGGCGTCGCCACCGGCTCCACCGCCCGGGCCGCCTGCCGGATCGTCCGGGCCCGGGGCGCGGCCCGGGTGGTGCTCGCCGTCCCGGTGGCCCCGGCGGACTGGACGGAGCGCCTGTCCGAGGTCGCCGACGAGCTGGTCTGCGTCGGCACACCGTCGCCGTTCTTCGCGATCGGCGAGTTCTACGGGGACTTCGCGCAGACCGGCGACGAGGAGGTCCTGCGGCTGCTCGCCGAGGCCGCGGGCGGGCGGCGCGCGCCGGGGCCGGTGGACGTGGACCGCGAGCTGGTCCTGCGCGCCGCCGGTGTGCGCCTCGCCGGCCGGTTGACCGTCCCCGCCGCACCGAGCGGCATCGTGCTCTTCGCGCACGGCAGCGGCAGCGGCCGGCGCAGCCCGCGCAACCGTCACGTCGCCCGGTACCTGAACCGCTCCGGGCTGGCCACGCTGCTGTTCGACCTGCTCACCGAGGCCGAGGAGCCGGACCGCCGCAAGGTGTTCGACGTCGCTCTGCTCGGTGACCGGCTGACCGCCGTCGCCGAGGAGCTGAGCCGGCTGGAGGAGACCCGCGGCCTGCCGCTCGGCCTGTTCGGCGCCAGCACCGGCGCCGCGGCCGCCCTGCACACCGCCGCCGCGCTCGGGCCCGCCGTCGGCGCGGTGGTCTCCCGCGGCGGGCGCCCCGACCTCGCCGGTCCCGACGTCCTGGGCCGGGTGAGCGCCCCGACGCTGCTCGTGGTCGGCGGCCTGGACACCACCGTGATCGACCTGAACCGGCGGGCCCGGGCCCGGCTGCACTGCGTGAGCGAACTGGCGGTGGTGCCGGGTGCGGGCCATCTGTTCGAGGAGCCGGGCACGTTGGACCAGGTCGCCGAGCTCGCCGGGGCCTGGTTCCTGCGCCACCTCCCCCCGCTCGGGACCGCCCAGGACCCGGTGTCGCGGGCCCCGTGAACCGGTCCCGATCGGCAGCACATTTTGCGCAGCCGAATGCGGGATTTCCTGATCAGCTTGTACACATTGAACAGTGAAATCCCGACCTGTTGCCCAGCCACCCGGACAGGAGCAAGCTCTCCGCCAGCCGCACCGCCCACCCGTTCGCGGCGCGGCCGCCTCAAGCGGACGCCTCAGAGCCGAGGCCAAAAGTGGAGGAACGACCGATGACCCCGCAGTCCCACGCCCTTGAGCTGACCCCCGAGGAGCGCGAGGCCGGCCTCGACGCCGACCAGCTGCGCCGCCTCGTCGGCCTCGTCGAGCACGACCCGGCCACCGACCCGTTCCCCGTCACCGCGCAGGACGCGGTCGTCTTCGTGGTCGGCAACGCCACCCAGACGGCCCAGTTCTACCAGGCCGTGTTCGGCATGGAGCTGGTCGCCTACTCCGGCCCGGAGACCGGCCGTCGTGACCGCAAGGCCTTCGTGCTCCGCTCCGGCTCCTGCCGCTTCGTGATCAAGGGCGGGGTGCTGCCGGACAGCCCGCTGCTGGACCACCACCGCCGCCACGGCGACGGCGTCGTCGACCTGGCCCTGGAGGTCCCGGACGTCGACAAGTGCATCGCGCACGCCCGCGCGACCGGCGCCACCGTCCTGGAGGAGCCGAACGACGTCTCCGACGAGAACGGCACCGTGCGCCGCGCGGCCATCGCCACCTACGGCGAGACCCGCCACACCCTGATCGACCGCTCCCGCTACCACGGCCCCTACCTGCCGGGGTACATCACCGCGCAGAGCAAGGTCCAGCACCCGGAGGGCTCGCCCAAGCGCCTGTTCCAGGCCCTCGACCACGCCGTCGGCAACGTCGAGCTGGGCCGGATGGACGAGTGGGTGTCGTTCTACAACCGGGTCATGGGCTTCGTGAACATGGCCGAGTTCGTCGGCGACGACATCGCCACCGACTACTCCGCCCTGATGTCCAAGGTCGTCGCCAGCGGCAACCACCGGGTGAAGTTCCCGCTCAACGAGCCGGCCATCGCCAAGAAGCGGTCGCAGATCGACGAGTACCTGGAGTTCTACACCGGCCCCGGCTGCCAGCACATGGCGCTCGCCACCAACGACATCCTCACCACCGTCGACGTGCTGCGCTCGCGCGGCGTGGAGTTCCTCGACACCCCCGACTCGTACTACGACGACCCGGAGCTGCGCGCCCGGATCGGCAAGGTGCGGGTGGACATCAACGAGCTGAAGTCGCGCGGCATCCTGGTCGACCGCGACGAGGACGGCTACCTGCTGCAGATCTTCACCAAGCCGATCGGCGACCGCCCCACCGTCTTCTACGAGTTCATCGAGCGGCACGGTTCGCTGGGCTTCGGCAAGGGCAACTTCAAGGCGCTGTTCGAGGCGATCGAGCGCGAGCAGGACGCCCGCGGCAACCTGTGAGTGCTGGGGAACTCTGAGCACGGTCGGGCGTACCGTGAGGACGGTCGGCTGAGCACGGTCGAGGAGGAGCAGGGAGATGGCGTACTACCGGCAGCTGGGCAGCATCCCGCCCAAGCGGCACACCCAGCACCGCACACCCGAAGGCGGGCTGTACTACGAGGAGTTGATGGGCGAGGAGGGGTTCTCGTCGGACTCCTCGCTGCTCTACCACCGGGGCATCCCCTCGGCCGTGGTGAACGCGGTGCCGTGGGAGCTGCCGGACCAGTCCACGGTGCCCAACCACCCCCTGCTCCCCCGCCACCTCAAGCTGCACGAGCTGTTCGCGGACCAGGAGTGGAAGTCCGCGGACGTCGTCGGCAGCCGCCGCCTGGTCCTCGGCAACGGCGACGTGCGGATCTCGTACGTCGCCGCCGGGGCCCCGAGCGAGCTGTACCGCAACGGACTCGGTGACGAGTGCGTGTACGTGGAGTCCGGCTCCGGCACGGTCGAGACGGTCTTCGGCTCGATCGAGGTCGGCCAGGGCGACTACGTGATCATCCCGCGCGCCACCACCCACCGCTGGGTGCCGACCGGGGACGAACCGCTGCGCGCGTACTGCATCGAGGCGAACAGCCACATCACCCCGGTCAAGCGCTACCTCTCCAAGTACGGGCAGCTGCTGGAGCACGCGCCGTACTGCGAGCGGGACTTCCGCGGCCCGGTCGGCCCGCTAGTCGTCGACGCCACCGGGGACGCCGCCGGAGACGTCGACGTGCTGGTCAAGCACCGCGGCCCGAACGGCGTCTCGGGCACCCGCTACACCGTGCCGCACCACCCCTTCGACGTGGTCGGCTGGGACGGCTGCCTGTACCCGTACGCCTTCAACATCCGGGACTTCGAACCGATCACCGGCCGGGTCCACCAGCCGCCGCCGGCCCACCAGGTGTTCGAGGGCAACGGCTTCGTGATCTGCAACTTCGTTCCCCGCAAGGTGGATTACCACCCACTGTCGATCCCGGTGCCGTACTACCACGCCAACGTGGACAGCGACGAGGTCATGTTCTACTGCGGCGGCGACTACGCGGCCCGCAAGGGCTCGGGCATCGGCCAGGGCTCGATCTCGCTGCACCCCGGCGGGCACACCCACGGGCCGCAGCCCGGCGCGTACGAGCGCAGCATCGGCGTGGAGTTCTTCGACGAACTCGCCGTCATGGTGGACACGTTCCGCCCGCTGGAGCTCGGCGAGGGCGGCCGGGCCGGCGAGGACGGCAACTACGCCTGGACCTGGGCCGGGCGGGGGCCCGGGCGATGAGCGCCGCCTCGTCCGCCGCGCCCGACTCACCGGCCACCGGGGCGATCCCCGAGCTGTTCCACGGGCTCTTCGACGACGCCGCGGTGTTCCCCCCGGGGAACCTGCCGGTCGCCGAGGCGGTGCCCGCGCACCGCGGGCACCGCGCGGCCTGGTACGCCGAGGCGGTCGGCCCGCTCCTGTGCGGGGCCGGCCGGCTGGGCGAGTTGGCCGCGGCGGTGGCGGGCGGTGCGCCGCTCGGGGTCGGGCTCGTACTGCCGGGGGGCAGTGCCGAACTCGGCCCGGCGCTCGCCGCCGCCGCGCCCTTCGAGGTGGCCGGCGTCGAACTCGCCGTCCGGGACGCCGCCGAGGCGGTCGCCGCCCTGGACCGGCTGCTGCCGCCGGACGTCCCGGCCGCCATCGAGCTGCCGCGCGAACTCCTGCGCGGCGACGGCCTGGGCGAAGTGCTGGACGTGCTCGTCGACAGCCCCTACCGGGCGAAGTTCCGCACCGGCGGGGTGGTGGCCGAGGCGTTCCCGGACGAGGAGGAGCTGGCCGCCTTCCTCACCGGCTGCGCGCTGCGCGGACTGCCGTACAAGTGCACCGCCGGACTGCACAACGCCGTCCGGCACACCGACCCGACCACCGGCTTCGAGCACCACGGCTTCCTCAACGTGCTGCTGGCCGCGCAGGAGACCGACCGGGCCGCAGCAGCGGCGGTGCTGGCGGAACGCGACGGCGCGGTGCTGGCCAAGGCCGTCCAAGCGCTGACCGATCGTCAGGTCACGGTGATCCGGAACTCGTTCACCGCGTTCGGCACGTGCAGCATCGCCGAGCCCCTGGACGACCTGGCCGCGCTCGGCCTGCTGTCGTCCACGTCACAGCCCCAGGAGGACCGTTGAGCACCACCCCCCGCAGCTGGCTCGCCAGCGCCCAGGACTCGCCGTTCGGCGTGCACAACCTGCCGTACGGCGTGTTCACCGCCGCCGACCAGCCCGGCCGGCGCCGGATCGGCGTGCGCGTCGGGGACTTCGTGCTGGACGCCGCGGCGGCCGCCCGGGCGGCCGGGGCGCCGTCCGTGCTGCTGGCCGCGGACTCGCTCAACCCGCTGCTGGCGGCGGGGCGTTCGACCTGGACGCAGGTCCGGGCCGACCTCACGCGGTGGCTGACGGACGAGTCCTACCGCGAGGCGCTGTCGCCTGCGCTGCTGCCGGCGGGCGAGGTCCAGCTGCACCTGCCGTTCGAGGTCGCCGACTACGTCGACTTCTACGCCTCCGAGCACCACGCCACCAACCTGGGCCGGATCTTCCGCCCGGGCTCGGAGCCGCTCACCCCCAACTGGAAGCACCTGCCCATCGGTTACCACGGGCGGGCCGGCACGGTGGTCGTCTCCGGCACCCCGGTGGTGCGGCCCCACGGGCAGCGCAAGGCGCCCGCCGACCCGGCGCCGTCGTTCGGGCCGACCCGGCGGCTGGACATCGAGGCGGAGGTCGGCTTCGTCGTCGGCACCCCGTCCGAGCTGGGCCGACCGGTCGTCCTGGACGACTTCCGCGAGCACGTGTTCGGCGTCTGCCTGGTCAACGACTGGTCCGCGCGCGACATCCAGGCCTGGGAGTACGTGCCGCTCGGCCCGTTCCTCGGCAAGTCCTTCACCACCTCCGTCTCCCCGTGGATCGTCCCGCTGGACGCCCTGCAGCACGCCCGGGTCGCGCCGCCCGAGCGCGACGTCGAGCCGCTGGCGTACCTGGACGACCGCGGCGGCGAACCGTGGGGACTGGACCTGGCGCTGGAAGTCCGGCTGAACGGGCACCTGGTGTCCCGGCCGCCGTTCGCCTCGATGTACTGGACGGCACAGCAGCAGCTCACCCACATGACGGTCAACGGCGCCTCGCTGCGCACCGGCGACCTGTTCGCCTCGGGCACCGTCAGCGGGCCGGAGCCGGAGACCCGCGGCGCGCTGATCGAGCTGACGTGGAACGGCGAGGAGCCGCTGAAGCTCCCGGACGGCACCACCCGGACGTTCCTGGAGGACGGCGACGAGGTCACCATCACGGCCACCGCGCCGGGGGCGGACGGCGCCGTCATCGGGTTCGGCGAGGTGACGGGGCGGGTCCAGCCGTAGCCGGTCCACAGCCGCTGGCCCACAACTGACGGCGAACAGATGACAGATAACAGCTGACAGATTTCATCATCTGTCAGCTGTTATCTGTTACCCCCGCCCCCTCCTCGAACTCCCCCCGCGCACCGGACCCACCGCGCCTACAGGCCCGCCCCACCGGTGGCGTCGATGACCCGGCCGGTGACCCAGCGAGCGTCATCGGAGGCGAGGAAGGCGACGATGTCCGCGACGTCCTCCGGTTGCCCGACCCGGCCGAGGGCCGCGAGCGAGGCCGCATGGGCCTCCGCCTCCGCGTTGCCGCGCAGCCAGCCGGCGTTGACGTCGGTGTCGACGACACCCGGCGCGACCGAGTTGGCGGTGATCCCGCGCGGGCCGAGCTGCTTGGCGAGGTTGAGGGTGAAGGTGTCGAGCGCCCCCTTGGTCGCCCCGTAAGCGATGATCTCCGGCATGGCGAGGCGGGCCGCGCCGCTGGAGACGTTGATGATCCGGCCGCCGTCGCGCAGCCGGTGCAGTCCGTGCTGAACGACGAAGAACGGCGCACGGACGTTGACGGCGAAGACCTCGTCGAAGCCCTCCTCGGTGAGCGCGGCGAGGTCGGCACTGCGCCCGATCCCGGCGTTGTTCACGATGATGTCGACGCCGCCGTCGGGCGCGTGCGCGCCGATCCCGGCATCGAACGCCTCCCACAGCGCGGCCGCGTCCCCGTGCCGGCCGAGTTCGGCGTGCAGCGCGAAGGCTCGGCCGCCGTCGGCGCGGATGCCCGCGACGACCTCACCCGCCGCCTCCTGATCGCGGGCGTAGCCGACGGCGACGGTGGCGCCGTCGCGGCCGAGCCTGCGGGCGATCGCCCGGCCGATCCCCCTGCTGCCCCCGGTGACCAGCGCGGTCTTGCCCTTGAGTGCCTGCCTGCCCATGACTGAGCCCCTTCCCGCTTCGCCCACCCTATTTGTTGAGTGGTCACTCAAGAAAGACGCTAACACACTTGTTGAGCGGGTGTTCTAAAATTCCGGCATGACCGAGAACCCGACGCGGCCCCGGCGCGGACGACCGCCGACCTTCGACCGGGGCGAGGCGCTGACGGCGGCGACCCGGCTGTTCTGGGAGCGCGGCTACGAGGCCACCTCCGTCACCGACCTGACCACCGCCATGGGCATCCGGCCCGGCAGCCTCTACGCCGCGTTCGGCGACAAGCGCTCGCTCTTCGAGGAGGTCGTCCGCCACTACGGCCACTCCCCCGTCGGCGCGTTCGCGGAGGCCGCCCTACAGGAGGAGACCACCGCGTTCGCGGCCTTCGCCCGGATCCTGCGCGAGGCGGCGGCCATCTACCCCGACCCCTCCCACCCGGCCGGCTGCCTGGTGATCAGCGCCGCCACCAACGTCTCCCCGCAGGACGCCGAGGTCCAGGCCCACCTGCGCGACCTGCGCAACCGCAACCTCCACGCCTTCGAGACCAGGCTGCGCACGGCCCGGGCGGACGGCGAACTCCCGCCCGACGCCGACCCGCACGCGCTGGCCGGCTACTTCGGCACGGTCATCCAGGGCATGTCGCAACAGGCCCGGGACGGCGCCACCGCCGCCGACCTGGCCCGGACCGCCGAACTCGCCCTGCGCGCCTGGCCGTAGGGCCCCGAACCGGGCCCGGGCGGCCGGCCGGCGGGCCGCGAGGACGGCCCGCCGCCCGCCGGGTGATCACGGCTCCGCGCCGCCCCGGTACGGTGGACGACAGGAGTCGTCAAGACCGAGGAACGACCGAACGACGGGAACGGACCCGATGAGCGCAGAGGTGGCGGAGGTCCAGGTCTCCCTGGACGGCGGGGTCGGACGGATCGTGCTGAACCGACCGCGGGCGCTCAACTCGCTGACCCACGGCATGATCACCACCGTCCACGCGACGCTGGCCGAGTGGGCCGCGGACGACCGGGTGCGCACCGTCGTCCTGACCGGCGCCGGCGAGCGCGGCCTCTGCGCCGGGGCCGACCTCCGCGCACTGCACGACGACGTCAAGGCCGGCGGGGCCGGCACCCGGGCCTTCTTCCGCGACGAGTACCGGCTGAACGCGCTGATCGCCCACTACCCGAAGCCGTACGTCGCGGTGATGGACGGCATCACCATGGGCGGCGGCATCGGCCTGTCCGCCCACGGCGCGGTCCGGATCGTCACCGAACGTTCCACCGTCGCCATGCCCGAGACCCGGATCGGGCTGGTCCCGGACGTCGGCGGCAGTCGGCTGCTCGCGCTCGCCCCGGGCGAGTTGGGCACCCACCTCGGCCTCACCTCGGCCTCGATGGGCCCCGGTGACGCGCTGCTGTGCGGGTTCGCGGACCACTTCGTCCCCTCGGCGCGGATCGCGGCGCTGCTCGACGCCCTGGCCGAGAGCCCCGACCCGGCCGCCGTCGTCGCCGCGCACGCCGAGCCCGCGCCGGGGGCCCCGCTCGCGGAGCAGCGCGGCTGGATCGACGCCTGCTACGCGGCCGACAGCGTCGCGGAGATCGTCGAACGACTGCTGAACTCCGGTGTGGCGGAGGCGAAGGAGGCCGCGGAGCTGGTCCTCGGCAACTCCCCCACGGCCGTCACGGTGACCCTCGCCGCGCTGCGCCGGGCCCGCACGCTCCCCTCCCTGGAGGCCGTGCTCGACCAGGAGTACCGCGTCTCCTGCGCCGCGCTGGGCGGGCATGACCTGGTCGAGGGCATCCGCGCCCAGGTGATCGACAAGGACCGCACCCCGCGCTGGTCCCCGGCGACGCTCGCCGAGGTCGGGGAGGCGGACGTCGCCCGCTTCCTCGCCCCTCGCGTGGGCGACGAGTTGGGCCTGGCCTGACCGGGCGGCGGCGCCGGCCCCGCACCGCCACGCGTCATGAACCACGCGTCATGAACCACGATCAAGGAGCCCGCATGACCCGCCCGAGCCCTCCGCCGCCTACCGGGGACGCCGACCCGCTGTCCCGGGTGCCGCTCGGCGAGCAGGTGCGCGGACTACTGCTGGAGGGCCTGCTGAACGGGCGCTGGCAGCCCGGCGACCGGATCGTGGAACGGCGCCTGGCCGCCGAGTTGAACGTCAGCCAGGCGCCGGTGCGCGAGGCGCTGCGCTCGCTGCAGTCGCTCGGGCTGCTCGACGCCGAGCCCAACCGGGGCGTGCGGGTGCGCGAGATCAGCCCGGCCGAACTGCGCGAGGTCTACCAGGTGCGGGCCGCACTGGAGCGGCTGGCCGCCGAGTCGGCGGTCATCCGCCTGGCCGGGGACACCGCCGCCCTGGAGCAGCACGCGGAACGGATGGCGGCGGCGGCCGGGGCGGGTGACGCGCTCGGGCAGGCCCGGCACGGCGTGGCCTTCCACCGCGAGATCGTGGCCGCCGCCGGCAACGGGGCACTGCTGCGGACCTGGGAGGGGCTGGGCGTGGAGGTGTGGACGGTGCTGTCGCTGCACCGGGTCCGCCCGGAGCTGCACGAGAACGCGGCCGACCACGCTCCGCTGATCGAGGCCTTCCGGCGGCGGGATCCGGAGGTCGGGCGGCTGCTGGCGGAACACGTCCTGGAGTACGCCGACCGCTCCGCCTGAGCGGATCCGGACGGGGTCCTGGCCCGGGATCATAGTTCGCATAAAGATGATCGATCATCGCTCACATTACCCTCCAGTAGCGGTTGACGCGCCGCCGGATCACTCCCTACCGTCCATAGAGACCTTCCATGGAGAGAAATGTCATTCCGCATCCCGGAATCGGCACTCTGAAGCGCCGGCAAAGGGGAACCATCCGTGTCCCAGCTCGACCAGCTTCCCGACCACGACCCCGAAGAGGTGGCGGAGTGGCGCGCCTCCCTGGACGCCGCCCGCGACTTCGGCGGAGCGCACCGCGCCGCCCACCTGCTGCGCCGCCTCGTCGAACACGCCGAACTGCGCCGGCTCGACGTCCCGCCGCTCCTGGACACCCCGTACGTCAACACCATCCCGACCGGCGCCGAGCCCGAGTTCCCCGGCGACGAGGCGATGGAGCGCCGGATCACCGCCTGGAACCGCTGGAACGCCGCCGCCATGGTGACCAGGGGCAACCACCGCGGCGGCCTCGGCGGGCACATGGCCACGTACGCGTCCGCCGCCTGGCTGTACGAGGTCGGCTTCCAGCACTTCTTCCGCGGCAAGGAGGCCGACGGCTCCGGCGACCAGCTGTACGTCCAGGGCCACGCCGCGCCCGGCGTCTACGCCCGCGCCTTCCTCGAAGGGCGCATCGGCGAGGCCCAGTTGGACCGCTTCCGGCAGGAGGCCGGCGGCGACGGCCTGCCCTCGTACCCGCACCCGCGCCGGCTGCCGTGGTTCTGGGAGTTCCCGACCGTGTCCATGGGCCTCGGACCGCTGTCGGCCATCCACCAGGCCCGGTTCAACCGGTACCTGACCGCGCGCGGCATCAAGGACACCTCCGGCTCGCACGTGTGGGCGTTCCTCGGCGACGGGGAGATGGACGAGCCGGAGTCGACCGCCGCGCTCGCCCTGGCCGCCCGCGAGGGACTGGACAACCTCACCTTCGTGGTCAACTGCAACCTCCAGCGCCTGGACGGACCGGTACGCGGAAACGGAAAGATCGTCCAGGAGCTGGAGCGCCAGTTCCGCGCCGCCGGCTGGAACGTCGTCAAGTCACTGTGGGGCGAGGCCTGGGACGACCTCCTGGCCCGCGACACCACGGGCGCGCTGGTGCGCCGGCTCGGCGCGGTGCCGGACGGACAGTTCCAGACCTACGCCGCCTCGGACGCCCACTACGTCCGCGAGCACCTGTTCCAGGCCGCGCCCGAACTCCGGGCGATCGCCGAAACCGTGGACGACCAGCGGCTGTTGGAGATCGTCGCGACCTCCCGGGCCGGACACGAACCGCGCAAGGTGTACGCCGCCTACCGGGCGGCGCTGGAGCACCGGGGCGCCCCCACGGTGGTACTGGTGCAGACGGTCAAGGGCTGGACGCTCGGCCCCGGCTTCGAGGCCCGCAACGCCAACCACCAGATGAAGAAGCTCTCCGGGGCCGAGTTCCGGGCGATGCGCGACCTGCTCGAACTCCCCATTCCGGACAGCGCCTTGACCGGCGAGCTGGTCCCGTACGCGCACCCGGGCCCGGACTCCCCGGAGACCCGCTACCTCCGGGAGCGGCGCGCCGCGCTGGGCGGCCCCGCGCCCGCCCGCCGGGTGCGCTTCACCCCGCTGCCCGAGCTGCCCGCGAAGCCCTTCGAGACGCTGCTCAAGGGCTCCGGCACGCAGGAGATCGCGACCACCATGGCGTTCGTCCGACTGGTCAAGGACCTGATGCGGGACAAGGCCACCGGCCACCGCTGGGTGCCGATCGTCCCGGACGAGGCACGCACCTTCGGCATGGAGTCGCTCTTCCCGAGCGCCGGCATCTACTCGCCGCTGGGGCAGACCTACGACCCGGTCGACCGCGACCAACTGCTCCACTACAAGGAGTCGGCGACCGGCCAGATCCTCAACGAGGGCATCACGGAGGCCGGTTCGATGGCCTCGCTGACCGCCGCCGCGACCGCTTACGCCACCCACGGCGAGCCGGTGATCCCGTTCTACATCTTCTACTCGATGTTCGGCTGGCAGCGCACTGCCGACCAGATGTGGGCCCTGGCCGACCAGTTGGGCCGGGGCTTCCTGATCGGCGCCACCGCCGGACGCACCACGATGACCGGCGAGGGCCTTCAACATGCCGACGGTCACTCGCAGTTGATCGCCTCCACCAACCCGGCGGCACTGTCCTACGACCCCGCCTTCGGGTACGAGGTCGCGGTGATCGTCCGCGAGGGCCTGCGCCGGATGTACGGCAGCAGCCCCCGACACCCGTACGGCGAGGACGTGTTCTACTACCTGACCGTCTACAACGAGCCGCTGCCACAGCCGCCGCTGCCGACCGGCGCGGATGTCACCGACGTCACCGATGTCACTGACATCACCGACGGCATCCTGCGCGGGCTGTACCGCTACCGCCCGGCGGAGCCCTCCCCGGACGGCGACGCGCCGCGGCTCCAACTGCTCGCCTCGGGCACCGCCGTTCGCTGGGCACTCGCCGCCCAGCAACTGCTCGGCGAGGACTGGGACGTGGCGGCGGACGTCTGGTCGGCACCCTCCTGGACGGAGCTGCGCCGGGAGGCACTGGACTGCGACGCGGCCAACCTGACACAGGCTGCGGCCGGTACAGGCGCGGCGGCGTGCGTCCCCTACGTGACGCGGGCACTGGCAGGGGCGCCCGGGCCGGTGCTGGCGGTCAGCGACTGGATGCGCGCGGTGCCGGACCAGATCCGCCCGTGGGTGGAGCAGGACTGGACGTCGCTGGGCACGGACGGCTTCGGCCTCTCCGACAGCCGGGACGCGGCGCGCCGGCACTTCGGCGTGGACGCCCAGTCGGTCGCGGTGGCGGCGCTGGCCGCGCTGGCGCGCCGGGGTGAGGTCAAGGCGGAGACCGTCCGGCAGGCGGCCGAGCGCTACGGGGTCCGCTTCTGACCCCTGGCGGCCCGTGTCCGGAGCCCTGGGCCCCGGCTCCGCAGCGGGGAGCCGGGCCCGTGACGACCGTCTCGCATACCAAGACTGGCGCGAGGCGGGGCGCGTCGTAGATCGTTGGATGGTCAGGGCGCGCCCGCGCGGCGCCGAGCAGCGGAATGGGAGTCAACGGCGATGACCGAGACCGAGACCTACGAGACGATCCTGGTCGAGCGCAAGGGCCGGGTGGGGCTGATCACGCTCAACCGGCCGAAGGCGCTCAACGCGCTGAACACCCAGCTGATGAACGAGGTGGTCGCGGCCGCCACCGCCTTCGACCGGGACCCGGAGATCGGCTGTCTGGTGATCACCGGCTCGGAGAAGGCGTTCGCGGCCGGCGCCGACATCAAGGAGATGCAGGGCAACCGGTTCCCGGACGTCTACCTGGACGACTGGCTGGGCCCCTGGGACCGGCTCGGCGCGCTGCGCAAGCCGGTGGTGGCGGCGGTGGCCGGGTTCGCGCTGGGCGGCGGCTGCGAGCTGGCGATGCTGTGCGACATCCTGCTGGCGGCGGACACCGCGAAGTTCGGGCAGCCGGAGATCAAGCTCGGCGTGATCCCGGGCATCGGCGGCTCGCAGCGGCTGACCCGGGCGGTCGGCAAGGCGAAGGCGATGGAGCTGTGCCTGACCGGCCGGATGATGGGCGCCGAGGAGGCCGAGCGGGCCGGCCTGGTCTCCCGGATCGTCCCGGCGGACCAGCTGCTGGCCGAGGCCCTGACGGTGGCCGAGACCGTCGCGGCGATGTCCACCCCGGCGGCGGTCATGATGAAGGAAAGCGTCAACCGCGCCTTCGAGACGACCCTCGCCGAGGGCGTCCGTTTCGAGCGCCGGCTGTTCCACGCGGCGTTCGCCACGGCGGACCAGAAGGAGGGCATGGCGGCGTTCGCCGAGAAGCGCCCGCCGTCCTTCACCAACCGGTGACCTGGCCGCTCACGACTGACAGCTGACGGGTAACAGCCGACAAGCAACAGATAACAGCTGACAGATTTCGTCATCTGAAATCTGTCAGCTGTTATCTGTTATCTGTCGGCTGTTACCCGTCAGCCGCCATCACACCTCGTCCACCAGCGCGGTGTTGAGCCGGGCGAGCCCGCTACGGGTGGCGGCGACCACGATCTGGTCGCCGGGGGTGAGGCGCCGGGTGCGGTCGGGGAAGTTCCACTGCAACTGCGCGCTGCGGGCGAACCGGACGGCGATCACCCGGACGCCGCCCGGGTCCTCCAGGTCGTGCCGGTTCATCCCGATCAGCCCGCTGCCGTCCTCGACCGTCAACTCGGCGATCAGCAGCACGTGCCGGAACACCGACAGCATCCCGCGCACCTCGCGCCCCATCAGGGCGGCGGCGAAGGCGGGTGCGGCCAGGTACGAGACCGAGCGCGAGGCCGCGTTGTCCAGCGTCGCGTAGAAGTGCCCGGCGAAGTTGTCATCGAACAGCCGCACCACCACGCGGACTTCGGGATTCCCGTGGCGCGCCTCCAGGGCCGCCTCCAGGTTGGTGGCGTCGTCGCCGCTGACCGCGACCAGCGCCCGACTGTGCTTCAACCGGGCGCGGCGCAACTGCTCCTCGAACGGGCCGTCGCCCAGGACCACCGGGATGCCGAGCGCCCGGGCGGCGGCGATGCCCCGGGCCTGCGGGTCGCGCTCCATGCAGACCACCGGCACACCCAGTTCGTGCAGCTGGGCCGCGACCCGGGTGCCGACGTTGCCGAGGCCGACGACGATCACGTGGTCCCGGGTGCCGGCCCCGGGGTTGCGGGGCTGCCCGCGCCGCCCGGAGCCGAGCACCTCGACCGCGATGGCGGTGGCGACCGGGGCGAAGGTGATCCCGCAGATGGTGATCACCACCTGTGCCACCCGCTGCCACAGCCCGCCCGTCCCGGTCCCGGCGGCGATGTCGGCGAGTTGGTCGGGCTGGGCGGCGCCCGCGAGGTCGAGCAGCGAGATGTAGAGGGTCCAGCCGAAGTTCCGGTTCAGGTACCAGAGCACGCCGAAGGCCATCAGCACTGCGGCGAGGGCGGTGAGCAGCACCAGCCGCATCCGGGCGCTGGTGAAGAAGCGCATCATGTCGAGCAGCCGCCAGCGCGCCCGCCGCGCCCAGCTGATCGGTTCCCTGGGTTCGATGCGCAGCGCTTGGAGGGCGGCCACGCCGCCCGGCTCCTCCTCGGGCACCGGCTCCTCCTCGGGCACCGGCTCCGGTTCCGCGTCGCGGCGGACGCCACCGGGGCGCACCGGCCCGTCGTCGCCGAACTCGCTGGCGAGCCGGACGAAGTCGGCCGAGTCGCCGCGCTGTTCGGGCAGCAGGCGGATCCTGCTGAGGTCCTGGCGGTCGATGTGGTCGGCGACCACGCAGATCCGGTCGGAGGTGATGGCGTCGTCGAAGGCGATGTGCAGGAAGCGTCCGCCGATCTCGACCGAGTTGGGCCGCCCGAGCGCCGCCGCGGCGAAGGCGGGTGCGGCGGTGGCGGAACCGGAGAGCGCGGCGCCGTTCCTGAGCAGCCGTTCGATGTTCTCGCCGAGGCGCTGGTTGAACATCCGGAGCACGATCCGGATGTCCGGGTTGTGGCCTTGGGCGCTGAGCGCGGCGTGGATGTTGTCCTGGTCGCTGCCCTCGACGAGGGCGAGGCCGCGGGCGGTGTCGATCGACACCTCGCGCAGCGCCTCGTCGGTGATGCTGGCGTACTCGACGACGGCGGCGACGCCGGGGAGTTGCTCGATCTGCGGCGCGTGGTCGCGGGTGCGATCGGCGACCAGGACGACGACCGGGACCTCGTAGTGCTCGACGAGTTCCAGGACCAGCCGGTGGGCGAGTGCGTTGCCCCCGCAGACGATGTAGTGCTGACTGACCGGCTCGACCGAACGGGTCCCCCACCCTTCAGAAGTCATACCGCCGGATGATATCGACGGCAGGCGGCCGGACGGTGTCGTTCCGGCGACCGGAAGGCCACCGGAGCCGCTCCATCGAACATTCGTCTCCTCCGCGCTCCCTCTCCCGTCCCCCTTCCATCCCCCCTCCGCCTCCTCTCCTCCCTCTCCTGTCTCCGTCCCCCGAACGGCCGTACCCGACGCGCCGGTCGGCGGTGGCCCGGCCAGTCTGGGGTTCGACCCCTGCCCGTCCCCGGCCCCGAGGAGTACACCACCGTGGTTTCCCCGATCATCACCCCCGACGGTTCCCCGGTCCAGGGTCCGCTCGGCCAGCTCGCCAAGGCCGCCTGGCAGGTCCTGCTGCTCGCCGGAATCGTCTCGCTGGCCCTCGGAATCGTCGTCTTCGTCTGGCCGAGGGAGACCCTGCTGGTGGTGGGCGTGCTGTTCGGCCTCTACCTGCTGGTCATCGGCATCGTGCAGCTGGTCGCCGCGTTCGGCACCCACGCGTCCACCGCACTGCGGGTGCTGGCCTTCATCAGCGGGGCGATCTGCGTCCTGCTGGGGCTGCTCTGCTTCCGCAGCGCGGCGCAGTCGCTGGTCCTGCTGGCGATCTGGATCGGCATCGGCTGGCTGTTCCGGGGCATCACCCAGCTCGCCGCCGCGGTCTCCGACCCGGAGATGCCGGCCCGTGGCTGGCAGGCCTTCGCAGGAGCGGCCAACACGGTGGCCGGTGTGCTGCTGCTGGTCTGGCCGGTCGGTTCGATCGCCGCGTTGACCGTCCTGGCCGGCTGCTGGCTACTGATCCTCGGGCTGATCGAGATCGTGACGGCCCTCCAGATGCGAGGCCGGGCCAAGCAGATCCCGGCGGGGGTCTGACTTCACGACCTGACTTCACGGGCCTGACTTCACGGGCCTGACTTCACGGGCCTCACTCCGCAGCTAGCGCGTCGGCGCGTAGCCGATCCGGAACGTGGCGGCCTCCAGCCGTTCCGGCGTGAGCCGGACGTCCGTCAGCCGCTCGGCCAGCGCGAACGCGGCCTCGGTGTGCAGGTCATGACCCTCCCCGTCGAGCTGGAAGCCGCAGGCCGTCAGCAGCGCGGGGACACCGGGGGCGTCGGCGTCCGAACCGTGCCGCTGGGTGGGGAACAGCGGCTCGAACTGGAGCCGGCAGCTGCCCTGCTCCCACCAGTTGAAGTGGTCCACCGCGACGGCGTTCCGGAAGTGCGAGACCAGCCGGGTGCCGTCGGCGAGGCGGCGGATGACGTCGGGCAGGCTGCCGAGGTAGCCGAAGACCTCGACGACGACGGCCCACCCGTCGAGTTCGGTGACGGCGACGAGCAGCCGGTCATCCTCCGGCTCGATCCGGGCCTCCGCCTCCTCGTCCTCCCCGTCGTCGAAGGTCTCCCAGGCGGCGACCACGGCGTCCAGGCCGGTGACCTCCCGACCGGGCAGGGCGCCGAAGCGGCGCAGCAGTTCGTCGGCGGTGATCCCCTCGACCAGCGTCAGGCAGTGGGCCGCCCCGGGGATGGGGTAGCGCTGCTCGAACCAGGTGTAATCGGTGGCGTGTGCAGTCATGCGCCGATGCTGCCAGCTGCCTGTGACACCGCCGGCCGGGGCGGCGGTTGCGCGGCGTCCTCAGAGCCAGACCGGCGCGTCCGTCCCCCAGCGCCCCGGCGGGCGGGACCAGTCGGTGGGCGCGCCGGTGTAGGCGATGGGCGGCAGGGCGTGGCGCAGCCGTCCGTAGGCGGAGTCGGTCTCGGCGAGCCACCGGGCCGGGTCGTACGCCCCGGTGTCCGGAGCGCCGTCCGCCGGGGCAGCAGGGGCGGGCGCCTCGGGCGGGATGCCGTGCAGCAACCACGAGGCCGTACCGGCGAGGGAGAACCGCAGGTGGCGGCCGCCGGGCCGACCGGTGCGCTGCTCGGTGAGGGCGCGCAGGACGGCGGCGGCGACGAGGTAGCCGGTGCCGTGGTCGAGGGCCTGGGCGGGCAGTACGCCGGGGCGGCCGTCGGGGCCGGCCTCGTGGGCAGCGATGCCGACGCCGGCCTGGACGAGGCTGTCGAAGCCGCGCCGGCCGGCCCAGGGGCCGGTCC
This sequence comes from Kitasatospora sp. NPDC088861, assembly GCF_044750105.1. Taxonomy (NCBI): domain Bacteria; kingdom Bacillati; phylum Actinomycetota; class Actinomycetes; order Kitasatosporales; family Streptomycetaceae; genus Kitasatospora; species Kitasatospora sp. NPDC088861. The sequence continues at coordinate 387,744 of NZ_JBIVJF010000004.1, forward strand.
AGCCCCAGGCGCAGAGCTGCGCGACGATCAGGCCGGGGTGGCGGGCCGACAGTGCGTCGGGGGCGAGGCCGTGCTCGTCGAGGGCGCCGGGGCGGTAGCCGGTGACGAGGACGTCGGCGGTGGCGAGCAGGCCGTCGAAGACGGCTCGGTCGGCGGGATCGGCGAGGTCGAGGCGGGTGGAGCGCTTGCCGAAGCCGGTGTCGGCGTGGGCGTCGTCGGCCTCGGGGAGCTGGGGCGGGTCGACGCGCAGGACGTCGGCGCCCAGCAGGGCGAGCGTGCGGGTGGCGACCGGTCCGGCGATGACCCGGGTGAGGTCGAGGACGCGGATCCCGGCGGCGGGCCGCTCCGGGCCGGCGTCGCCGAGCGGGCGGACGGGCGCGGTGCCGGTCACCCGGCTCTCCACCAGGGGGTGCATGGTGGCACTCACCGGCGCGACGGCCACGGCGAGCGCCCCCGCTTCGAACGCCCGCTCCTGGACCTGCTCCGCCGGCAGTCCACCCAGCAGCTCGGCGAGTTGTTCGGGCCCGGCGTCGGCGGGCAGGTCGAGGGCGGCGAGCAGTCGGGTGCGGTGGTGCGGGTAGTTGGCGTGGGTGCGGACCCAGCCGTCGGCGGTGCGCCAGAAGCCGGAGTGCGGGGCGAAGCTGACGGGCGTGCGACCGTCGACGGTCAGGTGGCGTTCGCTGACGAAGGCGGTGGCGACGGCGCCCTGGTCCACCCGGACGGCGGGGACCGGGCCGCCGGCGCGGTGGGCGGCGAGTTCGGCGGCGGCCAGCGAGCAGGCGGCCACGGTGGCCCGGGCGAGCCGGCGCACCGGCAGGCCGGAGGGCAGGACGTCGCCGGGGCCGTGGAAGGAGACCCGCCCCAGCAGGTCGGCCGATCCGCCGAGGGCGGTCCAGAGTTCGGCGGTGGGCCGGTCCGTGGGTTCCCCGCCGGGGGCGGGCTGTTCGGTGGGCACGGCCTGATCGGTGGAGGCGGGCTGATCGGCGGGCGCGGCCTGATCGGTGGAGGCGGGCTGTTCGGCGGGCCGGGTGCCGGGGAAGGTCGGACGCTCTGTCATGCCCGGCATTGTGCTCCCGTTCTCAGGCGCTCGCCGTGACGCCCGCCACCAGCATCAGCAGCACCGCCGAGACGAGGGTCATCCGGCGCGCCGCGCGCGGGGTGCCGCCGAGCCGTCCGCCCAGGCGTCCGCTGGCGTGCGCGACCAGCCCGTACACGACGGCGCAGGCCAGCACGTTGAGCGAGCCGAGGGCGAGCACCTGCCCGCCGACCGGCAGCGCGGCGCCCGGCTCGACGAACTGCGGCACCAGGGAGAGGTAGAGCAGCAGCCCCTTGGGGTTGAGCAGGGCGGTCAGCATGCTCTGGCGCAGCACGGTCGCGGTGGGCTGCGGCTTGGGCTCGGTGAGGGCCGTGGCGCCCCCGCCCTTGCGCAGCGCGAGCAGCATGGTGACGGCCAGCACCAGCAGGTACGCGGCGCCGGTGAGGCGCAGGACGGGCAGGGCGGCGGGGACGGCACGCAGCGCGGCGGCCAGGCCGGCGCTGGAGAGCAGGGTGTGGACGGCGTAGCCGGCGCAGACGCCGCCGACCGCGGTGAAGGCGGCGCGCCGGCCCTGGCCGAGGCCCCGGGCGGCGATGTAGAGCCAGTCGGGCCCCGGTGTGCAGACCAGCAGCAGGTCGACTCCGAGGAAGAGGAGGAGGGCGTGGGTGTCCATGGGTGGCGGTGACCTGTCGTGCTCGTTCGGGCGGGTCCCGGCCGTTGGTCCGGTGATCCTCGCGGCACCTGTCCGGTGCGTTCGGTCACTGAAGGTAGCCGGATAGCCCTGGCACACGATGGCCACTTCCTGCTCGCCCGGCCCGCGTTTTGGCAGAATATTGCGCCATGGACCGAATCGACCGCAGAATCCTCCGCGAGCTCCAGCAGGACGGCCGCCTGACCAACGCCGACCTGGCCGCCCGGGTGGACCTCACCCCCTCCCCCTGCCTGCGCCGGGTCCGACAACTGGAGCAGGACGGCGTGATTCGCGGCTACCGCGCGCTCCTGGACGGCACGGCGGTCGGACGCGGCTTCCAACCCTTCGTCACGATCACCATGCGTCACGAGGATCAGGTGACGGTCGCCGAGTTCGAACGCCGGGTGGCGGAGCTGCCGGAAGTGGTGGAGGCGCACCGCCTCTTCGGGGAACCCGACTACCTGCTGCGCATCGCGGTGGCCGACATCGCCTCGTACGAGCGCTTCATCACCGACGTGCTCTCCGGCCTGCCGGGGATCGCGCAGGTCAACTCCCATCTGACGATGAAGCAGGTGAAGGCCGACCGGGGGCTGCCGATCGGCGGGTAGGGCGCGAACGGGGGCTCGGAGGGCTCGGACGGTTCAGAACGTGAAGCGCAGCGACCGGACCCGGTGGTCGAAGTTGGACGGAACGATGTCCGGCTCGCCGACCGACCGCACCTCGGGCAGCCGGGCGAACAGCTCGCGGAACAGCACCTTCATCTCCTGCCGGGCCAGGTGCGCCCCGATGCAGTAGTGCGGCCCTCCGCCGCCGAAGCCGAGGTGGGGGTTGGGCGTGCGGGTGATGTCGAACGCGTCCGGGTCGGGGAAGACCGTCTCGTCCCGGTTGGCCGAGCCGAAGAACAGTGCGACCTTCTCTCCCGCGCGCAGCAGCGGGCCCCCGGGGCCGCCGAGCTCGTGGTCGACGGCGAGGGTCCGGCGGAAGTGGATGATCGGCGTGGCGTGGCGGATGATCTCGTCGACCGCACCGCCGAGCCCCCCGTCGAGGTCCGCGAGCAGCAGGGCGCGCTGCTCCGGGTGCGCGGTCAGCAGGTGCAGGCCGTGGGCGAGCGCGTTGCGGGTGGTCTCCACGCCGGCCACCAGCAGCAGGGAGAAGAACGCGCCGAGTTCGCGTCCGGTGAGCCGACGGCCGTCCACGTCGGCGGTGACCAGGGCGGAGATCAGGTCCTCGGTGGGCCTGCGGCGGCGCTCACGGCCGATCGAGGCGACCATGCCCTGCATGCGGGCCAGTGCCAGCAGCCCGCGCCCGGGCATCCGGATCCGGCGGCGCAGCGGGCGGGCCACGCCGATGTTCTCGGAAGCGTGGTTGACCTGGTCCAGGATCATTCGGCGCGGGTGTTCCGGGATCCCCATCATGGTGCAGATCACCTGGAAGGGGAGCTCGGCGGCCACGGAGGTGACGAAGTCCTCCGGCCGCCGCCGCTCGACGTCGTCGACCAGACGGGTGGCGACGCGGCGGATGTCCTCCTCTACCTGGCCGAGCAGCCGGGGGGTGAAGGCTCGCGAGACGATCCTGCGCAGCTGGGCGTGCCGGGGGTCGTCGAGGTTGACCATCGAGTCGCCGAACACCAGCCGGACCCAGCGGGGCGGTTCCGGGGTGGTGACGCCGGGGCCGCTGAGGAACACCGCGGGGGTGCGGCTGGCCTCGACCACGTCGGCGTGGCGGACCAGCGCGTGGAAGCCCCGACCGGTGGCGGGATCTCCGAAGAACACCGGCGCGGGGAGTCGGCGCAGTTCGGCGAAGGCGACCGCGCGGGCGGGGGCGGGCAGCTGCCAGAAGCGGGGGTCGGCGAGGTCGGCGGCGGGGGCCGCCAAGCCGGTCGAGGTCTCCATGGCCGGGCCTCCTGCTTCGCGTTCGGGGTTCGCCCGGCGGCCACCATCGGTGCCGGGGTGTGCACATTTAGTGAGCAAGCGGAGGGCGATGTCAAACCGCGTCGATGGTCGTACGAACGGGTTGGTGCGGCGGCCGGACCGGGTGTCTCGACGCGCGGCGGCACGGGGCCGGGCATGGTCTCACGGGGTGGAACCGGCCAATACCGGAGGGTGCGGTCCGGGCCGGGCGGGACGGGTGCGACGATGAGTGCCATCGTGATGACCGACCGGATCCGCCTGCTGCGCGCCGTGGTCTTCGCCGCGCTGTGCGTGGCGCTGGCCGCCGCGGCGCACGTCGCCATGGCCGGAGCCGGGGTCTCACCGCCGGTGCTGGCCGGCGCGTTCGGGGCCGTCCTCGGTCTGACCTGGCTGCTCGCCGGCAGGCGGCGCGGGCTCGGCGCGATCAGCGCCTGGATGGTCGCGGCGCAGAGCGCGCTGCACCTGCTGTTCGAACAGGCCGCGGCGCTCGGCCGGGGAGGCGGCGGTCTCGGCCGGCTCGCCACCACGGACTGGGCCTCGCTGCTGCTCTGCAACCCCGAGCGGATCCCCGGCGGGCTCTCCCCCGTCGAGCTGGCCCGGATGGCGGGCCTCGACCCGGACGTCCCGCCCGCCGCCAACGGCCTGCACGCCATGGCGGGCATGCACCACGGGACGGCGGCGGCGGGTGTGGTTTCCGCCCCGGTATCGGTATCGGTACCCACGTCCGCGTCGGTCTCCGTGTCGGTCTCCGCGTCTACTTCGGCTTCGGCTTCGGCTGATGGGACGGCGCTGGACGTGGCCGGGATGGCAGGGATGCCCTCCGGGACGACACACGGCATGGCGCACGGGATGGCGCACGGGATGTCCCTCGGGATGATCGCCGCCCACGCGCTCGCCGCGCTGGCCTGCGCGCTGCTGCTGTGGCGCGGTGACGCCGCGCTGGTCCGGCTCTTCGACCTGCTCGGCGCGCTCGGCACCGTGGTCGCGGGAGTGCTGGTGCTCCCGCTGCTGGCGCTGTTCGCGCGCCCCTTCGGCTACCGCCCGCCGACTGCGCCCCGGCCCACCGGCGGCCGGACCCGGCCATCCCGGTCGGTGCTGCTCACCCATGCCGTGGTCCGGCGCGGCCCGCCGGCGCTCGCCCTCGCCTGCTGACGCGCCCGCCGCCCCCACTCCTCCGCCCACCGCCCCCGGCAGCCCACCGCCGCCGGGGACCGCAGGGCCCACGGGGTTCGCTCGACGGGCAGGTCGCCCTGCCGCTCGGCCGTGCCTTCGCCGCCGTGCCGCCAGGGCCCGGACCCGCGCCCGCCCACCGTCTCCTCCGTGGAGGCGCCGTGGGCCGCGCGGAAGTCCCATGGACCGCCGGCGGCGCCGCCTCGGGTGGCGCCGCTCCCAGCCCTCCCCTCAGGACCTTCGCATGCCTGACTACGACGGCGCACCGGCTTGGGCCGGCGCCACCGTCCTACCGCTCCACGGCCTCCGGCCCGTCCGGGGCCTGACCGCCCCCGAGCCCCCTCACGCCGAGCCCGTCCAGCAAGCGGGCCGACCACTCCTCCGACGGACCGGCGGCGGCGCTCACCCGGACGCGGCCGCGCAGTTGCTCGGCCCGCTCCAGCCACGCTCGGCAGCCGGCGCAGCGCGCGACGTGCCCGTCCAGCCGGCCATCCGGCAGTCCGGTCGGTTCGCCGTCGAGCCGGGCCGACAGGGCGGTACGGAACTGCGCGCATCTCATACGACCATCGTCCCGCACTGCCCTCGCGGTGGGACCGGCCGGGTGGGAGGCCGCCGTGGATGACGAGCAGCTCACCGCGCTCGCGCTGACCGCCCGCGCGGGCCGGGCCCCGGACGTCGAGGCCTTCGTCCGTGCCACCCAGCGGGACGTCTGGCGGTTCGTCGCCCACCTCACCGACGTCCAGTCCGCCGACGACCTCGCACAGGAGACCTTCCTGCGCGCGCTGCGCGGCCTGCCCGCGTTCGCCGGCCGCTCCTCGGCCCGCACCTGGCTGCTGTCGATCGCCCGGCGCACGGTGATCGACCGGTACCGGACGGCCGCCGCCCGACCGCGCTGCGCGGCGCTGCCGGACTGGCAGGAGGCGGCGGAGCGGCAGGGGGCCGAACCGGCGGCCGGGTTCGAGGACGGCGTCGCGCTCGGGGACCTGCTCGACCGGGTGCCCGCCCAGCGGCGGGAGGCCTTCGTGCTCACCCAGGTGGTCGGCCTGAGCTACGCCGAAGCGGCCGAGGTCGCCGGTTGCCCGATCGGCACCGTACGCTCCCGAGTCGCCCGCGCCCGGGAGGAGCTGATAGCCCGGCTCCGCGCGGCCGAGGGCGGGGAACTCGCAGCGGCCTGCTGAGCGGACGGACGGCAGGTGGCGGCAACAGATGACAACTAACAGATAACAGATTTCGAAATCTGTTATCTGTTAGTTGTCGGTTGCCATCTGTCCGTCGCCCGCCACCCCCGCCCGCCCATCCGTCGGCCCATCCGAAAATTCCCCCACATGTTCGGAACTGGAGCCCCCGCGCCTCCGACTGCTGTACCGGACCCCGCCGCCGAGGCGGTGTCCGGGACAGCAGCCGGGCAACGGAGGGACTCCATGGCAGCGCAACAGCCACTGGCCGCCGCCACACTGACGGACCGTCATTCCGATGCGGCGGACCGGTGGATCCTGGTCGTGGCCGCCGGGCTGCTCTCGTTCGTCGCGATGCTCGACATGAACGTGGTCAACCTGGCCCTCACCGATATCTCGGCCAGCCTGCACGTGTCCGCCGGGGTCGCCCAGTGGGCCACCCTCGGCTACCAACTCCCTCTGGTGGCGCTCCTCCTGCCCGCCGGGCGCTGGCTGGACCAGGTGGGCACCCGCTCGGCGCTGCTGCTCGCCGTCAGCTGCTTCGCCGCGTGCAGCGTGCTGGCCTCCCTCGCCCCCTGGGCGGGCTGGCTGATCGCCGCCCGGCTGCTCCAGGGCGCCTTCGGCGCGGTGCTGTTCGTCCTGATGCCTGTGCTGGCCGCCACCTCCGTCCGCCCCGAGTCCCGCGGACGGGCGATGAGCGTCCCGGCGACGCTCGGCCCGCTCGGCGCCGTCACCGGGCCGGTCATCGGCGGCCTGCTGCTGGACCACTTCGGCTGGCGGGCGGTCTTCCTGATCAAGCTGCCGGTCTGTCTGGCCGCCGTGCTGATCGTGCGCCGGTACGCCCCGCGGCGGGACCGCCTGCGCCCGCCCGACCGGGCATCACTCGGCGACGCCGCCCTGATAGGCGCGGCCGTCGCCGCCGTGCTGCTCGCGCTGACCCTGGCCCCGGAGGCGCCGCTGTGGCTGCTGCTGGCGCTGCCCGCCGCCCCTCTGGTGCTGGTCTGGCTGCGCCGCCCCGGGGGCAGGCCGGTCGCCGAGGTGCTGCGGGCCGCCGGAACCGTCGGGGTCAACGCGTCGGTGCTGGCCCTCGCCGCCGGCTTCGCGGCCTGCCACTACCTGCTCGCCCAGCACCTGCGCGGCCCGGGTGGCGAGAGCGCCACCGCCACCGCGCTCACCATGCTGGCCTTCCCGCTCGGCATGGTGCTGGCCGGCCGGGCCGGTGGGCGGCTGGCCGACCGCTGGGGCGGCCGCCCGACCGCGCTCGCCGGCGCCACCGTCACCACCCTCGGCCTGGCGCTGCTCGTCCCGCTGGACACCGGCTGGTCCGCCGCCGACGTCGCCTGGCGGCTCGCCCTGGCCGGTGTCGGGATGGGCCTCAACGGCGGCCCCACCCAGGCCCTGGTGATGACCGCCTCGCCCCCCGGGAAGCTCGCCACCGCGGGCTCCGCCGTCCAACTGGCCCGCAGCCTGGGCTTCGCCCTCGGCCCGGCCCTGGCCGGCGCCGCCGCGCTGGCCGGCGACCGCGCCACCACCGGCACCCGGGCGGGCATCGCCATGGCCGCCCTGGTCGCGGCGACGGCCGTGGTCCTGCTCGCCCTGCACCGCCGTCCACGGACCTGAGACCGCCGGACCGCGTCTCCCCGCGCCCGCGCCCGCGCCCGCACCCCCAGAGCCCGCGCCCCCAGAGCCCGCACCCCGTCATGCCCGCACGACCGGAGGAACACCGCAGATGACCGACACCGTCCACGATCCGGCGCCGGCCCACCCGGCGGACGAGCCGCGCTGCCCGTACGGGTACGACCAACTCCCTGACCCCGTACCGCTGTACGGCCCCGCGTACAAGAGCGACCCGTACCCGCTCTACCGGCGGATGCGCGAGGCCGGGCCGGTACACCGGGTGGAGTTCCCGAGCGGCATCCACGCCTGGCTGGTGACCGGCTACCAAGCCGCCCACGAGGCCCTCAACGACCCCCGGTTCGGCAAGAACCACGCGCTGGGCAACGAGGACTGGCGCAAGCTGGCGTCGATCATGCCGGAGCCGCAGCACTCCCAGTTGCAGGTCCACCTGCTGCACCAGGACCCGCCCAAGCACACCACGATGCGCAGGCTCGTCCTGGACGCCTTCGCGCCGCGTCGGGTGGAGTCGTTGCGCCCGCGCTTCCAGGAGCTGGCCGACGCACTGGTCGACGAACTGCCCGAGGCCGGCGGCGCCGACCTGGTGGCCGGCTTCGCGGCACACTTCCCGTTCCGGGTGCTCGCCGAAGTGATCGGCCTGCCATCCGAGTTGGCGAGGCGATTCGACCGCGACTGGGGCAAGGTCGTGCAGCCCGTCGGCCCGCACGACCCGGGCCGCCCGGCGTACGAGGCGCGGCTGCGCGGCCTCCAGACGTACATCGCCGACGTCGTCGCCCACAAGCGCGCCGGGAACCCCGTCGATGATCACGACCGACACGACCCGGCCACGGCCGGCGCCGACCTGCTGGGCCGGCTCGTCGCCGCCCACGACGCGGGCGAGTTGAGCCGCGAGGAGCTCGACTCCATGGTGTTCCAGCTGCTGGTCGCGGGCCAGGAGCCGGTCACCAACCAGATCACCACCATGCTGATCACCCTGCTGCGCCACCCGGACCAGCTCGCCCGGCTGCGCGGCTCCCTCTCCGAGGGGCCCGCCCACGACCCCGACCTGCTGGCCCGCGCGGTGGAGGAACTGCTGCGCCACGACGCCGCGTTCGAGCTCACCACCTGGCGTTTCCTCGCCGAGGACGGAGACCTGTTCGGGACCACCGTCCCGGCCGGCGACTCGGTGATCGTCTCGCTGTGTGCCGCCAACCGGGACGAGACGCGGTTCCCGGACGCGGACCGCCTCGACCTCGACCGCACGCCCAACGCCCATCTCGCCTTCGGCCACGGCATCCACTACTGCCCCGGCGCCGCCCTGGCCCGGGCCGAACTCCAGACCGCCATCGCCACCCTGCTCACCCGGCTGCCCGGGCTGCGCCCGTCCGCAGCCGCCGGTGAGGGCCTGGACTCCCTCGCCTGGATCCCCGCCGTCCTGGCGCGCGGGGTCAACCGGCTGCCCGTCGGCTACGACCGGCGCGTCTGAGCCGGGGCCCTCGGCCACCGCACGAACACCCCGAGGCCGCCCGCCGACGTCCACCCGGCGTCCGCTCCACGCCCGCACCACCTTCCACGGAGGACCACCATGCCGCCCGCCGGCACCGTTTCCACCCGCCACCACCGCACCGCACCCGGGCCCACACCCGCGCCCGAGCCCGCGAACACCGGGGGCGGCGCCGACCCGCAGTCCGACCCGCAGTCCGCCGCGCGGCTCGCCGCCCGGATCCTCGGCCTGCTGCTGCCGCACCGCCGCGCCTCCGACCCGGGGCTGGACGCCAAGCCCGAGCATTTCCCGTTCCAGATAGCCCAGTTGACGGACTTCATCACCGCCGGCGACCCGATCCTGTTCACCCTGCCCGGCTTCCCCTGCAAGTCGCCGAATCCCGCGAAGGTGCTCAGCCACCTGCCCGACGAGGGCGAGCGGCTGTCGCTCACCTTCCTCGACGGGCTCTGCGCGGAGATCGGCGGGTACTACGAGCCCGGCGCGCGGATCCTGATCTGCTCGGACGGCCACATCTTCGGCGACCTCGTCCACGTCCCCGACGACCACATCGACGAGTACTCCGACGAGTTGACGGCGATGATCGCACGCGAGGACCTCTCCCACCTCGCCACCTTCGACCTGCGGGACGTCCTCGGCGACCTGCCGTACGACGACAAACGCGCCCGGGTGCACGCCCAGTACGCGCCGAGCGTCGAGGAGTTGCGCGAGCTGGTGCTGACGGACGAGGAGACCCTGCGGCTCTACCGCGGCATCACCCGCTTCCTGACCGACGACACCGTCGGCTTCACCGGCACCCGCTCCGCCCTGCAACGCGACTGCCGCCGCCGCGCGTACGGGGTGATCCAGCGCAGCCGCGCCTGGGGCGAGTTGATCGCCGAGCAGCACCCCCGGTCGGTCCGGCTCTCCATCCACCCGCAACCGGCGGGCGCACCGAAGTTCGGCATCCGGCTGCTGGAGGCCGCCGACGCCTGGATGACGCCCTGGCACTCATCGGTACTCCACCGTGCCGACGGGGACTGGGAGTTGCTGCGCAGCGAGGACGCCGCGCAGCGCGGCCGGCTGGTCGAACTCGGCGGCCGGCCGAGCCACTACGAGGCGTTCTGACGCGCGGGCCCCACCTCGGCAGCCTGCACCCCCTCGACCCCCGCCCCACCAGCGTCCGCCCCGGCCCCGGCACCCTCCACCGGGGCCGGGGCCGGGGCGGTCGGGACGGCCGGCGTGCGGTGGTCGAAGGCGATCAACGGGTCGCCGGTGAGCGGGTGTTCGACCACCGCGGCCCGAACGCCGAAAACCTCGGCCAGCAGCTCCGCGGTCAGCACCTCGCGCGGCGCCCCGGAGGCCACCAGGGCGCCGCGGTGCAGGACGTGCAGCCGGTCGCAGACGGAGGCGGCGGCGTTGAGGTCGTGCAGCGCGACCAGGGTGGTGCGGCGCTGGTCCCGCAGCAGGGCGAGGAGTTCGACCTGGTGGCGGACGTCCAGATGGTTGGTCGGCTCGTCCAGCACCAGGACGTCAGGCTGCTGGGCGAGCGCGCGGGCCAGCAGCACCCGTTGCCGTTCGCCCCCGGACAGTTGGGCGAAGCGGCGGTCGGCGGCATCCGCCATGCCGACGCGTGCCAGCGCGTCGGCGGTGATCCGGTGGTCCTCGGCGTCGTCGGCGGCGAACGACCGCTTGTAGGGGGTGCGGCCCATCGCGACCACTTCGCGGACGCTCAACTCGAAGTCCCCGCCCCGCTCCTGCGGCAACGCAGCGATGTGCCGGGCGGACTGCGCGGGGCGCAGCCCGGCCAGGTCGCGCCCGGCCAGCAGCACCCGCCCGGCGCTCGGCCGCAGGTGCCGGTAGACGGTGCGCAGCAGGCTGGACTTTCCGCTGCCGTTGGGCCCGACCAGGCCGGCGATCTCCCCCTCCTCGGCGACCAGGTGGACGCCGGCCACCACCGCCCGCCCGGACAGGGTGACGCTCAGGTCCTCGACGGCGATCCTCACGTGCGCTCCAGTCGTCGGTCCAGCAGGTAGAGCAGGGTGGGGGCGCCGAGGACGGCGGTGACCACGCCGATCGGCAGTTCCTGGCCGTCCAGCGCGGTGCGGGCCACGGTGTCGACCACGACCAGCAGCAGCGCGCCGGTGAGCGCGGACAGCGGCAGCAGGCGCCGGTGGTCGCCGCCGACGAGCAGACGGCAGACGTGCGGCACCATCAGTCCGACGAAGCCGATCGCGCCGGAGACCGCGACCAGCACGCCGGTCAGCACGCTGGTGACGACGAAGACCTCCCGGCGCAGCCGGGTGACGTCCACGCCGAGCCCGGCGGCCGTCTCGTCGCCCATGAGCATCGCGTTGAGCCCGCGGGCACGGGCCTGGAGCAGGGCCAATCCGAGCGCCACCGCGACGGCGGGGACGGCGAGTTGGGCCCAGACGGCGCCGCCGAGACTGCCCATCAGCCAGAACAGCACGCCACGGGTCTGCTGCTCGTCGCGGGTCTGCAGGACGAGGTAGCTGGTGATGCCGCCGAGGAACTGGGCGATGGCGATGCCCGCGAGGACCAGGCGCAGCGGGGAGAAGCCGCCGCCGCGCCGGGCCGCCAGCCAGACCAGGGAGAACGCGGCGAGCGCGCCGGCGAAGGCCGCCAGGGAGACGGTGAGGCCGAGCGCGCTGCCGAAGGCGAGGTCGAGACCGAGCGAGGTGCCGAGGACGATCGCGGCGACCGCCCCGAGGGAGGCGCCGGAGGAGATGCCGAGCAGGTAGGGGTCGGCGAGCGGGTTGCGGACCAGGGCCTGCACGGCCGTGCCGACCAGGCCGAGCCCGGCCCCGACCATCGCCGCCAGCAGGGCGCGCGGGACGCGCAGCTGCCAGACGATGAGGTCGCGGGTGCCGGGTTCGGGGGCCCGCCCGGTGAGGTGGTGGGCGACCACCGACCAGACCTCGCCGGGCGGGATGTCCACTGCGCCGAACGACACGGCGGCGGTCAGCGCGAGTACCAAGGCGGCGATCAGCGCGACGGCCAGCGGCCCGGCCCGCAGGGTGCGGGCCGGGCGGGGCTCGTCGCGCCGTTCGGCGGAGACGGCCGACGTCACCGGCTACTGCCCGTTCTTGACGAGGTCGGGGTGGACGGTGGCGGCGATCTGCCGGACGGCATCGGCGTTTCGCACGCCCGCGATGGTGGTGACCTCGGAGCCGAGCCGCACGAAGTGGCCCTCCTGGACGGCCTTCAGGCCCTGGGTCGCGGGAAAGCCACGCAGGAACGCCTCGGCGTCGTCGAAGGCCTTGCGGGTGGCCTCCTCACTGCCCCGGTTGCGGACGGCGAGCTGGATCCAGTCCGGGTTCTTGGCGACGACGTCCTCCCAGGAGCCGGGCTTGAAGTCGGCGTCGCAGTCGGCGAACACGTTGCGGGCGCCGGCCTGGGTGATCACCGCGTTGGCGACCTGCCGACCGCAGACCGCCACCGGCTGCTTGGTGCCGGCGTCGAAGTCGAAGACGAAGTAGCCGGGCCGCTGCGCCTCCGCGACGCCGGCGAGGGCGGTGCGCACCTCGCCGATCTGCTTCTCCATCCCGGTGACGAGTTCCTCCGCACGGGCGGCCGTGCCGGTGACCGCGCCGAGGCGGCGGATGTCGTTCTCGACGCCGGACAGGTCGGTGCGCGGCGCCTTGGCGGCCTTGGGGGTGCCGGCGCAGGCGGTCGAGAGGAGGTAGACGTGCTGGATGCCGGCCGCCGCGAACTCCTCCTCGCTGGGCCCGGTGGCGCCACCGCCCATCATCGGCATCGCGCCGAAGGTGTCGACGTACAGGTCGGCGCCGGAGCCGAGCAGCTTCTCCTTGGGGATGGTCTTGTCGCCGAGCACCGGCACCTTGGCGCCCTGTTCGGCCAGGGCCGGCGGGAGAGTGCCCTTGCCGGGCGGGAAGCCGGTGCCGATCACCCGGTCGCCCGCGCCGAGTTGGAGCAGTATCTCCAGGGCGGCGGCATTGCTGGTGACGATCTTGGCGGGGGCCTTGGCGATGGTGGACTCGCGGTCCGCGCAGTCGGCCACCTTGACGGGGTAGCCGCCGGCCGGGGCGGTCTGGGCGGCGCCGGCCGCGCCGCGCTCTCCGCCTCCCCCGCCGCCGTTTCCGACGCCGTTTCCGGCGCCGCTTCCGGCGCCGCTTCCGCAGGCCGTGGCGAACAGGGCGACGGCGGCCGCGATTCCGCAGACAACGCGAGGGCGCATGACAATTCTCCTGGTCGGTGATCGTGCTCGGGGCCCGTCCTGCGAACCCGGACCAGGTAGTCGGCCGGACCGTCCGGGGGGTTCCCGGGGATTTCCGCACCGCCCGGCTCCCGTTCACCCGCCGGCCGCTGCCCGTTCGCCGCCCGACCGCCGCCCATCCGCGAACCCCCGGCGTAGGGTGACCGGATGGCCGATCCCACCGTCCTGCGGGACGATCTCGACCTGCCCGTCCGGTTCGGCCCGCGCCCGCCGCGCCGGGTGGTGTCGTTGGTGCCGTCGCTGACCGAGGCGGTCGCCGCCACCGCACCCGGGCTGCTGGTCGGCGCCACCGACTGGTGCAGCCATCCGGCCGACCTGGCGGCCACCAGGATCGGCGGCACCAAGAACCCGGACGTACCGGGCATCCTCGCCCTCGCCCCGGACCTCGTCCTCGCCAACGACGAGGAGAACCGGCGCCCCGACCTGGACGCGCTGCGGGCGGCCGGCCTGCCGGTCTGGGTCACCGACATCCGCACCCTGGACGACGCGTTCCGCTCGCTCGACCGGCTGCTCACCGCCGCCTGTGCGCTCCCGCGCCCGGACTGGCTGGACCGGGCCGAGGCAGCGTGGTCCCCGGTCCGGCGTCCGCCGGACGGCCCGCGGGCGATCGTTCCGGTCTGGCGCCGCCCGTGGATGGTCCTGGGCCGCGACACCTTCGCCGGGGACCTGCTGCGCCGCCTCGGCCTCCGGCTCGTCCACGCCGGGCACGCCGAGCGCTACCCCGCCATCCCGCTGCCCGAACTGCTCGCCTGCCGCCCTGAGTTGGTGGTCCTCCCGGACGAGCCGTACCGCTTCACGGCACAGGACGGCCCCGAGGCGTTCCCCGGCGTCCCGTCGGCGCTGGTCAGCGGACGCCACCTGACCTGGTACGGACCGTCCCTGGTGACGGCGCCGACGGTCCTCGCGCACGCGTTGGACCACCCGTTCGTACGAGGCTCGAACAGCACATCGTAGGATGACCGCCACTCACCGGGACCGCCGGTGACGAGTGGGGGGAACCACAGTGGCAGTCAGCGCATCCCGGAGAGCACTGGTCATGGTGTCGGCCGCAGCAGTCTCGACGGCCGTCCTGGCCGGCTGCGGCACCAAGCACGCCGACAACCACCAGAACAGCGCGCCGGACACCACGGCGGTCGCCGCCACCGGGACGCCGACCGAGACGCCGAGCGCGAGCCCGTCCGCGACCGCCACCCCGACGCCGACCGCCTCCCCGACGGCCAGTGCCTCCCACAGCCCGAACCCGTCCGCGAGCAAGTCCAGCAAGCCCGCCCCGACCACCCCGGCCCCGACCGCCACCAAGCCCGGCGCCCCGAGCAGCCCGCCCGCCGCTCCCACCACACCGCCCCCGGTCGCCAAGCCCGCCGTCGTGGCCCCCGTGCCCGTCGCCAAGCCCGGCCCGGTCGCTCCCCCGCCGCCGCCCGCTCCGCCGACCCCGCACGTCCCGCCGCTGCAGAGCAGCTGCCAGCCCAGCAAGCCCCAGCCCGACGAGCCCAAGGAGGCCGTCGGCGCGGCCCTCGCCACCGCCGCCGGCCAGGCCCGCACGCTCAACCTCAGCAGCGGCGGCACCGACAAGCTCCCGCCGCTGCCCGTCAACCTGGTCAAGGCGATCGCCTGGCAGGAGAGCGGCTGGCAGTCCGGCATCCTCGCCTGCGACGGCGGGATCGGCACCATGCAGATCATGCCGAACACGATCAGCTGGATGAACAGCAAGTTCGGCACCACCTCCGATGCGAAGACCCTCCCCGGGAACGTCCAGCTCGGCACCCAGCTGCTCGACTGGCTGGTCGCCTACTACGGCGACTCCTCCTTCGACGGCAAGTACGACCTCTCCCCCGACCCGGCCACCGGCAAGACGCCGCTGCTCGACCTCGTCATCTCCGCGTACAACGCCGGGGCGGGCAACGTGCACTACAACACCGTCACCGACCCGGCCACCGGCCAGGTCGTCGGCAGCCTGGTCATCCCCAACCCGGGATACGTGGCCAACGTCAAGGCGTTGATGACCGGCCAGCCGTGGACCAAGACCGGCTGACAAACCCCCGAACCCGCGCGGGACGGCGGAAGGGCCCGGAACGCGGTCTCGCGTCCCGGGCCCTTCGCCGTTGTTCCCCGCTGGTACGTCAGCCCCGCGCGGTAGTGACGGCGGCGCCCAGCGCCTCCTTGATCCGCGGCCCGAGGCGGGCGAAGCCCAGCTCCTTCATCGCCGCCCGCAGCAGTTCCTCCTCCGTACGCTTCACACCGTCACCGTCCACCCACCGGACGACGGCGAGCAGCTCGTCGGCCGAGTAGGCGGTCACGGGCCGGCCGGGCGTGAAGTCCGGCTTCTCGGGCCGGCCGGCCGCGACGGGCGCGGACTCGACGGCGGGCGCGGACTCGACGGCGGGCGCGGGCTCGACGGCGGGCGCGGGCTCGACGACCTCGGCCACCGGCTCCGCAACGGCGGCGGGCTCAGCAACGGCGGCGGGCTCAGCAACCGGCTCGACCTCGGCCACCGGCTCCGCGACGGCGACAGCAGGCGCCTCCTCGACGGCCTCGGCCTCAGCCACCGGCTGCACGTCCTCAATGGCCTCGGTCGCTTCAACCGACTCCACGACGACAGCGGCGGGCGCCTCCTCGACGGCCTCAGCCTCGACCACCGGCTCCGCAACAGCGGCAGGCTCAGCAACCGGCTCGACCTCGGCCACCGGCTCCACGACAGCGGCGGGCTCAGCGATCAGCTCAACCTCGGCCACGGGAACCTCGACCGCGTCGACCTCGGCAACCGTCTCAGGCTCCGCAGCTTCCTCGACCTCGACCACCAGCTCCGCAACGGCGACGGCGGGCGCCTCCTCGACGGCCTCGACCTCGACCACCGGCTCCACGACAACGGCAGGCTCAGCGACCGGCTCAACCTCGGCCACGGGAACCTCGACCGCGTCGACCTCGGCAACCGTCTCAGGCTCCGCAGCCGGCTCGATCGTCTCCGGCTCGACGACGGGCGCGTCCTCCAGGAGCGGAGCTTCCTCCGCAAGCTCGACCTCGGCCTTGGCGTCGGCCACGGCCTCGACAGCGGAAACCTCGACGGCGGCCTCGGCCTCCGTGGTTTCCGCGGCCTCCGCCAGGGCGGCGGTCGCGGCGACCACCAGGTCGTCGGCGGCCGGGGACGGTGCCGGGAGGGAGACCACGACAGCGGACGGGGCTTCCTCCGTCACCTCCTCCTCGGCTGCCTCGGCCGTCTCGACCACGGCCTCAGCCTCGCCCGAGTCTGCTTCCGCTTCCGCTTCCGCTTCCGTGTCCGCGTCGGTCACCGTCTCCTCGACCGAAACCGGACCCGGACCCGGAACCGAAGCCGGAACCTCGACGGTGCTGCCCTCCCCCGCGAGCCCATCGCGCTGGCCGCCGGCCAGGGCCTGGCGGGCGGCGAACGCGGCTTCGGCGGCGCGGCGGTCGGCCCGGGCGGCGGCGAGTTCGGTGAGCAGGTCGCCGAGGCCGGCTTCCTCCAGGGTGGTGCGCAGCCCGCGGATGGTGGGCAGGCGGTAGAGCGTGCCCTCGTCCGCGGCGAGCCGCTCGACGAGGTCGACGAGCTCGGCGAAGGCCAGCCCGTCGAGGTCGTGGTCGGGGAGCAGCCGGGCGAGGCCGCGCAGTCCGGTGTTGATCGCCTCGAAGGCCTGGGCGGTCCGCTCGACCAGGGCGCCGTCGGCGGGGACGACCGGCAGGGTGCCGGCGGGGGCGAGGGCGGCCCAGGCGCGGCGCTCGACCTCGGCGGAGGCGAGTGCCTCGTGCAGGTCCTCGCGGCGGATGCGGCGGTCGGCGGCGAGGGCCGTGGCCTGCTTGCGCAGGGAGCGGGCGCGCAGCCAGGAGAGCTTGACGCCGTTCTCGCGGCGCCAGGTGCCGTCCGCGGTGGCGGCGGCGAGGGCGCCGAGGTCGGCGTCGTAGGCGGCGGTGGTGAGGGTGGCGGATGTGCGGTGGACGCGCTGGAGCATCTCGACGAGGAGTGCGGCCTTGGCGACGGTGTCGGGTTCGTCGAGCTTGGCGTCGGCGGCGAGGACGGTGACGGCGTCCCAGGTCTGGCGGAGGTCGCGGCCGCGCAGTTCGGCGAGGGCGGTGGAGCCGGCCCGGGCGTCCTCGGGGGTGGCGACGGTGTCGACGGCCGCGTACCAGGCGTGGGTGTCGGCGGTGAGGGTGAAGGCCCCGAGTTCGGCGTAGCGGCCGAGGTCCTCGCGGAGGTCGGTCTCCGCCGTGGTGGCCTTGGCGTCCTGGGGGTCCTTGACGTCTGCGGCGTCGGCGACGTCCGCCGGGTCGGCTGCGTCGGCGTTGCGCGAGTGAAGCACTGTCATGTGAGGTCCGGTTCTGGGCGACGACGGCGGGGCTGGCGGCGAGGGGGCGGCGGACCGGTTGCGCGGGGTGCCCCGGGGGCGGGGCTGGGGGGCGCGCGGGCGGGCCGCCGGTTGTGGACGCCCAGAATACGGGTGCCCGTTCGAGCCTTGCACGCACCCACCGCCCGACGGGCCGGTGTCGTGTGCCATACCCCCCGCCTGGCCGCTACCCGGGAGGGCCGCACGGGTGGTGGGACGTTGGGCCGGACGGGTACTGGGGCCCACGGCCGTCGGGCCGGGCGGGCGGGGCCCCCGGGCGGGCCCCGGGCCGCCGCAGCCGGTCCAGCGGGACGGCGCGGAGCCGTCGGCCGAGGGGTGGGCGGTACCCGGCGTGGCCGAGGGAGGTGAGGTCGACCGGCGCGAGGTACTCGTGGAGCGCGGTGCGGTGCCACCATGCGCCGGTTTCCCGCAGTTCGCGCCAACTGGTGAACCGGTAGAGGTAGAGGGTCGCCCGGACGTGGGTCGGCGGGGTGCCGGGAAAGGGGTTGTGGCGCAGCAGGCGGAGGGTGGCGGGATCGCCGGCGAGCAGGCGCGCGACGAAGGGCAGGAACCAGGGGCGGGCGTAGGCGGGTGAGATGCCGGCGAACCACATCAGCCAGTCGAGCCGCAGGTGGTAGGGGGCGTACTGGCGCGGGAGACGGCGCACGTCGCCGGGTTTGCCCTTGAAGCCGTACTCGTGCCAGACGGTGTGCGGGGTGAGGGTCGGTTCGTCGGTGCCTTCGACGACGACCTCCTGGCGGACGCGGCTGATGCTGCCGAAGGCGCCGTAGGTGTTGACGAGGTGCAGCCGGTTGAAGGAGCGGTTCATGGCCTGGCGGCGGGAGACGAGGTTGCGGACCGGCCAGTAGCTCAGGACGGCGACGGCCGCGGTCAGGGCGATCACCAGCGCCTCGAACCAGACGGGCGTGGCGGGGTGGACGCGGGCGTGGACGGGCAGTCCGATGCGGGCCGGGTCGACGGCGGCGAGGGCGAGCGTGATCGTGAGCCAGTTGAGCCAGGCGAAGTTGCCCGAGGCGATCAGCCACAGCTGGGTGGCGACGACGGCGCAGGCGGCGTAGCTCGCGACCGGCTGCGGGAGGAGGAGTCCGACGGGGACGACGAGTTGGACGAAGTGGTTGGCGGCGACCTCGACGCGGTGCAGCGGGTCGGGCAGGTGGTGGAAGAACCAGCTGAGCGGCCCGGGCATGGGCTGGGTCTCGTGGTGGTAGCGCAGGCAGGTGAGGTCGCGCCAGCAGCGGTCACCGCGCAGTTTGATCAGTCCGGCGCCGAACTCGACCCGGAAGACCAGCCAGCGCATCAGCCAGAGCACCAGGGTGGGCGGCGCGGTGTCGGCGTTGCCGAGGAAGGCGGCGAGGAAGCCGGCTTCGAGCAGCAGCGACTCCCAGCCGAAGGAGTACCAGGTCTGTCCGACGTTGACGATCGAGAGGTAGAGCCCCCAGAGCACCGCCCACAGCAGGACGGACGCCCAGAGCGGGACGGCGTCACCGAGTCCGGCGGTCACGGCGGCGGCGAGCGCGGCGCCGCTCCAGGCGACGGCGGCGAAGAAGCGGTCGCTGTAGTGGAGGTGGAACAGTCCGGGCGCGTGGCGGAACGGGACCCGGGCGGTGAAGCGGGGCACCGGCAGCATGCCGTCGCTGCCGATGAGGGCGCGGAACTGTGCGGCGGCGGCGAGGAATCCGATCAGGTAGAGGCCGGCGAGCAGGCGTTGGACGAGCAGTCGGCTCAGCCAGTGGTCGGGGGCGGCGAACCAGTCCATGCGGCCCATGCCTACCATCGGCGGCCGCCGGGCGGGACGCGGCCGGGGTGCGGGCGGGGACGGTTCACCCGCTCGGGCCCGCACCCGGACGGCACCGTGGCGGGGAGCCTCTCCTCGGGGGTGAGAGGCGCCCCGCCACGGTGGCGGGTGGTGCGCGGTGGTGCGGATCGGCGAGCGATGGTGCGGAGGGGGACGGCGACGCCGCACGCGGACGGCGGGTCGGCGGGTCGGCGGCTCAGTTCGGCAGGACGAGTCCGGACTCCCCGGCGATGCCCGGGCGGCCGACGGGGGTGGCGCCGTTCTGTTGGAGCCGGTCGACCAGCAGGGCGGCCAGCGTGCCGAGTTCCTCCTCCGTGCGGGACTGCGCGGTGACGTCCATGCCGACGGTGAGGACACCGTTGACCTGGCCGGTGCGCGCGGCCCGCAGCGGGGTGCAGGTGAAGCTGAAGACCTGCTGGCCGCGCTGGGCGTCGGGGCGGCCTGACTGGATCCGGACGTCGTTGAGGACGGTGCTGCGCCCGGTGTGGTAGGCCTCGACGATGGCCTGCTGGAGGCCGGCGGCGCCGAGCTGCGGGTAGGCCAGGCCGATCGCGCCGTACGCCACCGGGGCGCCGAAGGTGTCGGCGTGCTGGGCGTTGGCGTAGCGGATCTCCTGACCGGGACCGTCGGTCAGCATGATGGGGAACGGGGAGCCGTCGAAGGCGGCGAACATCTCCTGCTGCTGGGCGAGCAGGTTGTCGCGCAGCCGGATCTCGGAGAGCAGCGCCTCGGCGAGGTGCTGGATGTCGCGCAGCCGCTCGCGCCCCCACTGCCGGGGTTCCCGGTCGAGGACGCAGACGGTGCCGATGACGGTGTTGGTGTCGTCGACGAGCGGGGCGCCGAGGTAGGCGCGCACGCCCAGTTCGTCGACGACCGGGTTCCCGGAGAACCGGGGGTAGGCGAGGATGTCGTCGAGCGCGAGGGGGGAGCGCTGGGCGACGACGTGCGGGCAGAAACCGTGACTCAGCGGCATCTGACGGGTGGGGAGGTCGAAGGCGATGCCCCGATCGGCCCAGGAAGCGCCGTCGTCGACCGCGACGTCGTTCGAGTTTGGCGGAATGTAGAGCCCCCGGAACATCTGGCGCTCGTCGTTGATGAAGTTGACCATCGCGATGGGAGCGCGGGTGATGCTGGCGGCCAGGTGGGCGAAGCGGTCGAAGGCCTCGTCCGCGGACGGTTCGTTGAGACCAAGGCTGCGCAGCCTGCGGGTCCGCTCGGACTCCCCGGCGGCACCCGGGAACTGGCCTTGAGTGCTCATCACATCAGTCATGGCGCACATGTAATCAGACATCCGGGCGGTTCGGTGCTCCCGGTCCGGCTCATCACCGTTGCTGATGGACAGTCAAAGCCGCATGTGAGCGGCCGCTCAGCAGGTTGCCGCGGCGGGTCAAGATCACTTCCCACTCAGAGCCATGGCAAAACTCCTCAGCGTAAGGACGGGCCGATTTCCGCCAATTCAAGATCGACTCTGGGTCAGCACAGGAGGCCCATACGACAATGAGCCCTGCCGAAGACACGGGCGGCATTCCCAATCCCCGGGAAGCCGCCCCGAGTTCCGCATGCACCGATTGCGACGGGGCAGTCGGCCGCCACCACCTCGAACCCCCACTCATCCCCGGGGAGCGGCTGGAGCGACTTCGACAGCACGGACGGAGGCACGGCACATCCACTGACACGAGAGGACCCCAGCATGGCGATGGACTACTTCACCGACGAGCGCCACGAGAGTCTCCGAGCGGAGGTCCGGGAGTTCGCGGAGAAGGAGGTACGCCCGCACGTGGCCCGAATGGAGGCCGAACGGACCGTCGAGTTCGAACTGTCGCGGGAGATCGCCCGGCGGGGCTGGATCGGGGTGACCATTCCGCGCGAATTCGGCGGACTGGGGCTGGGGCACCTCGCCAAGACCGTCATCGTGGAGGAACTCGCCCGGGTCAGCGGCGCCATGGGCGCGGTGGCGCAGGCCTCACAGCTCGGTGTCGCCAAGGTCATCCACTTCGGCTCGGACGTCCAGCGGCGCAAGTGGCTGCCGAGGTTCGCCTCAGGCGAGTCGCTGCCGACCATCGCCGTCACGGAGCCGGAGTGCGGCGGCCACGTGCTCGGCATGTCCGGCACCGCCCGCCGCGAGGGCGACCAGTACGTGCTCAACGGCCGCAAGTGGTTCGTCGGCAACTCCCACATCGGCGACGTGCACGGCGTGGTCCTCCGCACCGGCGAGGGCAGCAGGGGCCTGTCCGCGTTCCTGGTCGAGAGCGAGCGCCCCGGCTTCCGCGTCGGCGAACTCGGCTCGCAGAGCGGCCTGCACGGCTTCAGCTTCGGCGAGATCGTCTTCGAGGACTGCCGCATCCCCGTCGGCAACCGGCTGGGCCTGGAGGGCCAGGGCCTGGACGTCGCCTACTCCTCCTCCACCCTCTACGGCCGGCTCAACCTCGCCGCCGTCGCGCTCGGGATCCACACCGCGATCGTCGAGGACACCGCGCGCTTCGCCGAGGAGCGGGTGCTCTACGGCAAGCCGATCAA
The DNA here is from genome assembly GCF_044750105.1 of Kitasatospora sp. NPDC088861. NCBI lineage: Bacteria > Bacillati > Actinomycetota > Actinomycetes > Kitasatosporales > Streptomycetaceae > Kitasatospora > Kitasatospora sp. NPDC088861. The sequence goes on from NZ_JBIVJF010000004.1 coordinate 409,745, forward strand.
CCGCCTGCCCAACATCGCGCTGAAGCTCGGCGAGATGCAGTCCAGGCTGATGACCGCCAAGCTGGCCGCCTACCACGCCTCGCACCTGCTCGACCACGGCAAGGCCTGCGATGCCGAGCTGATGAACGCCAAACTCATCAACACCGAGTACGCGCTGGACTCCGCGCGCAACGCCATGGAGATCCACGCCGCCCGGGGCCTGCAAACCGAGTTCAGCATCGAGCGCTACCTGCGCGACGCCACCCACGTCTACCCGCCGGCCGGGACCTCGGACGTCCAGCGGCTGCGGCTCGGCCAGGTCGCCTGCGGCACCTACGGCAAGCAGTGGTCGGCGGAGCTGTCCGACCTGGCGAGCTGGGCGTGGACCGAACTGTCCCAGCGGGAGGCCGCAGTGGAGCTTCAGGCCATCGGCGGCGGGCAGGTGGTACCGATACCGCTGGCGGGCTGAACCGGCGCTGCGCACCGACGGACCTGTACACCGACCGACCTGCGCACCGGCGGACCGGCGGACCGGACTGTCGGACGAGGGCGAACGTTCGGCGCGGCGGTGAATTGACCTGTTCCTGACGACTCTCCGGGAGGTTCTCCCGGCCCCCGGAGAGCCGTCCGCGCACCGCCCACGCGCCGCCCGCGGCCGACGTGAGCTGCGACGTTCCGCCGGCGGACACTCCTTCCGGGCACCTCCGCCATCGCCATCACCCGCCCACATATCGTCAGTTGATGTTGCGATGAGGGCACTTGGGACTGATACCGTTCCTGCCGTCGGCGGCCGTGCTGCACCCCCGCCCGGGCGATGACACCGCGTCACCCCGTCCGGCCACCCCGGCCGTGGCGCCCTGAAGCCCCGGCCGGACCTCGTTCAGGCCGACCCGCCGTTCGGCCCAGCGACTCGGCCCTGCAACAAGGAATCAGATGCCAGGCATATCGGCCCCCCGCACGGCCCACCGCGCCGGCCGGTCCGGCTCGCTCCGCAGCTCGCTCCTCGCCCTCGTCCTGGTCCCCAGCCTGGGCCTCGCCGCCGCCTGGGGCTACGCCGCCTACCTGCTGCGCGGCGCCGAACACCGCACCACCGTGATCGCCGGAAGCGCCGTCGTCGCCCTGGTCCTGCTGATCAGCCTGGTCCACGGCATCCGGACCGCGCGAACCCTGTCCGCCCGCCTCGGCGCACTGCGCGCCGACACCCTCGCGCTCGCCCAGGACGAGATCCCCGAGGTCGTCGGGCGGCTGCGCGCCGGGGAGCCCGTGCCCACACCGCCCGCCTGGTCGCCGTCCCGCCGGACCGGCGACGAGGTCCAGCAGACCTCCGACGGCCTCGCCGCCGTCCGCCAGGCAGCCGTCGCCGCCATCATCCACCAGGCCCAGGGCCGCGAGGGGACGAAGAAGGTCTTCCTCAACATCGCCCGCCGCACCCAGATCCTGATCCACCGGCAGATCAGCATGCTCGACGCCCTGGAGCGCGAGCACGAGGAACCCGAGCTGCTGCGCGAACTGTTCGCGGTCGACCACCTCGCCACCCGGATGCGGCGCAACGCCGAGAACCTCGTCATCCTCGGCGGCGCCCTGCCCGCCCGGCGCTGGCGCAACGCCGTGCCCATGGTCAACGTGCTGCGCAGTGCCGTCTCCGAGACCGAGAACTACGCCCGCGTCGTCGTCCAGGGCGTGCCGCGCGCCTCACTCAGCGGACAGGCCGTCGCAGACGTCATCCACCTGATCGCCGAACTCATCGAGAACGGCACCACCTTCTCCCCGCCGTACACCCAGGTGCAGGTCTCCGCGCAGGAAGTCCCCAAGGGCCTGGTGGTCGAGGTCGAGGACCGCGGCCTCGGCATGGGCGAGGACGAGTACGAGCGGCTCAACGACTACCTGGCCAACCCGCCCGAGCTGGACGTCTCCGCCCTCGGCGACGACCTGCGCCTCGGCCTGTTCGTCGTCGCACGGCTGGCCGCCCGGCACGACATCCAGGTCACCCTGCGGCCCTCGCCCTACGGCGGCACCCGGGCCGTGGTGCTGGTGCCGTCGGTGCTGCTGGAGCGGGCCGAACAGCCGGCCGCCATGGCCGGGCTGCCGTCCGGCGCGCGGGTCACCCGGACCCCCGTCCCCGAGCCCCTGCGGGCGGCGGGCGGCAACGACCCCGGCGGTCCGGACGGGGGGCTGACCGGCGCGCTCGCCGGAGTGCTCGGCGGGCTGATCGGCACCGGACCGGGCGCTCCGGCGCCCGGGGCCGAGCCGGGTGCGCCCGGCGGGCCCGGCGAGCCCGGGGCTGGTGGTGTCGCCGGCGGCCTGGTGGCGCCTGGCGTTCCCGGAGCTCCTGGTGTTCCCGGCGCGCCTGGCGTTCCCGGTGTGCCCGGTGTGGGTGGTGTGCCCGGTGCGGGTGGCAGCGGTGTGATCATCGGCGAACTGCTCGCCCAGTACCCCCTGGAGGGCGGCCCGGCCGGGGGAGCCGCCCCCGGCCCGGCCAACGGCGGTCTGCCGGTCGGTGCCGAGATACCCGGACTGCCCGGGGCCGTGGTCGTCCCCCGGCCCGTTCTCCCGCGCCCGTACGAGGCCCCGTCCGACAGTTCGCCCGGTGAGCCGTCGGCCGACGGCCGTGCTGCGGACGTGCCGGCCGGAACCACGGCCGGGACCACGGCCGGGCCCTTCTACGGTGCCACCGCCGAGCCCCCTGCGCCCGCGCACGAACGCGCCCAGGAGGAGCAGTTGAACCACGGACCGGACGGCGAACTGCGCACCCCGCGGGTCCTGCCGCAGCGGGTCCGCAACGCCAGCCTCGCCGAACAGCTCCGCGAGGCCCACGCTCCCGGCGCCGTGCCGCCCCCCGTGGTCGGCCCGCCGACCCAGGCCGGGCCCTGGCACGGAGCCGCCGGGGCCACCGGAGAAACCGGGGCCGCCAGGGCCGACGACCCGTCGCCACAGCGATCCCGCACCACCATGGCCGCCATCCAGCGCGGCACCCGGACCGCCCGCGCGGCCGACCCCGACGCGCCGACCAGCCCCACCGCCCCCCAGGCGCCCGCCGCGCCCCACTTCCCGGCCGCACCTTCCGCCGCCCGGGAAGCCTCCGCCGTTCAGGAAGCCAAGGAACAGCAGTGATGACGCAGCACACCGACACCCAGCGCGACCTCAACTGGCTGCTGGACCAGCTGGTGGCGCGGGTACCCGAGACCCGGCACGCCATCGTCCTCTCCGAGGACGGCCTGCTGGTCGGCATGTCCCAGGGTCTCGACCGGGCCGACGCCGAACACCTCTCCGCCGTCGCCTCCGGCCTGCAGAGCCTCGCCCGCGGCGCCGGCCACCGCTTCAACGGCGGCCGGGTCCGGCAGACCGTGGTCGAGATGGACCAGCTGTTCCTGTTCGTCACCACCGCCGGGCAGGGCGCCCGGCTCGCCGTCCTCACCAGCGAGCAGGTGGACGCCGGGCTGATGGCCTACGAGATCAACATGCTGGTCAAGCAGGTCGGCCAGTACCTCACCGCGGCGCCGCGCAGCGACGCAGGCCAGGCCGGCGCGGGCGGCGGTGCGTGACCGCCGACGCCGACGAGGCCTGGTTCTACGACAAGGACGCAGGCCATCTGGTCCGCCCCTACGCGATCACCAACGGGCGCACCGGCCCGGTCCGTGACGGATTCGCGCTGATCACCCTGGTGGTCACCTCCGACCCGCGCACCGACACCAGCCGGCTCACGCCCGAACCGGCCGCGATCCTCGACCTGTGCCGCGAACGCCCGCTGGCCGTGGCCGAGATCGCGGCCACCCTCGACCTGCCGGTCAGCGTCGTCAAGGTGCTGCTCGACGACCTCGCCGAGGCCCGGCTGATCCTCACCCGCGCCCCGGTCCAGCTCGCCGAGGCGCCGGACATCTCGCTGATCCAGGCCGTGATCGAGGGCGTCCGCCGGCTCTGACCCTGCGGACCCGACCGCCCCGCACCTCTCAGTCCCACTCCAGGAGAACCGAATTGACGACCCAGAGCCTGGTGCCGGGCGCGGTCAAGATCCTCGTCGCCGGCGGCTTCGGCGTCGGCAAGACCACCATGGTCGGCTCGGTCAGCGAGATCGAACCGCTGCAGACCGAGGAGCGGATGACCCGCGCCAGCATCGGGGTCGACAGCCTCGACGGCGTCCAGGGCAAGTCCACCACCACCGTGGCGATGGACTTCGGCCGGATCACCGTCCGCGAGGACCTGGTGCTCTACCTGTTCGGCACACCCGGCCAGTTCCGGTTCTGGTTCATGTGGGACGACCTCGCGCTCGGCGCCCTCGGGGCGATCGTCCTCGCCGACACCCGGCGGCTCGAATCCAGCTTCGCCGCCGTGGACTTCTTCGAGCAGCGCGGCATCCCGTTCGCGATCGGCGTCAACTGCTTCCACGGCCGCCGCGACGCCAGCCCCGAGGACGTCCGGCGCGCCCTCGACCTCGACCCCGAGGTCCCGATCGTGCTCTGCGACGTGCGGGAACGGGCGTCCAGCAAGGAGCTGCTGCTCGCCTTGCTCGACCAGGTGCACCGCAACGCCCTGTCCGCCGGGCGGCGTTGAGCGTCCGGTCCGTACGGGCTTGCCGGCTTGCCGGGGCCGGCGCCGACCTTGATGTCGGGGTCGGGGTCGGGGGCCAGGTCGGGGTCGGGGGCCAGGTCGGGGTCGGGGGTCAGGTCAGGGCCGGGGTTCAGGCGTTGGCCAGGGTTCAGGCGTTGGCCGGAGTGCGGCCGGTGAGCCCGGCCGGGTCGTCGAGTCCGGAGAGCGCGTGGACCAGCGGTGCCAGCTCCGGCACCTCGGCGGCCTGCGCCAGCGTCGCCTCCAGGGTGGCGTCGTGCACCGGGCGGGCGGACGTCAGCAGGGTGCGGCCCTCCGGCGTCAGCTCGGTGTAGATCCCGCGCCGGTCGTCGGCGCAGAGGTAGCGGCTGAGCAGCCCACGGTCCTCCAGCCTGGTCACCAGGCGGGTCGTCGCGCTGCTGCTCAGCGCCGCGGCGCGGGCCAGCTGCTGCATCCGCATGTGCCACCCGTCCTGCCGCGACAGGGCGTCCAGCACCGTGTACTCGACCACCGAGAGCCGGTGCTCCGCCTGCAGCGCCTTCTCCAGCGCCGCGTCGATCAGCCCGTGCAGCGCGGCGAGAGTTCGCCAGCCACGGGCCCGGACCTCGGCCGCGTCGTCGCGGATACCCATAGCTCGCCTTCCCTTCCACGTCCCTGCACGTCTCGCGACGTCTTCCCTGCGACAAGTATGCCAGCCGACGCGGATTAGCTGTCTATGCAAATAGTTTTCCTTATACCTCCCCCCGATGCCGGTCCAGAGCGGGCTCCCCTGCCCAGGCGGCGGCGCAGAGCGCGGCGGCCAGCTCCTCCGTGTAGCAGGCGGCCGCCAGCCAGGACCCGGCGAAGGCGTCGTGGTCGTCCGGGACCACCCGGCCGAACACGTCGCGGCGCCGGTCGGCCGCGGCGGCCCGCAGGGCGTCCAGGAGCTCGGCGGCCGTCACCAGCCCTGCGGCGCGCAGCAGGCTCCCGTCGCCGGCCGCCGTGGCCGCGCTCGGGGCCAGGGCGTGGCGCCCCGTGGTGACCGCCTGCTCGACCCGGCGGCCGAGCACGTGGACGGGTGGAGCGTAAGGGGCCTCGTTCGGGAGACCGGCCGGGAAGCCGGGCCCGGCATCGGCGGGTGCGGCGGTCCGGAGGTCGGCGGTCTGGAGGCGTTCGAGGCCGAGATTGACCCGGTCGGCCCGGTCCGCGGGGACGGCGAGCGAGGGAAGGCCGGGGATCTCGGGGGCCATCGAGGGCTCCGGGGGTGTACCGATCGCGAGCAGGCGAAGCTCCGGCCGGTCCGATCGCTCCAGACGGCCGATCACCCGCAGCCGCAGGCCGGGCGCGGTGGCGAGCAGTGCGAGGTTCGCCCGGAAGGCCAGCCCCGGGTGCTCGTGCCCCGTGCACAGACCGACCACCAAGCCGCCGTCGGCGCCGTCGGCACCGCCCTCGCAGCGCGCCAGCAGCCTCGGCGCCCCGCCCGGGCCGGCCGGAGCCGGGCCCAGCAGAGTCACGTCCAGGAACAGCAGGTCGCTCCCGGCCGGACGGCCCTCGTACGGCAGCGGCTCCGCCGCGAGCGCCCGCGCCACCTGGGCGGCCGCCGGTTCGGCCCAGAGCGCGGCCACCGGCTCCGCCGTCCACGCCGCGCCCGCCGCCCGAACCGCCCGGACGGAAGCACCCGCGCCCAGCCGCCCGGCGGCGGACCGGGTGGCGCCCTGGACGGCCAGCCCGGCGCGGCTGAACTCCCGGTGGCTGAGCGGGGCCTCCCCCAGCCGGACCGTCCGGTTGCCCGCACCGACCGCCTGCGGGGCCGCGTCCGCCGCATCACCGTGCGGCATCACCTCGGCCACCGTGCTGAGCCGCCCCCCGGCGTCCACCGCCCAACTCACCACTCCCGCATGCGTGGCCGTCAGCACCGGCTCGGCGAAGAGCCCGTACAGCCGCAACCCGCCCTCCTCGCCGTACGCCTGGCGGGCGGTGCCGCGCAGCTCGGAGACCGGGCCGCAGCCGGTGCTCAGAGCGGTGGTCAGGTCCAGCAGCTCACGCAGACCGGCCACCAGGTCCGCCAGCCGGTGGTCCGGCGCCCCGGACCGGGCCGCGCGTACCCTCGTCACCACCGCGACCGCCGCCGCGGCCGGGCGGTACAACCCCGCCAGCCGCGCCCGGTGGGCCGCCCGCAACAGCTCGGCCTGCACGACCGCCCCCGCGCCGCTCACCCCGGCGGCCAGCACGGCACACCCGGCCCGGTGGAGATGATGGGCCGCCGCCACCTCCACCGGGGTGGGCCCGGCCTCGGGCTGCGCCTCCTCCGAGGACGCTGGGGCGGCCTCGGTCGGCGTGACCTCCTCGGTCTCCTCGGTCTCCTCGGCCAGCTCGGCCAGCTCGGCCAACGGGCAGAGCGTGACCGCAGCGGCCCGGTGCACGCAGGCCGGGGCCAGCAGGCAGCCGCAGCGCACGTCGGCCGCATCCGCGACCACCGCGCCCGGGGCGTGCAGCACGAGCGCCGTCTCCTCGTCCACCTCCACCCGCCACTCGTCGCCGCAACGGATCACCGGCCGCTCCGCCAGCTTCGCCGCCGCGCCGTCCAGCCGCTTCTGCAACCGGGCGCTCAACCCGGCCACCACCTCCGCGACCACCTCCGGCCGGACCACCGGCCAGCCGCTCGTCCGCTCCGTCACACTCATCGCACCTTCTCCCCCACCCAGCGGGCCAGTTCCAGCGGACTCAACGCCGCCACGGGCATGCCGGCCGCGACCAGCTGGCCCGCGACCGCCTTCGAATAGCGGGCCGTCCCCGTGTCGTCCAGCGCCGCGCAACCGAGCAGGTGCACACCGGAATCCACCAGTGCCCGGGTCTGGGCCAGCAGCCCGCCCACCGGACCGCCCTCCTCGAAGTCGCTGACCACCACGACCAGCGTCCGGGACGGCACCGTCACCAGCTTCCGCGCGTACCGCAGGCCGCCCGCGATGCTGGTGCCACCACCGATCCGCACCTCCAGCAGCACACTCAGCGGATCCTCCACCCGCTCGGTCAGGTCGACGATCTCGGTGGAGAACGCCACGAAGTGGGTGCTCAGCGAAGGCACTCCGGCCAGGATCGACGCCGTCAGCGCCGCCCAGACCGTCGACGCCTCCATCGACCCGGAGACGTCCACGACCAGGATCAGCCGCCAGTCGGCCGACTGCCGGGCCCTGGTCCGGAACACCGGGCGCTCGGGCACGATGAGCGTGCCGCCGTCCCCCGACGGGCGGGCCGTGGCGAGATTGGCGCGAATGGTCCGGTCCAGGTCCAGTCCGCCACCCGGCCGACGCGTCGGACGCGGCACGCTGATCCCGGTCAGCGCCGGACGCAGCCTGGTCGCCAACGCGCGCGTCAGCTCGTCCACCAGACGCCGCACCAGCGGACGCAGCCGCGCCACCCTCGCCTCCGGCAGGCCGCCCGCATGCTCCAACACCGTGCGCAGCAAGTCGACCGACGGGCGGACGGCGCCCGGCTCGATCGCCTCCAGGACGTCCGTCCGGCCCTGCGCCACGGCGGCCGCCAGCACCTCCTCCCGAACGCCCGGCCCGAACAGCGCCGACAGTTCCTCGGCCCACTCCCGTACCCCCGGAAAGGGCGCCTCGCGGCCTCCTCGCCCGGACCGCCCGTCCAGGCCCGGGCCGGAGCCCTCGCCTCGCCCGCTGCCGTACAACTCGTCCAGGGCGGTGGCGAGTCGGGCGCAACGCCCGTTCAGGCCACCGCTGCCGGGGCGGCCGAGGAGCAGCCGCCAGCGCTCGGCCGTCGCGAGGGCGTGCCGCGTGGCGACGGGTGCGGAAGGGAGAGGGCCGACGTGGTGCGGAGGCTCGGGCACCGGGTCGTCCCCGGGCGCCGGCAGCAGGCCGCGCCGGGCCAGCGCCGCGCGGGCGGCCAGATCCGCGCGGACCCAGCCGGCCACCACCGCCGGTGGGACGTCCTCGGGCAGGCTCGCGAGCCGGGTGCCCAGACGTTCCTCGACCAGGACCAGCAATCGGTCCCGGGCGGCCGGACTGAGCGCGTCGAAGCCGCCGCGCAACGCCGGCAGCCGGTCCAGGAAGGCGGCGTCGGGCAGCGAGGTGATCCGCTCCAGCACGGGCTCCAGCGCCTCCGGTGCGGCGGCGAACAGCCCCTCCGCCGCCGTCAGCAGGCCGACCAGCCCCCGACCGAGCGCGTGCCGGGCCTCCGGACCGGTCGCCCCGTCCACCCACGAAGCCGCCCGCCCGCCCAGCACCTCCGCCCGCTCCCGGCCCAGCAGCACCCGCACCGCTCCGACCGCACCTCGCACCAACGGACTCCCCCGGTCCGCGAGTTCGGCCAGCACGTGCCCCAGCCGCAACCCGCCGTCCAGGTCCGCCCGCCGCGCCAGCTCCACCAGTGCCCGCGCATCCGCCGGATCGTCCGACCCGCCCAGCCCCTCCAGCTGCCGTACGGCCGCCACGGTCAACACCTCGCCCACCGCCCCCAACCGCCCCGCCCGCACGGCCGACGACCCGCCCGCATCGGGTGCATCGGGTGCATCGGGTGCATCGGGTGCATCGGGCAACGGTGCGGAGCCGTCGGAGCCGTCGGGGGTGTCGGGTGAGGGGTATCCCGGGAGGTGGCCGGCGGCGAGGCGGTCGAGGAGGGCCAGGGCGTCGAGGAGTTCGGGGAGGGTGCCGGAGGACGGGAGGACGGCGGCGAGTTGGGTGAGGCGGGTGTCGGCGAGGGCCGGGAGGCCGCAGGCGGCCGCGTCGGTGAGGCCTTGGAGGACCTCGCGGGCGGTGGGACCGTCGGCCTGCTGTTCTCGGCGGAGGCGTTCGCGCAGGGTGCCTTCGGCGGCCTGCGCGGGAGTGACGCCCCGGGTGCCCGCGACGGTGAGCATCGCGGCAGTGGCCGGGGTCCAGTGGAGGCTCCAGCGCGTGCCGATGGTTTCGGTGCCGCCCGCGCCGGTGGTGGTGACGGGGTCGGCATAGGGGACCCCGCAGGTGGTGAGGCGGTGGAGGAGGATCTCGCGGCGGCGGTCGAGGGGGGTGCGCAGCGGGTCGAGGCGGAGTTCGCGGGGCTCGGGGTCGGCGGGGCCGGGGAGGCCGAGGTCGGCGAGGAGGGTTTCGACGGCGGGGGCGAGCCCGCTGCGCGGGGCCGCGGGGGTGGCGCGGCCGGTTCGGGTGCCGACCAGGACGCGTTCGAGCGCCCGGGCGACGGCCCGGCCGCGGCCGAGGGGTTCGCCTTGGGCGAGGACGGTCTGGACGGCTTCGACGAGTTCGCCGCGGCCGGGGGCCGCGTGGCCGCGCAGGCGGGCGAGGTCTCCGGCGAGGCGGACGATCTCGCGGGCGTCGGCCGGGCCGGAGGGGTGGTCCTGGCTGCGCAGTGCCTCGCAGATCCGGACGGCGGTGGTGGTGAGGGCCAGGGTGAGGCGGTCGGGGTCGCCGCCGGCGTCGAGGACGGTGTGCTGCCACTCGGGATCGCGGATGCCCGCCGGATAGCCGGAGCGGGCGTCGAGCAGCGGGTACGTGTAGGGGATCAGGGAGAGGGCGTGCCCGAGGTCGTCCGGGTGCGGCGGTTCCTCGGTGGCGGCGGGCCCGTCGAGCAGGGCGGGCGCGTGGAAGGCACCGACGACGGCGGCGACCCGGCGCCCGTCGGCCGCCGCGGCCCGGATCCGGGCCCGCATCCAGGCTTCGCGCCGCAGGTCGTACGGGTCGACGCCGGAGCCGGTCTCGGCGTCGCGGCGCAGCGCCCAGCCGACCAGCAGGGCGGCGCGCCGGACGGCGTCGGGGGTGGAACCGGGGGCTGCGGTCTCGACGAGGCGGTCCCACAGGTCGTCGTCAAAGGCGCGCCCGGTGAGGCGGTGGCGCAGCGCGTCGGCGACGCCGGGGGTGCCTGGGTCGTCGGCGACGGGCTGTTGTTCCCCGTGGAGTGTGGTGCGGTGGGCGAGCGGGAGGTCGCAGGCGAGTGTCTCGACGCCGTTGCGCCGGGCCCAGCGCAGGGCGACCAGCTCCGGGGAGAAGTCGGCGAACGGGTAGAAGGCGAGCCGGCCGGGGCCGGAATCGGCCGCGGTGCCCCGACCGCCCTCGCGGCCGGCCGGGGCGGCCGCGAGGGCGACGGGGGCCTGGGTGGCCTCGTCCGCCAGCCAGCCGAGCCAGGGCTGGAACTCGGCGGGGAGTTCGACCAGCACCACCTCGGGCTTGGCGGCGTCGAGCAGCGCGGGGAGGACCGCGCTGAGCGACGGCGCGTGGTGCCGCACGCCGATCAGGTAGGGCCCGGGCCGGTCGGTGCCGGAGGCCGCCAGTTGGTCGGCCGCGGCCCGGACGGCCTGGCGCGGGTCGTCCAAGCCGTCCAGGCCGTCCAGGTGGTCAGGACCGAGCGGACGGGCGGGGCCGTCCTGGTGGTCGCGGCCGGCCTGGCGATCAGGGCCGGCCGGGGCGGGCGTCACCGTGCTGGTCATGGCCTCATGCCTCCAGGGCCGAGCGGAGGTCCCACAGGGTGCGCCAGGTGCCGGCGCCCTGTTCGGCGCGCCGGCGGACCGGTCCGTCCCAGTAGCCGAGCAGCCGGGCGGCGTCGGCCGGGTCGTCCTTGCGCACGACGCCGATGAGCTGGCCGGGGAGGCGGCCGAGCAGGTCGCCGCCGTCGGGCAGGTAGGCGGCGGTGACACCGAGCGCGGTGGCGACCGAGACGGCTTCCGCGGTGCTCATCACGGTGGACGGGCGCTCGACGTCCCAGCCTTCGGTGGAGCGGCCGGTGCGCAGGTCGCGGAAGGCGGTGACGAGGGCCTCCAGGACGGCGTCGTCCACCGCGTAGGTGGCTCCGGCGCGGGCGACGGCGACGGTCGACTGCCGGCGGACGAGTTCGACCTCGGCGGCGAGGCTGGCGATCGGGCCGACCGTCTCGAAGTTGAACCGCCGCTTGAGCGCCGCGGACATCTCGCTGACGCCCTTGTCCCTCAGGTTGGCGGTGGCGATCAGGGTGAAACCGGCGGCGGCGTGCAGCTGTCCGTCCGGGGTGCCGGCCAACTCTGGGACGGCGACCCGCCGTTCGGAGAGCAGGGAGACCAGCGCGTCCTGCACCTCGGGCAGGCAGCGGGTCACCTCCTCGACGCGGGCCACCGCCCCGCCGGTCATCGCGGTGAGCACCGGGGAGGGCACCAGGGCGTCCCGGCTGGGCCCCTTGGCGAGCAGGAGGGCGTAGTTCCAGCCGTACTTGAGCTGGTCCTCGGAGGTGCCGGCGGTGCCCTGGACGGTGAGCGCGCTGGTGCCGCAGACGGCGGCGGCGAGCAGTTCGGAGAGCATGGACTTGGCGGTGCCGGGCTCGCCGACGAGCAGCAGGCCGCGCTCCCCGGCGAGGGTGACGACGCAGCGTTCGACGAGGGCGCGCTCGCCGACGAACTTCTGCTCGATGGCGAGGCCGCGGCGGCCGGCCTTGAGCTTCTCGCCGTCGCTGCCCATGACGAAGGTGACGACGGCGCGCGGGGTGAGCCGCCAGCCGGGCGGGCGCGGGCCGGTGTCGTACGCGGCCAGGAACTCCAGTTCGGCGGCGTGCTTCTCCTCGGGCGGGATGATCTGCCGGCTCGCGGGGGCGGCGCCGGCACTCACCGGTGTGCTGCCCGTCGGTGTGCTGTTCGTCGGCGTGGCGCTCATCGGCGGGCCTTCCTGCGCTTGCTGGTCTGGAGCTCTTCGTAGCCGGGGGCGTCGCCGTCGAGGGTCCGCTGCCAGGCCCGGGCGAACAGCTCCGGGACGGGCAGGTAGGGCAGCGAGACGCGGTGGGTGGGCAGTTCGTAGAGCGCGGCCTTCCAGGTCTCGGCGGGCAGGGCGGGGGCCTTGGCCTCCTGCCAGCCGCCGGGCAGGAAGAGGGTGCGGCCGGCCCGGGCCCGCTTGGCCTCCAGCACCAGGTCGGTGGCGGCGAGTTCGGCGCGGGCGCGCTTGAGCCTGGCCGGCTTCCAGCCCGTCCAGCGGGCGATGTTGCGGTCGGTGGGGTCGGGCAGGGCCAGCAGTTGGAGGTAGAGCACCGCGGCGTCCTCGCCGAGGCCGTGGGCCCGGGCCGCCTCGGTGACCAGGTCGGGGACGGTGAGCTGCGGGTGCTGTAGCCAGGCCGCGGCGTCACCGGCCGCGGCGGCGGGGCCGGCGGCGGAGGCCGCCAGACGCTCCACTTCGCCGCGCAGGACGGCCTCGATGGCGCCCCGCTCGGTTTCCAGCCAGTAGCTGGCGCCCAGCCCGCCGAGCAGTTCGAGCACCGGGTCGTCGGGGCCGGTGAGCCCGGCCGGGCGCAGCCAGACCCGCTCGTACTCGCCGTGGTAGGGCGTCAGGACGAGGGCCGGGCCGCAGTCGACCAGTCCGTTCGGGTCGACTCCGCCCGCGGCCGGCAGGCCGAAGTGGGTGCGCAGGACGGCCGACATCGAGGCGCCCTTGGTGGTGTGGACGAGGTGGAGGTCGAGCAGCAGGTCGGGGTCGGCGAGGCGGCTTCGCAGCGCGGCGGCGGCCGCGGGCAGCAGCGGGCGCAGCGGGCTGTCGGCGGGCAGGTGGTAGGCGAGCCAGCGCAGGGCGTCGACGGCGTGCCCGAGGTCGCCGGAGGCCGGTGCGGCGCTCTGGTCCTCGGCGAGCAGCTGGGGGGTGGACCCGCCGTCGTCGCTGAGCCGGAAGGCCGTGGTGCCGGTCAGCCAGGGGGTCTGTGCGAGGTTGAGCACCGCCTCGATGTGTTCGATCCGCGCGCCCGTGACGGTGGCCTGGGCGGCCTCGGGGAGGGTGACCAGCCGGCCGAAGTGCCGGATCCAGGCGGCGGCGCCGGCGTCGACGTCGGGGCCCTCCGTCCAGAGGGTCTTCGGGTCGGCGGGCAGCAGGGCGCCCCAGACGTCGGTGAGGGCGGTCCGGTCGCGACCGCGCAGCCAGTCCCGGGCGGCCTTGGCCTCGGTGGACTTGAGGCCGTACTCGGCGAGGCGGTCGGCGGACAGGACGGCGCTGTGCCACTGGAAGAGCCCGGGCGGCGGGCTGAGCAGCAGGGCGGCGCGGGCGGCACCGATCCCGGTGAGCCCGCCGAAGGCGATGGCACGGGCGGGCTGCCAGGGGGCGCCGCCGTGCAGCACGGCCGCCTGCCGGAGCGCGGCGATCCAGGCGGCGTCGACCCGCTCCTCGGTGCCGCGTTCCTTGACGGTGGTGAAGTGGGCGACGGGGCCGAACGCGCCGCTCGGGTCGTGGTCGACGGCGTACCACTGCTCCGTGCCCTCGTGGTGCCGACGGTGGCCGAGGATGACGACGGTGCGGTCGGCGTGGCGCAGCACCTGCCCCTCGCGGGGGACGGCGGGCCGGCGGCGGTCGGCGCGGTCGGCGGGTTCGCCGAGGACGATCTCGCGCAGGGTGGCGCCGCGGTCGGCGAGCACTCCCTCGGTCAGTTCGCCGAGGAGCAGCACGAGGCTGGCGCGGTGGGCCGGTTCGGTGAGCGGGGCGGCCACCGCGTAGGCGAGGGTGTCGAGACGGCCGAGCAGGTGGAGCCAGCCGTGGTGGGTGTCGCCGTGTTGCAGGGTGACGGTGGCCGGGGTGCTCCAGCCCTCGCCGGTGGCGGTCGGCGGGTCGGCCAGGACGGCGGTGACGGCGCGCAGGTTGGTGAGCACCCGCCACCGGTCTCCGTCGCCCCAGTTGGGGCCGAAGCAGGCGACGTCGGGCAGGAGGGTGGTGACGGCCTCGCGCAGTTCGTGGTCACGGCCGTGCTCGGGCCGGTACTCGGCGGCCTCGGCCTTGGACGGCTTCTCGGCCTCCGGCTGCGGGACGAACCGTGCGGTCCGGTCGAGCAGGTCGGCGGCGGTGCGGGCGAGCCCGGCGACCCCGGCGAGCAGCAGCGGGTGGCTGATGCCGGGCAGGACGGTGCCGACCGCCTGAACGGGCAGGGCGCGGCGGGCGCCACCGGAGCGGGCGAGCGGGCGCCGGACGCCCTGGACGGTGATCCAGCGCTGCTCCTCCTCGGGCGCGGGCCGGCTGTCGGTCGGCCAGGCGGCGTCGATCAGGCGGGCGGCCTGCTCGGTGTCGACGCCACGCAGGACGCGGGAGCCTGCCTCGTCGCGGGGCCGCAGGGCGTGCCAGTGGTCGAGCGGGGGGACGAGCCCGGTGCCGGCGGCGGCGAAGTCCCCCGGGCGGCAGGGGCGCAGGTCGGCGGTGCGGTCGGTGTCCGTGGCCAGGTCGGGCAGGGTGAGGGCGAGGCCGCCGCGCTGCGCCTCGGTGACGACCGGTCGGGCCTGGCCGGGGAGGGTGAGGCGGCCGACCGGGACGTGGTCCGGGTGGCCGTCGGTGATCGGCAGGACGATGGCCTGTCCGTCGGCGGTCGTGGTGGTGACGGCGCGGCCGGGGTCGATCCGGACCCAGCTGCCGAGCACGGTGCCGTCGGTGCCGAGCGGCGTCTGCTCCAGGCCGGGCTGGAGCGGCAGCAGTCGGGCGCGAGCAGCGGGCAGCCAGCCTGCGGCCGCGGTGGCGGCGATCACCGGTGGTTCGGCGGCGCGGCCGAGGGCGCCGGTGTGCGGGTCGAGTTCGCGCAGGACGGCGCCGTCCTGGCCGTAGCGCAGCGTCCAGTGGCCGGTGCCGTCTCCGAGGACCCGGTGTTCGCCGGGCATCCGGGTGTCGCCGGGGTGCAGCGGGCGTTCGCCGGTGGTGCGTCCGCCGCCGGGCAGCGGGAGGGAGGGGGGCTCGGGATCCCGGTCGCCGTAGTAGTAGCCGGCGATGGTCTCGCCGGTGAGTTCGATGACCTCGCCGGGCCGGCTGGACCAGTAGGCGTGCTGCTTTCCGTCCTGGTACCAGGCGACGAGGAGTTCGCCGTCGACGAAGCGCAGCCGGGGCTGGTTCCAGCGTTCCTTCGCCGGGGGCAGGCGCAGGGTGTGCTCCAGCAGGACGCCCTGCGGGCCGACCACGACGGCCTGGTCGTGGCGGGCGAGGATCAGGTGCGGCCAGGCGTCCTCGACGATCAGGCCGGTGAGGCGCCCGCCGTTGAGGCCGGGGGTGTCGGGCGACTCCGAGTCCGGCCCGGCGGAGTCGGGGTCCGCAGGGTCCACGGGCTTGGCGGGGTCGGTCGGGTCGGTCGGGTCGGTCGGGTCGGCGAGCTTGGCCAGCGCCTCTTCCAGGGCGGGCCAGCCGAGTTCGTCGAGGATGCCGGCGCCGAGCGCCCCGGCGAGCAGGGCGGTGACGTCGAGGGCGGCGATCCGCTCGGCGGCGGCCGGGGCGACGGCCCGCACGGCGGTGCGGTACGGGCTCAGCGACTGCACCAGGTCGGCGGCGCCGGCCAGGCCGCGGGCGGCGGTCAGCTCGTCGGCCCGGAGTTCGGCCCACTCCTCGAACAGGCGGCGCAGCAGCGGCAGGGCGGGCACCTGCCGCTTGACGGCGGTGTCCCAGGCGGGCGCGGTCGCGGCGCGCAGGGCGGGCCGGAAGCGCGGGTCGGCGGCGACGGCCGCGAGGCCGGTGCTGTCGGCGCCGCACTGGTCGACCCAGTCCTTGAGGTCGAACCGGTGGGTGGCCGACGGGTCGGCGACGGGCACGCCGTCGGCGAGCAGCTGGTCCAGCAGGTCGAGTTGGGTCTGGCTGCGGCGGACGTCGGTGTACAGGTCCACCGGGACTCCGTCGGCCCGCAGCCGCTCGGCCATCCGGCCGGCCAGGGCGACGGTGGCGGCGCAACTGGGCCGGGAGCGCCAGCCGCGCCCGAGGTGGTGGCACCAGCGCCGGAGCCACGCGGCGGCAGGCTCGGAGTCCTCGGCGCCCTCGGGGCGCGGGCCGGTGAGCAGCTGCTCGGCCCCGGTCTCGGCGAGCAGGCCGAGCCAGGCGGTGTCGTTCAGGGCGGCGTCGGTGCCGGCCGGGTCGGGCATCAGCTCCAGCAGCCGGGCCCGGACCGCCGGGTCGCGCCGGCCGAGTTCGGTCAGGGAACCGTGCCAGGACTTCCAGAACGCGCCGGGCGCCCGGTTGACGCCCGGGGCGGCCAGCAGTTCGGCGAGCAGCGCCTGTTCGTGCTCGGCGCGGTCCAGCCCGGCGGCCTTGATCAGCGCGCGGGCGTCCTCGGCGACCCCGGCGTAGGGGGCCATGCCGGCGGCGGAGCGCTCGGTGCACAGCTGGCGGAAGCGCTGCCAGGCGGTCAGCGCATCGAGCCGCCCGGTGAGCTCCTTGACGTACTGGCGCAGGGACTTGACGGTGAGCGCGCCGGCCAGGGCGAACTCCAGGAAGACGGCGCGCAGCCGCTCCTCGTCGACCGTCAGGCGGTAGGTGCGCTCGGCCTCGCGGGCCTTGCCGAAGTAGCTGGCGGCGTAGGTCTGGTTGCCGTGGGCGAGGAAGATCCGGCCGACCTCCTCGCAGAAGGTGGGCAGGAAGTGCGGCACGGCGCGGCCGAGACGGGCGGCCAGCGCCTCGAACCCGTCCTTGGCGGTGCCGGGCTTGGACCGGGCCTGGCGGGAGAGCCGTTCCATCTCCTTGACCAGGGCGAGCGCGTGGTGCCCGTTGGCCGGGTCGTGGACCAGCGCCCAGGCGGGGAAGCCGAGCGCCTCCTGGCGGACCTGGCCGACCTCGGCGGGCGCGCCGTCGGGGACCAGCCCGAGGAAGTCGACGGCGAGGTCCTCGGCCGGTCCGAGCGCACCGGGGACCAGCCGGACGATCCGGCGCCCGTCGAGCGCGGGGTGGGTGTAAGCGCGGGCGGTGAGCACGTCGGCGGCGCTGTCGGGGCGGCCGGCGCCGGGCAGGGTGCCGGGCGGGAGCACGGCCCCCGCGTCGAGCAGCCGCTCGTGCGGCCCGGTGTCCTGGGCGGCCGCCCGGTCGGCGTCCTGAACGGCCCTCTGGTCGAGTCCGGTGGCGGTCATGCGGCGTCCTCCCCTTCGATGGTGCGGCCTGCGTACAGTGCGGCGGCCATCCGCATGCCCTCGGACCAGGCGATCGGGCCGACCTCGGCGAGCGGCAGCACCCGGCCGTCCGGGCCCGCCCAGCTGAGCGCGCCCGTCTCGCAGGCGTCGTACTCGTAGTAGTCGCCCACCCAGACGCGGGCCTCGACGGTGCGCCCCGCCTCCACCACGGGCTGGACGGCGGAGCCGCCGCGCACCCGGTGGCCGAGCCGGGCGCAACGTCCGAGCAGCTCGCGCAGCTCCCGGTAGCGGCCGCCGGCGTAGGTGGTGACCTCGGTGCCGGCCGGCAGTTCGTCCGGCCGGTGCCAGACCTCCCGGTAGAGCTGCGGCACGCGCTGGGAGACGCCGAGCTCGACGGCGAACTCGCGCAGGTCGTCGAGGTCCGGGAGCAGCACGGGGTGGGGTATCAGGATCTCTCCGTCGGTGAGCCGGACGGTGTCGCCGTCCAGGTCCACCAGGCCGATCCCGCGCTCGGCGTCCGCACCGCGCAGGAAGCCGGCGACGGCGCCGTCCGAGCCGGTGACCACCAGGTCGCGCAGGACGGCCTGCCAGGCCTCGTCCGCCCAGACCGCGGTCAGCACGGCGGCGGGCACCGGCAGCGAGCGCACCATCCACCGCTCGACGTCCTCCTGGCAGCGCCGCTCGTGCGCGGCCAGCCACTCGGTGAGCTGCCTGAGCTGGACGACCACCGGATCGTCACCGAGCTTCGACGGCAGGGACTTCAGCTCGCGGCCCGCCGCGTTGCGGCAGACCACCTTGCCCTCCCCGTCGAGCGCGACGCGGTACCCTCCCGCGCCTGTTTCCACCCATGCCACGGACGTCTCCTCCCACCTGCCGGTCAGCGATGCGAGGAACGTAGCGAGGCCCACTGACAAAGCGGCAGCCGGAGAGGCCGCTCCGCGGCTTCCTGGGCGCAAACCCGTCGAACGAGTGAACGGGGCAGACGGCACGCCGCCTGCCCCGCCATCCGCCTCCCGTCGCGCGCCAGGTCATGCCTGGCGCATCGTCAACGCACCGGCGCCGCACGGGGAACGATCACCGGCGCGCCGTCCCCGGGGGCGGCGAGCACGTCGCTGTCGATGTCGTACAGCGCGCGCACGAGCGGTGCGTCGACCACCTCGCGGGGCGGGCCGCAGGCCACCACCGAACCGTCGCGCAGGGCGACGACCAGGTCGGCGTAGCGGGCCGCCGCCGCGAGGTCGTGCAGCACCATGACGACCGTCCGCCCGCCGGCGGCGACCTCGCGGACCAGTTCCAGCACCTCGACGGCGTGCCCGAGGTCGAGCGCGCTGGTGGGTTCGTCGAGCAGCACGACGGGCGCGTCCTGGGCGAGCACCATGGCGAGCCAGCAGCGCTGCCGCTGGCCGCCGGAGAGGCGGTCCAGCCGGCGGTCGGCGAGTTCCTCGACGCCGGTGGCGCGCAGCGCCCCGGCGGTGAGCCGCTCGTCGTCGGCCGACCACTGGCGGAAGAGCCCCTGGTGCGGGTGGCGGCCGTAGCGGACGAGTCCGGCGACGGTGACCGCCTCGGGGGCCTGCGGGCTCTGCGGGAGCAGCGCGACCCGGTGCGCGGCCTGGCGCGGCCGCAGCCGCCAGACGTCCTCGCCGCCGACCAGCACCCGCCCGCCGTCCGGCCGGTGCAGCCGGGCGACGGCCCGCAGCAGGGTGGACTTGCCGCAGCCGTTCGGGCCGACGACGGCCACCACCCGGCCGGCCGGGACGGTGAGGTCGACGCCGGCGAGCACCGGGCGGCCGGGGCCGTAGCCGGCGGTGAGGCCCTGGATCGTCAACTCCATCGAGGGTTCCTTCGGTTGGAGGGGGCTGCGGGCCGGCCGGGCAAGGTGCCGGCCGACCGGGTACGAGCCCGAGCGCGGACACGGGCCCGAACAGGGCCCGAACGCGGGCACGGGCCCGGACAGGGCCCGAACGCGGGCACGGGCCCGGACAGGGCCCGAACGCGGGCACGGGCCCGAACGCGGACCGGTCAGGAGGCGGCGAGCGCCTTGCCGATGTCGCCGATGACCACGTCGGCCGCGAGCGGCCCGCCGCGGGTGGACCAGACCGAACCGTCCACGGTGACGGCGTGCTTGTTCTTCACCGCGCCCAGCTCCTGGTAGGCGGGCTTGGACTGGACGTCCTTGAGCGCGGTCTTGCCGTCGTCGGTGAGGGTGGACAGGAACAGCCAGTCGCCGTCGATCTCGGCGAGCTTCTCCAGGCTGAGCGCCGGGCTGTGCGCGTTGCCGTCCTTGTCCTGCGCGGCCGGGCGGGTGAGGCCCATGTCGAGGGCGACGCCGCTGGCGAACTGCTTCTTCTCCATCCAGCTCGGCCCGGTCGGGTTCCAGCGGACGATGGAGACGGCCGCGCCCTTGTTCTTGCCGAGGTCGCCACCGGCCTTGGCCGCCTTGGCCTCGTAGTCGGCGATCACCTTGTTGGTCTGGTCGAGCTTGTTGACGGCGTTTCCGATGCCGCGGAAGGCGAGCTTCCAGTCGTCGGTGGGCGCCATGGTGACGAGGGTGGCGGGGGTGATCTCGCGCAGCTGCTTGAGCATCTGCTCGTCCTGCATGTCGCCGGCCAGGATGAGGTCGGGCTTGGCGGCGATGACCTTGTCCATCACGGGCTGCAGCAGGTTGCCGACCACCGGGACGCCCTGGACCTTGTCCTTGAGGTAGGCGGGCGGCTCGTTGAGCCCCTGGCCGTTGGTGATGCCGACGGGCTTGACGCCGAGGGCGAGCACCGCGTCGAGGTCCTCCTGGGTGAGGGTGACGATCCGCTGGGGCGCGGCGGGGATCTCGACGGCCTTGCCGGTCGCGTCCTTGACGGTGCGCTTGCCGCCGGCCGCGTCCGCCGCCGGGCTGCCGGCGGCGGAGGAGCCGCCCGCGGAGCCCGAGGATCCGGAGGAGGACCCGGAGGAGCCGCACCCGGCGAGCAGGAGGGCGGCCGCCCCGGTGACGGCCAGCGCCCGGGCCGCGCGGCGGCGGACGGGGTGGAGCGGGCTCTGGGCGAACGGCATGGGTGCCTCCGGGCAGCGGTGGTACGGGGGTTGGGCGGCGTCCGGGCGACCCGGCACGGTGACGGTGCCCACAGGACGATGCGCTCATTAGGTTAGCCTTACCTTATGACATTGTCGCAAGTGGGCGCCCCCGGGGAGTCCCGCACCGAGCCGGACGCCCCGCCGCCGCCGACGCCACCGCGCGGGGACGGCCGCCGCGCCGCCTGGCCGATCGCCCTCGGCGCGGTCGCGGTCCTGCTCGCCCTCGCCGCGCTCTCGCTGTCCGTCGGCGCCGGGGAGGTCGGCCCCGGGCGGGTGCTGGACTACCTGCTGGACCGCCACGGGGCCCGCGCGGACGGCCGGCTCGCCCTCGTCGTCGGCGACCTGCGCCTGCCCCGCACGGCCACCGCGCTGCTGGTCGGCGCCGCGCTCGGGGTCGCCGGGGCGCAGTTGCAGTCCGTCACCCGCAACCCGCTCGCCGAGACCGGACTGCTCGGCGTCAACGCCGGCGCCTCGCTGGGGGTCGTGCTCGGCATCGCCGTGCTCGGCATCCAGACCTCGTACGGGTACCTGGCCTTCGCCTTCGGCGGCGCCGTGCTCGCCAGCACGCTGGTGCTGCTCATCGCGGGTGCCCGGGGCGGGTCCCCGATGCGACTGGTGCTCGGCGGCTCGGCGGTCGGCGCCACCTTCGGCGGGCTCACCGGCGTGCTGATCGTCAACTCGCCCGAGGCGTACGACCGGTACCGGGTGTGGGTGCTGGGCTCGCTGGCCGGGGTGGAGGGCTGGACGACGCTGCGCCAGCTCGCCCCGGTGCTCGGCGTGGGCTTCCTGCTCGCCCTGCTCGCCACCCGGCCGCTCACCGCGCTCGCGCTCGGCGACGACCTCGCCCGCGGTCTCGGCCACCGGCCCGGCGCCACCCGGGCCGCGGTCGCCTTCGCCGTCACCCTGCTGACCGCCTCGGCCGTCGCGCTGGCCGGCCCGATCTCCTTCCTCGGTCTGCTCGCCGGGTTCCTGGCGCGGGCCGTCGCCGGCCCCAGGGTCGGGCAACTCACCGTGCTCGCCGGCCTGTTCGGTGCCGCCGTGCTCACCGGGGCCGATGTGCTGGCCCGGCTGGTGGCCCGCCCGTTCGAGGCGCCGGTGTCGGTGATCGTCTCCCTGGTCGGCGCCCCCGCGCTGATCGCGATCGTCCGCTCCCGCCGGACCGCCGCGCTCGGCATGGCCGACCCGGCCGAGCCCGCCCCCGTCCGGCGGTCCGAGCCGCCCGCGCCGAAACCCGACCTGGTGCTGCGGCGCGGCGCCTGGTCGCTGCTGCTCCCCCGCCGGGCGCTGCTCGCCTCGCTCGCCCTGGCCGCGGCGCTGCTCGCCGTCGTCGTCGTGTCCGCCCACGCCGGGCAGAGCGAACTCGGCCTCGGCCGCACCCTCCAGGCCGTGTTCGGCTACGGCGACCGGCTGGACGTGCTGCTGGTGCAGAAGTTCCGGCTCGGCCGGATCGTCGCCGGGCTCGCCGCCGGCGCCGCCCTCGGCCTGGCCGGCTGCCTCACCCAGACCCTCTCCCGCAACCGCCTCGCCACCCCCGAACTGCTCGGCGTCAACGACGGTGCCACCGCCGCCGTCCTGATCTCCGCCACCGTCTCCGGCACCTTCGGCGCCTGGTGGGCCGGCCCGCTCGGCGCGCTGGCCGCCGTCCTGGTCGTCACCCTGGTCTCCGGCGGGCTCGGCGCGCAGGGCTACCGGGTGCTGGTCGTCGGCCTCGCGATGTCCGCGCTCGCCTCGGCCGTCATCCAGGTCGCGCTCGCCCGCCGCTCGCTCAACTCGGCCGGTTCGCTGTACGTCTGGACCTCCGGAAGTCTCAACGGGCGGGACTACGCCGTCGCCACCCCGGTCCTGATCGGGCTGGCCGTGCTCGTACCGCTCGCGCTGGCGGTGGCCCGGCGGCTGGCGGTGCTGCGCTTCGACGACAGCGTGGCCGCCTCGCTGGGCGTCGACCCGGGCCGGGTCCGGCTCGGCTGCCTGCTGCTGGCCGTCGCACTGGCCGGGCTGGCCGTCGGCGTGTGCGGGCCGGTCGGCTTCGTCGCGCTGGCCGCGCCCGTGATCGCCGGACGGCTGGCCGGGCCGGCGCGCGTGCCGGTCCTCGGCTCGGCACTGACCGGCGCCGTCCTCGTCGTGCTCGCCGACACCGTGGGGCGGGTGCTGATCGACGGGGTGGAGATCCCGGTCGGCATCGTCACCACCGTCCTCGGCGGCCCCTTCCTGCTCTGGGTGCTGCTCGGCCGCAAGGGCACCCCCGCTTAACCTTCCCGAGGAGTACCGCAGATGGAAACCCTTCCCCTCGTCGAGCCCGATCCGGCCGACCCCGCCTACCGCCTGGTCACCTTCGTGCACGAGGACGCGTCGTGCGACGGCGTGCTCGCCCTCCTGCACACCGTCACCGACAAGGACCGGCACGCCGGCGACCTCGCCCCGCACCTGATGACCCGCCGCGACGACGGCCGCTGGTCGATCACCTACCGGCTGCGCGCCGACCACCGGGCGTCCTACCAGCTGTACCCGTTCCGGGGGGACGCCCCCGGCACCGCCCGGGCGGACTGGCTGCGCGTCCTCGACCACGCCCGCCCCGACCCGCACGACGCCGCCCCCCGGCTGCCCGCCCGCGACGGGCGCCACCCGTCGTCCGTGCTCAGCCTGCCCGACGCCCCCGCCCAGCCGTACGTCCGGCGGCGCGACGGCGTGCCGCGCGGGCGGACGGTGGCCCACGAGGTGGCCGGGCGGCGGGTGGACGTCCACCTCCCCGCCGGGGGCGGGCCTTCCGCCGGCGGCGGGCCGTTCGCGGTGGCCGTGCTGCTGGACGGCGAGATGTGGGGCGAGGTGCTGTCGGTCGGCGACACCCTCGACAACCTGGCGGCGGACGGCGCCATCCCGCCCACCGTCGCCCTGCTCGTCCACACCATGGGCCCCTGCCGACCCGACGACCTCAGCTGCAACCCGGCCTTCGTCGACCTCCTCGCCGACCGCCTCCTCCCCTGGGCGGCGGCGGAGTTCGGCACCACCACCGACCCGGCCGCCACCGTGATCGCCGGCCAGAGCGCGGGCGGCCTCACCGCCGCCTTCGCCGCGTTCCGGCGCCCCGACCGCTTCGGCGGCGCGCTCTGCCAGTCCGGTTCCTTCTGGTGGCCGGACGAGACCGAGTTCGACGAGGGCAGTGAGTGGCTGACCCGCCAATTCGCCCGCGAGCAAAGGCGGGAGGCCCGGTTCTACGTCGAGGTCGGCCTCCAGGAGTGGATGCTGCTCCCGCAGAACCGTCACCTGCGCGACGTCCTCACCGCCCGCGGCTACGACCTCGCGTACCGCGAGTTCAACGGCGGCCACGACTACGCCTGTTGGCGCGGCGGGCTGGCGGACGGGCTGGCGCACCTGCTGGGGCGTGCCTGAGAACTCCCGGTGGACCATCCGGACCGACGGCGGCCGAGGCGTCCCGCCACCCGGGCGTGCTAGCGTCCCGGTGGCGGCGCGCCGGTGACCGCCCCGGACGAGATGTGCGCCGTACCCGGCCCGCCAAGACGACGCACCGAGGGAGACGTCATGGCCGCCGGTGCCCCGATCGCCCGTCCGCTCGACGTGCGGTGGATCCACGGGTCCCCGTCCGCGAAGCACAACACGGACCCGGACATCCAGGTCCACGCGTACGACGAGCACACCGTCATCCTGCGGCAGAACAAGGCGGTCGACTACGAGGCGCCGTTCCTGTTCCTGCTGTTCGGGGGCGAGCGGGCGGTCCTGATCGACACCGGGGCCACCGCCTCCGCCGCGTACTTCCCCCTGCGCACCGTGGTCGACGGACTCATCGACCAGTGGCTCGCCGACCACCCCCGCGACGGCTACGGACTGCTCGTCCTGCACACCCACCCGCACGGCGACCACGTCGCGGGCGACGGGCAGTTCGCCGACCGGCCCGCGACGACCCTGGTCGGCGCCGACCCGGCCACGGCCTGGCCGTACTTCGGCTTCGACCAGGACCCGGACGCCGTCGCGCGGGTGGACCTGGGCGGCGGCCGGGTGCTCGAATGCCTGGCCACCCCGGGCCACCACCCGGCGGCCGTCACCTACTACGACCCGTGGACGGGCCTGCTGCTCACCGGCGACACCGTCTACCCGGGCCGCCTCTACATCGACGACTGGCCGGCCTTCACCCGCACCGTCGACCGGCTGATCGACTTCGCCGAACGCCGCCCGGTGACGCACCTGCTCGGCTGCCACATCGAGATGACCCGCACCCCCGGCGTCGACTACCCCATCCGCACGACCCACCAACCCGACGAGCCGCCCCTGCAGCTGACCGTCGGACACCTCCGGGCCATCCGCACCGCACTCGCCGACCTCGGCGACCGACCGCGCCGGCACGCCCTGCCCGACCTGATCCTCTGGCCGAGCGCCTGAGCCCGGAAGGCCGCGTCCAACGAACTGACGCCGCACCCCGCGGTCGCGGGGTGCGGCGTGGCTGTTCAGTCGGCGGGGGGTGGTGCCGGCGCCTCCCAGGGGAGGCGGGTGGTGAGGAGGGTGCCGGCGGCGACCAGGGCGGCGGTGAGCAGAAGGGCGAGGCGGTAGGGGCCGGGTGAGCCGCCGTCGGTGTCCAGGGCGCCGATGAGGGCGGCGGTGGCGGCGATGCCGAGGGCGCCGCCGAGGGTGCGGACGATGGTGAACAGGCCCATGGCGCGGCCCATCGCGGGCCCGGGGACGTCGGCGAAGCCGGCGATCTGGACGGTGAGCACGGCGGTGCCCAGGACGAGCCCGACCGCGAACATCAACGCCCGTACGACCCAGGGGTTCTCGGCGAAGCCGAGGGCGGCCAGGACGAGGGCGGCGAGCAGCAGCGCGGGCAGCGCGAGGCGGCGGGGGCCGAACCGGGGCAGCAGGCGGTCGACCACCTGGGAGGCGGCCATCAGGCCGATCGCCTCGGGGAAGACGCTCAGCCCGGCGTCGAGGGCCGAGGCCCCGAGGGCGGCCTGGTAGAGCAGCGGGAGGACGAACAGGGCGCCCATCAGGCCGGCCGAGGTGAGCAGGGCCAGCCAGGTGGCGGTGCCGAAGGTGCGGTCGGCGAGCTGCCGCAGGTCCACCAGTGGTTCGGCGGAGCGGAGTTGGTGGCGCACGGCGATGACGAGCAGGAGGAGACCGGCCACGCCGCTGAGCGCCACTCCCGGCGAGGACCAGCCGTGCGCGGGGCCGAAGCCGAGCGCGTAGGTGAGCAGTCCGAGGCCGGGGGTGGCGAGCAGGAAGCCGGTGGTGTCGAAGCGGCCGGCCGGGGGCTCGTCCGCCGCGCGCAGGCCGATGAGCCCGGTCACGACGGCCGCGACCCCGACCGGCACGTTGACCAGGAACAGCCAGTGCCAGGAGAGGTGTTCGGTCAGGAGGCCGCCGAGCGGCGGGCCGAGGGCGGGCATCAGGGCGGTCGGGACGATCAGGATCCGGCCCAGGCCGGCCCGCTCGTGCGGGGCGAAGGCCCGGAACAGCAGGGTCATCCCGACGGGGGTGAGCAGCCCGCCGGCCACGCCCTGGACGGCCCGCGCGGCGGCGAGCGAGCCGAGGCCGGGCGCGGCGGCGCACAGGGCGGAGGCGAGGGTGAACGCGGCCAGGGAGCCGAGGAAGACCCGTTTCACGCCGAACCGGTCGCCGAGCCAGCCCGCCACCGGCAGGCCGACGGCGAGGCCGACCAGGAAGGCCGTCTCGACGGCGTTGGCGGCCGAGACGGGCCGCCCGAAGTCCTCGGCGATGGTGAACAGCGCGGGGTTGACGATGGTCGAATCCAGGCCGTTCATGCACATCGCGGCGGTGTAGACCACGACCACCGCGGCGCGCCCCGCGAGCAGGGGGCGCGCCGGGGCGGCCTCGACGGCCGGAGGGGTCACAGGTCGGTCCAGTGGGCGGTGATCCACTGCGCGGCGTCGGCGCGCTCGCACGGGCCGTGGGAGACGTTCCAGCCGGCCGGGACGGCGGCGAAGGCCGGCCAGAGCGAGTGCTGGCCCTGGTCGTTGACGAGGGCGAGGAACTCGCCGTCGCCGTCGAAGGGGTTGGCGGGGGCGTCACTCATCGGAGGACTTCTCCAGGTGGTCGGTGATCACGCGGGCGATGTGCGCGATCGGGGCGGGCAGGGTCATGTCCTTGTGCGAGCAGGCGACGTCGGTGTTGTCGATGCGGCCGGACACGTACGGGGTCCAGAGTTCGGGCACCAGGGTCTCGTCGATGGTGTCGACGGTGGCGCGGAAGAACAGCACGTCGCCGTCGAAGGGGCGGTGGTCGTGGCCCCGGACGAGGTGGTTGGTGTTGAGGTAGATCCGGTTGAGGGCGGCCACGGTGGCGTCGTCGAGTCCGGCGAGCGGGCTGCCCTCGCGGCGCAGCAGCTCGGTGACGGCGGCGAGTTCGAGTGGCCGCCCGGCGAGGTCCTCGGGGCCGTAGCCACCCATGGTGAGCAGCGCCTCCAGCGCCTCGGCCTGGTCGGGGACGGGCAGGTCGCGGAAGCCCTCGGCGGGGTAGGCGTCCAGGATCGCGAGCAACTCGACGGCGTGGCCGAGGTCCTGGAGCCGGACGGCGACGGCGTGCGCGATGATCCCGCCGGTGGACCAGCCGAGCAGCCGGTACGGGCCCTCGGGCTGGACCTCGCGCAGCCGGTCGACGTAGTGCGCGGCCAGCTCGTCCAGGGTCTGCGGCAGGGGCCGGGCCGCCGTGGCCGCGCCGACGCCCTGGGCCTGGAGGCCGTAGATCGGCAGGTCGGCGGGCAGGTGGCGGATCAGGCCGGTGTAGCACCAGCTGAGGCCGCCGGCGGGGTGGACGGCGAACAGCGGGGTACGGCGTCCGGGCGCGGCGGGCCGCAGCGGGAGCAGGACGTCCAGCGCGTCGGCGCTCTGCGAGCCGGCCGCCAGGGCCGTGTCGAGGGCGGCGACGGTGGGCGACTGGAACAGGGTGCCGATGCCGACGTCCAGGCCGAGCAGTTCGCGGATCCGCCCGGCGAGGCGGACGACCAGCAGCG
Source organism: Kitasatospora sp. NPDC088861 (assembly GCF_044750105.1). Taxonomy (NCBI): domain Bacteria; kingdom Bacillati; phylum Actinomycetota; class Actinomycetes; order Kitasatosporales; family Streptomycetaceae; genus Kitasatospora; species Kitasatospora sp. NPDC088861. The sequence goes on from NZ_JBIVJF010000004.1 coordinate 437,083, forward strand.
AGTGGCCGCCGAGGGCGAAGAAGTCGTCGTCGACGCCGACCGCCGCGACGCCCAGCACCTCGGCGAAGAGTTCGCACAGCTGCTGTTCGCGCGGGGTGCGCGGCGGGCGTCCGGCGCCGGTGGCGGGCGCGTCGGGGGCGGGCAGGGCGCGGCGGTCGAGCTTGCCGTTGGCGGTGAGCGGCAGCCGGTCGAGCAGGACGACGGCGGAGGGCACCATGTGGGCGGGCAGTCCGGCGGCGGCGTGGGCGCGCAGGTCCTCGGGGGTGGGGGCGGCGACGGCGCTCGGGTCCTCGGGGCTCGCCGTGGTGACCGCGTAGCCGACCAGTCGCTTGTCGCCCGGGGCGTCCTCGCGGACGACCACGGCGGCGTCGGCGACGCCCGGGTGGGCGGCCAGCACGGCCTCGATCTCACCGAGTTCGATCCGGAAGCCGCGCAGCTTCACCTGCTGGTCGGCGCGGCCGAAGTACTCCAGGACGCCGTCGGCGCGGCGGCGGGCGAGGTCGCCGGAGCGGTACATCCGGGTGCCGCGTTCGCCGAACAGTTCGGCGTACGGGTCGGCGACGAAGCGTCCGGCGGTGAGGTCGGGGCGGCCGAGGTAGCCGCGGGCCAGGCCGGCCCCGGCGACGTACATCTCGCCGGTGACGCCGGGCGGGACGGGCTGGAGGTGCTGGTCCAGGACGTAGACCCGCAGGTCGGGGATGTTGACGCCGATGGTGCTGCTGCTTCCGGCGGCGGCGGTGGCCCGGTCGAGGGCGATGTAGGAGACGTGCACGGTGGTCTCGGTGATGCCGTACATGTTGACCAGGGTGGGCGCGTCCTCCGGGTGGCGGGCGTACCAGTCGTCGAGCCGGGCCAGTTCGAGTGCCTCGCCGCCGAACACCACGTAGCGCAGGGCGAGTTCGGATCCGGGGCGGTCCCGGTCGGCGGCGCTGAGCTGGTAGAAGGCGGACGGGGTCTGGTTGAGCACGGTGACGCGTTCGCGGGCGAGCAGGTCGAGGAAGGCCGCCGGGTCGCGACTGACCAGGTGCGGGACGACGACCAGGCGGCCGCCGTGCAGCAGGGCCCCCCACAGCTCCCAGACGGAGAAGTCGAAGGCGTAGGAGTGGAAGAGGGTCCAGACGTCGTCGGCGCCGAAGCCGAACCAGCGGTCGGTGGAGCTGAACAGCCGGACCACGTTGTGGTGGGTGACGGGGACGCCCTTGGGGCGGCCGGTGGAGCCGGAGGTGTAGATGACGTAGGCGGTGTCCTCGGCGCGCAGCGGGCGGGTGCGCTCGTGCTGGGCCAGCGGGGCGGCCGGGTGGGTGGCCGACTCCGGTCCGTCGACGAGCAGTTGGGGCACCTGGTGGGCGGGCAGCCGGGGCGCGGTGGCGCGGTCGGTGAGCAGGGCGGCGGGGGCGGCGTCGGCCAGCATGTAGGCGAGGCGGTCGGCCGGGTAGTCGGGGTCGAGCGGCAGGTAGGCGGCGCCGGACTTGGCCACCGCGAGGAGGGCGACGACGAGTTCGAGCGAGCGCGGCAGGGCGAGGGCGACGATGGTGCCGGGGCCGATGCCGTTGGCGGCCAGCAGCCGGGCCAAGCGGTCGGCGCGGGCGGCGAGTTCGGCGTAGTCGAGCTGCTCTTCACCGCAACTGACGGCGACAGCCCGCGGGTTGGCGGCTGCGGCGGCCTCGAACAGCCCGGCCAGGGTGGCGTCCGGGGCCGACGTGTGCGGAGCCGACGTGTGCGGAGCCGACGTGTGCGGAGCCGACGTGTACGGGGTGCCGTTCCACTCGACGAGGGCGCGCAGCCGCTCCTCCTCGCCGATCAGCGGGAGCCGGCCGAGCGCGGTGTCGGGGGCGGTGGCGGCGGCGGCGAGCAGCCGGGCGAGGCGGGTGGCGAGCCCTTCGACGGTGGCGGCGTCGAAGAGGTCGGTGCGGTACTCCAGGAAGCCGCCGATGCCGCCGTCGGGGAGCTCGCCCGCGTTGAGGGTGAGGTCGAACTTGGCGGTGCCGCTGGGGACGGCGGCGATCCGGGCGGTGAGGCCGCCGCCCAGCGGATGGAGCTCGTCGGGGCGACTCTGCCAGGCGAGCATCACCTGGAACAGCGGGTGGCGGGCGAGGGAGCGCGGCGGGTTGAGCTCCTCGACCAGACGGTCGAAGGGCAGGTCGGCGTGCTCGTGGGCGGCGAGGACGGTGCCTCTGACCTTGCCGAGCAGCTCGCGGAAGGTCGGGTCGCCCGAGGTGTCGGTGCGCAGGACCACGGAGTTGACGAAGTAGCCGACCAGGTCGGCGGTCTCGGGGTCGTCGCGGCCGGCGACCGGGGTGCCGACGGGGATGTCGGTGCCGCAGCCGTGCCGGGTGAGCAGGGCGGCGAGTCCGGCCTGGACGGCCATGAAGACGGTGCCGCCGGCCGCCCGGGCGAGCGCGGCGAGGGCGGCGTGGGCCTCGGCGTCGAGGGTGAAGGGCACGGTGGCGCCGTGGTGGCCGGCGACGGCGGGGCGCGGGCGGTCGGTGGGCAGTTCCAGCTGGTCGGGCAGGCCGGCCAGGGCGGTGCGCCAGTACTCCGACTGCCGCGCGGCGAGCGGGCTGGGCGCCTCGGCGGTGCCGAGCAGCTGCCGCTGCCAGGCCGCGTGGTCGGCGAACTGCACGGCGGGCAACGGGAGTTCCGGTGCGCGGCCGGCCAACCGGGCGGTGTAGGCGGCGGACAGGTCGCGGACCAGCGGGGTGGTGGAGGCGCCGTCGCTCGCGATGTGGTGGAGCAGCAGGAGCAGGGTGTGTTCGGCCGGGCCGTGGGTGAACAGGGTGGTGCGCAGCGGCGGCCGGCCGGTGAGGTCGAAGGCGTGCCGCACGGCTTCGGCGAGCTCGGTGCCGTCGTGCAGTTCGACGGGCTCGGCGGGCAGCACCCGCTGGTACGGCGTGCCGTCCGGCTCCTCGCCGTAGACCGTGCGCAGCACCTCGTGCCGGGCGGCGAGGTCGCCGAGGGCGAGGGTGAGGGCGGTCCGGTCGAGCGGGCCGGTGAGGGTGAGGGCGAGCGGGATGTTGTAGGTGGGGCTGGGGCCCTGGAGCCGGTGCAGGAACCACAGGCCGCGCTGGGCGGGTGACAGCGGCATCCGGTCGGTGCGCGGCACGGGCACCAGCGCGGGGCGGGTCTCGGGCTCGCCGCCGGGGTGCGCGTCGAGCAGGGCGGCGAGCGCGGCCGGGGTCGGGTGGCGGAAGACGTCGGCGAACCCGACGACGGCGGCGAAGGTCTCGCGCAGCCGGGCCGCGAGGCGGCCGGCCAGCAGCGAGTGGCCGCCGAGGTCGAAGAAGGAGGTGTCCCGCCCGGGTGCCTGCGGCAGGTCGAGGACGTCGGCGAACAGCCCGCAGACCAGTTCCTCCTGCGGCGTGGCCGGGGCCGTGCCGGGCTCGGCGGCGGCCGGCTCGGGCAGGGCGCGGTGGTCGAGCTTGTCGTGGGCGGTGCGCGGCAGTTCGTCGAGGACCAGGACGGCGGCCGGGACCATGTGTCCGGGCAGCCGGGCGGCGAGGGCGGCCCGCAGCGCGGCCGGGTCGAGGGCGACGCGGGGGGCGGGGGCGGGTTCGGCGGTGTCCTCCGGCTTGGCCTCGGACTCGGAGACCGCCTCGGAAACCGCCTCGGAGGCTGCCTCGGGAGCCGCCTCGGAGAGCACCTCGGGCACGACGTAGCCGAGCAGCTGCTTGCCCTGCGGACCGGAGCGGGCGATCACCACGGCCTGGGCGACGCCCGGCAGTTCGGCGAGGACGGCGGCGATCTCGCCGGGCTCGATCCGGAAGCCGCGGATCTTCACCTGGTCGTCGGCGCGGCCGAGGAATTCCAGGGTGCCGTCCGGTCGGCGGCGGGCGAGGTCGCCGGTGCGGTACATCCGGTCGCCGGGCGGGCCGAACGGGTCGGCGAGGAAGCGTTCGGCGGTGAGGTCGGGGCGGCCGAGGTAGCCGCGGGCCAGGCAGGCCCCGGCGACGTACAGTTCGCCGGCGACGCCGTCGGGCGCGGGGCGCAGCGAGCCGTCGAGGACGTAGGCGCGGGAGCCGCGCACCACCCGGCCGACCGGGGCGCCGTCCGGGCCGGGCGTCCAGGCGTAGGCGTCGACCGTGGTCTCGGTCGGGCCGTAGAGGTCGATCGGGTGCAGGCCGGGTGCGGCGGTGAGGCGCTGCCAGAGGGCGGGCGGGGTGGCCTCGCCGCCGACCGCGATGACCGCCGGGCGGTGCCACTCCTCGTCCAGGATGCCCTCGGAGAGCAGGACTTCGAGGTAGGAGGGGGTGACGTCGAGGTAGTCGACGCGTTCCCGGTGCAGGTGGCCGGCCAGGGCGGCCGGGTCGCGGTAGGTGGCGTCGTCGAGCAGGTGCAGCTCGTGGCCGTGGACCATCCACAGCACCGGGTCCCAGGAGGCGTCGAAGGCGAACGAGGCGCTGTGCGCGACACGCAGGCGCTCGCGGCCGGTGCGGCGCACGGCCGGGGCGATGTGGTCCTCGCCGTGGCCCGCGTACAGGTTGGCCAGCGAGGCGTGGGTGACGACGACGCCCTTGGGGCGGCCGGTGGAACCGGAGGTGTGCAGCACGTAGGCGGCGTGGTGGGGCCGGGGGGCCGGGGGTGCGGTGGCGGGCTCGGCGTCCGCGTCCCCGGGCAGCACGGCGGGCAGGCCGGCCGGCAGGTCCAGTTGGGCGAGGGCCTCGGCGGTGCCGACCGCGCAGACCGGGCGGGCGTCGTCCAGGACGGCGGCCAGGCGCTGCCGGGGGTGCGCGAGGTCGAGGGAGACGCAGGCGCCGCCGGCCTTGAGCACGCCGAGCATCGCGACCAGGGTGTCCACGCCGCGCGGCAGGGCGAGCGCGACCGGCGCACCGGCGCGCACGCCGAGGGCGTTCAGGCGGTGGCCGAGGCGGTTGGCGGCGGCGTCCAACTCGGCGAAGGTGAGGGCGACTTTGCCGCTGCGGACGGCGACGGCGGCCGGGGTGCGGGCGGCCTGTGCGGCGAACAGCTCGGGCAGCGTCCGGCCGAGCGGCGGCTCCGTGCGGCCGGCGGTGGCGCGGCGCAGGCCGTCCGGGTCGAGCAGGTCGATCCGGGCGATGGGCGTCTGCGGGGCGGTGAGCAGCAGGTCGGCGAGGGCGTCGAGGTAGCGCAGCAGCCCGTCGCGGTGGGCGGCGAGTGAGGCGGTGTCGTGGCGGGCGGGGTCGGCGTCCAGGACGAGGCGCAGCGCGCCGCCGGGGGCGGGCGAGACGCCGACGGCGAGGTCGTCGACGGGCCCGGCGGCGAGGTTGCGGACGACGCCGGGCAGGCCGGCCAGGTCGAGATCGCCCTCGAAGGCCTTGATGTTGACCATCGGGCCGAACAGGGCGCGCCGCTCGCCGGTCAGCCCGAGGTCGCGGCGCAGGTCCTCCAGGGGGTAGCGCTGGTGGCGGCGGACGGCGCGCAGTTCGCGGACCACCCGGCGCAGCAGCGCCTCGGCGCTGTCGGCGGGACGGACGGCCAGGCGCAGCGGGAGGACGTTGGCGGCGGCGACGGGGGTGCGCAGGGCGGCCGGTCCGCGGCGGTTGGCGAGCGGCAGGCCGAGCACGACGTCCTCGGTGCCGGCCAGGCGGTGCAGGTAGCCGGCGGTGGCGGCGAGGAGCAGTTCGGCCCAGGTGGCGCGGGCGGTGGCGGCGGCGCGCTCCAGCCGGTCGCGGGTGCCGGCGGGCAGCTCGGCGGTGAGGCGCAGGGGGGCCTGGGCCGGGGTTGCGGACAGTGCGGGCGCCGGGCTGCCCGGCAGGGTCGCCGGGGTGTCGGCTCCGGCCAGGCGGTCGGCCCAGTAGGCGCGGTCGGCCGGGTACTCCTCGCCGTCCCGGTAGGCGGCCTCCTCGGCGGCGACCTCGGCGAGGGTGGCGAACGGGCGTGCGGCGGGCTCGGTGCCGGTGGCGTGCGCGGTGTACAGCTCGGCGAGGCGCTCGCCGAGGAGGTTCAACGCGTAGGCGTCGACGGCGAGATGGTGGATCCGCCGGTACCACTGGTACCGGTCTTCGGCGAGGCGGATCAGCGCGTGGGTGAACAGCGGGCCCTCGGCGAGGTCGGCCGGGCGGGCGAGGTCGGCGCGCATCCAGGCCTCGGCCTCGGCGGCCGGGTCGTGCGCGGCGCGCAGGTCGAGGTGGTGCAGCGGCCAGCGGCGGCCGGGGCGCGGCTGCTGGCGGGGCGTGCCGTCCGGGCCGGTGACGACGACGGCGCTCAGTGCCTCGGCCTCGTCGACCGCCTGCCGCAGCGCGTCCTCGAACCGGGCCTCGTCGAGCGGGCCGGTGATCTCGACGGCGTCGCCGGTGTTGTAGACCGGGCTGTCGGGGTCGAGTGACTGCGCGTACCAGATGGCGGCCTGGGCGGCGAGCAGCGGGACATCGACGGCCTGGGTTTCGACGGCAGGCATGGTTCGGGGTGCTCCTCGGGGTCCGGCGAACGAAACGCCTAGTTAGGTTAGCCTAATCTAACTTCATATGATCTGGTCAACGGCCCCCCAGCGCGGGGGCCCTGACATCACGGAGGCGCCGCCCATGCCCCTGACCGCGACCAAACAGGCCGTCCGCGAACGCGTCCACGCGCACCGCGCGGAACTGCTCGCGCTCAGCCACCGCATCCACGCCCACCCCGAGACCGCGTTCGAGGAGCACCGCGCGGCCGCCTGGTGCGCCGAACTCCTGCGCGCCCACGGCTACGCCGTCACCGCGCCCGCGCACGGACTGGACACCGCGTTCACCGCGAGCCTCGGCAGCGGGCCGGTCACCGTCGCACTCGTCTGCGAGTACGACGCGCTGCCCGGCCTCGGGCACGCCTGCGGGCACAACCTGATCGCCGCCGCCGGCCTCGGCGCGGCACTCGGCCTCGCCCCGTACGCCGACCAACTCGGGCTCACCGTACGGGTGATCGGCGCGCCGGCCGAAGAACGCGGAGCCGGAAAGGCACTCCTGCTGGAGGCGGGCGCCTTCGACGGCGTGGACGCGGCGATGATGGTGCACCCCTGCCCGGTCGAGGTCGCCGACTTCCGCTCCTTCGCGCTCGGCACCCTCTCCGTCCGCTACACCGGCCGCGCCGCCCACCCGAGCCTCAACCCGCACCAGGGCCGCAACGCCGCCGACGCCCTCACCGTCGCCCAGGTCGCCCTCGGGCTGCTGCGCCAGCACCTGCCGCCGCAGTGGCGGGTGCACGGCATCACCACCGCCGCCGGCACCGCGCCCAACCTGATCCCCGACAGCGCGAGCGCGGAGTACGAGATCCGCGCCTCGGCGGCCGAGGACCTCGCGCAGTTGCGGGCCCGGGTCGAGGACTGCTTCCGGGCCGGGGCGCTCGCCACCGGTTGCGAGGTGACGCTCGACCGGCCCGAACCGGACTACCTGGACATGCGCTCCGACCCCGCCCTGCTCGCCCTCTGGCGGGCCAACGCGGCGGCGCTCGGCCGGCCGGAGCCGGTCGAGAGCGGGCCGTTCGCGTGCACCGACATGGGGAACGTCTCCCACGCCGTGCCCGCCATCCACCCGGTGCTGGACATCACCGGTGGTGCCTGCGCCCCGCACGAGGCCGCGTTCGCCGAGGCCGCGGTGGGGGCGGAGGCCGACCGGGCAGTGCTGGACGGCGCGGTCGCCATGGCCTGGACGGCGGCCGACCTGGCGGCGAACGCCTGACAGCCGACGCATGGCGACCGACGGCCGCCGATCGACGACTGACAGATGACAACTTTCAGATAACAGATTTCATCATCTGTTATCTGAAATTTGTTCGCTGAACGTTGTCATCTGTTCGCCGCCCTCGCCCCGCCCCCGTCAGCCGCCCAGCAGCGCCGCCGACGACGCCCGCACCGCCGTGACGCCCAGCTCCCTCACCAGCTCCCCGACCTCGCCCGGCCGCTGCGGGTCGGCCAGCACCACGGCGGCGCCGGTCCGCAGCGGCCAGAGGAACTCCCAGAGCGGCAGGCCCAGTTGCAGCACCCGGTCACCCGGGCCGAGCGGGTGGGCCGCCTGGAACTCGCGCACCCGGCGGTCGGCCTCGGCGTGGGTGAGCCGGACGGCGTCCGGTCGCCCGCCAGGGCCGTACCCGACGCAGAGCAGGTGCTGCGGCGTGAGCGCCCGGGGCGGGTCGGTGGCCAGCTCGTCGTCCACGTCCAGCCCGGCCAGCGCCTCCGGCACCCCCTCCCCCAGCACGCAGACCGGCGCGGTCTCCGCGAGCAGCCGCTCCCGGCGCCCGGGTGCGTCCGCCGGGTCCAGCGGCAGGTACGCCGCGCCGGACTTGGCCACCGCGAGCAGCGCGGTCAGCAGCTGCGCCGGGTGGCGGGCCGGCGCCAGGCCGACCACCGCCCCCGGCCGGGCGCCGCGCGCGGCCAGGGCGCGCGCCAGCCGGTTGGCCGCGGCGTTCAGGTCCCGGTACGTGACGACCGCGCCGCCCGCGAGCAGCACGGCGGGGGCGTCCGGGGTCCGGGCGGCCTGCGCCTCGACCGGCCCCACGACGGTGGTCGGCGGGTACTTCGCCGCCCGGTCCGTGCGCGGGGGCGCCTGCGGCCCGGCGGCCTCCAGCAGCACCGTCTCCATCAGGCCGCGCCGAGCAGTGCGGCCCAGGCCTCGACAGCCGGGCGCTCGGCCAGTTGCACGAACGCCACCTCGGCGCCCTCGGCCCGCCAGCGCTCGGCGAGCGCCATCAGCCGGACCGAGTCCAGGCCCCAGTCGGCCAGGTTCTCGTCCAGCGGGACGTCCGCCGGGTCCTCGCCGAGCAGGTCGGCGACCTCGGCCCGGATCCGCTCCACGGTGAAGGCCATGCCCGTCACTTCCCTTCCAGCATCGCGAGGACGGCGTCGGTGGTGGTGACCTGCCCGCAGCGGCCGGCCACCCAGGACAGCGCCGCGCGGTGCTCGTCCGGGCCGAAGTCGGCGACCGCGTCGGCCACCACGAAGGCCGGCAGGTCGCGCATCCAGGCGTCGCAGGCGGTGGCCTGTACCCCGATGTGCGCGTACACGCCGGTGATCACCAGCTGGTCCCGGCCCTGTTCGCGCAGCAGCCGGTCCAGATCGGTGCGTACGAAGGCGCTGTACTTCCACTTGGTGAGCAGCGTGTCGCCCGGTGCGGGGGCGACGGCGTCGGCGATCGCCGTCGCGCGAGGGTCGTCCGGGATGCCCGGGCCCCAGAAGTCCTGCTGGAGGCCGCGTTCGGCCGGGCTCTGCCCGCCGGGCTGGGCCGAGTAGAGCACCGGTATGCCGTGGGCGCGCGCCGCCCCGGCCAACCGGCCGACGTTCCCGAGGAGTTCGGGCACCGGCGCGGCGGCGGCGTCGAAGGCGTCCAGGAAGTGGTTCTGCAGGTCGTGCACCAGCAGCACGGCGCGGTCCGGGTCGACCGTCCACTCGACCCGGTTGGCGGGCAGTTCGGTGGCGGCGGGCAGGGGATAGGAGGGAATGCGGGGCAGGCCCACGGTGGTCTTTCCTTCAGTGAGTAGGGAGTGCGGCCGCGATGGCGGCGCGCAGGTCCTTCTTGCTGACCTTGCCGATCCCGGTGGCGGGGAAGGCGTCGACGAACTCGACCCGGTCCGGCACCTTGTACTCGGCCAGTCCGCGCTGCCGTACGAAGCGCTTCAACTCGATGCTCTTCGGCGGCTGTTCGCGATGCTCGGTACGCAGGACGACGTAGGCGCAGGTGCGTTCGCCGAGGTAGGGGTCGGGCATCGACACCACCGCCGCGTCGTGCACGGCGGGGTGGGCGAGCAGGTGGTTCTCGATCTCCTCGGCGGCGACCTTCTCGCCGCCCCGGTTGATCTGGTCCTTGGCCCGGCCCTCGACCACCAGGTGGCCGGTCGGGGTGCGGCGGACGAGGTCGCCGGTGCGGTAGAAGCCCTCGGCCGTGAAGGAGTTGGCGTTGTGCTCGGGCGCGTTCCAGTAGCCGCGGATGGTGTACGGGCCGCGGGTGAGCAGGTGGCCGGTGGCGCCGTCGGGCAGGTCCTGGTCCTGGTCGTCGACCACCCGGACCTCGTCGTCGGGGGAGATCGGCCGGCCCTGGGTGGTGGTGATCAGCTCCTCCGGGTCGTCCAGGCGGGTGTAGTTGACCAGTCCCTCCGCCATCCCGAACACCTGCTGAAGCGTGCAGCCGAGCACCGGGCCCACCCTCCGGGCAGCCTCGGCGCTGAACTTGGCACCGCCGACCAGCAGCACCTCCAGGCTGTCCAGGTCCCCCGCGCCGGGGCCGCCCGCGTCGCGCTCGGCGGCGTCCAGCCAGAGCAGGGCCAGCGGCGGCACCAGCCCGGTGATGGTCACGCCCTCGCGCTCGATCAGCGGGAAGGCCGTCTCCGGGTTGGGCCGCGGGCACAGCACCACCCGGCCGCCCGCGTACAGCGTGCCGAGCGAACCGGGCGAGCTGAGCGGGAAGTTGTGGGCGGCGGGCAGCGCACACAGGTAGACGCTGTCCTCGTCGAGCGCGCACAGCTCGACCGAGCCGCGCAGCGAGTAGATGTAGTCGTCGTGGGTGCGCGGGATCAGCTTGGGCACGCCGGTGCTGCCGCCGGAGAGCTGGAGGAAGGCGACGCTCCCGGGCTCCGGCTCCTCGACCGGCCCGGGCCCGTCGCAGGGCACGTCCGCCAACCGGAGGTGCTCGCCCGGGTCGTCCCCGGCCACCAGGACCAGCCGCAGCGCCGGGCTCTCCGCCTTGACCCGGGAGGCCAGTTCGCGGTAGTCGAAGCCGTTGTCGACGGCCGCGACGACGTAGCCGGCCGCCCCGGTGAAGGAGCAGAAGTAGCCGATCTCGGTGGCGCGGTGGGCGGGCAGCGCGAAGACCGGCAGCGCGCCGATCCGGAACAGCGCGAAGACCACCTCGAAGAACTCGGCCACGTTGGGCAGTTGGACCACCACGCGGTCGCCGCGCCCGATCCCCCGGGCGAGCAGCCCGGCGGCCATCCGGTCGGCGCGGCGGTCGAGTTCGGCGTACGTCCAGCGCCGCCCCTCCCCCGCCGGGTCGACGATCGCGATCCGCTCGCCGTGCGCGGCGGCGCGCTCACGCAGCATTCGCCCGAAGGTCTCGCCGCGCCAGTACCCGGCGGCCCGGTAGCGCTCGGCGAACTCGGCGGGGTACGGGGTGAAGGCGGACTCCTGAACGGAGGTCCGGCCCACAACGGCGGACTGGTTCTGCGTCAGAAAGCTCTCCGTCGCCGTCACTGCGACACCCCCGCGGCGTCCAGGAAGGTGCGGAACTTGGCACTGGTCTCGGCGAGTTCGTCCTCGGGCCGGGACCGGTCGACGACGCCCGCACCCGCGTACACCCGCAGGGTCCGCTCGTCCGCCTCCGCGCAGCGGATGGTGACCACCCACTCGCCGTCGCCGTCCGCGTCACCCCAGCCGACCATGCCGGTGTACAGGCCCCGGTCGAAGGGCTCGACCTCGCCGATCACCCGCCGGGCGACGGCCGTCGGCGCGCCGCAGACCGCCGGGGTCGGGTGCAGGGCGGTGGCCAACTCCAGGGCGGAGACCGCCGGATCGGCCAGTTCGCCGGTGATGGTGGTGGCCAGGTGCCACATCGCGGCGGTGCGCACCAGGGTCGGCCGCGCCGGCACGTCCAGGGTGCGGCAGTACGGCGCCAGCGCGGCGCGGATCGCGTCCACCACGACGGCGTGCTCGTGCAGGTCCTTGGGCGATTCCAGCAGCGCGGCGGCGCGCCGGACGTCCTCGCCGAGGTCGGCGCTGCGCGGCACCGAACCGGCCAGCGGGTTGGCCAGGACGGCCGTTCCGCGCCGGGAGAGCAGGAGTTCGGGGCTGGCCCCGATCAGCGTCCGCCCGCCGCCGGCGGGGACGGCGAAGGTGTAGCCGCCCGGGTCACGGCGGCCGAGCCGCTGGAGGATCGCGGGCAGGTCCAGCGGGCGGTCGGCGCTCAGCTCCAGCGTGCGGGCCAGCACGACCTTGCTCAACTCGCCGCCGCGCAACCGCTCGACGGCCGCCGCGACGCCCGCGCCGTACGCGGCCGGCTCGGGGATCGGACGCACCTGCCAGTCGACCACCTCGGCCGGCGGCGCGGGCAGCGCGATCAGCGGGTCGTCGCGCAGCGCCCCGGCTCTGCGGACTCTCTCGGGGACGGCGAGTTCGACCCGGCTGTCGTGGTCGAACGCCACTGCGCCGACCACCAGCGGCCGTTCGACCCCGGCACGACGGGCCTCGGCCAGCGTCGCGGCGACCCGGACGGGCAGCGGGCGCCCGTCCTGCGGGACCCGGGCGTGCACCCCGGCGGTGAGCAGGGTGCGGGTCGGCGAGGCGAAGAACGCCTCGTCGGCCGCGGCCCGGTACTGGCCGAGCAGGCCGCTGGCCGCGCCGATGACGGCGTGGTCGGGGGCCGGGGCGGAAGGGTCGGCGGACCCGGCGGGGGCCGGGGCAGCGGGGACGGGAGCGGCGTGCTCGACGACACCCCCGGCGGGGGCGTGGTGCACCGTGGTCACCGTGAAGTCTCCAGTCTGGGACGGTCTGGACGGTCTGGACGTCGGGGTGGAAGGTCGGGGAAGGAAGTCAGGGCATGGCCGACGCCCGGGGGTTGCCCGGGGCGCGGAGGGGAGCGGAGGGAAGCTGCGAGGAAGGCGTGGGGACGGCGAGGGCGCTCAGGCGCGCAGGGTCGCGCCGCCGTCGACGTAGAGGTCGTGCATGGTGATGTGCCGGGCCCGGTCGGAGGCCAGGAAGACCACCGCCTCGGCGATGTCGGCGGGTGCGGCGATCCGCCCGAGCGGGATGCCGACCCGCCAGGCGCCCAAGTCGCCGTCGATGACCCGCCGTTCGGCGGCCTCGGCGTCCTCGCCCCAGAGCGCGCGCTGCATCCCGGTGTCGGTCGAGCCGGGCGAGACGATGTTGCACCGCACGCCGGAGCGGGCGAGTTCCAGCCCGAGGCAGCGGGTGAACATGGTGGCCGCCGCCTTGGACGCCGCGTACGCGGCCATGCCGGCGCGCGGCACCCCGGCGGCGTTGGAGCCGACAGTGACCACGGCGCCGCGACCGCGGTCGGCCATCCGGCGGCCGACCGCGCGGCCGGTGTGGAAGACGCCGGTGGTGTTGACCGCGAAGGTCTCCGCCCAGTCCTGGTCGGTGAGTTCGACGACGGGTGCGGTGCGCAGGATCCCGGCGACGTTCACCAGCGCGGCGATCGGCCCGAGTTGGCGCTCGATCAGGTCGACCGTGTCGTCCACCGCCCGGCCGTCGGCGACGTCCAGGACGTACGGGTGCACGGCGGGCGACTCCGCCGCGAGGGCGGCGAGCGGGCCGGGGTTGCGGTCCACCGCGGCGACGACGGCACCCTCGGCGACGAGCGCCCGGGCCACGGCCGCACCGATGCCCTGCCCGGCCCCGGTGACCATCGCGACGGCACCGGCGAATTCGGACTTTTGCACGGACATCCCCTCCGACCAGCAATATTAGGTAAGCCTAACCTAACACATATGTTCGGCTGCGCCGATGCCCTGTGCAGTCGTCAACTCACCGCCACCCTCTCGACTCCGGTCCGATCTCCGCCATTTCCGGGCACACCGGTACGAGACGTTTCGTCTCGCCGAGAGCATGGATCGAACCCCCACGGCCGCGGTGCCGCGGCGACTGGAGGGCGGTGAACTGCCCGACGGCGACCGAGAGCTGAGGACGGCTACCGGTCGCTCACGAGAGGGCCACGGGCCCCCGGAGGCGACTCAGCCCGTCGCGCCCGTCGCCGGAGCCGACGGAGCCGGAGCCGACGGAGCCGCCGGGGCCGGGGCGAGGCCGGTGCAGCCCCGGAGGGCGTCGCGGCGCTTGCGGGCCGCCTCGGCGGTGGCGCCGGTGGCCGGGACGGGGACGCCCTTGTCGTCGATGGTCGCCGGGGCGAAGGCCTCGCCGGTGACCTTGCCGTCGCGGGTGAGGGTGAGGGTGGTGACGCCGGTCTCGTTGGAGAAGGCGTAGTTGGAGGTGCCGTACCAGAGGAAGTTGCCGAAGCCGTAGCCGATGTACGTGTTGCCGAGCATGCCCGAGCCGACCATGGTGTGGGCGTGGGTGCCGACCACGGCGGTGGCGCCGGCGGTGGCGAGCTTCTTGGCGATGGCGGTCTGCGGGCCGGTGGGGCAGGCCTTGCCCTCGTCGCCCCAGTGCAGGTAGACGAGGACGACGGGCGCCTGCTGCTTGGCCGCCTCGACCGCCTTGACCAGCGCGGGGACGTCCAGCGCGGAGGCGATTCCCGGCTTGTTGGCACCGGCCCGCCACTTCTGGTTGGTCAGGTCCTCGACCTGGCTGGCGGCGACGACGGCGACCTTCACACCGCGCACGGTGGTGACGTACGGGGCGTACGCCTCCTTGGCGTTGCGGCCGACGCCGACGACCGGGATCGGCGAGGAGTCCTTGGCGGCGAGGGTGTCGGTGAGGCCGTCGGCGCCGAAGTCGACGGCGTGGTTGTTGGCCATGGAGACGACGTCGACGCCGGAGTCCTTGAGCGCCGAGAGCGCCTTGGGCGAGGTGCGAAAGGTGTAGGTCTTCGGCTCGGGGGCGCCGCGCCCGGTGATCGCCGTCTCCAGGTTGAGGACGGACAGGTCGGCGTCGGCGAGCGTCCGGGAGAGCGGGCCGAGGGCCTGCTCCGGCGGCTGGACGGCGAGCCGGGCCTCGGTGCGGCCCTCGAAGTGGACGTCTCCGGCGAACGCGACGGTGATGCTGCCGTCGGGCCGGGGCGCGGCGTTCTTCCCGGCGGCGGTTCCGGACGGCGTCGCACCCGGGCTGGTGGACGCGCCCGCCGCCCCACCCGAGGAGGCCGCGGTCGAGCCGGGCGCGGCGGCCGGCGCCGGGGCGGGGTCGTCGGGCCCGCAGGCGGCGACGGCGGTCAGGCCGACGAACAGCGCGACGGCGGCCGCGGCACGGCGCATGAGTGGTTCCCCCCGGGTCGATCCAGAAGCGGTCAGCCTACGGCACGGGTTCCGCACCCATCCGCCTCGGTTCCGCAACATTCCGAGCACAACACCGGCGGGCCGGACACCCACCCCCGAACACCCACGGCCGGACACGAGCCGACGAACACCCACGGCCGGACACCCACGGCCGGACACCAAAGACTGGAGCACCGGGCGCCGAGGACTGAGCGCCGCCCCGGCGCGGTAGGAGATGCTGAACCGCCCCCGTCCGCCAGAGCCCGGAGCCGCACCCACCCCATGGACGACACCGATACCACCGCCTCCGCCGGCCCCGCCCCCACCGGCCGCCCACCGGCCGACTTCACCCCCGCCGAGCGCGCCCGTGGCCGCGCGCTGCGCCGCGCCCAGCTCCCCTGGGCACTGGGCGGTCGGCTGGCGGGCCTGGCGCTCACCCTGCTGCTCGGCCTGACCCCGGCCGGGGCCGGCCTGGTCTCGGCCGTCGGCGGCTGGTTCGGCGGCTCCCGGACGGCCGGGGTGCTGGCGGGCGCGGCGGCCCTGGTGGTGCTCGGCCAGGCGTTGCAGCTGCCGTTCGGCGCCCGACTGCGGGTGGTCCGGGCCCGGTACGGGCTGGTGACGCAGGGCTGGGTCGGCTGGACGGTGGACGCGCTGCGCGGCCTGGGGCTGGCCCTCGTGCTGGTCCTTCCGCTCGCACTCGGGCTGTTCGCGCTGACCGCCTGGTCGCCGCGGCACTGGTGGCTGCCGGCGGCGGGCGCGGCGGCGGTGCTGACGGCGGCGCTGTCCTTCCTGCACCCGCTGCTGATCGAGCCGGTGTTCAACCGCTTCACCCCGATGCCGCCGGGCCCGCTGCGCAGCGCCCTGCTGGCGCTGGCCGAGCGGGACGGCGTACGGGTGCGGGACGTCCTGGTGGCGGACGCCTCGCGGCGGACCACCGCGCTCAACGCGTACGTGTCGGGGCTGGGCGCGACCCGCCGGATCGTCGCGTACGACACGCTGCTGTCGACGGCCACGCCGCGCGAGGTGGAACTGGTGGTGGCGCACGAGCTGGGCCACGTGAAGCACCGGGACGTGCCGTTCGGCACCTTGCTGGGCGCGGTGGGCGCGGCCGCGGCGGTGGCCGTGCTGGGGGTGCTGGGCTCCTGGCGACCTCTGCTGTCGGCGGCGGGGGCGGCGGATGCGGCCGATCCGCGGGCGCTGCCGCTGCTGGCGGCGTGCGCGGCGCTGCTGGGGGCGCTGTCGGGGCCGGCCCAGTGCGCGGTGAGCCGCCGGATCGAGGCCAGGGCGGACCGGCATGCGCTCGAACTGACGTCGGACGCCGAGCAGTTCGTCGCGATGCAACGCAGACTGGCCGTGGCGAACGTCTCCGATGTCGACCCGCCGAGGGCGCTTGAGCTACTGTTCGCCACTCACCCGAGTGCGACCCGCCGGATTGCCGCCGCCCGCGCCTGGCAGGCCACTCAGGGACAGGGAGGCCCGGAGCGGCGCGCGAACCCGGGGGAATCCGTTGTATAGTGCAACAAATATCGAGGAGGTAGGAACGCCCGTGCCCGGCCGCCAGTCGTCCATCGACGCCATCCAGCGCGAGCTGACCGCCTTCGCCCGGCGCGCCCGGCACAAGGCCTCCCAGCTGCACCCCGACCTCTCCCTGGTCACCTACAGCATCCTCGACCTGATCACCGAGCGCGGCGGCTGTCGGGCCGCCGACGTGGCCGCCCACTTCATGCTCGACAAGTCGACCGTCAGCCGCCAGGTCACCGCCCTGGAGAAGCTCGGCCTGCTGCGGCGCGAGGCCGACCCGGACGACCAGCGCGGCCAGATCCTGCGCGCCACCGAGGCCGGGCTCGCCCTGCTGCAGGACGCCAACGAGCAGCGCCGGCTGGCCTTCACCGCCCGCTTCACCGACTGGTCCGACGAGGACGTCGCCCGCTTCGCCGCCTACCTGGCCCGCTACGGCGAAGAGGGCTGAGACCCCCTGTACGGGGTGCGCCCGGGGGCCTCCGGGGTGTACCCGAGGAGCGCCCGGGGTGCGCCCCACCGCCCCGACGGTGTACAGAGGAAAGGTGCCACTCCGGCAGCGTCCCCGTGACCCGCAGCCCCGCGACCGCCGCCGCCCCCGGCGGCCCGACCGCCGCGCGCTGACGGCGCTGTCGCTCGCGCTGATCGTCGTGATCACCGTCGTCGACATCCTCTCCCCCGCGCAGATCCACCTCGGCCCGCTGCTGATCGTCGCCCCCGCGCTCACCGCCTCCTACGCCGGCGCCCGGGCCACCGCCGGCGTCGCCCTGCTGGCCCTCGCCGCGCTCACCGTCATCGGCATCACCCGGGACGGCCTCACCAGCGCCAACATCGAGACCCAGCTGGGCGCGCAGCTCGTCGTCTCCGCCCTGATCATCGGACTGCGGGCGCTGCGCGAACGGTACGAGCGCGAGCTGGCCCAGGTCCGCTCGGTGTCCGAGGCCGCCCAGCGGGTCCTGCTGCGCCCGCTGCCGGACCGGATCGGGCCGCTGCACCTGGCCTCCGTCTACCTCGCCGCCGAGGCCGAGGCACAGGTCGGCGGCGACCTGTACGCGGCCGCCCGCACCGCCACCGGCACCCGGCTGCTGGTCGGCGACGTCCGCGGCAAGGGCCTGTCCTCGCTCGGCGACGCGGCCCTGCTGCTCGGCGCCTTCCGCGCCGCCGCCCACCTGCACGCCGACCTGCCCGGGCTCGCCGCCTACCTGGACGGCAGCGTCTGCTGGGACCTCGCCCAGCTCGGCGAACAGGCCCGCCGGCGCCGCCTGAGCGGCGAGGACCCGGACGAGGCGGCCCCGCCGGAGGACAGCGGCGAGTCCTTCATCACCGCCGTCCTGCTCGACATCCCCGACGACGGCACGGCGGTCCGGCTGATCGACTGCGGTCACCCGCCCCCGCTGCTGCTGCGCCCCGACGGCATCACCACGCTGGCCGCCCGCCACCCGGCGCCGCCGCTGGGCCTGGGCGAGCTCGCCCCGGTCCGGTACGAGGTGGAGACCTTCCCGTTCCACCCCGGCGACCGGCTGCTGATCTACACCGACGGCGTGATCGAGGCCCGAGACGCCGACCGGCGCTTCTACCCGCTCACCGACCGCGTCACCGCCTGGCAGGACGAACGCCCGACCGCCCTGCTCCACCACCTGCGCCGCGACCTGCTCGCCCACGTCGGCGGCCGGCTGGACGACGACGCGGCGATGGTCATCGTCGAGCGGCTCCCCCGGCTCCCCCGGCTCCCCTAGCTCCCCCGGCTCGCCCGGCTCCCCTGTCGGGAACACCGGGGGCTGACGACTACTGCGCGAGGTAGCCGCCGTCGACGGGCAGCACCGCGCCGGTGATGAAGGAGGCGTCGTCGGAGGCGAGGAACAGGACGGCCGCCGCGACCTCCGCCGGGGCCCCGAGGCGGCCCATGGGGTGGCGCTTCTCGATCGCGGCGAGGTACTCCGTCCCGCCGGGTTCGTCGTACAGGCGGGCGACGCGGTCGGTGGCGATGGTGCCGGGGGCGACGGCGTTGATCCGGATGCCGCGGTCGGCCCATTCGACGGCGAGGTGCCGGGTGAGGCCGGAGGCGACGAACTTGGCGGGCCCGTAGACCGCCTGGCCGCGCTGGCCGGCCTCGCCGGAGATGGAGGAGACGCAGACGATCGCCCCACCCGGCCGTTCCTGGGCGGCCATCGCCTGGATGCCGTACTTGCAGGTGAGGAACATGCCGCGGCCGTCGACGGCCATGACCTGGTCCCACTCCTCGGCGGTGGCCTCGGTGACCTCCATGAGCGGGATCACCCCGGCGTTGGCCACCAGGACGTCGAGGCGGCCGTGCCGTTCGACGGCGGCGTCGACCATCCGGCGGGCGTCCTCGTCGCTGGCCACGTCGCCGACCACCGTGCTGACGGCGTGCGGGAACCGGTCGGCCAGCCGGCGCAGGCCCTCGACGTCGATGTCGGTGCCGACCACCGACGCGCCCTCGCGCACGAAGCGTTCGGCGACGGCCCGGCCGATGCCGTTGGCCGCGCCCGTCACCACGCAGGACCGCCCGGCCAGGCGGCCCGCCGACACCCCTGATGCGTTCTCAGTCACCATGCCACCGGACTCTACCGATTCCACGTCAGGAAGCCCGGTGCATCGACCAGTTGACCAGTGCACCGGGCCGACTGCCGGTCGTCGACGACCCCGGCACCCATGGCTCAGACCGTGAGCACGATCTTGCCGCGCAGGTGCCCGTGCTCGCTGAGCCGGTGCGCCTCGGCCGCCTCCGCCAGCGGCAGCACCTGGTGCAGCGGCAGCCGCAGGGTGCCCGCCTCGTGCAGCGCCAGCACGGCGGCGTAGGCGCTCTGGTGGTAGGACTCGACGCCCTCCGCCCCGCCGCTGAAGCGGACGCCGTACTCGGCGGAGCCGGCGAAGTCGACGATCGTCACCACCCGGTCCGCGGAGCCGGTCAGCTCGATGGAGAGCGGCAGCACCCCGCCCTTGCCCGCCGCGTCCAGCGCCCGGTCCACCCCGCCCGGGGCGGCGGCCCGCACCCGGTCCGCCAGGCCGTCGCCGTAGGCCACCGGGATCGCGCCCAGCTCGCGCAGGTAGCCGTGGTTGGCCTCGCCGGCGGTGCCGACCACGGTGATCCCGCGTGCCCGGGCCAGTTGCAGCAGCAGGGTGCCGACCCCGCCGGCCGCGCCGTGCACCAGCAGCGTCTCGCCGGCCCGCACGCCCAGGACGCCGAGCACCCGCTCGGCGGTCTCGGCCGCCACCGGGATCGCCGCAGCCTCCTCCCAGCTCAGCGAGGCGGGCTTGCGGGCCAGCAGGTCGGCGTCCACGAGCGCCTGTTCGGCGTACGCGCCGCCCATGACGGCGCCGAACACCTCGTCGCCGGGCGCCCACGCGGTCACGTCCGGGCCGACGGCCTCCACCGCACCGGCCAGCTCGTAGCCGCCGACGTGCGGGAAGGAGACCGGGAAGGCCGCCACCATCGAGCCGCTGCGCACCTTGTGGTCCAGCGGGTTGACGCCCACCGTGCGGACCGCGACCCGCACCTGGCCGGGGCCCGGGGCGGGCAGCTCGACGTCGGTCGGGCGCAGCACGTCCACGCCGCCGTACTCGGAGAAGGCGATCGCCTTGGTCATGGAATGTCCTTGCGGGTTCGGTGAGTTGTTTCTTCCGACGGCTCCATCCTGGATCGTCCGGGGTGGTCGCCAGGCCCGCCTTTCGGATGGTTCCACCTGTCCGAACGGCCAGGCCCCCGCCCCGGCCCCCGGGCTAGGCTGGCCGGCATGGGCGACGGCATCGGCGTTGACAAGGACGTGCGCAACGAGACGGGCGAGGACGTGGACGGCAGGGACCTGGACCACGGGAACGGGGATGGGGACGGCGCGGACGAGCGGTGGCGGCAGCACTGGGGCCGCCCCGAGGAGGCGCTGGCGCGGGCCGTCGAGGTGCTGCGCACCCCCCGGCCGCACCTGATGGACCGGCTCTCCGAGGTGGTCGCCACCCTCGTCCCGCACGTGGCGATCGCCCAGCTCAGCGGCATCTGCACCTATTCCCCCACGCTCGCCTTCGGCCCACCCGAGCTGACCGCCGCCGTCAGCGGCCTGGAGCTCGCCAAGCTGGCCGAGACGACCACCTCGGCGACGGCCGACGGCCGGGCCTGGCAGGGCGAGGCGCAGCTGGCCGGGCGGGCAAGGTCCGTCGTGGTGGTCACGGCGTCGGCGTCGGACGCCACCACCGCGGTGCTGGTGCTGGTCCGGGACGGCGGCGCCGACCCGGTGGCGGCCGGGGCGCTCGCCGTCCTCCAGCAGCTGTGGGACTTGGTCACCACCCACTCGCACCACCGCGCCACCGACGCCGGCCCCACCCACGCGGTGGCCTCCCGGGCCTCCGCCAACGCCCGGGCCCGGGCGATCGCCGAGTTCACCGGCTCCCACGGCGCGGCGCTCACCGCGATCCTCGCGCCGCTGCGCTCCGCCGCGCTGGACGACGCCACCGCGCGCCGCGCCGCCACCGAACTGGCCGTGACGGCGCTGCTCGACCTTCGCCGGGGCGCCGACCTGGACCGGGCGCTCAGCGAGGAGCCCGCCGACGCCGCGTTCGCCCGGCTCGACCAGCAGTTGCGCCCGCTGCTGCGGCACACCCGGGTGCGGCTGGACGTCGCGCCGCCGGCGGAGGCAGGCCGGTCCGTGCCGGCGGACACCGCGCACGCCGCCCGGGACGCCGTCCGGGCGGCCGTCCTCGTGATGCTGGAGCAGGACGCCGTGACCAGGCTGCACGTGAGCTGGCGGTTCACCGGTGACACGCTGCGGGCGGTGGTCCGGGACGACGGCCCCGGCCTGCTGGCCACCGACGCGCTGGCCGTCCACCGCACCGCCGACCGGATCGCCGCCCTCGGCGGGCGCTGCGCCATCGAGGCCGTCCCCGGCTGGGGCACCACGGTGAGCGTCGACCTGCCGCTCGGCCTGCCCGAACAACCGCGCGCCACCGACCCGTTGGACGGCCTCCAGCCGCGCGAGCTGGAAGTGCTCGACCAACTGGCCCAGGGCCGGCGAAACCGGGACATCGCCGCGGCGCTGCACATCAGCGAGTCGACGGTGAAGTTCCACGTCGCCAACATCCTGGCCAAGCTCGGCGTCTCCTCGCGCGGCGAGGCGGCGGCCCTGGCCCACCGGGCCGGGATGCCGGGCACCCCGGCCCTGCACGTGGCGTCCTGAGGAGAACCGCGAGATGACCGAGACCACCGAGACCACCGGGCCGACCGGGCCGACCGCGCCCTGGGACCCGGCCGCCCCCGGCGTGCTGCGCCTGCCCTCCGGGCGGCTGCTGCGCGGGCGCGGCCTCAGCCGCCCGCTGCCGCCCGGCCCGCACCCCTCCTTCGGGCTCTACCTGCTGGGCCGCCCGCCCAAGCCGTTCCCGTGGGAGGGCCGTTGGGTGCACTGGCCCGACTTCCGGCTCCCCGCCGACCGGGCGGACGCGGCCGACGCCTTCCGCGAGGTCTGGCGGCGGTCGGCGACCGAACGCGTCGAACTCGCCTGCGCCGGCGGCCACGGCCGCACCGGCACCGCCCTCGCCTGCGTCGCGATCCTGGACGGCGTCCCGGCCGCCGAGGCCGTCGCGTACGTCCGGGAGCACTACGACCGGCACGCGGTGGAGACGCCCTGGCAGCGCCGCTTCGTGGAGCGGTGGGCCTGAACGGCCGTCCCGGCGGCCAGGAGCAGGAATCCCGACCCCGGCGACCCGACCGCGCCCGTGTGCGACGGGTTCGAACTGGCGTGTCCGGCGCGTCGGGGGGTGATCGCGCCACGGCAGTGACCCGTTCGGGCTCCGCGCGCCCTACCGGGGGTCACGGGCCGAAGGAATGATGAGCGGACCGCACGTGATCCAGACGACTCCGCGCACCTGCCCCCGGCCGGTGGACCCGCGGTGGAAGGAGCCCACGTTGTTGCTGCTCATCTCCCCGGACGGCGTCGAGGAGGCCCTCGACTGCGCGAAGGCGGCGGAGCACCTCGACATCGTCGACGTCAAGAAGCCGGACGAGGGCTCGCTCGGCGCGAACTTCCCGTGGGTGATCAGGGAGATCCGTGACGCCGTCCCGGCGGACAAGCCGTTGTCCGCCACCGTGGGGGACGTCCCGTACAAGCCCGGCACGGTGGCCCAGGCCGCGCTCGGTGCGGCCGTCTCCGGCGCCACATACATCAAGGTCGGCCTCTACGGGTGCACGACGCCCGAACAGGCCGTCGACGTCATGCGAGGGGTCGTCCGGGCCGTGAAGGACTACCGGCCGGACGCGTTCGTCGTCGCCTCGGGCTACGCCGACGCCCACCGGATCGGCTGCGTCAACCCGCTCGCGTTGCCCGACATCGCCCGTCGCTCCGGCTCCGACGCGGCCATGCTCGACACCGCGATCAAGGACGGGACCAGGCTGTTCGACCACGTTCCGCCTGAGGTCTGCGCGGAGTTCGTCCGGCTGGCCCACGAAGCCGATCTGCTCGCCGCGCTCGCGGGCAGCGTCAAGGCGGCGGACCTCGGCATGCTGACCCGTATCGGCACGGACATCGTGGGAGTGCGCGGGGCCGTCTGCGAGGGCGGCGACCGCACCGCCGGAAGGATCCGGCCGCAGTTGGTGGCCGACTTCCGGGCGGAGATGGACCGGCACGCCCGGGACCACGCGGCCGTCGTCACCGCCGCGAGTTGACCCCCGGCAGGCCGGCGAGCCGGCCCGGCCGCCCGCCCGGGCCCGACGGCGGTCGCTTCGCCGTCGTCGACCCGGCGACGGGCGAGGCCTTCGCCGAGGCCCCCGACCAGCAGCCGGACGCGCTGGACGCCGTCGTCGGCCGGGCCCACGAGGCCTGGCGCAGCTGGCGGGCCGACCCCGCCGCCCGCGCCGCCGCGTTGCGCGCGGCAGCCGACGCCGTGGAGGCGGCCGGAGCCGACCTCGCCCCGCTGCTCACCCGGGAACAGGGCAAACCCCTGGCCGAGTCGGCCGCCGAGGTCGCCCGGACGGCGGCCCGCCTGCGCTACTTCGCCGACCTGGCCCCCGGGCCCCAGCCGATCGCGGACGGCCGTCCGGTGCGCAGCGAGATCCGCTGGCGGCCGCTGGGGCCGGTCGCCGCGATCGTCCCGTGGAACTTCCCGCTCCAGCTCGCGGCGGCGAAGTTCGCGCCCGCGCTCGCCGCGGGCAACACGATGGTGCTCAAGCCCTCCCCGTTCACCCCCCTCGCCACCCGGCTGCTGGGGTCCGTCCTCGCCACCGCCCTCCCCGAGGGCGTCCTGACGATCGTCACCGGCCGCGAACCCCTCGGCGCCCTGCTCGCCTCCCACCCGGGGATCCGCCACGTGACCTTCACCGGCTCGGTCCCCACCGGACGGGCCGTCGCGGCGGGCGCGGCCGTCTCGCTCGCCCGGGTCACCCTGGAGCTGGGCGGCAACGACGCCGCCGTCCTGCTGGACGACGTGGACGTGGACCGGATCGCGGACCGGCTGTTCTGGGCGGCGTTCCGCAACTGCGGGCAGGTCTGCATGGCGGTCAAGCGCGTCTACGCCCCTGCCCGGCTCCACTCCCACGTGGTCGAGGCCCTCGCGGAACGGGCGAAGAGCGTCGTCGTCGGCGCCGGACTCGACCCGGGCACCCAGCTGGGGCCGGTCAACAACGCCCCCCAGCTGGCCAGGGTCGAGCGCTACACGGCCCGGGCCCTGGCGGACGGCGCCCGGGCCGCGGCCGGTGGCCACCGGCTGGACCGGCCGGGCTACTTCTTCGCCCCGACGGTGCTGGCCGACGTCCCCTCCGACAGTCCGGTGGTGACGGAGGAGCAGTTCGGCCCGGTCCTGCCGGTGCTGCCGTACCGGAGCGTCGACGAGGCCGTCGAGGCGGCCAACGACACCGGATTCGGGCTGGGCGGCTCGGTGTGGGGGACGGACCTCGACCGGGCCGAGGCGGTGGCCGACCGGCTGGAGTGCGGGACGGCGTGGATCAACCACCACGCCGAGCTGTCCCTCGCCCAGCCCTTCGCGGGCATCAAGGACAGCGGTGTCGGCGTCGCGGGCGGGCCGTGGGGGCTCTACGGGAACCTCAGGCCGTTCGTCGTGCACCGGCCTGAGGAGGCTTGACGATCCGGAGGAGGCGTGACGATGAGGTTCGACGCGGCGGTACTGCGCTCGTACGAGGGCGGGTTCGTCGTCGAGGAGGTGGTCCTGAACGGGGGGCCGGCCGACGGCGAGGTGCTGGTGCGGATCGCGGGTTGCGGGATGTGCCGCACCGATCTCGCGGTCCGGCGTTCGGCGGGCCGCTCGCCGTTGCCTGCGGTGCTCGGGCACGAGGGGGCCGGGGTCGTGGTGGAGACCGGCGGCCCGGGCACCGGGCTGAGCGTCGGCGACCACGTCGTGCTGAGCTTCGACTCGTGCGGACACTGCCGGAACTGCCTAGGTGCGGCCCCCGCCTACTGCGACTCCTTCGCCGCGCTCAACCTCTTCGGCGGGCGCGAGGAGGAGGCGGCGCGGTTCACCGACGCGGCCGGGGGCGAGCTGGCCCCCCGGTGGTTCGGCCAGTCCTCGTTCGGCGAGTACGCGATGGTTCCGGCGCGCAACGCCGTCCGGGTCGACCGCTCGCTGCCCGTCGACCTGCTCGGGCCCCTCGGCTGCGGCTTCCTGACCGGTGCCGGGGCGGTGTTCAACTCCTTCGGCGCCGGCCCCGGCGACACCGTCCTGGTCCTCGGCGCGGGGGCGGTTGGCCTCGCCGCGGTGATGGCGGCCACGGCCGCCGGGGCGGTGGCCGTGGCCGTCGACCGCTACACCGAACGGCTGAACCTCGCCGAGCGGTTCGGCGCGATCCCGCTGCGCGCCGGACCGGCCGACCACGCCTCCGGGCCCGACCTGGCCTCCCGGCCCGGCCTTGTCCCCCGGCCCGGCCTGGCCGAGCGGATCCAGCGGCTGACCGACGGTGGCGCCCAGTACGCGCTGGACACCACGGCCTCCGGCCCGCTGATCAACGAGGCGCTCCGGGCCCTGCGCCCGACCGGCCACCTCGGGCTGGTGGCCCGGCTCCGCACCGCGCTGTCGCTCGATCCGGGGACACTGGACCGGGGCCGGCGGATCTCGCACATCTGCGAGGGGGACGCGGTGCCGGCGCTGCTGATCCCCCGGCTGACCCGGCTGTGGCAGGCCGGGCGGTTCCCCTTCGACCAGCTGATCCGCCGGTACCCGCTCGCCGCCATCAACGAGGCCGAACGCGACTGCGACGCGGGCCGGGTGGTCAAACCCGTCCTGGTCCCGGAGCGGAGCGCCCGCTGAGCGAGGCGCTCCGCCCTCCTGCACCTACACCCGGGGCTTGTGCGCGAACACCCAGCGGTTGCCCTCCAGCGCGTCGTTCGGCTCGGGCAGGGGACCGCGACCGTGCTGGTGGGTGAAGTCGAAGGGGGTGTGGACCGAGGTGATCCAGCCCTTGCCGGCCAGGGCGCCCGCGGAGTCGGGCCGCGGCTCTCCGTCGAACAGATCGAGCAGGTCGATGCCGATCTGGTGTTTCGTCGAGGTGTAGAGCGGGCTCTCGCGGTACTCCAACAGGCTCTTCTCCAGCTTGACCTCGTACGCCATGGCACTGCCGCCCGCACTCAACCGGTCGACCGTGTCGATGAGTTGCGCCTCGACACCGTTGGGCAGGTAGAAGAGCAACCCCTCCGCCAGCCAGACGCTCGGTACGGCCGCGTCGAAGCCGGCCTCGGTCAGCGCTCCGGCCCAGTCGGCGCACAGGTCGGCGACGACCGGTACGCGCGCCGCCTTCGGGGAGGCCGACAGCCCTCCGAGCACCCCGTGCTTGAAGGCCAGTACGCCCTCCCGGTCGACCTCGAAGACCGTGCAGCCGGGAGGCCAGTCGAGCCGGAACGCCCGCGTGTCCAACCCGGCGCCGAGCAGGACCACTTGGCGGGCGCCCGCGTGCACCGACCGGAGCAGGAAGTCGTCGAGGACCCTCGTCCGCAGGCCGAAGTAGCGCGCGAACCGCCCCCACAGCGGGTTCGCGTCCCCGTCCGGCACCTGGTGCATCCGGACCGGCCAGCCCGCGGACGCCGGCGCGGCGAGCACGAAGTGCTCCGCGTAGACGTCCTGCGCCAGGGTGTCGTGCCGGTGGGTCTCGATCGCGCGCGCCGCGGCGACCAGGAGAGCCGTCAGACCGACACCGCCCTCCACCCCCTCCACACCGGTGCTCCGGTGCGCCGTACCGACCATGTGTCCTCCCCTTGAAGCGAGTTGAGAACGCGAACAGCGAGGAATGCGACTGCCTCCTCACTATCCAGCCGGCCCTCGCCCGTCCGGGAGCGGTCCCACCGGATCCACCCGACCGGGTGAATCCCGCCGCCGCGGCGCCCGGACGCCCCCCGGGTGTGCTGCTCACCGACCGCGCCGGGCCTGTTCGCGCACGTGCTCGGGGTACCAACGGGTGATCCGGAACGCCAGCACCAGCAGGATCACCGGGATGACCCAGGTCAGCCAGTCCTTCGCCGAGCCGACGTGCAGGGCCGCCAGCCCCAGGAGCGCGGTGATCAGGAAGACCGCGCCCCAGAGCGCGGTCAGCAACCGGTTGGTGCGCTGGAACCGCGGCGTACCCCAGACCTCCGGCGGCGTGGACTCCCGGGCGTACTGCTCGGTGAACGGTGTGAACGCCAGCGACCCCAGGGCCACCACCGCGAGCACGCCGCTGGACAGCACCTGCGCGTAGGTCTCCAGCCAGATCAGGCTGTGCCGGTCGAGCGCCAGGCCCAGCACGCAGAGCACGGCGAAGAAGGCCACGCCGACGATGCTGAGCACCTTGAGCGCATGGTGGCGCGCGTCCGGTACGGCGAGGACGAGCGCGGCGACCAGCGCCGTCAGGGCCGCCAGTTTCCAGGTGCTCGGCCCGGCGATGACGTCGAACACGATCCACGGCACGAACGAGAGGAAGACCGAGCCGGATCGCAGACCGCCCCGGCTCTGGCGTCCCGGCCCCGGACCGGGGGCGGGGACGGGGGCGGGATCGACTGCCGCGCCGGATGCCGGGCCGCCGGATGCGGGGTCGGGTGGGGAAGGTCCGAACGTGGGTCGGTGCATGAGAGCCTCCGGTTCCATGCTGCGACCAGGCCGGTCCGGCTGCATCCGGGGCCGCCCTCGCCCCCTCGCCCCCTCGCCCCCTCGCGCCCCCTCCCCGAGGCGCCGGGACGCTTCGGGGAGGTGCGGGGAGGTACGGGGAGGTGCGGAGCGGGGTCAGGTCTTGCGCAGGGCCGGAGCCGGGGCGCCGATGAGGAGCCGGCGGACGGCGTCCCAGGCGGTGCGCTGGGCGGCGGCGCAGGCGCGGGTGTCGGAGCCGAGCAGGCGGAGCCAGGCGCCGCTGTCGTGCGGGAGGACGCTGACGCCGTGGAGCAGGCCGCTGCCGGCCAGGGCCTCGTGCAGGGTGTCGGCGACCTGCGCGGCGGGGGCGAGCGGCGTGACGACGTAGAGGCTGGCCATGACGTCGTGGCCGGCCAGGACCGCCGGGCCGGTCACGCCAGCCTCCGGGGGCTCCAGCCGGACGGTGTCGAGGGCGATCAACTGGCCGTCGGGGCGCCGCACTTCGAGGTCGGAGGCGAACACCTGGTAGGCGTTGCGCTCGCCCCGGGCGAGGCGGCCGGCGAGGACGGTCTCGCCGGCCAGCACGGTGGCGGTGGGGTCGACGGTGAGGACGGTGCGCTGGTAGAGCCGGGAATCGACGAAGGGGATGACGGGCTCGGGCAGGTACTCGACGTAGGCGCGGGGGCCGGCGTCCAGGTTGACCAGCTGCGTCGCGTAGTCGAACTCCATCCGGTAGACCTTGGTGGCCGCCTGGGTGGTGAGGTGGGTCGCGGTGTCGGCGCCGCAGCGCAGGTCGGTGCGGAGCCGGTCGGCCTGGAGGATGCCGCCGCCGGTGGACATCAGGAAGGTGACGGCGAGGTCCGGGCGGGCCGGGTCGAAGTAGAGCGGGCGCATGATCTGCAGCGGCGACTTCTGGTAGTGGCCGGTGAGTTCGGTGCGTTCGCCGATCCGTTCGAAGGCCAGCTCCAGCAGGCCGACCTTGCCGGGGCGCCCGACACCCAGGGTGTCGGGCGTCCCGGCGTACCGGCGGACGGCGTACGGGACGCGGGCCGGCTCGTAGTGCCGCGGATCGAGCCGGGGCACGGCGGCCTCCCCCGCAGCCGCTTCCCCCGCGGCCACCGTGACGGTCATGCCGGGACCTTGCGGAAGGTCTCCAGGAAGGTGGCGATCTCGTCCAGCCCGTGCCCGGTGAGGCAGTTGGTGAGCACGACCGGCCCGCCCTCGCGGACGCGGTGGGCGTCGGACTCCATGATGCCGAGGTCCGCACGGACGTACTGGGCGATGTCGATCTTGTTGATGACCAGCAGGTCGGACTCGGTGATGCCCGGGCCGCGCTTGCGGGGCATCTTCTCGCCCTCGGCGGTGTCCAGGACGAAGAGGAAGAGGTCGACCAGGACGGGGCTGAAGGTCAGCGTGAGGTTGTCGCCACCGGACTCGAACAGCAGGGTGTCGACGTCGGGGAAGCGCTCCAGCATCTCGGCGCCGGCCGCGAGGTTCATCGTCGGGTCGTCCCGGACGGCGGTGTGCGGGCAGGCGCCGGTCTCGACGCCGACGACCCGCTCGGGGTCGAGGACGCCGGCCAGGGTGCGACGCACGTGCTGCGCGTCCTCCTGGGTGTAGATGTCGTTGGTGATGACCGCCGGGCGGTGGCCGTTGGCGATCAGCACCGGGACGAGGGCCTCGATGAGCGCCGTCTTGCCGGAGCCGACCGGCCCGCCGATGCCCACGCGGAGCACGTTCTCGGTCATTGCTGTCTCCTTCTGATGCGGTGTGACGTTGGTTCTGCGTCCGGGAGGAACGGGAGCTGCGACACTCCGGCGCCCGCCCGCACCTCCCGGACGCGGTTCAGCTGGCGAACAGCCGGGCCTCGGCCCGTTCGTGCCGCCCGGACATCGCGTCCGCGACCGGCACGCACCCGCCCAGGTCTTCCAACTCCCGGGCGAGGGCGGCCCGTACGGTCTCCTCGATCACCGGCGCCGCGGCCCGCAGCACCACCTGCGCCTTGCGGTGGTCGGTCAGCCGCAACCGCAGGGCGGCGCCGACGAAGCTGGTGCAGAAGGCGAACAGGTCGCTGGCGACGGCCTGGTCGACGGGCACGGCGGCAGAGGCGTAGGCGACTCCGGCGGCCACCGGCTGGGAGCCGGGGGCCTGCTTGGCGGCGACCAGTTCGGCGTACCGGTCCAGCGGTTCGCCGCCGATCGACTCCCGGGCGATGTCGAGGAGTTGGCGCCCGGTCCGGGTGGATGCCAGGCGCAGCTCGCGGTTGAGTTTGGTGGCGTGCAGTCGCTGGTCCACGTCGACCAGCAGGCCCCAGTCGCCGGCCCGGGCGGCGCCGTGGGCGAGGGCGAGCGCGGTGGCGTCGCCGGGGCCGACCGAGTGGCGCAGCAGGTCGGTGAGCAGGTCGGGCATGGTGTCCGGGGTGACGGCCTTGGCCTGCGCGTAGCCCTCCAGGCCGTGCGAGAGGGTGTAGAAGCCGCTGGGGAAGGCGGAGTCGGTCAGCTGGAGGCTGACCAGCAGGGTGTCCAGGCCTCCCCCGAGCCCGGGAGAGCCAGGCCCCGAAGAACCGGGCCCCGAAGTACCGGGCCCCGAAGTACCGAGCCCTGGAGAGCCGCTCACGCGAGGTAGAACAGGTGGTTGAGCGGGAGTTCGCGGGCGGGCTCGATGGTGGCCGGCTCGCCGTCCAGGGTGACCTTGTAGGTCTCCGGGTCGACGGCGATCTTCGGCAGCGCGTCGTTGCGGACCATGTGCTGCTTGCCGACCGAGCGGCAGCGCCGCACGGGCAGGACCCGGCTGTCCAGCCCGAGTCGGGCCGGGACGCCGAGGTCGATGGCGGCCTGCGACATGAAGGAGACCCGGGTGGCCTGCTTGGCCCGGCCGAGCGCGCCGTACATCGGGCGGTAGTAGACCGGCTGCGGGGTGGGCAGCGAGGCGTTCGGGTCGCCCATCAGCGCCCAGTTGATGACGCCGCCCTTGATGACCATCTTGGGCTTGGCGCCGAAGGAGTTGATCGGCCAGAGCACGATGTCGGCGAGCTTGCCGCTCTCCAGCGAGCCGATGTGGTCGGCGGTGCCGGAGGCGATGGCCGGGTTGATGGTGAGCTTGGCGAGGTAGCGCAGGACGCGGAAGTTGTCGTTGCGCTCGGTGTCGCCGTCGAGCTTGCCGCGCTGGTCCTTGCAGTGGTGGGCGGTCTGGAAGGCGCGGGTGAAGGACTCCCCGATCCGGCCCATCGCCTGCGAGTCCGAGGAGAAGATCGAGATGACGCCCTCGTCGTGCAGGACGGTCTCGGCGGCGATCGTCTCGGCGCGGACCCGGGAGTCGGCGAAGGAGACGTCCTCGGGGATGTCGTGGCTGAGGTGGTGGCAGACCATCACCATGTCCAGCAGCTCGTCGACCGAGTTGACGGTGTAGGGCAGCGTGGGGTTGGTGGAGGACGGCAGGACGTTGGGCTCGCCGGCGATCCGCATGATGTCGGGGGCGTGGCCGCCGCCCGCGCCCTCGGTGTGGAAGGTGTGGATGGTGCGGCCGTCGATGGCGGAGAGGGTGTCCTCGAAGAAGCCGCCCTCGTTGAGGGTGTCCGTGTGGATGGCCACCTGGACGTCGTACTCGTCGGCGACGCCGAGCGCGCTGTCGATGGCGGCGGGGGTGCTGCCCCAGTCCTCGTGCACCTTGAGGCCGCAGACGCCGGCCTCGACCTGCTCGCGCAGGGCGCCGGGCAGCGAGCCGTTGCCCTTGCCGAGGAGTCCGACGTTGACCGGGAGGTCCTCGACCGCCTGGTACATCCGGTGGATGTTCCACGGGCCGGGGGTGCAGGTGGTGCCGTTGGTGCCGTCGGAGGGGCCGGTGCCGCCGCCGATGAGGGTGGTGATGCCGTTGCTCAGCGCCTCCTGAACCTGCTGCGGGGCGATGAAGTGGATGTGGGTGTCGATGCCGCCGGCGGTGGCGATCAGGTGCTCGCCGGAGATCACCTCGGTGCCGGGGCCGATGACCAGCTGGGGGTGCACGCCGCTCTGGGTGTGCGGGTTGCCGGCCTTGCCGACGGCGGTGATGAAGCCGTCCTTGACGCCGATGTCGCCCTTGACCACGCCGAGGACGGCGTCCATCACGACGACGTTGGTGATCACCAGGTCCAGCGCGCCCTGGGCGGAGGTGGCGGCCGGGTCCTGGGCCATGCCGTCGCGGATGCCCTTGCCGCCGCCGTAGACGGCCTCGTCGCCGTAGTGGCCCTGGTTGAAGTCCTTCTCGATCTCGACGACGAGGTTGGTGTCGGCGAGGTGGAAGCGGTCACCGACCGTGGGCCCGAAGAGATCGGTGTACTGCTTGCGGGACAGCGTGGCCATCAGCGGTCGCCTTCCTTGTGGTCGAGGTTGGTGCCCTTGAACCCGAGGGCGATCGCCCGGTCGATCGCCCGGGCGCGGGTGTCGGCCGACCTGATGCCGCCGTCGACGAGGTTGCTGAAGCCGATCAGGCGGCCGTGGCCGCCGAACTCGGCGAGCGTGACGTCCTTGGTGTCGCCCGGCTCGAAGCGGACGGCGGTGCCGGCCGGGATGTCCAGGTGCTTGCCGTAGGCGGCGTTGCGGTCGAAGTCGAGGGCGCGGTTGACCTCGAAGAAGTGGTAGTGCGAGCCGACCTGGATCGCCCGGTCGCCGGTGTTGCTGACCGTGATGGTGACCTGGGCGCGACCGGCGTTGATCTCCACCGGGTCGTCGCCGTACAGGTACGTGGCGCCACCAGACATGGCGGGCCCTTCCTCTCTGTCGGTTCAGTGATGTGTGTGGCCGTGGGTGTGTCCGTCGGCGGCACCGGGGCCGTGGCCGTGGCCGTGCGAGTGGTCCCCGCCGGGGCCGTGGCTGTGGGCGTAGCCGTGCCCGTGCTCGGCGTCGAGGCCGGCCAGGATGCCGTCCTCGCCGTGGCCGAGCAGGTGCAGGGCCGCCGCGGTGCGGGCCGCGACGACGCCGGCGATCGCGGACGACCGCAGCAGCGGCCCGCCGTCCCGCACCCCGGGCAGTTCGGTGCGCAGCGCCGGTCCGAACGAGGCCGGTACGGCCGTCACTTCGCGGGCGCCGAGCAGCCGGCAGCGTTCGGCGCCCTCGGCGAGGTCGGGGTCGCCGCCCGCGAAGGCCACCTCGACCCAGCGGTGGTGGCCGTACTGGCGGACCAGCCGGGCGATCCGGAACAGGTCCGCGTCCTCGAACGGGCCGGCCGCCGGGGCGGTGACCAGCACGGCGCCGTCGGGCCCGGGGGCGGCGGAGGCCGCGGCCCGCAGCCAGCCGACGAGGTGGTCCTTGCCGCCGAACGCCCCGGTCAGGGCGAGTCGTCCGCGCCCCTCCCCTGCTGCCAGCCAGCGCAGCGCCCGGGCGGTGTCGGCCACCAGCTTCGGGTCGCGGCCCAGCGTCATCGGGACGACGCACACCGGGCCGTCGGTGGCGGCCAGCGCCGAGCGGACGGCCTCGCCGAGCGCCCGGCCGGCGGCGGCCGCGGCGTGGACGGCGGGCTCGCGCTCCACCAGGGCGGCCAGGTCCCGGCCGCCGTCGCTCTCGTGCCCGCCGGCCAGCACCACCGTGGCGGCGGGCGGCGGGGCCGAGGTCGGCGCCGGCGTCGGACCGGTCGCCGCTTCCGCCTGACGTACGGTCATGGCTCAGGCACCCACCGGGTCGTGGCAGGAGACCAGCTTGGTGCCGTCCAGGAACGCGGCCTCGACCTGGAGCAGCGGCAGCATCTCGCGGACGCCGGGCATGACGTCCTCGCCGCTGACGACCTGCTTGCCGATCTCCATGCACTCGGCGACGGTGCGCCCGTCCCGGGCGCCCTCCATGATCGCCTCGCTGATCAGCGCGCAGGCCTCGCTGTAGTTCAGTTTCACACCGCGGTCGCGGCGTTTGCGGGCCAGATCGGCCACAACGTAGATGTACAGCTTGTCCATCTCACGCGGGGCGAGATTCACGGGAATCACTCTTCCTTTCCGAGGGAACTCCGCAGGAACTCCGAATGAACACGCCTGTCACGAGCGGGAATTCGGACTACCGAAACCCGGTCAGACCCTGCGCAGCCGGGGAATGGCCGGCACCGCCGCCAGGAACAGCATGGTGGTCAGGACGAACGGCCAGGTGAAGGCGTGGCCGCCGAACGGCACGGTGGCGGCGGCCAGCGCCGGGGTCAGGACGGTGGCGGCGGCCGCGCCGAGGACGGCGTAGGCCGCGCTCCACCCGCCGGGGGCGACGAACACGCCGCACAGCGCCATCGCGACGAGCACCCCGCTGTACCCGAGCAGCCCCTGGCCGACGGCGTCGGCGGGCGCGCCGAGCGTCCAGGCGGTGAGCAGCCCGGTCGCACTGCCCGCGCAGGCCAGCAGGCCGGCCGGGCGGCTGGCCGCGAAGATGCCTGCCAGGAACAGCAGGCCGACGTACCACTGGGGCATGAAGAAGATCTGGCCGATGTTGGCGAAGAACCCGTGCCACATCTGGTCCCAGGTCAGCCCGGTCGGGCCGGCGGCCGGCCCGGCCAGGGCGGTCGGGGCGCCGGTGCCGTGCCACAGGTGGCGGAAGCCGGGCGCCGCGGCCGTCGTCGCGGTGGCGACCAGGCAGAACGGCGCGGTGAGCGCGGGCAGTTTCCAGGTGTCGAGCACCGCGCCGAGGCCCGCGGTGACCACCACGGCGACGACGGCGCCGAGGACGGCCGCCGCGACAGTGGCGGGGTGGTCGGGGCCGAGGAACACCGCGCACCCCAGCGCCACCAGGCAGCCGTTGTAACCGTGCAGCCCGGCCTCGACGGCGTCGCGCGCCAACCGCAGGCCGTACGCGACGGCGGTGCCGACGGCGCTGCCGAGCAGGCCGTAGACGCCGTAGCGCCAGCCGGCCGCGAAGAGTGCGGCCACGAAGAACAGGCCGCAGACGGCGGACGGCATGAAGTCCACCTGCGCGACGCCGCGCAGGACTTCGACGGCTAACTTGAGGGATATCGGGCGGGCGGCCTCCGAGGCCCCCGGCTCACCCTTTTTCTGACCCATACTTCGCACCAATTCCCGGTACGTCTTTCCACGGCATGGCGAATAGTCCCGCAAGGCTGCTCGACTTTACTCGCGAGCACGCCCGGCGATTCCTCCGGAACCGTACTCCTGCGGAATGCCGGTCGGCGCGGACACGACCGGTTACACCCGTATGGCGAAGGGTGATCATCAGGCCTCTGAGCTGCAACAATATGTTGATTGCGCAGGTCAGCGACCCCCCTGCGGAGAGCCATTCTTTGCGAAGTTTTACTTGCGGCAGACGAAAATGAGAAGGTGGTCATGTCAAGGAATTCGACACGAAGCCGCCCCGGTCAGGCAATTCGGACATCCGGCGCCACGAAAAGGCGGCGCAGCACTGCGGGAATGTGGCGGAAATGTGTATGCGCCGCGTCGGAAAGCAGGGGCCGCCGGACGTGAGCCTGTGCGTACGAGCCGGCCTCCGGGCCCCGGCCGCGCGGGAGCGGGCCGCCGGCCACCGGCCACCGGCCACCGACGGTCGGTGGCCGACGGTCGATGGCCGGTGGCGGCCCCGGGATGCCTGCGGGCTATCGGCAGCAGGATGGTCGGACTATCGTTAGTTAGCGAAAGCTATCGAAGTACTCTCCGACTGGCGGCCCCCCGGCCTGCCACTCACCTGGGGGCAGCGGTGGCGACGAAGATCCCGAACAACGGCAGAGGCAGGCGCGTCCGCACGGTCCGCGGGGCTGTGGCGGCGGACCATCCGCGCTACAAGTGGGTCGCACTCTCCAACACCACGCTCGGCACCCTGATCGCCACCATCAACGCCTCGATCGTCCTGATCTCCCTCCCCGCGATCTTCAACGGCATCGGCCTGGACCCGCTCCAACCCGGCAACGTCAGCTACCTGTTGTGGATGCTGATGGGCTACATGCTGGTCACCGCCGTCCTGGTGGTCACCCTCGGCAGGCTGGGCGACATCCACGGCCGGGTGCGGATCTACAACGCCGGCTTCCTGATCTTCACCCTCACCTCGGTGGCCCTCTCCCTCGACCCGCTGCACGGCGGGCCGGGCGCGCTGTGGCTGATCGGCTGGCGGGTGGTGCAGGCGATCGGCGGCTCGATGCTGATGGCCAACTCGGCCGCGATCATCACCGACGCGTTCCCCGCCCACCGGCGCGGCATGGCGCTAGGGGTGAACATCGTCGCGGGCATCGCCGGCTCCTTCATCGGCCTGGTGCTGGGCGGGCTGCTGGCCGAGTGGAACTGGCGGTCGATCTTCTGGGTCAACGTGCCGATCGGCATCCTCGGCACGGTCTGGGCCTACCGGTCGCTGCGCGAGACCGGCGTACGGCGGCCCGCCCGGATCGACTGGTGGGGCAACATCACCTTCGCCGTCGGCCTGACCGCCCTGCTCGCCGCGATCACCTACGGCATCCAGCCCTACGGCGGCCACACCATGGGCTGGACCAGCCCCTGGGTGCTGGGCGGGCTGTTCGGCGGTGTGGCGCTGCTGATCGCCTTCTGCCTGGTCGAGTCCAGGGTCGCCGAGCCGATGTTCCCGCTGGCGCTGTTCCGCGACCCGGTCTTCGCCGGCGGCAACGCGGCCACCCTGCTGGGCTCGATCGCCCGCGGCGGCCTCCAGTTCATGCTGATCATCTGGCTCCAGGGCATCTGGCTGCCGCTGCACGGCTACGACTACGCCGACACCCCGCTGTGGGCGGGCATCTACCTCGTCCCGCTGACCGTCGGCTTCCTGGCCGCCGGGCCGGTCTCGGGCTACCTCTCCGACCGGGCCGGGGCCCGGCTGTTCGCCTCCGGCGGGCTGGTGGTGATGGCCCTGTCCTTCGCCGGACTGCTGCTCCTGCCCACCGACTTCGGCTACCCGTGGTTCGCCGTCCTGGTGTTCCTCAACGGCCTGGGCGGCGGCCTGTTCGCGGCCCCCAACACCTCGCTGATCATGTCGAGCGTGCCGGCCGAGGCCCGCGGCGCCGCCTCCGGCATGAGGGCCACCTTCCAGAACGCCGGCATGGTGCTCTCGATCGGCGTCTTCTTCTCCCTGATGGTGGCCGGCCTGGCCGGCTCGCTGCCGCACACCCTCACCGCCGGGCTGACCGCGCAGGGCGTGCCCGCCGCCGACGCGCACACCATCGCCTCGCTGCCACCGGTCGGCACGCTCTTCGCCGCGTTCCTCGGCTACAACCCGATCCAGCAGCTGCTGGGCCCGCACGTGCTCGGCATGCTCCCGGCGGCCAACGCCCGGACGCTGACCGGCCGGGAGTTCTTCCCGCAACTGATCTCGGGCCCCTTCCACGACGGCCTGGTCGTGGTGTTCTGGCTGGCGATCGCCATGTCGCTGGTCGCCGCGGCGGCCTCGCTGGTGCGCGAGCGGACCGGGCCGCGGCGCCCCCGCCGCCCCCGGCCGGGCGCGGGCGAGGCCGCCGGACGGCCCGGCGCGAACCGGCCCGCACCGCACGGAAAGGCCCGCAGGCCATGACCGGGCGCGATGCCGCGACCGACGCCGACACCGACGCCGTGACTGACGCCGTGACTGACGCCGACACCGTGACCGACCCCGATGCCGATGCCGGGGCCGACACCGGGACCGGGAGCCACAGCGGAGCCGGGGCCGGTCTCTCCGCCGAGGCCCTCGTCCGGCTGCGGCTGGCGATCGGCCGGCTCAACCGGCAGATGGCCCGCGCCTCCGGCGGCCAGGACCTCACCGTCGCCCAACTCTCCGCCCTGGCCCGGGTGGAGGTGCACGGCCCGCTGCGGCTCGGCGAACTCGCCGCGCGGGAGGGAGTGGCCGTGCCGTCCGTGCTCCGTACGATCGCCCCGCTGACCGCCGACGGCCTGATCGCCAAGACCCCCGACCCGCTGGACGGCCGCTCCCAGTTGCTCGAACTCACCCCGGCCGGCCTGGCGGCGATCACCCGGATCCGCCGGGAGCGCTCCGCTCTGCTGGCCCGCCGCAGCACGCGGCTCACCCCGCAGCAGTGCCGCCGACTGGAGGCGGCCGTACCGCTGTTGGAGCTGCTGCTGGACGATCCCGACGCAGCCTGCCCCAGCCAAGCCTGTCCCGATCCGTCCTCCCCCGACCCGGCCTGCCCAGACCCGCCCCGCCCCGGCCGGCGCGGCTCCGCCGGCTGAGGCAGCGCTGCTCGGGGCGCCTACGCCGTCTCGCGGAGGAATCCGGTGAGCAGCTCGAAGGTCTCCTCGGGCCGCTCCAGACCGGGGAAGTGGCCGGCCCAGGGCAGTTCGAGCCGGCGGGCACCGGGGATCCGGGTCGCCAAGGAGTCGGCGATCTGCCGGAAGTCGTCCAGGTCGTGGCCGCCGGTCACGACCAGGCAGGGCGCCGTGATCCGGGAGAGGTCCGCTTCGTCGTCGGTGGGGCCGACCTCGGCGTCCGCCTGCACCTCGAAGGCGCGCCGCTGCATCCGGCGGACGAGTTCGCGGGCCTCGTCGCCCGCCTCCGGGCCCAGCCAGCTCTCGACGTTGAGCTCGACGGCGCCCTCCACGTCCCCGGTCGCGAGGAGTTCCCGCTCCCGCGCGGCGAAGGCCATCAGGGCGTCACCGGCGACGTGCCCGGACGCCCCGGAGCAGAGCAGGGCCAGCGCGGTGACGGCCCCGGGGCGCAGCGCCGCCACGTCCATGGCGACCTTCCCCCCGTACGAGGCGCCGATCAGCGCGGTGCTCTCGACGCCCAGGTGGTCGAGGAGCGCCAGCACGTCCTGCGCGTCGCTGTACGGGGCGTCGGCCGGCGGCGTGTCGCCGAAGGCCCGGAAGTCGCCCCGGATCACCCGGTAGCCCGCGTCGACCAGCCCCTGCCACTGCGGGTCCCACATCCTCCGGTCGCACACGGACGAGTGCAGCAGCACCACGGTGGGGCGGTTGCCCGGCAGGTCATGAGATACGTCATGGGAGAGGATCATCCGCGGATCGTATCGACGCCCCGGGGGACGCCAACCGGTTTGGTGATCGGCGGGAGTAAGCGCTTTGGGCCGCTTCCGGGCTCTAGGTGGGTGAGGAGGTGCTCATGGGAGGCACGAAGACCGACCGGGACGAGGAGTTCCAGGCGTTCATCGTCGGGGCCTGGCCACGGCTGCTGCGGACGGCGTACCTGTTGGCCGGGGAGCAGTACGCGGCCGAGGACCTGGTGCAGTCCGCGGCGGAGAAGGCCTGCGCGGCCTGGGCAAAGGTGCGACGGGCCGGCGATCCGCACAGCTACGTGCGGCGGATCCTGGTGAACGAACACGCCCGCCGCTGGCGCCGCCGCGCGCCGGAGCTGCTGGTGTACGCGGTGCCGGACGAGGCCGGAGCGGAGGACTGCTACGCCCGCTCCGACCAGCGCGGCGCGCTGATGACGGCGCTGGCCGCCCTGCCGGCCCGCCAGCGCGAGGCCGTGGTGCTGCGGTACTGGGAGGACCTGAGCGACAGTCAGGCCGCCGAGGCGATGGGCTGCTCGGCCGGAGCCGTGCGCAGCCACGCGGCCAAGGGGATCGCGAGACTGCGGGGGGCCGCAGCGCTGAAGGAAATCAAGGGCATGACGAGCATCGGAGGTGCGGTATGAGCGCGGGTGGCAACGGCGGGACGGTCGGCATGGGCGCGGCGGGCGACGACGGCGACGTGTGGGTCGGGCTCGGCCTGGCGGAGGTGGCGGCCGGGGCCAAGGTCGGCCCGGCGCCGATGGCGGACATCATGGCGGGCGGCCGCCGGATCCGGCGCCGTCGCCGGTCGGTGGTCGGCGCGCTCGCGCTGGCCTCCGTGGTGGTGCTGGGCGGCGGGACGATGGCGGGTCTGCACAGTTCCCCCGCGAGCAGCGGCACCCAGTCGCTCGTCCCGGCCAACGGCGGTCCCGGCGGCGGCACCGGGGGCGGTCCGGCCGCCCAGCCGTCCGGCACGGCGACGGCCGAGCGGGATCCGTTCACCCCGGTCCGGGTGACGCTGGCCCAGGGCAGCACCCCCGACGGCAAGACGTGGAAGCTCTGGACGGCACTCTGGCCGGTCGCCCCGAAGGAGCGGGCGTACGAGCAGGCGGTGGCCGTCTGGGAGGAGCGCCACGCCGTCGACTCCTCACTCGACAAGCCGACGGAGGCGTTCATCCAGCAGTACTGGCAGCCCACCGAGGACGTCGTGAACGACTACGTCACCCTGGACGACGTGCGCCAGCCGTACGACAACGCGGGCAGCTACCCGGCGCCGGGCCACGTCGACCCGCGGATGGCCGACACGTTCAGCGGCGGCCTGATGGGCGCCCGGGACAAGGCTGGCACGCCCGGTCCGCTCCCGATCAAGCTCGCCGTGATGGCCCTCGGCCCGGACGTCGGCAAGGTCCTGGTGACCTGGTCGGACGGCTCGGTCATGGAACCGTGGCTGAAGGCCGTCGGGGACTCCCCGTACCAGCGGCTGGTGGTCCCCGAGCAGCCGGGCAAGAAGGTGACGTCGTGGCAGTTCTTCGACAAGAACGGCGCCAAGCTGCCGGACGCCGGCGAGAAGATGCTGACCGAGTAGCGGTCGGCGCGACCGGCTGAACACGACCGGCCGATCACGACCGGGCCGATCACGACCGGGCCGATCACGACCGCCCGACCAGGCCCGCGGGGCCGGCCCGCACCCCCGTCGGGCCGGCCCCGCGTCGGCGTGCGGGCGGTCGGCGTGCGGGACGGTCGGCGCGGTCGGTGCGCATCGCGGAAACGTGGGAGAAAGTGCTCCCCCGGTCGGGGGAGGTCATCGACGAGCCGCCCGAGCAGACTGGCGATCACACCCGGGGAGGACCTCCCGGCCTCCCCTTGATTGCACCGGAGTTGACTCGTGCGTGAGCAGATGTGGCAGCCGCTTTCCTCCCGGCCTTCTTCCCGGCGTTCGTCCCGGCTCTCCTCCCGGCGCCCGCAGGCCGGTCGGCGCGGGGTCGTCGTGGCGGCGGCGGCCGCGGTGGCCGTCGGCCTCATGACCGCGGGCACCGCCCTGGCACCGTCCACGGCAGCCGCCGCCCCCCGCCCGGACGCCGTCCAGCAGGGGCTGAACGCGCTGGTCCGTGACGACGGCCTGCCCGCCGCGCTGGCCGGCGTCCAGGGCCGTGACGGCCGCACCCGCACCTACACCGCGGGGGTCGGCGACGTCACCACCCGCGCGAAGGTGCCGGTCGACGGCCAGGTGCGGATCGGCAGCAACACCAAGACGTTCACCGCGGTGGTCGTGCTGCAGCTGGTCGGCGAGGGGAAGATCGGGCTCGACGAGCCCGTCGAGTCCTACCTCCCCGGCCTGGTCCGCGGCGACGGCATCGACGGGCGCCACATCACGGTCCGCCAGCTCCTCCAGCACACCAGCGGGCTCCCGGACTACGAGGGCTACATCGACGAACCCTCCATCCAGCACCGGTACTTCGAGCCGCGCGACCTGCTGGACATCGCCTTCCAGCACAAGGCCGACTTCGCCCCGGGGGCGAGCTTCAAGTACAGCAGCACCAACTACGTGCTCGCCGGCCTGGTCGTCCAGAAGGTCACCGGCCGCCCCATCGCCGAACAGATCGACCAGCGCATCATCAAGCCCCTCGGCCTGCGGCACACCTACTACCCCGCCCAGGGCGACCGGACCATCCGCGAGGCCCACCCCCAGGGCTACCTCAAGGACGCGACCGACGGGCACCTGATCGACTTCACCGAGCTGGACCCCTCCGCGGGCGGGGCGGCGGGCCAGATGATCTCCACCAACTCCGACGTCAACCAGTTCTTCACCGCCCTCCTCGGCGGCCGCCTCCTGCAACCGGCCCAGCTCGCCCAGATGCGCACCACCGTCCCCATCGGCGACAGCGGCGCCGCCTACGGCCTGGGGCTCATCAGCCGACCGCTGTCCTGCGGCGGCGTCTACTGGGGCCACGGCGGCGACATCCCCGGCTACGAGACCCGGGGCGGGGCGACGGACGACGGCCGCGCCGTCAACATCGCGGTGACCACCGTCCCGCCGGACGCCGCCGGCTCGGAGCACGTCGAGAACGTCGTGGACACGGCCCTGTGCCGCTGACCGAAGTCCGGTGAGGGAGTGGGAAGTCGGCTGGGCCGACTTCCCACTCCGCCTTTCCACCCCGCTCAGGTTCCGTGCCGAGACGGAACAGCCCTAGAGCTGCGTGAGGCCGCCGTCGACGAGCAGTTCCGCGCCGGTGGTGAAGGAGCTCTGGTCCCCGGCCAGGTAGAGGGCGGTGGCGGCGACCTCCTCGGGTCGGCCGACGCGACCGAGCGGGGTCGTGGCGACGGCCTGATCGACCTGGGGGGACGCGGCCCGCAGCTCGTCGGCGCCGGGGGTCGTGACCGGGCCCGGGGTGAGGGCGTTGACCCGGATGCCGCGACCGGCGAGTTCGGTGGCCCAGGTGCGGGCGAGGCTGCGGATCGCAGCCTTGGTCGCGGCGTAGACGCCCAGACCCGGGACGCCGCGCAGGGCCGCACTGGACGAGAGCAGGATCACCGAGGCGCCGGCCGACAGCAGCGGGAGCGCCTTCTGCACGGTGAACACCGTGCCCTTGAGGTTCACGGAGGTGGTGTGGTCGTACTCCTCCTCGGTGATCTCGCCGAGCGGGCCGAAGTCCCCGAGGCCCGCGTTGGCCACGACGATGTCGAGCCGGCCGCTGCGTTCGGTGATCTCGGCGAAGAGCCGGTCGAGGTCGTCGAGCTTCGACACGTCGCCCCGGACGCCGATGCCCCGGCTGCCGACCTGCTCGACGGCGGCCGCCAGCTCGGCTTCACGGCGGCCGGTGAGGTAGACGGTCGCCCCCTCGGCGGCGAAGCGGCGGGCGATGGCCAGGCCGATGCCGGTGGAGGCGCCGGTGACGAGGGCGGTCTTGTTGTCCAGCTGTCCCATGAGATTCTCCGAATCTTGACGTAACTATTCTTGTTACATTTTTGGGCGCAAAAACCGGCGCAGGAAGCACTGCCACGGCCGAGGCTAGGCGGCCTTCAGCACATCGCGCAGCACATCCTCCAGCGTGGTTCCCGACAGCTCCCGGCGGAGGGTGGCCTCGATCCCGTCGTAGACGGCGGCCATCACCGGAGCGATGCCGTGGCCCACGACGCACTCGGGGTCGGGCGTGGCGGGGTGCAGGGCGAAGATCGGCCCTGGCTCCACCGCCTCGTAGACGTCGAGCAGGGTGATCGCCGACAGGTCCCGCGACAGCGTCCAGCCGGCCCCGGCACCCCTTCGCGAGTCGACCAGGCCCGCCGTGCGCAGCTGGGCCAGCAGGCGGCGGATCACCACGGGGTTGGTGTTGACGCTCGTCGCGATCTGCTCGGAGGTGGCGACCTCGTGGCCACGGCGCTGGTACAGCCCGATCCAGGTCAGGGCGTGTGCGGCGACGGTCAACCTACTGTTCGCGCTCATGCCGCCCATCACCCCTCTCCATGTCGTAACTGTAATAGTTACATCGACTGGCGGCAAGCGCGGCACGGCCACATCGGCGGGGCCGACTTCCCACTCCTCACCGCCTAAAGAGCGGTGGGCCGCCTGCGTGCCCGGGTG
This sequence comes from Kitasatospora sp. NPDC088861, assembly GCF_044750105.1. Classification (NCBI taxonomy): domain Bacteria; kingdom Bacillati; phylum Actinomycetota; class Actinomycetes; order Kitasatosporales; family Streptomycetaceae; genus Kitasatospora; species Kitasatospora sp. NPDC088861. The sequence goes on from NZ_JBIVJF010000004.1 coordinate 479,921, forward strand.
AGCCGGCGGTACGCGAGATGGACCGCGAGGCCCAGCAGGGTCATGACGACAGACGCCACCAGTGCGACCACATCGAGCGCGTTCCGGCCCAGTGAGTTCCAGAAACCGATGCTCGAAGCAAGGGCGGCGACGTCCGTGTGCCGGGGGTCGTACACCACCGCCACGGTGTCGCGGGCCTTGACGGTGTCGGTCACGTAGGCGAGTCGGGTCTCGACGGACGCCCCCTCGGAGGTCGTGAACCGCACCCGGCAGTTGGCGTTGCCCGCCGGGTTGTCCTGCGGCGCGCTCACCTCAGTGCACTCGGTGACGACCGCCGGCATGTGGACGCCGCGACTGCGGAGAGCCGACGTCACCCCCATGTCGTGCGGTATCAGGTAGACCAGGCTGAGGACGAACAGCAGGACCCCCAGGCCGATCATGGCGAGCGAACCGTTCCGCACGGTCCGGCCGTGGTCCGGCGCGTTCTCCATCGGTCCCCCCGGGTGTCGGCCCAACTGCCCACGTGCGCTCACGCTACCCGCACCCACCGACACCGGCGGTGCGCCGGAACACTGGCCGCCGGCAGCAGGGCGCTCGAAGCCGCGCGACCTCTCCGAGGCTCAACAGCACCGCTTCATCGACCTCATCGACGTGCTTGCACTCCACTGTCGACTCTCCCACGACGGGAGGGTCAAGACGGGCACGGGCACCGGGCTCGTCAGGAGCCGTCCAGGATAAGGGGATCCGGTCACCCCGGTGGCAGTTCCGTCAAACAGCGCACACCCGCTGTGAGCGGACTGGTACGTTCCGCGCATGGACTTCAACGCCGTTGCCAACTCGTTCGTGCCGCACTACTACAACACCTTCGACTCCGGCATCTCGGGTCGCCCGAACCTCAACAGCCTCTACCGACCCGAGTCGATGCTCACCTGGGAGAACGCCCAGGTCCAGGGACAGCAGAACATCCTCGCGAAGCTGACGACGCCCCAACTGGCCACCGTCAAGCACAAGGTGAACACCACCGACGCACAGCCCGCCCCGGGCAACGGCGTACTGGTCACCGTCACGGGCAACCTCCTCATCGACAACGCCTTCGACAAGCCCCTGCAGTTCGCCGAGACGTTCAACCTGCAGCCGATCCCCGGCCAGCCCGGCGGCTTCTTCGTCCACAACCAGATCTTCCGCCTCATCTTCGCCTGAGCCGTCCAGGCCCGGGGCCTCCCGTCGGCTTCCCGCGCGGCGCGCGGAAGCCCCGGACCGACGCCACGACTTGGAGGAAGGGTGCACCTGCGCGAGCTCCGGCCGGGCGACGCCCACGCCGTCCGCCGCATCTACAGCGGCAGGTCGGTCGCCGACCTGTGGTTCGGCCAGATGACCGCCGCCCAGGCCCACGACTACATACGCGAAGCCCGGGAGGCCGACGCCCGCCGGCCGCGCACCGCACGCGTCCTCGGCATCGACGTCCACGACGACCTGATCGGCATCGTCCGGCTCCGCATCACCGGCCACACGGGCAGCCTCAGCTACATCCTGCGCGAGGACGCCTGGGGTCACGGCTACGCCACCACAGCGGTGCGCCGGTTCCTCGCCCACCACCGCACCCCACGGGTCACCGCCGAGCACCGCGTGGGCAACCCCGCTTCGGGAAGGGTCCTGGTGAAGACCGGGTTCGTCGTGACCACCGCGACCGACGAGATCGTCCGCTACGAACTGGGCTAGCGGCTGCCCCGCCACCTCCGACTCCCCGGGGCCCGCGCCGGGCGTGACGCGGACCTTTGCCGTGTGTTTATATTGAACAATGGTTCAACCAAACACCGGACGCCCCCATGCCCCGCACGCCTGAGGCCTCGGCGGCCGTCCGCGAAGCGACCCGCGCCAAGATCCGGCGCGCCGCCGTCCTGCTCATGGCCGAACAGGGCTACCGCGCCACCACCCTGCGCCAGGTCGCCACCCGGGCCGGCGTCGCCGACGGACTGCCCTCCCGCTACTTCGGCAGCAAGGACGGCCTGCTGATCGACATCGCCGACGGCTGGCGCGAACGGACCCGCGCGGCGCTCGCCGCCCAACCGGCCGACAGCCCCGCCGCCACCCTGCAACTCCTGGTCCGCTCCGCCCTGCTCGGCCTGGACTCCGCCCCCGAGGAGGTCGAGGAGAGCCGGGCCGTCTCCGCCCTGCTCGCCGACCCCGAAGCCCGCGCCGTCCTGGTCGCCGCAGGCGCCGACCTCGCCTCCGCCGACCTCCTACAGGCCTTGGACGAAGCCCTGGCGGCCTGCCGCGTCCCCGACCCCGCCGCCGCCCGCCTGCTCCTCCTCGCCGGCATCCGCGGCGGCCTCACCCTCGCCGCCGAGGACCCGGCCTTCCCGCTGCGCGACCTGGAAGCGGCCCTGCTCGCCCACATCCTGCCGACGACCTGACCCCACCCCATGCTTCGAAAGGCCCCGCCATGACCGCCGAAACCGACATCCGCCCCTACCGCATCGCCATCGAACAGCACCAGCTCGACGACCTGCGCGACCGCCTCGCCCGCACCCGCTGGCCCGACTCGTTGCCCGGCGCCGACTGGGACTACGGCGTCCCGCTCCACTACCTCCAGGACCTGGCCGAGTACTGGCGGACCGGCTACGACTGGCGCGAACACGAAACCAGGCTCAACACCTTCCCGCAGTACACCACCACCCTCGACGGCGCCAACGTGCACTTCCTGCACGTCCGTTCACCCGAACCCGACGCCACCCCGCTGATCATCACGCACGGCTGGCCCGGCTCGGTGGCCGAATTCCTGGACATCCTGGGCCCGCTCACCGACCCCCGCGCCCACGGCGGCGACCCGCGCGACGCCTTCCACGTGGTCGCGCCCTCCATCCCGGGCTACGGCTTCTCCAGACCGACCAGCCAACTCGACTGGGACTACCGGCGCGTGGCACGTGCCTGGGCCGAACTGATGGACCGCCTCGGCTACCCGCGCTACGGCGCCCAGGGCGGCGACTGGGGCTCCGGCATCTCCCGCGAACTCGGCCTCGCCGCCCCCACCCGGGTCATCGGCGTGCACGTCAACACCTCCCCCACCTTCCCCACCGGCGACCCGTCCACCCTCGACGCCCTCGACCGCGAACGGCTCGGCACCTGGGCCCGCCACCAGGCCGAAACCTCCGGCTACACCGCCGTCCAGGCGACCCGCCCGCACACCGTCGGCTACGCGCTCACCGACTCACCGGTCGGCCAACTCGCCTGGATCGTCGAGAAGTTCCGCGAATGGACGGACTGCGACGGCGGCGTTCCCGAAGGTGCCGTGCCCCGGGACCACCTCCTCACCAACGTGATGCTGTACTGGCTGACCGCCACCGCCGGCTCCTCCGCGCGGCTGTACAAGGAGTCGGCCCGCAACGGCTGGACCGAGGCCACCCCCTCCACCGTCCCCACCGGCATGGCCGTCTTCCCCCACGACATCACCCTGCCGGTCCGCGCCTTCGCCGAACGCATCGACAACATCGTGCACTGGACGGAGTTCGACCACGGCGGCCACTTCGCCGCCCTGGAACAGCCCGACCTGCTGGTGGCCGACATCCGGACCTTCTTCCGCACCCTGGCGTGACGCCACCCGTGACTGGTCGGATGTTCTCAGCTCATCAACTCGCCAGCTCAGGCCCGAAGTAGTCACGCAGTCGAGCGATCTTCCCGTCCCGGATGCGGAAGATCTGCTGCGGCGTTCGGGACACGGCGGCCTCCCTGGGCTCAGGCTCGGAAGGCCGCACAATCCCAGCGCCGCCCCGGCTCCATGCCGGTCACAATGAGTGCCCGGATCACCCGAGTGCGCAGATCAACCGCTTGTAACCTCTTGACTACAGTCTGGCTGCGGGTGGATGGTCTTGCACATCCATGCAACCGCGAGGCACGGAGGGAACGATGGCACTAACCTTCATCGCCAAGGACCCGAACACGGATGGGGCCAACTGCCCGACGGTGTGGGTCGACAAGGACGCGGGGGAATTCGTCATTCAGGGCTGGAAGGTCGACCAGGCAACCGAAGAGGAGTGCTTGGCCGCAGGGCCGATCCCCGACAGTGAGACCGTGCTGCGGCTGCCCGTCCGCATGGCTGCCGCTCTCAGGGAGGCTACTGATGTCGCCGAAGGCGCCCACGTTCGTTGAGCTTCTGGACGCCGCCCAGCGCTCGGCGGTTCACCTTGAGATGCGGGACTCGTACGACGACCCGGACGAGGCCCCGCGCGTCGCCGCATGGCGGGCGGGGCATCGCCACAACCTGGCCGACCGCGCCTCCTGGTGGCGCCCTTGGCTCGATCTCGTATCGGGCGCGGTGGCGCGGGGTGTCGAGATCCGCCGCGCGCGAATCGTCTCCGAGCCGATCAGCGAGTACACGCAGTACCTCCACGAAGGTACGTTCGCCAATGTGTCCGCGGGCGAGCAGATCCGGTGGCTGCCGCGTCGCCGGGCATCTGACCTCGCCCTTCCCGGTAACGACTTCTGGGTGTTCGACGACACGGTTGTGAGGTTCGGCCACTTCTCGGGGGCGGGTGCCTATCTGGGCGACGAGGTGACGGGGGATCCTGCCGTGGCGAAGCTCTGCGCCTCGGCGTTCGAAGCGGTCTGGTCGCGGGCCGTTCCTCACGAGAACTATCGGATCTGACCTACGAAGCACCGGACTGCCAGCTCATGCCCACATCTCCGTCATCCAGCGTCCAATCAGCACGCAAAGCGCTCGCCGCCCGCCTGCGAGACCTCTGCAAGGACGCTGGACTCAACGGGCGTGAGCTGGCTCGCCAAGCCGGCTGGCATCCCTCGAAATCGTCTCGGATCATCAACGCGGTAACTCCGCCGTCCGATGAGGACATTCGGATCTGGTGTCGGCTGTGCAGAGCCGACGATCAGACCGCCGATCTCATCGCCGCATCACGCTCAGCGGATGAGATGTACGTGGAGTGGAAGCGCCTCCAGCGTACCGGGCTCAGGAGGTTGCAGGATTCCTATGTGCCCCTGTTCGAGCGCACCCGCGTGTTCCGGGTCTACTGTTCGACAGTGGTTCCCGGGCTGTTTCAGAACCACGGTTACGCAACGGCGTTGCTCTCTTCCATCACCCGCTTTCGCGGCACGCCCGATGACGTGGCAGACGCCGTTTCCGCCCGGCTCGCACGGTCGCACATCCTGCGGGAGGGCGACCACCGGTTCGCCGTGGTGGTGGAGGAGTCCGTCCTGCGATACCGGGTCGGCGACGCGGACGCGATGTCTGGGCAACTCGGTTACCTGCTGGCGATCATGTCCCTGCCCGCCGTGTCGCTCGGGGTCATCCCCCTCAACGCCGACCGGGACATCTGGCCACTGGAGACGTTCAGCGTCTACGACAGCGAACAGGCGCAGGTCGAAACCCTCACCGCTGCCGTGACCATGACCGCGCCGGGCGAGATCGCCCAGTACCTCGCCGCGTTTCAGAAGCTGTCCGACATAGCGGTGTACGGCGCCCCGGCCCGCGCGCTGATCACGGCGGCGATTGATGCACTCGGGTGATGGGCGTGCAATCTTGTAGAACCTCGTAGAGACCAACCGCCTACCCTCCGTAGCGTCTTCCTCGTCAACGAAGCGCCCCAGGAAGGGAGCCGGCCAGATGTCTCTACGTGAGATCGCCCAGCGTGAACCCGAGCCGGCCGCACCGGACTCCGGACTGTGCCCCACCTGTTGCTGGCACGACGCCATGGCGCGGGAGGCGTTCAAGGGCCCGGAGGGCTTGGACCGTTCGAAGCTCACGGACGTGACGGTCCTCCGGCGGAAGCATCGCGAGGTCGGGGAGTGCCTGAACCCGGACACCGCCGCGTGAGGCAAAACCAACAGACTCCCGCATCCGGCCATTTGGGGAATCCGACCGCGTGCGGGTGCACCACCGCGTGGGAACGGATTCCCCTTTCACCGAACAGGAAGGCAGTGCAGTGAGCGACCTGTACGAGATCGAGATCCCGGCCGGACTCGCCGCCTACAAGGCGTGTGGCGGGAACCAGGGTGGGGGTGACGACGGGGAGTCGTGCGTGACCCTGCAGGAGGTGCCGGGGGTGGCCGGCGGTTTGTGGGTGATGGGCGACACCAAGGCGCCGGGGCGGGAACTGCGCTTCACCACCGTGGAGTTGAGCTCCGCCGGCATCGACCCGGACCGCTTCACCGCCTCCGCCTGACGCACCACCTCGCACCAGCGGGCCCCGCTCCCAACGCAACTGGGAGCGGGGCCCGCCTCACACCCAGGGTAGGGCGCTCATGGATCACTGGAACAGGCCCGGCCTCCACTGGCACTGCTACGCGTGGGCGGGCAGCAAGCGACCCGACGACGCCGAGCGGCGGCCGCCGGAACCGCAGAACGGCTCGCGGCCCGAATGGGGCAGCCCCATACCGCCGTTGGAGGTCATGCACTGGCTCGCCAAGTCGGCGGCGCAGATCAGGCTCACCACCAACGACCCCGCCGAGGCGCTCGACTGGCTGGGCAAGCAGCTCGCCGACTCCCCCGCTTCGGAGGCCGACCTCCCCGCGTTCACCCGGCTGGATCACGCCCTGGCGTTCCTCGACACGTTCCCGCACGACGTGGTGTGGACGTACTGGACACCCGGCCAGCAGCTCCGGTCGGTCGCCGCCGTGGCGTGCCCCCGGACGTTCGGCCCCACCTCCGAAACGCCCCCGCTCTGCCCGCTTCGACGGCGGTGACCGGCGCTGACCGGTGCTGACCGGCGCTGACCGGCTCGTCACCGGCCGACCGGCGGGTCGTGACAGCGTGTCGAGTGGCGGCGCACGGTCCGCGACGAGAGGGTGACCGACGCAGGACCTCACCTGAAGGAGCGAGAATGCCCGAAGTCACCACTCCGTACCCGACCGGCACCCCGTGCTGGGTCGATCTGATGGCGCAGGACCAGCAGGCGGCACTGGATTTCTACCGCGACCTGTTGGGCTGGCAGGGGCAGGTCGGCCCGGCCGAGTTCGGCGGGTACGCGGTCTGCGAGCTGAACGGCAAGCCGTCGGCCGGGATCGGACCGGCGATGGCGCCGGAGGGGATGCCCACCCCGCCGACCGTGTGGACCAGCTACCTGTCCACCACCGACGCCCAGGCCACCCAGGACGCGATCGTCGGCGCGGGCGGCACCCTGCTCGTCCCGGCGATGGACGTCGGCGAGCTCGGCCGGATGCTGATCGCCGCCGACCCGCAGGGCGCGGTGTTCGGCGTCTGGCAGCCGGGCGAGTTCTTCGGCGCCCGGGTCGTCAACGAGAGTGGCGCGCTGATCTGGAACGAGCTGCACACCAGCGACCTGCCCGGCGCCACCGCCTTCTACGGCGAGGCGTTCGGCATCGAGATCGAGCCGGCGCAGGGCGCCGAGCAGTACTGGGAGCTGCGGGTCGGCGGCCGGGCCGTCGGCGGGGCCTCGCTGCTCGCCGACGACCCGCCCGGCACGCCCGCGCACTGGCTGACGTACTTCGCGGTGGACGACGTCGACTCCACCGTGGACGCCCTGGTCAAGCACGGCGGCACCGTCCTCGCCCCGCCGTTCGACATGGTGGCGGGCCGGATGTCGGTGGTGACCGACCCGCAGGGCGCGCCGTTCGCGGTGATCGCACCGAAACCGATGTAGGCGGCGCGGCCCACCGCGCATGGTGTCGCGGTGGGCCGTCTCCGTACAACTCCCGTCCGTACGGGTCACTCCGGCGCGACGGCCGACGGCACCCCGTCCGTCACCCCCGCTGCGCGCGGCCGACGGCGCTGAGCACCGCCCGTACGCCCGCCGTGAGCACCGAGCCGTCCCGCCCGGCGCCCCACACCACCTGTCCCCCGACCCGGGCCTCGACGTAGGCGACGGCGTCGGTACCGGAGCCGGCACCAGCGCCCGCACCCGCACCCGCACCCGCACCGACGGCGTGCTCGCTGAAGTGCAGGATGTCGACCCGCAGCGCGTCGGCCACCGCGTCGAGCGGCCCGGCGCCCTCGCCGCGCCGGCCGTCCACCTCCGCCCAGTCGTCGCCGGCCTGCCACGGCCAGTCCGGCGCCGCGTCCAGGTACTCCGCGCGGAAGAGCCCGTACAGTCCCTCCGCCGTCACCTCCCGCCCGCTGTCGTCGGTGGCCTCCTGCACGACCCGGGAGAACTCGATCTGGAGCCGCCTCGGCAGTTCCAGCCCGTGCCCGGTCTGGAGCAGGTAGGCGATGCCGCCCTTGCCGGACTGGCTGTTCACCCGGATGACCGCCTCGTAGTCGCGGCCGAGGTCGGCCGGGTCGATCGGCAGGTACGGCACCGACCAGGGCGCCTCGCGCGCCGGGACGCCGGACTCGGCCGCCACCTTGGCGTGGTGGGCGAAGCCCTTCTTGATGGCGTCCTGGTGGGTGCCGGAGAAGGCGGTGTGCACCAGGTCCCCCGCGTAGGGGTGGCGCTCGTGCACGGGCAGCCGGTTGCAGTGCTCGACGGTGCGGCGGATCTCGTCGAGGTCGGAGAAGTCGAGCATGGGGTCGACGCCCTGGGTGTGCAGGTTGAGCGCCAGCGTCACCAGGTCGACGTTGCCCGTCCGCTCGCCGTTGCCGAACAGGCACCCCTCCACCCGCTGCGCGCCGGCCAGCACGGCCAGTTCGGCGCAGGCGACGCCCGTCCCCCGGTCGTTGTGCGGGTGGACGGAGAGGATCACCGACTCGCGGCGCTCCAGGTGCCGGTGCAGGTACTCGATCTGGTCGGCGTAGACGTTGGGGGTGGCGATCTCGACGGTGGCGGGCAGGTTGTGGACGACGGGCCGGTCGGGGCCGGCGTCCCACAGTTCGGTGAGTCCGTTGCAGACCTCCAGGACGTAGTCCGGTTCGGTCAGGTTGAACACCTCGGGCGAGAACTGGAAGCGCACCCCGGGCCGGCCGTCGGCCCGCCGTGCCAGGTGGGTGGCGGCCTCGGTGATCAGGGCCCGCAGTTCGTGCCGGTCGCGCCCGAGGACGACCTCGCGCCAGAGCGGGGCGGTGGCGGTGTAGAGGTGGACGACGACGCGGGGCAGGCCTTCGACGGCCTCGAAGGTGCGGTCGATCAGGTCGGCGCGCGCCGCCGTGAAGACGACGACGGTGACGTCCTCGGGCACCGCGCCGGGCACGGTGGCCAGTTGCCGGACGAAGTCGAAGTCGGTGCGGCTGGCGGAGGGGTAGCCGACCTCGATCTCCTTGAAGCCCATGGCCAGGAGCAGGTCGAACATCCGCTGTTTGCGTGCCGGGTCCATGGGTTCGGCCAGTGCCTGGTTGCCGTCGCGCAGGTCGACGGGGACCCACAGCGGGGCGTGGTCGATCCGTCGGCCGGGCCAGCGCCGCATCAGCGCGGGGACGTGCACGCGCTCGTGGGCGGGCCGGTAGCGGTGGGAGGGCATGGCACCCGGGCGCTGCGGGTTCCAGGCGGGGGCGGTGACCGGGACGGGGCCGGCGGGGGTACGCAGGGTCGGGAATCGCATGATGAGTCCTTACGGAGGTACCGGTGGACCGGCAGGACGGCGCCCCGCAGCGGGGTGCCGGTCCGGTCACGCCCCGCTGCGGCCACCAAGAAGAAGGCCACCCAGAGGGAGACTCCACGGCTGCATGCCGGGTAGACTAACCACGAACCAAGTCCTCAGACAAGCTGACAGGTGAACGCGAATGCCCCCGCTCGGCCCCCTCCACCGCTCCCCCCTGGTCGACCAGGCCACCCGACGCCTGGAGGAGCAGATCACCGCCGGACACTGGCCGGTGGGCGGGAAGCTGCCGGGCGAGGTGACCCTGGCGAAGGAGCTGGGCGTCGGCCGCTCGACCGTCCGGGAGGCGCTGCGCGCGCTGGCCGGCGCCGGGATGGTGCAGAGCCGACAGGGGTCGGGCGTGTTCGTGACGGCGGACCGGCCCGCCCTGGACTGGCCGACCCGGCTGCGCCGGGCGGAGCTGGCGCACGTCTACGAGGTGCGCACCATGGTCGAGGTGCAGGCGGCCCGACTGGCGGCCGCGCGCCGCACGGAGACGGACCTCACCGCCGTGGACACGGCGCTGGCCACCCGGCTGGCGGCGGGCGGCGCGGACGACGCGGCCTTCGTGGACGCCGACATCGCGCTGCACACCGCCGTGGTGGCGGCCGCGCACAACCCGGTGCTGGACGACCTGTTCGCCCAGTTCGCGCCGGTCCTGAGGGAGCACCTGGTGGACCTGGTGGGGGTGCTGGGGCTGCGCAGCGGGGACCCGAACCACGGCTACGCGTCGCACGCGGACCTCGTCGGGGCGCTGCACCGGGGCGATCCCGAGGAGGCCGGGCGGGTGCTGGCGGCCGAGCTGGAGGCCACCCGGTCGCGCCTGCTGGCCGACTGAGCGGAGCGGGCGGAGCGGGCACCGGGGCCACCGACCGACCGGTCGGGCGAATATCCGGAGCGCGGACACACAGTTTTCACACGGCGGCCACCCGGCCGCCCGCTCCGATGGCCGACGCCTCGTCAACCCGCTCCGAACTGGGATGCTTCGAGCACGCACGATCAACCGTCAGATGACATTGTGTCCGGAGCGTGTGTGACCACGGCCCAGGCGGCGAACGCACTTTCACTCCAATCACACGGTATGACTAGTATCGCCTCGTCAAGCCCGTGCCCCGGACGGCCGCCCCGCTCAGGCCGGCCGCCATCCCCAAGGAGACTGCTCTGCGCGCGCGTGCGAATCGGCGGCCCCCGACGCCGAAGGCCCCCCGCAGGCGTCCGCGCCTGTCACTGCGGACGGCGCTGCTCGTCCTCGCCGTCGTCCCCAGCATCGCCCTGGCCGCCCTGTGGGCGGTCACCAGCGGCGAGACCGTCTTCGACTTCCAGCGCCAGGCCGCCCAGGGCCTGCTCGCCCAGAAGGCCGGCCAGCCGTCCAACATCGTCTACTACAGCCTCCAGGAAGAACGCCGGCTCAGCGCCGAGGCGCTCGCCCGGCCCGGCGGCAACACCGACCAGCTGCGCCGCCAGCGCCAGCAGACCGACGACGCGGTCCGCCAGTTCCAGGTCCTCTCCGGCGAGACCGCCGACAGCGCCCCCGAAGAGGTCCGAACCGCCGTCACCGAAGCCCGCCAGGCGATGGGCAAGCTCGCCGAGCAGCGCACCGCCGTCGACCACGGCTCGATCGACCAGCAGGCCCTCTACGCGTACTACACCGACCTGATCGCCGTCGACCTGCGGCTGTTCACCGCACTCAGCCGCGTCGACGCCGGCGAGGTCACCTGGGTCTCCAAGACCCTGGTGAACACCTTCTGGGCCAAGGAGATGCTCGCCCGCGAGGACGCCATCCTGGCCCGCGGCTGGCCCACCGGGCGACTCTCCGCCGCCGACTACCAGCAGGTGCAGCAGGCCGTCGGGGCGCAGGAGCACCTCTTCACCGTCCAGGTCCTCCCGTACATCCCGGACGGCGAGGCCGCCGCCTGGCACGACCTGATGAACAGCCCCGCCTGGCAGGCCAAGGCCGCCGTCGAGCAGTCGCTCACCAAGCCCACCGCCGCCGAGGCCAACGGCACCGTCAAGCTCCCCGCCGCCCAGGACCAGTGGCGCCAGGCCCTCGACCAGCTCAACCCGCAGCTGGTCAAGGCCATCGAGAACCGCACCAGCGCCATCGTCGACGTCGGCAAGGGCACCATCCTCTCCCTCCTCACCAAGGTCGTCCTGACCACCGTCGTCGGCCTGATCACCGTCGTCGCGGTGATCATCGCCTCCTGGCGGCTCAGCCGCTCGCTGCGCCGGCGCATCAAGGAACTCCAGACCCAGGCCGAGGAGATGGAGCGCACCCTCCCCGAGGTCGTCGAACGCCTCGGCCGCGGCGAGCAGGTCGACGTCGAGACCGACAGCCGCACCATCACCGCCGGCCCGCACGGCAACGGCACCGACGAGCTCGCCCGCCTCGGCCAGGCCCTCAACCTGGCCCGCGCCTCCGCCGTCGAGGCCGCCGTCAAGCAGGCCGAGCAGCACCGAGGCTTCGAGCGGCTGCTCCAGCGCATCGCCCGCCGCACCCAGCTGCTGATCGGCCGCCAGCTGCGCAAGCTCGACGAGCTGGAGCGCAAGCACGAGGACCCTGAGGTCCTGGAAGGCCTGTTCGACCTCGACCACCTCACCGCCCGCCTGCGCCGCTACGAGGAGAACCTCGTCATCATGGCCGGCGGCCAGCCGCAGCGGCGCTGGCGCAAGCCCGTCCCGCTGCTGGACGTGCTGCGCGCCGCGCAGGGCGAGGTGCAGGACTACCGCCGGATCATGATCGACGTCGAGGGCCACCCGTGGCTGTCCGAGCGGGCCGTCGGCCCGGTCGCGCACGTGCTCGCCGAGCTGATGGAGAACGCCACCACCTTCTCCAAGCCGCCCACCCCGGTCGAGGTCCGGGCCGCCATGGTCGGCCGCGGACTCGCCGTCGAGATCGAGGACCGCGGCCTCGGCATGGACCCCGAGCAGTACGACGCCGCCAACGAACTGATGAGCCGCCCGCCCCGCACCGACGTGCTCGCCCGGGCGGACGACGTCCGCCTCGGCTTCTACGTCATCGCCCGGCTGGCCGCGCACAACGGACTCAAGATCGAGTTCCGGCCGTCCGCCTTCGGCGGCACCCGGGTCGTCGTGCTCGTCCCCGACGAGCTCGTCATCGACGGCGACGCCGGACTCCCCGACGCCGCCCCCGTCGAACCGATCCCGCTCGTGCGGCGCTCCCGCAAGGCGCTGCTCACCGCCTCCAACGAGGCCCCGGAGCCGGAGCCGGCGGGGCCGCCGGTCGCGCCCGTGGACTCCTTCCCGCCGGGAGAGTCCTTCGCGCCGGCGGAGCCCCTCCCACCGGTGGAGGCCTTCGCCGCGGCCGAATCCTTCCCCCCGGTGGAGGCGTTCGGGCAGGTCCAGCACGTGGAGCAGCCCGGGTACGTCGCACCGCTCGGGTACGCGGAATCGCTCGGGTACGCGGAACCGCTCGGGCAGACCCAGCAGCTCCCGCACGACCCGCTGACCGCCCCCCTCCAGGCCTTCGGGCACGTCGAGTACGTCCAGCCCGAGGCCGCGCCCGCCGCCGAGCCCGCGCCGTTCCCCGCCCCGTACGCCGAGCAGCCGATCGAGCACAGCTCGCCGGCCCCCGACGCCCCGGTCGACCAGCTGCCCTCGCACGACGTGCCCGCCTACCCGGACATCGCCTACGCCCGGGTCACCGACGCCGAGGCCCCGTACGCCGACGAGCAGTACCGCCCGGCCGACCACTACCGGCTGGCCGAACGGCGCCGGCGCCGCGAGTACGCCTCCGCGGTGCCGCTCAGCCCCAGCGAGACCGAGCAGCCCCCGCTGCCCCAGCGCGTCCGGCAGGCCAGCCTGGCCGCCGAACTGCGCGTCCCGCCGGCGCCCCGCCCGCAGTGGGCCGAGCCCGCCGCCGAACCCGCCGCCCCGGCCACCGAGCCCGCCGGCGGCCCCTTCCAGCGCCCGGCGAAGCGTTCCGGTGCGACGATCGGCGCCTTCCAGCGCCAGTCCCGTGCCGCCCGCGCCCAGGACAGCGGCGAGCACCCGCTGCCCGGGGCCGTGACCCCACCGGCTCCCCCCACCGCCCCCGCCGGCTCCCCGACGCCCGCGCCCGGCCCCTCCCCCTGGGCCCTGCCGGCCGCGGACCCCCGAACCACACGAACGGATGACCAGTCATGAACCGAACGATCGCCACCCACCAGGACCTGGACTGGCTGCTGGACGGACTCGTCGACTCGGTGCCCGGGACCAGGAACGCCGTCCTGCTCTCCGACGACGGCCTGGTCGTCAGCCACTCCCGCACCATCGAACGGGCCGACGCCGAACGCCTCGCCGCCGTCGCCACCGGCCAGCAGAGCCTGGCCCGCGGCGTCGGCCAGCTCTTCGACGGCGGGGCCGTCCACCAGGTGATCGTCGAACTCGCCGAGTGCTGGCTGTTCATCATCGCCGCCGCCCGGGGCACCCACCTGGCCGTCGTCGCCTCCCAGGAGGTCGACGCCGAGGTCATGTCGGTCGCCATGCACACCCTGGTGCAGCAGGTCGGCCAGAAGATGACCACCCCGGTGCGTGCCGAGGCCGGCGCCGCCTCCCCCGCCGGCTTCGACGCCTTCGCCGCCCGGAACCGGAGCTGACACCGGTGGGCCCGTACGGGAGCGGAAACGGGAGCGGGCAGCGCGGCGGGGTCCCGCACTGGAGCGAACTGCCGGACGAGGACGCCGAGGACGAGTCGGGCGCCATGGTGCGCCCGTACACCATCACCCGCGGCCGCACCGCGCCCGAGCGCGACGACCTCACCCTGATCACCGTGCTCACCACCGTCGAGGACGAGGCCACCCGGGCCCTGGCGCGGGGCAGCCGCGCCGGTGCCCGCGGCCTCCAGCCCGAGCACCGGATGATCCTCGACCACTGCCGGCGGCCCGCCGCCGTCGCCGAGGTGTCGGCCGGCCTGGACCTCCCGGTCTCGGTCACCAAGATCCTGTTGGGCGACCTGGTCGCCCAGGGCCTGCTGCGGGCCCGGGCACCGCTCTCGGTGGCCCGGGCCGCCGGAGGCGTGGACCTCGGCCTGCTCACGGCCGTTCGCGAAGGACTCCGGAGACTCTGAACCATGGCAACACCCCACCCCAGCAGTGCCGCTGACGCCGGCGTCGCCACCGCGCCGGCCGCCGTCAAGATCCTCATCGCGGGCGGCTTCGGCGTCGGCAAGACCACCCTCGTCGGCTCCGTCAGCGAGGTCGCCCCGCTGCGCACCGAGGAGTACCTGACCCGGGCCAGCGTCGGCGTGGACGACCTGTCCGGCGTCGACCAGAAGGACACCACCACCGTCGCCCTCGACTTCGGCCGGATCACCGTCAACCCGGACCTCGTCGTCTACCTGTTCGGCACCCCCGGGCAGGAACGCTTCTGGTTCATGTGGAACGACCTCGTCAACGGCGCCCTCGGCGGCATCGTCATCGCCGACACCCGCCGGCTCGACACCAGCTTCGCCTCCATCGACTTCTTCGAGAGTCGGGGCATCCCCTTCGTCGTCGCCATCAACTGCTTCCACAGCCACAACACCCGCACCCCCGACGAGATCCGCGCCGCCCTCGACCTGGACCCGCAGGTACCGATGCTCCTCGGCGACGTCCGCGAACGCGCCTTCGGACGCGACCTGCTGCTCGCCCTGGTCGACCACCTGATGGACCTCTCCGCCGCCCCCGTCGGCTGAACGTCGGCTGAACCACCTCCCTTCCCCAGGAGCTACCCCATGACCTCACCCCTGCGCGTCCTCGTCCACGGCGGCGGCATCGGCGGGCTCACCCTCGCCACCGCCCTCGCCAAGCGCGGCCACCACGTCGACGTCGCCGAACTCCGCGACCAGCTGGAAGCCCTCGGCGTCGGCATCATCCAGCCCTCCAACGCCCTCCACGTGATGCGCGAGATAGGCGTCCTCGACGACTGCCTCGCCGCCGGCTTCGAGTGGGAGGTGCTCACCATCTGCGACCCGACCGGTGCCACCCTCGCCAAGATCCCGCAGCCCCGGATGGGCGACGCCCCCTCCAACAACGGCATCCCCCGCCCCGCCCTCGCCCAGGTACTCGCCACCGCCGCCACCCGGGCCGGCGCCACCCTGCGCTTCGGCACCACCATCGCCGACCTCGCCGAGGACGCCGACGGCGTCGACGCCACCCTCACCGACGGGCACCGCGACCGCTACGACCTCGTCGTCGGCTTCGACGGCATCGGCTCCCCGCTGCGCAAGCGCCTCTACGGGGAGAAGTACGCGCCCGAGTACACCGGCTTCGCCAACTGGCGCGTCACCCTGCCGCGTTCACCCGAGGTCCAGGGCGTGGTGATGTCCACCGGCAACCTCAAGGCCAAGGCACTGCTCACCCCGATCACCGACGACCTCATGTACCTGGGCTCGGTGTTCGCCGAGGCCGAGGACTTCCGGCCCGACCCCGGGCACGCCCACGAGCAGCTCGCCGAGCGCCTGGCCGGCTTCGGCGGCCCGATCTCCGAGGCCCTCGCCCAGGTCACCGACCCGTCCGCCGTGGTCTACTCGCGGATCTCCCAGGTCAGCGTCGAGGAGCCCTGGCACGTCGGCCGGATCGCGCTCGCCGGCGACGCCGCCCACGCCTCCACCCCGCACCTCGCCCAGGGCGCCGCGATGGCCGTCGAGGACGCCCTCGTCCTCGCCCAGAGCCTGGACGCCGCCGAGGCCGTCCCCGCCGCGCTCGCCGCCTGGGAGGAGCGCCGCCGGCCCCGCGCCATGTGGGTCCAGGCGCTCTCCCGGGCCGTCCTCAAGCAGGAGACCGGCACGCCCACCACCCCGGAGGAGGACGAACTCCTCAAGGTCGGCATCCCCGGCGCCGCCCACGTCCTCGTCCAGCCGTACTGACCGCTGTCCCGCCTGCTGCGCGAAGCCTCGCAGCAGGCGGGCGGGCGGCCGGCCAGCTCTCGCGTCGGCTCGCGCGGCAGCTCACGCGTCGGCTCACGCGTCGGCGAGCTCGTGCCGCCGCTGCCACACCGCCGCCGAGACCCGGGCCAGCAGCCGGGCCGCCGGGTCCGTGCGGTCCTCGCCCGAGGCCAGCGGGCCGGTGTAGCAGACCGCGATCAGGTAGGGCGGGCAGTCCTGCGGGTGGACCAGGCCCACGCTGTGCCGGGCGCCGGGCACCCAGCCGTTCTTGAAGGCGATCCGGGTGCCCGGCGGCAGGCCCGCCGCCAGGTCCACCCGGAACGCGTTGCGCTCCAGCAGCGCCAGCAACTCCGGCTCCCCGCCCAGGGAGTGCAGCAGCCGCACCAGGTCCCGCGCGCTCACCAGGTTGTGCACCCCGGCGTCGCGCGCCGCGTAGTCCTCGATCCCGCGCGGGCTCGCGCTACGCGTCGCCCCGGCCCGCCGCCACGCCTCGGCCACCGCCGCCCGGTCGACCCGGGCCAGGCACAGGTTGGTGGCCAGGTTGGAGGAGTGCGTGATCATCCGTTCGGCGAGCAGCCGCAGCGGCACGTGCGTGCCCAGCAGCTCCCACGGCAGCGGATCGCTGTCCCAGTCGGGATCGTTGCCGAACTCCCCGCCCACCACGGACTCGAACCGGTTCACCACCGGCACCTCGGCATCGAGATCCGCCCCGCCACGGGCGAGCGCCGCCAACACCGCGACCTTCATCGTGCTCGCGGCATCGTGCAGTTCGTCCGGCGCCCGCACGAACACCGGCTCCGCCTCGCCCGCCCAGGGGGCCACCACCACAGAGAGCATGGCCGCAGCCTAGGGCAGCCTTCGGCTGGTCAGGAAGGGCTGCCCACGGCTGCTCGGCACTGTTGAGGGCTGCTCAGGACTGCTTGGCGCAGGTGCGGTCCTTACCCGGCAGCCGGCCGGTGGCCAGGTAGGTGTTCACCGAGTCGTCGACGCAGGCGTTGCCGTAGACGCCGAAGCTGGTGTGCTGGAAGGCGCCTTCGAGGGTGACCAGCCGGGAGCTGGGCAGCATGCCGTGCAGGGCCACACTGCCCCGGTACGGGGTGCGCGGGTCGTTGCTGGCGGCCACGATCAGCGCCGCGGTATCGCGCCGGACCCGGGTCGGCTCCTCGCGCGGCGCGTCCCAGAACGCGCACGGGGTGATGTTCTCGGTCATCGGGCTGAACAGCGGGTGGGCGGCCCGGCCGCGCTCGATGTCGCGCCAGTACTGCTCCGGGTCGCGCGGGGCGGCCACGTCCCCGCACAGGATGGCGGTCTGCACGCTGCCGGTGGCCGAACCCGCGCTGGTGAACGTCCCCCGCAGGAAGGCGGCGAAGCCGGGCGACACCCGGGTGGGCCGCCCGTCCGCGGCCCCGGCGAGGACGGACAGCTGCTCGGCGAGGCCCGCCCGCGCCGGGGCGAGGTCGCTCGCGATCCCGGCGAACACCAGGGAGGGGACCTGGCTGCCGTCGAGCCGGAAGACGTCGGGGGCGGTACCGACGGTGAGCGGCTCCCGCTCGGCCGCCGCGACGACGCGGTCGATCGTGGCGCGCACCTGCGCGCGGGTGTCGCCGAGGCCGTAGTCGGCGTGGTGCGCGGCCGCCCAGTCGGCCCAGCCGTCGAGCGCCCGCTCGTGCTCGTTCTCGGTGCCCCGCATCAGCCGGGGGTTGTAGCTGCGCGGGTCGATCCCGCCGTCGAGGACCACCCGGTCGTAGCGGCCGGGGAACAGCTGGGTGTAGGCCGTGCCCAGGTAGGTGCCGTACGAGTAGCCCAGGTAGGAGATCTTCCGTTCGCCGAGCGCGGCCCGGACGACGTCCAGGTCGCGGGCCGTGTTCCGGGTCGTGACGTGCGGCAGCACCGAGCCGTTGGTGGCGCGGCACCGGTCGGCCACGCTCCTGGCCCACGCCGTCTGGCGGTCGAAGACCGCCCGGTCGGCGCCGGCCGAGGGCAGGACGGGTCCGTTGGACAGGCCGCAGTCCAGCGGGGTGCTGCGGCCGACGAAGCGCGGGTCCATGCCGATCACGTCGTAGCGGGCGCCGGTCTCCTTCATCGCCCCGCGCACCAGTACGGAGTTGGCGAGGCCCGGCCCGCCGGGGCCGCCGAAGTTGAGCAGGAGGGAGCCGATCCGGTGCCGGGTGTCGGTGGCCTTGAGCCGGGAGATCGCGACGGTGATCGTCCGCCCCCGGGGGTCGCTGTAGTCGAGCGGCACGGTCACGTCCGCGCAGCGCGCGCCCGCGCTCTCCAGGCCGCGGCCCACCTCGTCGTCGGGGCCCAGGACGCAGCTGCGCCAGTCGAGGCGCTGGTGGTGGTAGCGGTCGAGTCCGGCTCCGGCGCTCCCGGGGCCGCCGTCACGCTCGGCGGCGGCCGTGGCGGCGGGCGCCGTGGCGAGGCAGGCGGTGAGGGCGAGGCCCGCGGCCGCGACGCGGCGCAGGGCCTTGGGGGTGGTCATGCGGTCTCCTGACGATGACGGGTGCGGGTGCGGATGCGCAGGAAGTCGGTCAGGCCGACTTCCTGCGCGCCAGCCTTCCAGCGCACCCGGCGCCGGATCATCGCCCTGGGACACGAACTGTCGGTACGTCAGGAGCAGTAGCCCCGCTGCCCGGCGTACCACCCGGGCAGTAACCGGACCCCGGGGCCGGAGCGTGCCCGGGTCAGCCGCTCGGGCGCGGGGACGGCAGGGCCGCGGAGCCCGCCACGAGGGGCCATTCGCGGTGGAACGGCGGCAGCGGGTACGTGCCCTCGATGACCGGGGTGCCGAAGACCTTGAGGTGGGCGAGCAGCGAGCCGGTCAGGTCGACGCCGCCGACCAGCGACCAACTCCCTTGGGCCTGCGGCGGGTTGCCGGAGGAGTCGGCGGTCAGCGAGCCCTCGGCCCGAGCCCGCAGGTAGGGGGCGACGGTGGTCTGGACGCCGACGGTGTCGTAGAGGCCGACGGAGACCTCGGCGCCGAGCGCGGCCCGCACCCCGGCCTTGCCGGTGAGGCGCACCCGGACCGGGGAGACCTTGGTGTCGGCGTCGGTGGTCGGGGTCCAGCCATTGCCGCCGGTGTAGTCGGCGCGGACGGCCCAGGTGCCGGTGGCCTCCTGTTCGGCCTCCAGGTGGACCTGGCCGTCGGCGCCGACCTCCAGGTAGCAGGTGAGCTTCAGGTTGACCACGACGGGCAGTCCGGCGACGGTGAGCACCGGGCTGGCCTGCAACGTGGCGAAGGGCAGCCGGACGGGCGCGGCGCCGGTGCTGCGCGCGACGTCGCCGGTGACCTTCCACTGGGCGTGGGCGCCGAGGTCGAAGCCGATCGAGGCCGTGCGCGGGCTGCCGGCGGCGGCGCCGTGGTAGGCGAAGTGGACGGCGGGGTGCAGTTGGAGGGAGCCGGAGGCGTCCACGCTCGCGCCGTCGGGCAGCGGGACGGGGGCCTTGACGTCGACCTCCAGGGTGCCGGAGGCGTCGGCCTTCACACCGCCGCCGTCCGCACCGACGACGGCCTTGAGGTCCTTGACCAGCGGGGTGACGGTGATGCCGTGCGGGTCGACGGGCACCTGGCCGTCGGCCTCGGTGCCGCCGAGGAGTTCGGCGAGGGTGGCGGGGCGAGTGGTCAGGTTGAGGCTGGCGCCCGCGCCGGGGCGGACGCCGGTGACGGCGACCAGCGCGCCCTGGGGCGCGGCGGCGGTGGGCGGGCTGGCGATGAGCTGCCCGGGTTGAACGGCGGGGGCGGGCGCGGGGGGCGGCGTCGCGCCGGCGGTCGCGGTGGGCCCGGCGGCCGGCGGCGCCGAGAGGACGGCCGTGCCGCCCGCCGGGTCGTACGCGGTGAGCTGGAGGTTCTGCCCGGCGGGGGTGGCCGCGCCGCCGTCCTTGGCGGGGGCGGCCACGGCGGCCTGCCGGTCGCCGGCCGGGGCGGCGGTGACCGGCGTACCGGCGGCACCTGCCGTACCGGTCGGCCGTGCGGTGGCAGCGGCGGTGGTCGGGGCGGCGGCGGCCCGGGCGCGGGGGGTGCCGGCGGCCTGGGCTGTCGGGGCCTGACTGCCGGCGGCGGACGCGGTCGTGGTCGTGCCGGTGGTGACGGCCGCTTCGGTGGTGCCGGCGGCGGCCTGCGGAGTGCCGGAGGTGGTCGGCCCGCAGGCGGCGACCCCGGCGAGGGCGAGGGTGAGGAGGGCGGGGCCGACGGCCCTGCCTATGGAGCTTTTGAACACGCGGCGTCATGTTACTGACGGGGAATAAGTTTGTCGAAGACAGGCCAGGCAGGGTAAAAGGCGCAGGTCAGACCAGTCGGGCCACGGGCAGCGGAGCTCCCGGCAGCGGGCCCACCGCGGCGTCCGCCGCCAACGCGGCCAGGTACCGGGAGCGGGGCACCGGCTCGGCGCCGAGACTGCGGATGTGCGGACTGTCCCACTGGGCGTCGAGCAGCCGACCGCCGGCCGCGCCGAAGCGCACCCCGAGGTCGGCGACGGCGACGCGGGCGGCGTCGGGGCGGCGGTGGAACATCGAGTCGAGGCTGAGGACGGGCCCGGCGGCGACACCGAACACCCCGCCGATCAGCTCCTCGCCCTCCCACACCTCGCCGCTGTGGGCGGCCCCGAGCGCATGCAGCCGCTCCAGTGCGGACCGCAACTCTCCGGTCAGCCAGGCCGGTTGGCGGCCCTCGGCACAGCGGGCCACCACCTCGCCGAAGGCCCGGTCGGCGCTGGTCCACCACTGCGGCCGGTGGCGCAGCCGCCGGGCGAGGCGGCTGCCGAGCCGGACGCCGCCGGGCGGCAGGACGGGCCGGGGGTCGGGCGACCACCAGGCCAGCGCGTACGGGTCGTTCCCGCCGGGCAGCAGCGCCACCTCGCCCGCCTCGACGGCTTGTTCGTAGCGCGCCTCGTTGTAGGCGCCTGCGTACTCGTCCGCCGCGGGCATCGGGAACAGGCCGCGACGGTACGCCGCCAGCAGGTCCGACGCGCCCAGGCCGGCGCCGAACGCCACCGGCCCGTCCCCGGGCCCGCGTTGGACGTCCAGCCCGTCGAAGGGGCTCACGCCGGCGGCCCGAGGAAGCCCTCCGCCGCCAGCCGCCCCAGGTAGTGGTCGAGCAGGCCGGCGTCCACGGCGGGCAGGTCGATGCCGCTGCCGGCGAGCGCGGCGTCGGTGTTGGCGCGGTCGAACAGCGGGAAGACGGGCCGGAAGTACAGCTCGCTGATCGACAGCGCCGACCCGGGAGCGCGGTCGACGAACAGCGGGACGAACGGCGTGATGGGGTGGGCGGGGTGCCTGGCGGCGAACCGGACAAGGCCCTGCACCCAGTCACGGTAAGGGAGTTCGGCGATCGGGTGGCCCCGGACCCGGAGCCGTTCGGCGAGATCGGCGAGATCGGCCGGGCGCGGCGAGGTGAGGTGGTAGACCTCGCCGTCGGCGGGGGCGTGGGCGGCGATGTGGGCGACGGCGCGCGCGAAGCGGTCGGCCGGGACGAAGTCGAGCGGCAGCAGCACGTCCGGGCAGGTGCCGCTGTCCGCCAGGTACGCGATGAGCGCGCAGATCTCGGTGCCGGTGTTCATCACACCGGTGGCGAGGTCCCCGGTGACGTCGTTGGTGCGCAGCACGGTGACCGGGAGACCGGCGGCGGCTGCCTCGTGCAGCAGCTGTTCGGCGACCCACTTGCTCTCGACGTAGCCGACGCCGAGCCGGTCGGGGTGGGCGAGCGGGGTCCGTTCGGTGACCTCGCGGACGCCGGCCGCGCCGAAGCCGGCCAGCACGGCGAGGGTGGACAGGTAGTGCACGGGCACGCCCCGGCTGTGCCCGGCGAGGCGGATGATCTCGCGGGTGCCGCCGACGTTGGGCGCGCGCAGCTGGTGGTACGGGTAGAGGAAGTTGACCTGTCCGCCGAGGTGGTGGACGGCGTCCAGACTCCCGGCCAAACCGTCGAACTGACGCTGCGTCAGTCCTAGTCGGGGTGCGGCGAGGTCGCCGACCAGGGGCACCACCCGGCTGTCGGTCAGGTCGTGGCGCAGGAAGCGCTGCTGGGCGGCGCGCAGGCGTTCCAGCGCGTGTTCCTCGTCGGGGGCGCGGACCAGGCAGTGGATCCGGGCCCCGGTGGTGGCGAGCAGCGCGTGCAGCAGGTGGGCGCCGCAGAAGCCGGTGGCGCCGGTGAGCAGGATCTCGGCGGGTTCGGCCCGGCTGGGCGCCGGGCTCCAGGACTGCTGGACGGGGTGGGCGAGCCGGGCTTCGGCGGCCCAGTCGACGGCGGCCTCGCCGGAGCCGGAGCCGGAGCCAGGGTCGGTTCCGTCGACGCGGGCGGTGCGCGCGGCTCCGTCGGCGCGGGCGGCCTGGACGGCGGTCGCGAAGGCGCGCAGGGTGGCGTCGCGCAGCAGGGCGCGGGTGAGGGCGCGGACGCGGGTGACGTCGAGGCCGAGCATGATCCGGGCGCGGGCGAGCATCTCCATGGCCAGCAGGGAGTTGCCGCCGAGGGCGAAGAAGTCGTCGGCGGGCCCGACCTCCTCGACGCCGAGCAGTTCGGCCCACAGCCGGCCGATGGCGTCCTCGACGGCTCCCCCACCGCCCGCCGCCCCGGTGCCGCCCGGGCCGGGCCGGCCCGGGGTGCGGGGCTCGGCGTGCGGCAGCCGGCGGCGGTCGACCTTTCCGGCCGGGGTGAGCGGCATGCGTTCCAGCGCCACGAAGGCGGCCGGGAGCATGTACTCCGGCAGCCGTTCGGCCAGGTAGGCGCGGAGCCGGTCGCGGCGGACCCCGGCTTCTGCACCGGCGTCGGCGTGGTCGGCGAGCGTGTAGTAGGCGGTGAGCGCGCGGCCCCCGTCGGGGTCGCCGCCGTCGGCGGCGACGCGGGCCTGCCGGACGTCGGGGTGGGCGGCGAGGGCGGCCTCGATCTCGGCGGGGTCGACGCGGTGGCCGAGCACCTTCACCTGGTCGTCGAAGCGGCCGAGGATCTCCAGCTGCCCGTCGGCCCGCCAGCGCCCGGCGTCGCCGGTGCGGTACATCCGCTCGCCGGGCACCGGCGCGTACGGGTCGGGGACGAAGGCCTCGGCGGTCGCCACGGGGGCGCGCCAGTAGCCCCGGGCGAGGCCGGGCCCGCCGAGGTGGATCTCGCCCTTCTCGCCGGGCCGTACGGGGGACAGTCGGGCGTCCAGGACGTGCACCCGCACGCCGGGCAGTGGGCGGCCGATCGGCACCGGCGCGGCCGGGCCGCCCGGGCCGGCGCCGTCCAGCAGGGCGGGGGTGACCTCGCAGAGCGTGGAGGTGACGGCGGCCTCGGTGACCCCGTAGGCGTTGACCAGCCGGACGCCGGGCAGCCGGTCCAGGCAACTGCGGCAGTCGTCGGCGTGCACGACGTCCCCGCCGACGACGACCAGCCGCAGCCCCTCCGGGCCGGGCCCGCCGGGCGGGAGCAGCGTGAGCACGTGGTGCCAGTAGGCGGGGGTGAGGTCGGCGACGGCGAGGCCGAGTCCGCGCATCCGGTGGACGAGTTCGGTGGGCGCCCAGGTGCGGCCGCCGCCGAGGACGAGGGTGGCCCCGGCGAGCAGGGTCGCGAAGACCTGCTCCAGTGCGGTGTCGAAGCCGAGCGCGGCGAGTTGCAGGACGCGTTCGCCGGGGGCGAGGCCGTAGGCGTGGACGACCCGGTCGAGGGTGAACACCAGGGCGCGGTGGGTGACGGGGACGCCCTTGGGGGTGCCGGTGGTGCCGGAGGTGTAGATCAGGTAGGCGAGGTCGTCGGGCGCGGCACCGTCGGGCTCACCGGCGCCGTCGGGCCCGGCGCCGTCGGGCTCACCCGCGCCGTCGGGCCCGCCCGCGCCGCATAACCCGGCGAGGACCGGCTCACCGCCGCCGTCCGGCCCGTCCTCGGCGTCCACCGGCACCGGCTCGACGCCCGGCAGCGCCCCGCCCTCGGTGACCGCCACCCGCGCCCCGCTGTCCTCGACCAGCCGGGCCAGCCGCCGCGCCGGGTACGCCGGATCCAGCGGCAGCAGCGCCGCGCCCGCCTTCAGCACGCCGAGCCAGGCGACGACCAGGCCCGCACCGCGTTCGAGGCAGACCGGCACCACCTGCTCGGGGCCGGCCCCGCGCGCCCGCAGTGCCCTGGCCAGGCGGTCGCTGCGCCGGTCCAGCTCGCGGTAGCTCAGCGTGGCGTCGTCGGCGACGACGGCGACCGCGTCCGGGTGCTGCGCGGCGCGGGAGCGCAGCAGTCCGGGCACGGTGCCGCCGTCGCCCTCGGCCCGCCCGCGGCCGCGCTCCCCGGGGGAGCCGAGCCCGGGGAAGCCGAGCCCGGGCGGGCGCCATTCGCGGGCCACGTGGGCCCGGCAGTCGTCGCGGCCGGCCGGCCCGTACACCAGGTGCCAGCCACCCGGCACGGTCAAGTCGCCGGGCCAGATCGCGTACTGACCGCTGTCGTTGCGAACCACGGCGTGACGCCCGGAGTTCACATCCGTTCGTACGCCCTGTGCGCTGTCTGCTGCGTCGTCCACCGGCTTGACCTCGTGCTGTGGCGGCAGTTTCCTGGGAGGTGCGACATTTCCGACTATACGCACTCAGGGCACAGGACGAACGTCCGATCGCAACCCGACCGGACGCGACGCTGCCGTGTGCCCGTCAGCCCGGGGCGAGACGACCCTGCGACCGCCAAGACCCGTCCTCGCCCGAACTCCCCCGTCCCACCGGCCGGGTGGCGTCGCGGAGGAGGTAGCCCCGTTGACACGTCGGCGACAACGCCTGATGGTCTGTTACCTGCTGTGGATGGTGCTGTTCACCGGCGTCTACTATGTCAACCCCTCGCAGCGGATCATCTGGTGGACGGGCATCGGACTCGGCAGCAGCGCGGCCATCGTGGCCGGCGTCCGCCTCAACCGCCCCGCGCACGCGCTGTTCTGGTACGTGCTGGCGCTCGCCAACCTGAGCTTCACCGCGGGCGAGGTCGTCCAGGTCGTCCAGACCCAGTTCCTGCACCTGCACAACCCGTTCCCGTCCGTCGCCGACGGCTTCTACCTGGCCGAGTTCGTGCTGTACGCGGCCGGTGTGCTCGGATTCATCCGCTGGCGCACGGCCCGTCAGGACCGCGCCGGCCTGCTCGACGCGCTGATCCTCACCATGGGCCTGGCGCTGCTCGCCTGGATCTACCTGATCCTCCCGTACGCCCGCAACCCCGACCTCTCCTGGTTCCGGAAGGCCGTCTCGATCGGCTACCCGCTCGGCGACGTGGTCGTCCTCGCCCTGCTGCTGCGGCTGCTGACCCCGCGCGGCGGCAACAGCCGGGCGCTGCAACTGCTCACCGTCGGCACCGTCGGCATGCTGGTCGCGGACACCCTCTACGGGCTGATCCAGTTGCACGGCAACTGGCACATCGGCACCCCCGTCGACTTCGGCTGGGCCGCCTTCTACACCGCCTGGGGCGCGGCAGCGCTGCACCCGTCCATGGTCGAGCTGACCAGACCCGTCCCCACCCAGCAGCCCGACCTGAGCGCCGGCCGCCTCGCCCTGCTCACCCTGGCCTCGCTGATCGCCCCGGCGATCCTGATCATCGAGTCGCTGAACGGCAACACCAGCAACGCGGGCGTGATCGGCGCCTTCTCCGCCCTCCTGTACCTGCTGGTGCTGGCCCGGCTGGCGGTCGTCGTGGTCGCCCGCCGACAGGCGATCGCCCGCGAGCGGGCCCTGCGCGAGGCCGGCGCCAGACTCACCGCGGCCGTCACCGTCGAGGAGGTCGCGGACGCCGTCCAGGCCACCGCCTCCACCCTGATGCCCACCGAGCCCGGGCACGTCGCCCTGCTCGCCGTCACCGAGGCCGGCGTCCTGCACGTGCGGCACGCCGAACGCGGCGCCGCCCAGCACCACCTCGGCCCCGTCACCGACTCCGACGAGGCGCTCGCCCTCGCCGCCTACCGGGAGACCCGGCTGCTGCCCGTCGAGGACATCGGCAGCGACCTCGCCGCCCGCCTCGACGGCATGCCCTCCGCCCTGCTGTGCCCGCTCACCCTCGACGAGCGCCCCTCCGGCGACCCGCTGATCGGCGCGCTCATCGTCACCGGCACCGCGCAGGAGCTCACCAGCCTGTGGGGCTCGCTGGAGATCCTGGCCGCGCAGGCCGCGCTGGCCGTCGAACGGGTCATGCTGAGCCAGGAGGTCAACCGCCGCAACAGCGAGCTGTACTTCCGCACCCTGGTGCAGAACGCCAGCGACGTCATCCTGATCCTGGACGCCGACGACGGCGTCCGCTACGCTTCCTCCTCCGCCGAACGGGTCCTCGGCTACCCCAGCCTGGACGGCACCCTGCTCACCGAGCTCGTCCCGCCCGAGGACAGCCGGGCCGTCGGCAGGGCGCTGGCCCGGATGCGCGGCCCGGTGGACGCCGCCCCGGCCCACGCGCCGGAGCACTCGCCGCCGCGCGAACCGCCGCACTCGCCTCCGCACTCGCCTCCGCACTCGCCGACACGCGAACCGCTGCGCGAGCAGCCCCGTGAGCACTGGCGGCTGCTGCGGCAGGACCGGACCCCGATCGAGGCCGAGGTCCGCTTCAACGACCTGCGCGCCGACCCGACGGTCGGCGGCCTGGTGCTCACCCTGCGCGACGTGACCGAGCAGCGCCAGATGGAGCGCGAACTCACCCACCGGGCCTTCCACGACTCCCTCACCGGCCTCGCCAACCGGGTGCTGTTCCTGGACCGGGTCGGCCACGCGCTGTCCCGCGGCGAGCGCAGCGGCGCCGTCACCGGGGTGCTCTTCCTCGACCTCGACGACTTCAAGGTGGTCAACGACACCCAGGGGCACGCGGTCGGCGACGAACTGCTGATCGCCGTCTCGCTGCGGGTCTCCACCGCGCTGCGCAGCTCGGACACCGCCGCCCGGCTCGGCGGCGACGAGTTCGCCGTCCTGGTCGAGGACGCGCTGCGCCCGGCCGACGTGGACGCCATCGCGGACACCGTACTGGCGGTGTTCGCAGAACCGTTCAAGCTGAGCGCAGGGGCCGTCCGGGTGACGGCCAGCATCGGCGTCGCCACCACCGAGGACAGCGTCGACGCGGCCGAACTGCTCACCCATGCCGACCTCGCGCTCTACTCCGCCAAGGCGGCCGGCCGCCGCCAGTGGCGCCACTACCAGCCCGCCCTCCAGACCGGGCTGGTGGAGCGGCACGAGCTGAACGAGAACCTGGACGCGGCGATCGCCGAATCCTCCTTCCAGCTGTACTACCAGCCGATCGTCGACCTGCGCACCGGCGGCCTGGTCGCCTTCGAGGCGCTCGTCCGCTGGCCGCACCAGCGGCGCGGCATGGTGCTGCCCGACGAGTTCATCGCCCTCGCCGAGGAGAGTGGCCAGATCGTCCCCCTCGGCGCCTGGGTCCTGGAACGCGCCGCCCAGGAGGCCGCCGCCTGGCACGCCGCCAGCTCCGCCGACCGCGCCGCCGCCGGCCTCCCCCCGCTGCGGGTCAACGTCAACGTCTCCGCCCGCCAGTTCCGCGACGCCGGCTTCGTCGACGTCGTCCGCGGCGCCCTGCGCAGCTCCGGCATCGACCCCCACACCCTCGTCCTCGAACTCACCGAATCCGTCCTGATGCGCCGCGACGACCGCGTCCACGCCGACATGGCCACCCTCGGCGACCTCGGCGTCGGCATCGCCATCGACGACTTCGGCACCGGCTACTCCTCGCTCTCCTACCTGCGCGAGTTCCCGATCTCCATCCTCAAGATCGACAAGTCCTTCATCGACGGCCTCGGCCTCTCCCCGCAGCAGTACGCCCTCGTCGAAGGCATCACCCGCATCGCCGACACCCTCGGCGTCCGGGTCATCGCCGAAGGCATCGAACACCCCGAACAGCGCGACCTCCTCGCCGCCATGGGCTGCCCGCTCGGCCAGGGCTACCTCTTCGCCCACCCCATGACCGCCCCGCAGGCCCGCGCCCTCGTCGGCGGCACCGCGCACGAACCGGCCTGACCCCCGATCTCAGGTCCACACCTCAGGGCCGCGCCTCAGGGCCGCCTCAGGTCCACGCCCAGCGGATGCCCGCGACCCCGGGCCCCAGCGCGGTCGCCACCACGTGCGCCAGGTGGTGGCTGTCCAGGGTGAGGTCGGCCAGGCTGTCGTCCGGACCCTCCGAGTCACTCGCCGTGAACCACTGGCACTGCACCGGGAGTTCACCCGGATCGAAGCGCACCCGCAGGACGTAGTGGTCCGCCGGGAAGCGGAAGGCCGCACGGTAGCGGCAGCACTCGGCCGCGCTGTGCGGGCGCACCTCGAAGGAGAACACCTGGGTCTCGGAGCAGTGCAGCGAGCGGTCGAACAGCAGCTCCGCGAGCACCACCCGGGCCACCGGATCCCGGCGCACCCGGCCCAGCCGGCAGCTGTCCCCCGCCACGATCTCGACGGCCCCCTCGTCCACCCCCTCGTCGCAGTCGTAGATCAGCAGCGCCCGGTCGACCCCGTCCTGACGGGCCCGGACCGCCACCATCGAACTGAGCGCCGCCAGTTCACGATGCGGCCCGACCGTCACCGTCGCGCACTCGGTGACCACCTGGAGCTTCCCGGCCGCCGGGCTGTCCAGATCCGCGAGCAGCCCGCCCAGATCACCGGGGGTGCGCACCATCTGCGGGTACGGACGCGGCCCGCCGCCGTCGCGGTCCGCCCCGCCGCGCGGCCGCGGCGCACCCAGCAGGGCGGTGAGCGCGTGCGTCGGCAGCCCGAGGATCTCCTCCAGCGCGGCCACCACCCGTAACGACTCCGGGCGCTCAGGTCGGCGCAGCCCGCGCTGCCAGTAGCTCAGGGTCGTGACGGCGATCCGCAGTCCGCGCTCGGCCAGCCGGCTGCGCAGCCGCTCCAGCGGCAGCCCGCGGGCCTCGATCGCGGTGCGCAGCGCGAGACCGAAGGGCCCGCTCCGCAGCGCGGCCAGCACGGCGGCGCTCTCCGGGGCAACACCGGGCGGCGGTTCCTGACGACTGACCATCGGGACTCCCGGGGCTACTGGCCCGGCCGGCACGCGGCGGCGGGGCCGAGGGGACACGGCGGCGGTGCGGGGGCGGGGGGGCGGGGGACGGCGGCGCGGGGGCGGGGGGACGCGGTACGGGGGGACGCGGCGCGCTGTGAAATTACCGGCTTACCCCGGCCGCGTCCATATCCGGGAGCCCCGCTCCCGGCCGCCCGTCTGCGGCTCAGCACCTCCGCCGCAGCACCCCTCTTCACAGCCCCGTTCACAGCACCGCCCGCGCCCCTCCGGGGGGTCTGGGAGAGGCC
The DNA here is from genome assembly GCF_044750105.1 of Kitasatospora sp. NPDC088861. NCBI lineage: Bacteria > Bacillati > Actinomycetota > Actinomycetes > Kitasatosporales > Streptomycetaceae > Kitasatospora > Kitasatospora sp. NPDC088861. The sequence continues at coordinate 509,460 of NZ_JBIVJF010000004.1, forward strand.
CGGCGGGCTGCCTACTCTTCCTAGCAACCCCGGTCCGGGCCCGCCGCGTCGGCCGCGCGGCACACCCCCACACAGCACACCCCCACACAAGGCACACCCCAGGGCGGCGCCGGGTGCACACGGAGCCGCCCGTGCCCCCGCACGAAGGAGTTCCCCCATGAGCGGACCCATCCGTGGGTCGTCCCTGCGCGCCGCACTGGCCGCGCTGTGCATGCTGGCCGCCGTCGTGACCACCGGCGCCGGCACCGCCTCGGCCTCCCCCCAGGCCGCCGCCGGAAGTTCCCAGACCTTCGCCGCCAGTTCCCGGCTCAACATCTCCATGCAGACGCAGGAGCAGGACCAGTGGTGCTGGGCCGCCTCCGGCGACACCATCGCCACCTTCCTCGGCCACGGCACCGACCAGAACTCGTTCTGCGACCTCGCCTACGGCCAGGACACCTCGTACCAGTGCCCCAACCAGCCCGGCCAGCTCTCCTGGGTGCAGAACGCGCTCTCCGCCCTCGGGGTGTCCCCCGGCCAGGAGACCGGCGCCCTGTCCTTCAACACCATCGTCAGCGAGATCAACGCGGGCCGGCCGATCGAGACCGGCATCTCCTGGCTGGCCGGCGGCGGGCACGCCCAGGTCATCTACGGCTACGACCAGAGCAACAAGTCCATCTACTGGGGCGACCCGTGGCCCAGCAGCAACCGCTACAACCTGGCGTCGTACAGCTACTACGCCGGCTACAACGGCCAGTTCAACTGGAACGACTCGCTGTACCGGATCGGGGCGTGACACGATGACGCACTTCCGCGCCCCGCGCGCCCTCGCCGCCATCGCCCTGGCCGGCAGCGGACTGCTCGCCGCCGCCCCCGCCCTCGCCGCCACCTCGGCCACGGCAGCCGGCGCCCCGTCCGCCCCGTCCGCGGCCGACGTCACCGCGGCCGCCGCGGCGGCGAAGGCCGCCCCCGTCGTGCAGACCCTCGGCGGGTTCTTCGCCCACGGCTCCGGCCAGGGCTCCTCCGACGCCCGCCAGGCGCAGGCCGCCGCCCCGGCCCGGGTGGTCGGCGACACCGTCCCCGTGTACTACCTCAACCCGGACTTCGTCGCGTCGGCCTCCGTCGGGGCGCCGGTCGCGAAGTTCGCGTTCATGGCGACCGAGGCCGACGCGGCCGACGGCCGCAAGGCCTCGGTGTGGACGGCCCCCGACCCGCACGCCAGCGGGTCCTGGGCCGAGATCAACATAGCCTCCGGCAGCGACGAGACCGACCACGCCGCCGCCGCGGCAGCACTGGGCCGGGGCGCCGTGGCCTTCGAGGAACCGCAGATCCGGGCCTGGTACGCCCTGGTCGACGGCCAGGTACGGCCGCTCAACCCGGACGCGGTCCGGTCCGTGGGCGACGCGGGCATCACCCTCGCCCAGTACCAGCAGGTGGTCCACGACCGGTACGCCGACAAGCTGCCCGGCACCGACTACGCCAAGGCGCACCTGCTCGGCGGCTTCGACCGGGGAACGGCCCCCGTCGCGGCGCCGGCCGGCGACTCCACCCCGACCGCCGCCCTGCTCACCGGGGCCGGCACCCTGCTCGCCGCCCTCGGGCTCGGCACAGCGCTGCTGCGCCGCCGCCGGGCGGGCCGCGGCACCGCCTGACGGCACCTGTGCTCGGGTTCCACTTTGCGAACAGCGCCGATGGCGGGGCACCTCCGGGTGTCCCGCCATCGGCGGGTAGCGGTGGAAAGCCCGCACAGCAATTGACTGCACGTCACTTACTAATTTCACGACCGTCCCAGGCCCTTTCGCGCACGCGATTGGGGACCCTCTTCGCATGTCGGACACCTCGCTCACCTGGGGCGATGTCATCGAAATGACTCCATTTCTCACGGCTTCTCAGCGTAAGCGATCTGTTACGCAATCGTCATCCTGATTGGTCACTGGGAGTCAGCTGGGGGTGAGAGATTGTGCTTCGGCTTCGATCAGGCCATTCAAAACAATGCACATCCCTTGAGAGAGTTTTTGATGAAACGACGGTCTCGGGCCTCGTCCGCTTTTGCGGGCGGGGCCTTCTCTACGCGTCGGATGCGCCCCGTATCAGCGCTCCTGACGCTCGGCCTGCTGGTGCAGGCCGGCGTGGTGGTGGACGCGGTGACAGCCGCTCCGGCCACCGCCGCACCCTCACCCGCCACTCCGCCCACTGCTCCGGCCACCGAGGCGCCTGACGAGGCTTCGGCGCTGCTCTCGGCCCGGCTGCAGAAGCGACGGATCGAGGTCACCAACGCCCGGACGGAGTTCACCACGCTGTGGGCGAACCCGGACGGCACGCTGACCTCCGACCGCTCCACCGGCCCGATCCGGATGAAGCTCGGCGAGGCCTGGGTGCCCGTCGACACCACGCTGGTGCAGACCCCGGACGGCAAGGTAGCGCCGAAGGCGCACCCGGGCGGGGTGGTCTTCGAGGGCGGCGACGCCGGGGTGACGGTGGGCGACAGCCTGCCGGGCGCCGCGATACCGACGACCGCGCCGACCACGGCACCGGCGACGTCGCCCAGTGCGATACCGACGGCCCCCGCTTCCGCGTCCCCGTCATCGTCTCCGTCCGCTTCGGCTTCGGCTTCGGCTTCGACCCCGGCGTCGGCGTCGGCTTCGGCTTCGGCTTCGGCTTCGACCTCGGCTTCGGCTTCGGCCGACGCGAGCCGGGCCTCCCGCAGCGGCGCCCGCGCCGCCGCCCCGGCCGCCGACCCGCAGTCCGCCCCGGCCCCGGTCCCCGCCGAGCGCGAGCTGGTCAGGATCGGCTCCGGTGAGCAGCAGGTCAAGTTCGGCTGGCTGGGCAAGCTGCCCAAGCCCAAGCTGGAGGGCAACAAGGCCACCTACGTCAACGCCCGCCCCGGCGTCGACCTGGTCCTCGAAGCCACCCGGACCGGCTTCGAGCAGTTCCTGATCGTCAAGGACCGCTCCGCCGTCGCCCAGACCGGCACGGTGACGCTCCCGCTGGACACCACCGGGCTCACCGTCTCGCCGCAGCAGGACGGTTCGATCCAGCTGCTCGACAAGGCGACCGGCAAGGCGGCGGTCAAGATCCCGACCCCCGTCATGTGGGACGCCGCGGTCGACCCTGCCTCGCAGGAGCACCTGAACCGCGGCCCGGTGACGATGGAGGTACGCGGCCAGGGCGCGGACACCGAGCTGGTGTTCACCCCGGACGCCGCCTTCCTCGCCGACCCGAAGACCCGATTCCCGGTCACCGTCGACCCGGTGGTGGACGTCGGCACGACCTTCGACACCTACGTCCAGACCAACGAGAACATCGACGCCTCCTCGTCGACGGACCTCAAGCTGGGCAGCTACGACGGCAAGGTCGTGGCCCGGTCGTTCCTGACCGTCCCGGGCGGGTCGTTCAACGGCAAGCAGATCCTGGGCGCCACGCTCAACCTCGCCAACCATCACTCCTCGTCCTGCATCCCGAAGCAGTGGGAGGTCTGGAACGCGCCCGGCGCGGCCTGGTGGACCCGCTGGGGCAACCAGCCCGCGATGGAGCGCAAGTGGGCCACCTCGAACGACACGTACGACGTGGCGAACGACGGTGACACCCACGACTGCTACGCCTCCGACGGCACGTTCTGGGCCAAGGCCGACGTCACCGAGATGATCCGGTACTTCGCCGGGTTCGGTCACAACGAATACGGGTTCGCCCTCAAGGCGGCCGACGAGTCGAGCAACCTGTCCTGGAAGAAGTTCAGCTCCGCCGAGGGCTACTGGCCTCCGTACCTCTCGATCACCTACAACACCGTCCCGGCCACCCCGGCGACAGTGGAGGTGCAGCCGTCCCAGCAGGGCAACCCGCGCTACACCTCGGACGCGAACCCGCGCTTCCAGGTGCAGGCGGCCGACCCCGACGGCGACCCGCTGAAGATCTACCTGGACCTGTGGCGCGGCGGCACGTTCATCGGCAGCATCGTCCGGGACACCCCGAACGGCGCGATCGCGACCGTCCGCCCCTCCGACTACGGCATCGCCAAGCTCGACGAGGGCGTGCAGTACACGATCTGGGCCATGCTCGACGACGGCAAGTCCCGCTCCGGCTGGGTCGGCACCAACGTCATCGCCGACACCGTCAAGCCCGGTACGCCGTTCGTGAGTTCGGCGGACTACCCGGCGGATGGGCTCTGGCACGGCACCGCCAACCAGGCCGGGTCGTTCACCTTCTCCCCCGCCCCGGGCACCGACGACACCGCAGCCTACGTCTACACCCTGGACGGCGGCACCCCGGTGACGGTCGCCGCCACCGGCGCGCTGACCACGTCGATCACGCCGACCACCGAGGGTCGGCGCGTGCTCAGCGTGCAGTCCAAGGACCGCGCGGGCAACCTGTCCCCGCCCGCGACGTACACCTTCCAGGTCGGCCAGGCGGGCATGAGCTCGCCGGTCAACGGCACCCAGTCCGCGAAGCGCGTCAAGCTCGCGGTCGACGCCCAGGCGCAGTTCCAGCGCGTCGTCTACCAGTACCGCCGGGGCCCAGGCGCCGCGGAGTACAACGTCCCGCGCACCAACCTGACCAAGGCGGACAACACCGCGGTCACCGAGGACAAGCCGCGTCTCGCGGACCTCGGCCCGCACGCCAACTGGAGCGTCCTCGACACGCTCGGCCAGGTCGGCGGCGTCGTCCAGGTCCGCGCTCTCCTCTTCCCCGAGGACGGCTCCGGCAACGGCTACGCCACCGTCTGGAACACCATCACGGTCGACCGCAACGCCGACGGCGCGGCCGGCGCCGGCATCGGCCCCGGCTCGGTCAACCTGCTCACCGGTGACTACTCGACCGACATCACCGACGCCGACGAACGCGGCCTGTCGGTCAAGCGCACCGCCTCCTCGCGTGACCTCGGCCGCGGCTGGCAGCCCCAGGGCGAGCGTCTGACGCTCAACCAGCGGCAGATCGGCACCGACCTCACCGGCTTCACCGCCGGGCAGGCGGCGCTGTCCCGCTCCACGGTCCGCGGCCACGACAACTCGCCCGACTCGCTCCTGGTCGTCCCGGCCAGCTCCGGGTGGGACTCCTTCGCCGCGCTCGGCCCCGAGTACACGCTCGGCCAGGGCATGCAGCCCGGCAGGACCTACCGGCTCACCGGTTGGATCTACGTCCCCGGCGCGACCGGCCTGGACAACCCGCTGGCCAACCGCGGCCTGCGGATGGTCGGCGTCTACCGCACCCCGGCCGGCTACGGCGAGACCGCCTCTCCGAAGGCGTCGTTCACCGACGGCTGGCAACAGCTGACGCTGGACCTGACGGTGCCCAAGGACGCCACCGAGGCCTGGTTCCGCCTCTACAACGGCAACACCGCCGGCAGCGGCAAGGAGGTCTTCTTCGACGACCTGTCGCTGAAGGAGATCGTCGCCCCGTTCGGCCCGCAGTGGGCCGGCGGCCCGGACGCGGGCACCGGCTCGGACTACCGGGCGCTGTCCTTCCCGCAGTCCGACCTGGTCGAGATCAAGAGCAACGACGACAACTCGCTGACCTTCGCCAAGGGCACGGACGGAACGTTCTTCCCCGAACCGGGCGCCGAGTCGATGTCGCTCAAGGCCGTGCCGGCCAAGTCCGGCGCGATCGTCCTGTCGGCCACCGGCCAGTGCCTGGAGGTCCCGAACGGGGCCGCCGGCAACGGCGCCGGACTGCGGCCCGCCGCCTGCACGGGCGGGTCGAACCAGCAGTGGACCCGTGGGGACGACCTGACCCTGCGCCTGCTCGGCTACTGCCTGGACAACCCCTGGGGCCAGACCGCCAACGCCACCGCGCTCACGCTCTGGGACTGCAACGGCGGCGCCAACCAGCAGTGGGAGGTGCGCACCAACGGCACGGTCATGAACCGCCAGTCGGGCCAGTGCCTCGACGCCGACAAGGGCGCCTCGATCTGGGTCTGCTGGACCGGGCCCAACCAGGTCTGGGACCTCCAGACCTCCGGCACCGCCTACGAGCTCGGCGAGCTCGACGGTTCCAAGACCGTCTTCGCCCGCCAGGCCGGTTCGAACATCTACCAGGTGGTGAGCGAGACGGGGCCCGACGCGGCCTCGACCACCCGCTACCAGTACGACACCACCGACGGCCGCTCGCTCGTCAAGCGCATCATCCCGGCCGTCGAGCCGGGCGTCGACGACGTCAACGGCTGCACCGTCGACCCGCTGCCGCGCGGCTGCGAGGTGATGGAGTACGACTACGCCAAGGCGACCACCGCCACGGCCGCGACCCCGGGTGACTATCTGGACCGCGTCCGGGGCGTGAAGGTCTGGACGTGGAACCCGGCCACCTCCAAGCAGGAGGCCGTCGAGGTCGCGCACTACGCGTACGACGACCGCGGCCGCCTCGCCCAGGTCTGGGACCCGCGCCTGGCCACCCCGCTGAAGACCGCGTACAGCTACGACGACGCCGGCCGGGTCACCCGGATCGGCGCCGCCGGTGAGCTGCCGTGGAACTTCGACTACGGCAAGGCAGCGGCCGACCAGGATCCTGGCCGCCTGCTGAAGGTCCGTCGCGGCACGCTCGCGCCGGGCAGCAAGGACCAGGTCACCGGCGAGAACGCGACGTCGGTCGTCTACGAGGTGCCGCTGACCCGCGGCGCCGGCGGTCCGAACGACCTGGCGGGCGCGGACGTCGCCAAGTGGGCGCAGACCGATGCGCCGACCGACGCCACCGCCGTGTTCGGCCCCGAGGACGACCCTGGCGCCAACACCGCCTCGGCAGCGAAGCCCGGTCCGGACGGCTACAAGCCGGCCACCGTCCACTACCTCAACGCCTCCGGCAACGAGGTCAACACCGCGGCACCGTCCACTACACCGGGCGGTGACATCAGCACCACCGAGTACGACCGCTACGGCCACGCCGTGCGCGGCCTGTCGGCCACCAACCGCTCCATCGCGCTCGGCGTCCACCCGAACGCGGACAAGCTCGCTGCCGAGCTGAACCTGACGACGGCCGACTCCGTCTCGCGCGCCCGGCTGCTGGACTCCCGCACCGTCTACACGGCCGACGGCCTGGACGTGACGGAGATCCTCGGCCCGGTCTACCGAGCCTCGCTCGCCGAACAGGTCAACGGGCAGACCAACCCGGCCGTCGTCACGGCCGAGGCCGAGAAGCTGCCGCAGCTGGGGACCAACGCCACGGTCCAGATCGACAACGACTGCTGCGGCGTCACCTGGTCCGGCGGTGCCCAGCTGGGCATCCGCGGCACGGCGGCGGGAGCGTTCGACGCCATGCGCGTCACCGTTCCCGAGGAGGGCGAGTACGTCCTCTCCGGCCAGCTGACGAAGAACAGCGACCACGGCGTCATCCAGTGGGCGATCGACGGCAAGGACGTCGGCCAGCGGCTCGACACCTACAGCGCCAGCGCCGTGGTGGCCCCGTACACCACCGGCGCACCCGTGAAGCTGACGCGCGGTGACCACGAGCTGAAGCTCACCGTGGTCGACACCAACGCGGCCAGCAGCGGCGAGCGGTTCCACACCGGCATCGACACTGTCACCCTCACCAAGGCGACCGTCAACCCGACTCTGGCCGCCGGGACTTCGGTCGTCGCCCGCGACCACAACACCAACACCTACGACGAAGGGAAGCCCGACGGCCAGGCCTACCACCTGGTCACCACCTCCACCGACGGCGCCCGCATCGACGGCTACGCCGACGACGTGGAGCTGCGCGTCACCAAGCACGGTTTCGACACTCCGATCGGCGGCACCCCCGGCTGGACGCTGAAGAAGGCGACCTCGGTCACCACCGACGCCCTCGGCGCCAAGCTGACCGCCTACGTCAAGTTCGACGCCTCCGGGCGGGCGCTGGAATCCCGCAAGCCGGGCTCCAACGGCACCGACGCCGGAACGGTCAAGTCGGTGTTCTACACCGCCGGGACCAATGCGGACGACGCCGCGTGCGCCAACCGTCCCGAGTGGGCGGGCCTGCCCTGCGTCACACTGCCGGGCGGGGCCGTCACCGGGGCCGACGCCTCGCGGATGCCCACCACCCTGCCGGTGAAGCGGGTCACGCGGTACTCGGCGTTCAACGAGCCGGAGGAGGTCACCGAGACCAACGCGGGCAAGTCCCGCAAGACCGTCACCGTCTACAACGAGCTGGACCGGATCCTCTCGACCGAGATCACCTCGGACGAGGGCAAGCCGCTGCCGAAGGTCACCGTCGAGTACGACCCGGCCACCGGCGACGCGGTGAAGACCACCTCCGACGGCAAGTCCCTGACCCGGGTCATGGACCAACTGGGCCGACTGATCTCCTACACGGACGCCGACGGCGGCACCACCACCACGGAGTTCGACCGGTTCGGCAAGCCGGTGAAGGTGAGCGACCCGACCGGGTCCACCGGCTACGCCTACGACCGGGTGAAGGAGCCCCGCGGGCTGGTCACCTCCGTGACCGACAGCGTGGCAGGCGAGTTCACCGCCAAGTACGGTCCGGACGGCCAGCTGGTCGAGCAGACCTACCCCGGCGGCATCGTCCGCAAGGACACCTTCAACGCCGTCGGTGAGGCCACCGGCCGCACCTACACTCGCACCTCGGACAACACGGTGGTCTGGGCCCAGACCACCGACATGTCCACCCAGGGCCAGGTCGCCAAGGACACCAGCTCCACCGCCACCCGTTCCTACCAGTACGACCGGCTCGGCCGGCTGGTGAAGGCCGAGCAGACCACGGCCGCCACCGGCTGCGTCACCCGGCAGTACGCCTTCGACGCCCACTCCAACCGCCTGTCCAAGCAGACCTCCCCGCGCGGGGCGGCCGGCGAGTGCAGCACGGCCGGGGCCACGGCGGAGAACCACACCTACGACAGCGCCGACCGGCTCACCGACGCGGGCTTCGTCTACGACGCGTTCGGGCGCACCGTGAAGACGGCCACCGGCGCGACCAACACCTACTGGGCGAACGACAAGGTCGCCGTCCAGGAGAAGGGGGACACCAAGCAGGAGTGGGCCGTCGACGCCGCCCACCGCCTCACCGCGTTCACCACCAGCAAGAAGCAGGCCGACGGCACCTGGGCCAACGCCACGTCGAAGCTCAACCACTACGGCGACGACTCCGACCAGGTCCGCTGGACGGTCGAAGACACCACCCAGGGCAACCTGACCCGTAACGTCACGGGTCCGGACGCCGGTCTGGCCGCCACCACCAGCAGGACCGGTGACATCCAGCTCCAACTGACCAACCTGTTCGGGTCGGTGGTCGTCACCACGGACACCGCGCTGACCAAGCCGGTCGTGCTGGACTTCGACGAGTTCGGCATCCCCCAGGACGGCCAGGCCAACGTCCGCTACGGCTGGCTCGGCGGCAAGGAGCGCTCCGCGGAGGCGCTGGACGGCGACATCCTCATGGGTGCCCGCCTCTACAGCCCGGCCCTGGGCCGCTTCCTCCAGATCGACCCCGTCCCCGGCGGCAACGCCAGTCCGTACGACTACTGCACCGGCGATCCGGTCAACTGCACCGACCTCGACGGCAACTGGGGCATGCCCAAGTGGCTGAAGAAGACAGTGGAGGTCGTCGCCAAGGTCGCTGAAGTCGCGTCCTACATCCCCGGCCCCATCGGCGCCGTCGCCGCCACCGTCTCGGCGGTCTCCTACGCCGCGACCGGCAACTGGGGGAAGGCCGCGGAGATGGCCATCACCGCGGTCGCCGCCACCGTCGGCGCCGGCCCGGTGGTCAAGGCCGTCGCGGCAGCCGCCACGACGACCAGGGTCGCGGCCAAGGCGGGCAAGATCGCCTCGGCCGCCAGAACGGTCTTCCGGCGCACGGAGGCCGTTGCCTGCCCGATCGGGAACTCCTTCACGCCCGACACTCCCGTACTCATGGCCGACGGCACCTACCTGCCGATCGGTGACGTGCGGGTGGGTGACCATGTGGCGGCAACGGATCCGGAGACCGGAACCACCTCCGCCGAGCCGGTGCTGGACGTCATCACCGGCTACGGCACTCGACACATCGTCGAGATCAGCACCGACGCGGACGCCTCGGCCGCCCCGCTACAGGCCACTGACGGCCACCCGATCTGGGTGGAGGGCCGCGGCTGGGTGAAGGCCCTGGAGGTCCGACCGGGAGACCGGCTGCGCTCACCCGACGGCACCACGCCGGTGGTCACTGCGGTCGACGACCTCGGTGACCTGGACGGGCAACTGGTCGTCAACCTCAACGTCGGCAACCGGCACACCTACTCGGTGCGCGACGCGAGCAACGACGTCGTGGTGCACAACTGCTCAGGCGCCAGCCTTTCCCACCTGACGTACATGGGCCACATCTTCCCGCGCCACGTGCTCCGGTTGGCCAACCCCTGGAAGTCGAAGTTCGCCACGAGCAATCCGCGAACGATCAAGCGAATGATCAAGACGGCCATCAAGAAGGCCCCGGCTCAGCCGAACACCAATGGCACGCCCGGCCACTTCCACGTCTACGACTTCGGCAACAGGACGGTCGGCCACAACAAGAACGGCATACGGAAGACCAGCATCAAGGTGGTGGTGCGCCATGGCAAGGTCGTCACTGCCTACCCGGTTTGACACGAGTTGGAGGTCACTACATGGGGCTGGATGTCTTCTGGAATTCCGAACTCCCCGATCTGACAAGCTGGGGACTCTCGCAGAGGACGGTCACCGAATCGTTCGGGGATGAGGATGACGTGCTCATGGACGCCATTGCCAACCTCCCCCGCGAGGGTTTCCCGACACTGTTCCGCATCGACCTCTACGGCGACACACTGCTGGACTCCCGACAGTGTGCGACCGCACGCGCAGAGGTGCGAACGATTCCCGATTGGAGGGAGAATCCGCAGTTGGTGCGCCTGGACACACTGCTGAGCAAATGCAGTGAGGCGCCCGGCACCTTCGTCTACGTCGCTGGAGACTGAGGGGCCCCGTCCCCGGAAGTCCTCGGCTTTCCCACTTCCTCTCGAAGCACATCGGCCGCAGGGGGCGCGTCCCCCTGCGGCTCGACCAACCATTGATCTACTGAACGAACCCGTAGGGGCGCCATCCGAAGTTCGGATGGCGCCCCTACGCACAACGCAACTGGGGTGGGACATGCAGAAGAGGCGCAGTCCCTGGGCTCTCGCGTACTTCCCGATCGGGCTCGTGTGCGCACTGATCGCGGCCTCGTCGGCGGCGTTCTTCACCAGGGTCGACGACCTCATGCCGATCGCCTCGCCGGGGTTCCGGGCCTGGTCCTGACGCTCCGCTCCCCGGTCCACGGGGTCTCCTTCGGCGCGGACAGCGTGAAGTACTGCGGGCTGCTCCGGGCGCGGGCCGCCGCGCTCACGGCTTCGGCGCAACCTCCAGCGCCCGGGAGAGGGCGGTGAGGAGGGGGAGGGTGGGGGCGACGTGGCCCGCCTCGATGGCGCGGATCTGGGCGTCGGTGAGGTCGGCGCGCTTGGCGAGGTCCGCGGTGGAGAGGCCGAGGGCGGTGCGGCGCTCGCGGACGGCGCGGGCGAGGGCGCCGGCCGGGTCGCCGTCCGGGTGGGCGGGGAAGTCCTCGATCAGGGGGCGCGCGTGGTTCACCGAACCTCCTCATACGCGGGTGGGGGCGCACAGCCTGGCACATGATCAGAGCGGGAAGTGCGAAGCGGCGGTCAAGGATTCTTGACCGCCGCTTTGTCGTCCGGCCACTTGACTCGCTACTTGACGGGGTGCGGGTGGCCGAGGTGGGGGAAGACGGGGAGGACGTCGGTGTGCGGGGGGATGTGGTCGCTGGTGATCTTGCCGCCGGAGACCATGGTGAGGCGGGCCGAGGTCACGTCGTCGACGAGGGTGCGGCCGTTGGGGTAGGCGGCGGGGCGGGAGCGGTCGTAGCGGAGGATGTCCGGGAGGACGAGCTTGAGGGTCTCGGTGGCGGCCGCAGTGGTGTAGTCCCCGGTGTGCTGGAGGACGGCCGTCCAGGCCTCGCGGTAGGTTTCCCAGTCGTCGGCCGGCTCGCCCGCGTTGTACGCGTCCTTCACCTCCTCCTTGTTGAAGTAGGCGGTGAGGGAGGGGTGCGCGCCACGGTCGACGGAGACGAGCCGGCCGTCCTGGCGGAGGCTGACCCGGGCCCAGACGCCGATCGTCGGGTCGGGGCCGAGGTCGGTGTCGGGGACTTCGAGGGCGATGCCGAAGACGTTGGCGTCGGCCATCGCGTCCTTGCCGGTCCAGGTGAAGTTGTTGACGATCCCTTCGAGGTCGGCGAAGAAGGGGTCGCTGCGCAGGCCGACGGAGAGCTTGCGGCCGTTCGCCTCGATGACATCGGGCGCGTCCCCGAAGGCGACCGGGGCTTCGGAGAACAGGACGTCCCCGGTGGGCTCGTGCTTCTGCGCGGCGGCGCCGGTCGCGCGGTGGACGGTGACGGTCTGGGCGCCGGTGTGGGTGGGGGCGGAGAAGGTGAAGGAGTAGGCGACGTCGGCGCGGTGGTCGCCGTCGTTGTCGATGTTGATGCGGTAGACGGCGTCGGGGTGGAACTCGGCCGCCTGGGTCGGGGCGTAGGGGTTCGCGTTCATGATCAGGACGGTCCGGCCGGGCGCATCGGCGGCCGGGAAGGCGAACACGTCGGTCAGGTCGAGCCGCGCGTCGCCCCGGGGGGAGCGCAGGTTGGGGCCACTGAGGTGATGGGACATGGGACCGTTGGTAGCAGCCCCCACCCGGCACCGGCCCGACGACACCCGCACTCCGCCCGCCCGTCCGCCGATTGGCCGTCATCTCCCGGCGGACCGCCGACGGAACGCCGACGGCCCGCCGCGTGGAAGCGACGGGCCGTCAGGAGAAGGCTGAATCAGACCTCGGCGGTCGCGGCGAACGCCACGAACGCCTGCCACGCAGCCGGCTCGAACACCAGCTGCGGGCCGCTCTTGTCCTTGGAGTCACGCACGTGGACGATGCCGGGCGTCTCGGCGACCTCGACGCACTGAGCTTCCTCGTTCGTGCTGTAGCTGCTCTTGATGTAGGCCTCAGTCTGGAGAAGCCCCGGGATGACCATCGTGCTGTACTCGTGGATCTCGACTGCCCTGCCCTCCTCAGACGTGAAGGCCCTTGAGGAAGCCGGGTGCCGCTCGCTGATCCGGATCTTCGCCTTCATCACGTCGTCCGCGACGACCAGCAACGCGCCACCCGCATTGAGGACTTCGTCCGCCTTCGTCAGGATCTCGACTCTCGGTGTCCGCTTGCCGCGCTCGACCGCCCCCAACTGGTCCTCGCTGTACCCGAGCCGCTCGGCCAGCTCGCGCTGCGTCAGCCCGGCCCGCTCCCGGAAATGCTTGATCAGCTTCCCCACCGCCGCATAGAACTCCGCGACCCCGTCGGAGTTCTCCACCGTCTCGCCGTCATCGAAGACCGTGCGCTCGACGCCACCCACCCTTTCGACCCATTGATCCAGGTCGACCGACGGGTCAACCCTCCGCATCCGAACCAGCACTCTCGGTGTCCATCGAATCCATGGTCAGCGCACGTCCAGGGCGCCGCGATTTTTCCCGCGCCGGCCGAAATCCCCCTCAGTGATCGAGCCGCCACGCCCAGGGCGCCACGATCTTCCAGCACTCGGGCGAAAGGCAACTGCCCATCTGGAGAAAGAACTTGTCTCACAGTGAGCCAAACTGCTTCACCATCGCGGAGCACGCCGCCGACGCGACTGCGCAGCCCGCGTTCCGGAGCGCGGCTTCGCGCTTCACCCCTGCCTCACCACCACCGCGCGCCGGGGCACCACCCCTCAAGACGAACGGAGTGGGAAGTCGGCCCCGCCGACTTCCCACTCCACGTGCCGAAACGCAGTCCCGTCAGCCCTCGGCCCGTACGCCGCCGCCGCCGAACACCGCCTTGATGAGCCGGTCCAGCGCCTTCGGGAACTCCTGCGCCGGGTCGGACGCGGAGTCGCCGGTGGTCAGTCCGGCGGTCAGGGTCTTGCTGCCGTCGGGGGTTCCGATCATCAGTGCCCCGTAGCCGCCGGGGGCGCCGCCGTTGTGGTGGACGATGGTGCCGCCGTCCGGGCCGAGGTCCTGGACGAACAGGCCCAGGCCGTAGCCGAGCATCCCGTGCGGCGTGCGCATCTCGTCCAGCAGCGGGGCGGGCAGGAGCGTGCCGCCCAGGAGTGCGGCGAAGAACGTGTGGAGATCCCGGGTGGTCGAGATCAGGTCGCCGGCGCCGACCAGGAGGGAGAGGTTCTGGCGGGCGACGTCGGCCACCTTCCACTGGTCGCCGTCCTGGTAGCGGTAGTAGCCGTGGGCGTGCGGCCGGGGGAGCTCCGGCGAGTCGCCCGGCACCACGGTGTCCCGCAGTCCGAGCGGCCGCAGGATCCGCCGCCGCATCTCCTCGGCGTACGGGCGGCCGGTGGCCTGCTCGATCAGGAGCACGGCCAGCGTGTAGTTGGTGTTGGAGTAACTCTGGTCGGCGCCCGGTTCGAACCGTGCCGGCCTGGAGAGGGCGAACTGCACGAGTTCCCCGGGCCGGTAGCTGTGGAACCGGTTGTCCACCCACTCCTTGCCCATCGCGGGGATCCCCGGTGCGAACGTCCCGTCGGGTTCGAGGTCGCCGGTGTAGCTGGCCAATCCGCTGGTGTGCTGGAGCAGCATCCGCACGGTGATCCGCCGGTCCAGCCCGAACTGCGGCAGGTGGTCGGCCACCGGGGTGTCCAGCCCGATGGCGCCGTCGGCCACCAGGTGCAGCACCAGGGTCGCGACGAAGGTCTTGGTGGTGCTGCCGACCCAGAACTTCCCGTCCACCGACGGCTTCGCGGCCTCGCCCAGCTTGCGCACCCCGGCGCTGCCGACCCACTCCCCGCGCTCGTCGTGCACGCGCAGCTGTATCCCGGCGAAGCCGGCGTCGACGAACTCCTGGGTGGCCTGCTGCAGTTCCGGGCGGTCCTGGGCGGTGTCGTTCTCGACGGTGTGGAGGGTGCTGGTCATGGTCGTTCCTCGTCTCGCGGTGGGATGCGCGCGGCGCAGTTCAGGGGTGGGTGAGCGGTGCCGCGTCAGAGACTGCGGGCGGTGATGTCGCCGTAGGCGGTGGTCGCGTGGATGCTCAGGCCGGCGGCGGCGCCGTCGGCGTTCTTGAGCGCGTTGTGGATCCGGCCGTAGGTGGTGCCGGCGTCCAGGGAGGCGGAGACTCCGCGGGCGGCGCCGACGGAGACGTCGCCGGCCTCGGTGCGCAGCGTGATCGTGCCGTGCACGGCTTCGGTGATGTGGATGTCGCCCTTGGCGGTGGTGATCTCGGCGGGGCCGTTGAGGCGGCCGACGGAGATGTCGCCCGCGAGGACGGCGAGGTGGGCGCCGGCGGTCTCGTCGAGCTTGACCGAGGCCTGCGCGCCTTCGAAGGTGACGTCGCCGAGGCGTCCGACGCCCCGGAGTTCGGCGCTGGCCGTCTTCGCCTGGATGCGGGAGCCGGCGGGCAGTTGGACGGTCACCTCGACGGTGCCGGACTGGCCGAGGATCCGGTTCTCGGCCGCCGCCGCCTCGATCCGCAGGACACCGTCGGCGTATTCGACGGTGGTCCGCTCCGCCGCCTTCACGTCGCGGCTCTTCGAGGCGTCGGCGGGCAGGACCTCGACCGTGGTGTCGGCCCGGTCGGCGGCGATGAACCGGATACGCCCGGCGGGGATGTCGAGGACGGTGGAGACCGGGGCGGGGGTGGCGAACTTCTGCATGATGCTCTCCTGCGGCTCGTTGTTTCTGACAACGGAAACGCTACGTTGCCTTCAAGATTCCTGGCAACAGTCATGTTGCGTACAATCATCATCATCGCAGGTCAATGCCTCATTATCGTTGCAACAGTTGCAGATTTAACGCAACGTCAGTCGCGCCGACCGTTGCATTGGATTGCACGTGAACGCTATGCGCCGCCCCGCCCCGGCGCGCCGCCGCATCAGCCCACGGATGTAAACCCCCAGGCCAATGCGCCCGGCCGCACTGTCATCCGGTGGTCGGATGTGGCCGGGTGCGCCGCGATGACAGCCTTCCGCTCAGGTGCACGGAGATCCATCGGACGGTCCGTCAGGGGCGCTTCCCCGGAGGTCCGGTGTCGAACGACGGCCGCACCTGCGAAGACCGCGCGCCTCGGCCCGGTTCTGTCCAGCACACCCAGGGAGGGCCCATGACCACCACGCCGTTCACGAGCCGACACGCCATGACGCGCCGCCGCCTGCTGGGGGCCGCACTGGCCGCCGGGGCCACCGGGGCCGCCGCACCGCTCGCCCTCGCCCGCCCCGCGTGGGCGGCGGACGGGGCCACCACCCCCGGGACCACCACCCCCGGGACCACCACGCCCGCCGCCACCACCGCCACCGGCGGCCCGGCGCGCCTCACCCTGCCCGAGCCCACCGGGCCGCACCCCGTGGGCACCGTCCCGCTGCACCTGCTCGACGCCTCCCGCCCGGACCCGCTGGCCGGCCCGGGCCGGTTCCGCGAGCTGATGGCGAGCGTCTGGTACCCCGCTCGCGAGGCCGGTGAGCACCCGCTCGCGCCCTGGATGGCCGACGGCGCACTGCGGGCGTTCCTCGCGGACACGGGCTTCGCCATCGACCCCGCCCTCGCCCCGCTCACCTCCGGCCGCGTGGGCGCCCCGGTCCACCGCGCGGGCCGCCGCCTGCCCGTCGTCGTCTACTCGCACGGCGCGCACAGCCACCGCGCCGACCACACCGTGATGGTCCAGGAACTCGCCAGCCACGGCTACGTGGTGGTCACCGTCGACCACACCCGCGACGCGATCACCGAGTTCCCCGACGGCCTGGTCCTCACCCCGGACCGGAGCGTCCCGATGGGGCCGAAGGACTTCGCCGCGGACATCCGCTTCCTCCTCGACCAGGTCGACGCCCTCGCCGCCGGGCGCAACCCCGACGTCGACGGCAGGCCGCTGCCCGCCGGGCTGCTGCACGCCCTCGACCCGGACCGGATCGGCATGTTCGGCTGGTCGAAGGGCGGTACGGCCACCGCCTACACCATGCTCACCGACCGGCGCGTCCGCGCCGGGCTGAGCCTGGACGGCCCGATGCAGCCGACCATCACCACCGACCTGGACCGGCCGTTCATGATGATGACCGCCGCGTTCACCCGGGCCGGCCAGCCGGACGTCGCCGAGTTCTGGCCGCACCTGCGCGGCTGGCGCCTCGACGTCCAGGCCCAGGGCGCCGTGCACGTCTCGTACGGCGACAACCAGGTGCTGATCCCGCAGGCCGCGAAGCTCCTCGGCCTGACCGACGAGCAGGTCCGGGGCATGATCGGCACCCTCGACCCGGCCCGCGCGGTGAAGATCCAGCAGGCGTACCCGGTGGCCTTCTTCGACCTGCACCTGCGGCACCGCGCCAGCCGCCTCCTCGACGGCCCGTCCGCGGCCTTCCCCGAGGTGACCTACTTGCCGTGAACCCGCGACTGGCGGCCGGCCCCTCCCCGGGGCCGGCCGCTACGGCGTTTCGGCCCGGATCTCGTCCAGCGACTCCCCCAGCACCCCCTTGGCCCGGGTGAACCAGTCGGCGATCACCGCGATCTCGTCCGACGTGTAGTCGGCGAACAGCGCGCCGATCCGCTCAGCACCGGCGCCCCCGCACGCCGCGGCCCCCGTCGGGCTGCCTGCCCGACGGGGGCCGTCGCGTTGCCCGGCTCAGACCGAGGCGCCCTGGGTGACGGGGGCCGTGGCGGTGGGCGGGGTGGTGCTGCCGGCGGTGGTGCCGAGGGCGCGCTGGACCTTGGCGACGGCGGCGCGGTACTGGAAGGAGGCCAGTTGGGGGGAGTCGCCGCCGCGCTGGAAGAAGCCGAAGGCCATGCCGACGGTGCCGAAGCGCTCGACGCCGACGAAGGCGTTCAGTTGGACGCCGGCCAGGGTGCCGTCGAGGCGGACGGCGGGCGCGTCCTGGCGGTCGCCGAGGGTGACCGGGGTGACGGTGAACGTCACCGAGTCGTTGGTGCCGGCGTTGAAGGTGATGGTGTGGCAGCTCTTGAGGGCCGCGGTGGCGGCGTCGAGGTCGGTGGTGAGCTTTCCCGCGTCCTCGGCGGTGAGGGACTCGGTCACCATCGGGTTGCCGCCCGGGCCGTCCAGTTCGGCCTCGGCGTGCGGGGTCTCGGGGCCGGGAATGCCGGTGTGCATGTTGATCAGGTCGCTGAGGGCGTCGCAGCCGTTGGCCGGGGAGGGCATCGTACTGGGGCCGGCGCTGGGGCTGGGGCTGGCCGTGCTGGGGACCTGGGTGAAGCCTGGGCCGACGTCGTCGACGGTGAGCAGGGCCGCGGTGAGTTGGTCGGAGGTGGGCAGGCCCTGGGCGGACTGGCCGGGCGTCGCGGCCGCGGCGAGGTGGGCCGGGCCCAAGGCGACCGCCGCGGCGAGGGCGGCGGCGGCGAGGGCGTGGAGCGGCTTCGGGTGGGACATGCGGGCCCCCCGGTCGAGGGTGCGGGCAGGGACAGGCACCAGTGTCCCACCGGGCCTGGCAAGGGGCTCGCGGGCGCGGATCGCCGCAGGTCAGACCCCCTGGTCCGGCTGGTCCCCCTGGTCCGCCGGGGCGGTTTCTAGGGGTCGTTGCAACACGTGGTCGGTTTGATCAGGCCGCGATGAGTTTATGCAGGCGCTCGGCTGGGGTTTCCCAGCCGAGCGTT
>NZ_JBIVJF010000005.1:0-472031 GCF_044750105.1 Kitasatospora sp. NPDC088861
CGCCCGGTTACATTCCGAACCCGGAAGCTAAGCCTTACAGCGCCGATGGTACTGCAGGGGGGACCCTGTGGGAGAGTAGGACGCCGCCGAACAATCATTCACAGAGAACCCCCATCCGGGAAACCGGATGGGGGTTCTCTGCATTTCTAGGGCTTAATGGCTGAAGGGCGTTACGGCCTCAGAGCTGGAGTTTGAATCCGAGGTGCGACGGGACGAAGCCGAGCCTCTCAGAGAGGCGGCGGTCGTCGGTCATGCCAGGTGTGCGCATGACTATGGACAAGGGGGGTGATCGAGCCATCGCCCTGACCTGAATCTGTCGACAGGACCGTTCGACGGTCGCGTCGCCCCCGGGCTCCCGCACCCCCTGACGTGCACCTCCGCAGCCGCCGTTCGAACCCGGGAGGGGGCGCCGGCCGTGATATCGGCCGAGGCCGGTCGGCGGACGGCGGACGGCGCGAGGACGGATGCGGGAGGACAGCGATGGCCTGGTACCAGGGGCAGAGCCGGATCACGGTGACGGCGGTGGAGGGGCAGTGGCCGCAGCGGGCGGTGGTGACGGTGCGCGGCGGCCGTCCGGTCGAGATTCCCGGGACGGTCGGTGCGAGCCACCTCGTGGACGCCGAGCGCTGGGAGCTCGACCTGGAGCACCGGCGGGAGGGCGAGTGGTGTCCCAACATCCGCGCGGTGCAGGGGCGCTGGCAGGAGGTCCGGGGTGTGCTGACGCAGGTGGTGCACAGTCGCAACCGGGACGGGGGCGGTGACCGCAGCGACCGGAACCTGGTGCTGCGGATCGAGCGGGTCGAATCGGGCGGCGGCGCGCCCGTGGACGTGGCCGCACAGGGCCGCGCGACCGCGCCGCGCACCTCGACGGACCGGCCGGTGGCGGCGTCCGGGGCGTCGGCCCCGCGGACTTCTGCCGCGCCGGTGCGCGGGACGTCGACCACCTCGTCGGCGTCGACCGTGCGGACCAGCGGTTCGGGGGCCGGGTCGGCCCCGTCCGCTCCGTCGCGCGCGGTGACGTCCACCGGTGGCACGGCGACCCGGCCCTCGACCGGCAGCTCCTGGCAGGGCTGACGGGTGTTCTGAGCCCCGAGCCCGCCCGCGTTCCGGCGCGCGGCGGATCCGCTCGGTCGCCCCGCGCCCCGGGGTGGCCGAGCGCGGCGGTCCTTCCGTGGCCCGGGGGCGGCAGACGCGAACCGGGCCACGCGCGCGACGGGGCGCGCGCGCACCACGGCACAAGCGCATCGGGGCACACGCGCATCAGAGCCCTCATTGATTCACTCGCGACGCACCTGATCTGTTCCGTCGCATTCCTGCACAACCGCCCCAGGCGTCAGGGGAATCACTCGGCTATTCCCTGCGGAAACCCGGCCGGGTGGCCGGGGGGATCCGGGTGCCACAGTTTCGGCCAAAGAATTCACACCCGTCATCAGGCGTTCCGGGCGTGGCCGGGAGTCACACCAGCGATTTTGCGGTTCCGATTCCGGGGAGAGTCGCTTTCCGTTCAATCGCCAGGGGTTGCGAGCGGGTGACCCGCCGTGAAGACTGTTCCGCGTTCGTCGTTCCGAGCGTTCGGGCCGTCAAGGTATTGCCCGGTCCTCGCGACGGTTGTGGCAGGTTCCGCACGGTGGTTGCGGGGAGGGATCGCAGGGGGGATAGGCATGCCGGGCGCAACGATCGCACAGGTCAGGGCCGTTGGAGCGGCCGACTGGAGCGTTCGGGATTCCTGTCCGGCCCCGCCTGCGGGGTGAGGTCATTCGGCGGTCGGCCGTTCGCCGCTCACTGTTCCCGCTCACCGTTCCCCCGTTCGCCGTTCCTGGGCGGCGTGGAATTCGGGTCGCATTCGCACCGTCCGGTCGGGGAGCGCCGAAGCGGCCCGGAACGGCTCCCCTGGGGTGCGTGCGGCGCCCTGTCGGGAGCTGTCGGGGATTCCCGTTCGCACCCGTCGGCCGTCATCGGCAGGGCTTCCGTCGATTCCCGTTCTTCCCACGAGTCTTGAGTCGAGGAGCGCAGGTGGCAGGAAATTTCACGGCGTGCTCCACAGTAATCCGGAATTCATCCGCGGACGCTTGCCGCGCCCGCATCTGAGAACCAGTCAACGGGAGCGTCCGCCCATGCCGTACCCCAGTTCCGCGCCGGTCCGCGAGCGCGCGCCGTTCCTCTTACGCCGCGAACTGCAGCACCGGCTCGACACGCTCGCGCGCACCCACCGGGTGCCCGGCGCCCAGGTGGTGCTGGACACCGGCTCGGAGGTCGTGGCCCTGCACACCGGTGTGGCCGACGCCGCCACCGGTGCGCCCTTCACCGGGGACACCGTCGTGCCGGTGGGGTCGCTCACCAAGCCCTACACGGCCGCTCTGGTGATGCTCCTCGCCGACGACGGCGACCTCGACCTCGACGACCGGGTCGCCGATCACCTGCCCGAGCTCCGCCGGATGCCCGCAGTAACGATTCGCCAACTCCTCAGCCACACCGGCGGACTGCCCACCGGGCCGGACTCCGACGCCGCCGCCCGGACCACCGCGGCGCACTACCTGTCGTCCGTGTGCACGGCGGGGGACGCGCTCTTCCCGCCCGGGACGGACTTCTCCTATTCCAACGCCGGCTACGTCGCCGCCGGGCGCCTGGTGGAGGCGGTGACCGGGATGCCCTGGCACGAGGCCGTGGCCGCCCTGCTGCTCGAACCGCTCGGCACCGTGCCCGTGTTCGTCGACGCGAGCGCACCCGCTCGCCCGGTCGCCGCCGGGCACGCGCTCAACGCCGCGACCGGCCGGGCCCGGCCGGTCCGGCAGAACCTGGCCCCGCTGGAGGCCCCGGCCGGCGCCCTGCTGGCGAGCGCCGCGGACCTCGCCGCGCTCGGCGGCGCCCTGGTCGGCCGGGCCAAGGCCCTGCCCCCCGCCGTCGCCGAGGAGATGCGCCGCCCGCAGCCCGGCGCCCGGCCGGGTGCGCTCGCGGACGGCTGGGGCCCGGGGCTCGCCCTCTACCAGCAGGACGGCCGGCTGTGGTGCGGCCACGACGGCAACGCCATGGGGACCTCCTGCCACCTGCGGGCCGACCCCGACAGCGGCGTGGTGGTCGCCTTCGCGGGCAACGCCGCCGCCGCCACCGCGCTCTGGCGCGAGCTCGCGGCCGACCTGGCCGAGCTGGCGGGCGTCCGGGTGCCCGCCGCGATCGCACCCGTGGGCGCGGGCGAGCCCGCCCCCCTGCCCGAGTGCGCGGGCACCTACCGCAACGGTTCGATCCGGTACCTCGTCGAGCCCGCGGGCGACGGATCGTCCACGCTCTCCGTGGACGGAGACCTGCCGATACCCCTGCGCTGTTTCGCCGACCTCTCCTACGACCTGCTCGCCCCCGACACCGGCCGCCCCGAGCCGGGCGGGCGCTTCCACCGCGATCCCGCCACCGGCGTGATCGACCGGGTGCAGGTGTCCGGGCGCACGGCGCGTCGCGCCGACCCCGCCTGAGGCGCCTTTCGCCCGCCTGCCGCCGCCGCTGCTCGTCGCCTGAGGCGTCCGCCGCCGCGCCGCCGCCGCGCCGACGCCGCTCCACCGGGCTCACCCCCCGCTCGTTCCGTTCCCCCGGCCCCCGTTCCCGGGTCCGAGGGCCTGCCCCCGTCTGCCCCGGCGCCCGCATCGCCTCCTCCCCGTCCGGAAGGACCTTCCGCCATGACCGACCGGCCTGCCCAGCCCGTGCGTTCGTCCGCTCCGCCGCAGGCCGGCGACACCCCTGGCGCCCCGGGGACCGAGGCCGCCCCGCCGCCGGCGCACCCGACGCTCGACGCGCTGTTCGCCGCCCAGGTGGCCCGCGCGCCGCACGCGCCCGCGGTGACCGACGGCCGGCGCAGCTGGACGTACCGGGAACTGGCCGACCGGGTCGAGCACCTGGCCCGCGACCTCGCGCGGCGCGGCGCCGGGACGGACCGGACGGTGGCGCTCGTCCTGCCGCGCTCGATGGAACTGGTCGCGGCGGAGCTGGCCGTCGCCCGGACGGGCGCCGCCTTCCTGCCCGTGGATCCGGCCTACCCCGCCGGGAGACGGGCGCTGATGCTCGCCGACGCCGCCCCCGCCGTCGTCCTGGACGATCCGGCCCGGGTCCGCGCGCTGTTGGAGGCCGACCCGGCCAGCGCCGCAGACACGCCCGACGCCGGCCTGGCGGGCCCGACCGGTACCGCGCTGCCGGGCCCGGCCGGTACCGACCACGCGGCGTACGTGATCTACACCTCGGGCTCCACCGGGACGCCCAAGGGCGTGATCGTCACCCACCGGGGGATCGGCGGCTTCGCCGAGGCGGCCCGCGCGCACTACTCCGTGCGCCCCGGAGACCGGGTGCTGCAGTTCTCCTCGCCCAGCTTCGACGCCTCCGTCCTCGAACTGTTCATCTCCGTCCTGGCCGGGGCCACGCTGGTGATCCCCCCGCACGGCCCCTGGCTGGGCGAGGAACTCGCCGCCGTGCTCGACGAGCACCGCATCACCCACGCCCTCATCCCGCCGGCCGCCCTGGCCACCGTGCCCGGCGGTGCGGGCCGCCATCTGCGCACGCTGATCGTCGGAGCCGAGGCCTGCCCCGCCGAACTGGTCGACCGCTGGGCGCCCGGCCGGCGCATGATCAACTCCTACGGCCCGACCGAGGCGACCATCGTCGCCACCTGGACCGGCCCGCTGGCCGCCGGCAGCGGCGCACCCCCCATCGGCGGCGCGTTGCCGCACACCCGGGCGTACGTGCTCGACGCGGCCATGCGGCCCCAACCGCCAGGTGCCGACGGCGAGTTGTACGTCGGCGGAGAGGGCGTGGCCCGCGGCTACCTGGGCCGCCCCGGCCTGACCGCCGGGCGCTTCGTCGCCGACCCCTTCGGCCCGCCCGGCGCCCGGCTCTACCGCACCGGAGACCGCGCCCGGTGGACCGCCGACGGGGAGCTGGAGTTCCTCGGCCGGCTCGACCGACAGGTGAAGATCCGCGGCTTCCGGATCGAGCCGGGGGAGATCGAGGCCGCCCTGCGGGCGCACCCCGCCGTCGACCAGGCCGTCGTCGTGGTCCGGGAGGACGAACCGGGTCGCGAACGCCTGGTCGGCTACGCCACGCCCGCCGACCCGGAGCACGCCCCGGACCCGGCGGAGCTGCGCGCGGCGCTGGCCGCCGCCCTGCCGGCCCACCTGGTGCCGTCCGCCGTGGTCGTCCTGGCCGCGCTGCCGCTCACCCCGCAGCACAAGATCGACCAGCAGGCGCTGCCCGCCCCCGCCCGCTCCGGCGCGGCCGGGCCCGTCGCCCCGCGCACCGAGCGCGAACGCGCCCTGGCCAGCATCTGGGCCGAGGTCCTCGGCGTCGACGCGGTGGGCGCGGCGGACGACTTCTTCGACCTGGGCGGCGACTCGATCCTCGCCGCCCGGACCCTGGCCCGGGTCGCCGAGCGGCTGGGCGTCCGGCTCACGCTCCGGGACGTCTTCACCGCGCGGACCGTCGCCGCCTTGGCCCCGCTGGTGGACGAGCGGCACACCGCCGCGCCGCCGGAGCCGATCCCGCCCGCCCCGCGCGAGGAGCCGTTGCCGCTGTCCAGCGCCCAGCGCCGCCTGTGGTTCCTCGACGACCTCACCGTCGGGGGGACGGAGTACAACACCGGCGTGGCCCTGCGGCTGCGCGGAACGACGGACCCGGCGGCCCTGCGCCGGGCCCTGGGCCGACTCGCCGCCCGGCACGACTCGCTGCGCACCACCTTCGCCACCGTCGACGGGCAGCTCGTGCAGCGCGTCGCGGCGGAGGGCACCCTGCCGCTGCGCACCGCGGACGTCGGCGACCGGCCGGCCGGGGAGCGCGCCGAGGTGGCCGAACGGCTGCTGACCGAGGAGCTGAACCGGCCCTACGACCTGACGGACGGCCCGCTCGCCCGGGCACTGCTGGTCCGCCTCGCCGCCGACGAGCACCTGCTGCTGCTGGCGCAGCACCACATCATCACCGACGGCTGGTCGGTGGGCGTCCTCACCCGCGAACTGGCCGCGCTCTACCGGGCGGAGGCCTCCGGCGAACCGGACGCGCTCGCCGCCCCCGCCCTCCAGTACCCCGACTTCGCGCGCTGGGAGCAGCACCGGCGGACCCAAGCCGGGGCAACGGACGCGCCGGACCTCGCCTACTGGAAGCGGAACCTGGCGGAGCTGCAACCCCTGCAACTGCCCACCGACCGGCCCCGGCCCGCCCAGCGCACGACGAACG
The DNA here is from genome assembly GCF_044750105.1 of Kitasatospora sp. NPDC088861. NCBI lineage: Bacteria > Bacillati > Actinomycetota > Actinomycetes > Kitasatosporales > Streptomycetaceae > Kitasatospora > Kitasatospora sp. NPDC088861. The sequence goes on from NZ_JBIVJF010000005.1 coordinate 6,202, forward strand.
GCGCGGCGCACCGCCACCGCCTCCCGGCCGAACTGGTGGCCCGGCTGCGGCACCTCGCCGCGGGCCGCGGTACGACGCTGTTCACCCTGTTCGCGGGGGCGTCCGCGCTGCTGTTCTCGCGCTACTCCGGCCAGCGGGACGTGGCGTTCGGCACCGTCACCACCGGGCGCGACCGGCGGGAGCTGGAGGAGGTGACCGGCTTCTTCGTCAACACCGTGGTGCTGCGCGGCGACGTGGACGAGCGGGCCACCGTCGACCGGTTCGTGGAGAGCGTGCGCACCACCCTGCTGGACGCCTTCGCCCACGCCGCGGTGCCCTTCGACCGGGTGGTCGAGGAACTGGCCCCGCCCCGGGACCCGAGCCGCACCCCGCTGGTCCAGGTCATGGTCGTCCAGCAGAGCCCCACCACCCCGCCGCCCGCCGGAGGCCTGCGCTTCGAGGACCACCCGCTGCCCCGCCCGGCCGCCCGGTTCGACCTGGTACTGGAGTTCACCCCGGAGGACACCGGCGGCTGCGCGCTGACGGTGGAGTACAACACGGACCTGTTCGACGCCCGGACGGTGGCCCGGATGGCGCGCCACCTGCACCGCCTGCTGGCGGGCATGGCGGACGGCCCGCAGCGCATCCTCGCCGAACTGCCCATGCTCTCCGAGGAGGAGCAGCGCACGCTGCTCGACTCCTGGAACCCGCCCGCGCACGCCGCCGGCGACCTCCCGGACACCGTGCCGCCCGTGCTGCCCGGGCTGTTCGAGGCGCAGGCGGCCCGTACGCCCGGGCGGACCGCCGTCGGCTGCGGCCCGGTGCGGCGGGACTACGCGGAGGTCAACCGGCGGGCCAACCGCCTCGCCCGGCTGCTGGTCGCCCGGGGCGCGGGCCCCGAGCGGCTGGTCGCGCTGTGCCTGCCGCGCTCCGCAGACCTGCCGTCGGTGCTGTGGGCGGTGCTCAAGTCGGGTGCGGCGTACCTGCCGGTGGACCCGGGCTACCCGGCCGAGCGGATCCGCTTCATGCTGGCCGACGCCGGGCCCGCGCTGGTCCTCGCCACCCGGGAGACGGCGGCCGCGCTGCCCGAGGGGTGGCCCGTCCTGCTGCTGGAGGACGGCGCCGGCCTGGCCGCCGACGCCGGCGGCCCGGATGACACCGGCCTGGCCGCTGCCGGCCCGGCGGACACCGACGACACCGGGGACGCCGACCTCACGGACGCCGACCGCCTCCGGCCGCTGCTGCCGGAGCACCCCGCCTACGTCATCTACACCTCGGGGTCGACCGGCCGGCCCAAGGGCGTCGTGATCACCCACCGCAGCGTCGTCGCCCTCGCCCGCTGGGCGGCCGAGCGGTTCGGGCCCGGCGGGCTGGACCACGTGGTCGCCGCCACCTCGCTCAACTTCGACGTGTCGGTCTTCGAACTGCTCTGCCCGCTGCTGGCGGGCGGGAGCGTCGAGGTGGTCGCCGACCTCGCCGCCCTCGCCGAGGAGCCGGCCCCGCGCCGCGTCGGCCTGGTCAGCGGCGTGCCCTCGGTGATCTCCCGGCTGCTCGCCGGGGGCGCCGCCCCGGTCGACGCGGCCACCGTCGTGCTGGCCGGCGAGGCCCTCTCCGCCCAGGCGGTGGGCGACCTGCGGCGCGCCCTGCCCGGCAGCGCGATCGCCAACATCTACGGCCCCACCGAGGCCACCGTCTACGCCACCGCCTGGTTCGCCGGTGACCGGCTGCCGGAGCAGGCGCCGCCGATCGGCAGGCCGCTCGCACTGACCCGGACGTACGTCCTGGACGCCGGGCTTCGCCCGCAACCGCCGGGCGTGGTGGGCGAGTTGTACCTCGGGGGCGGCGGCCTGGCGCGCGGCTACCTGGGCCGCCCCGGGCTGACCGCCGCCCGGTTCGTCGCCGACCCGTACGGCGCGCCGGGGGAGCGGATGTACCGCACCGGAGACCGGGTGCGGTGGAACGCCGACGGCGACCTGGAGTACCTCGGCCGGATCGACCAGCAGGTCAAGGTGCGCGGCTTCCGGATCGAACTGGGCGAGGTGGAGGAGGCGCTGCGGCGCTGCGAGGGCGTGGCGGAGGCGGCTGCCACCGTCGCCGACGGCGGGGGCAACCGGCGCCTGGTCGGCTACGTGGTCCCCGTCCCGGGCGGGCGGGTGGAGCCCGAGGCCGTGCGCCGGGCGCTCGGCCTGGCCCTGCCCGACTACCTGGTGCCCTCGGTCGTCGTGCCGCTGCCCGCGCTGCCGCTCAACCCCAACGGCAAGCTCGACCGGAGCCGGCTGCCCGCCCCGGGGCCGGCCGTGCCCGCCGTACGCCACGTCGCCCCCCGGACCCCCGCCGAACAGGCGCTCGCCACCATCTGGGCGGAGGTGCTGCGGCTGGAACGGGTCGGCGCGGACGACAACTTCTTCGACCTCGGCGGCGACTCCATCCTCGGCATCCAGGTGGTAGCCCGCTCCCGGCAGGTGGGGCTGGCGGTGACCTCCGGGGACCTCTACCGGCACCAGACGGTCGCCGCGCTGGCCCGGTGCGCGGACGACGCCGAACGGCCGGCCGTGACCGCCCGGGTGGCCGCCACCGGGGTGGGCGTCCTGACCCCGATCCAGCGCTGGTGGCTCGACCGGGCCGCCGGGCGCGCCGGGCACTTCAACCAGGCGCTCTCCCTCCTGCTGGGCGCCGACGTGGACCGGGCGGCGCTGGAGGACGCCCTGAACGACGTGGTCGCCCACCACGACGCGCTGCGCTCGGCCTTCACAGCCGACGCCGGAGAGTCCGACCCCGCAGAGCCCCGTACCGCAGAGTCCGACGCCGGAGAGTCCGACCCCGCAGAGCCCCGCGACGGCGAGATCGGTACCGGCCCCGGCGTGCGCTGGCGGATCGACGACCGGGCGCCCCGGATCCGCCTGGGCCGGCACACCGGCCCGGACGGCGACACCCCGCACTTCGGCCCCTTCGACCTGGGCGGCGAAGGCCCGCTGCTGCGCGCCGTGCTGCACGAGCGCGGTGCGGGGCAGCCGCCGGTCCTGCACCTGGCCGTCCACCACCTGGTCGTCGACGGGGTCTCCTGGCGGGTGCTGGCGGAGGACCTCGACACGGCCTACCGCGCCCGCCGCGACGGCCGGGACGGGGCGGCGGCCCTGCCGGCGAAGTCCTCCCCGCTGCGGCAGTGGGGCCAGCGGCTCGGCGCCCACGCCGCGGCCGGAGGCTTCGAGGACGAGACGGAGTACTGGGCGCGGGCCGTCCCCGCGCAGGACGGTGACGCCCCGGCGGACCCGTTCCCGGCCGACCTCTCGGGGGCCGACACCCACGCCTCGGCCCGCTCCGTCACCGTGCGCCTCGACCCCGCCGACACCACCGCCCTCCTGCGCACCCTGCCCGACACCTATCGCACCCAGGCCAACGACGTGCTGCTGAGCGCCCTCGGCCGGGCCCTGTGCGGGGCGAGCGGCCTGGAGCGGGTCGTGGTGGACGTCGAGGGGCACGGGCGCGAGGAGTTGTTCGCCGATCTCGACCTGAGCCGCACGGTCGGCTGGTTCACCACCCGGCACCCCGTGGCGCTGGCCGTGCCCGCCGGGGCCGACTGGGACGGCGTCCTCAAGCGGGTCAAGGAGCAGCTGCGCGCCGTCCCCCGACGGGGCCTCGGATTCGACGCCCTGCGCCACCTGGGGCGCCCCGGCACGGCCCCCGACGCCCCGGCCGCGCGGATCAGCTTCAACTACCTCGGCCGGATGTCCTTCCCGCAGGACGCGGCCGGGCTCTACCGCGGCACCTTCCGGCCCCTGGAACTGGACGCCGACCCGCGCGTCGAGCGCCCGCACGCCCTGGAGGTGGTCGGCCGGCTCGACGGCGACGCGCTGGAGTTCAGCTGGTTCTACTCCGGCGCCGTGCACCGGCGCGACACCGTCGAGGCCCTGGCCCGGCGCTTCGCCGCCGAGCTGGCCGACCTCGCGCGGTACGCGGCCCGCCCGGGCGCCGCCGGGCGCACCCCGTCCGACTTCCCGCTGGCCCGGCTCGACCAGGCGGCCGTGGACCTGATCACCGGCGACGCCCCGGGCGCGGTGGAGGACGTCCTCCCGCTGACGCCGACCCAGTCCGGGATGCTCTTCCACGGCCTGGCCGAGGAGGACAGCGGCGCCTACTTCCAGCAGCTGGACTTCGTCCTGGACGGCGTGCCCGACCCGGGGCGGCTCGCCGCCGCCTGGCAGTGGGTCACCGACCGAACCCCGGTGCTGCGCGCCCACGTCCGCTGGCAGGAGGTGCCCGAGCCGCTGCTGGTGGTGCGGCGGCGGGCGGCCGTGCCGGTCACCCACCTGGACTGGCGCGAGCTGCCCGAGTCCGAGCGCCGGGGCCGGCTGGCCGAGCTCCTGGACCGCGACCGGGCCCGCGGCCTGGACCTGGCCCGGGCCCCGCTCCAGCGCCTGCTGCTCATCCGCCTCTCCGACACCCGCGTGCGCGTGCTGTGGTCCTTCCACCACCTCGTCCTGGACGGCTGGAGCCTCTTCCAGGTGCTGTCGGACGTGTTCGCCGTGCACGCCGCGCTGGCCCGCTCCGGGCCGGAGACGGGAGAAGTCCCGTCCGGTACCGTGCCGTCCGGCACCGACCCCTTCGGCACCGAGCCCTTCGGCACCGTCCCGTACGGCACGGTGCCGGAGCGCCGGCCCTACCGCGACTTCGTGGCCTGGCTGCGCGAGCGCGACCCGGCGGAGGCCGAGCGGCACTGGCGCGGGCGCCTGGCCGGGCTGGCCGAGCCGACGCCGCTGCCGTACGACCGCGAGCCGCGCCAGAGCCACCGCGCGGAATCCACCCGGGCCGTGCCGTTCACCCTCCCCGCCGCCGCGACCCGGGCGCTGGAAGGCCTCGCGCGCAGCTCCGGCCTGACCCTGAACACCCTGGTCCAGGGCGCCTGGGCGATCCTGCTGGGCCGTCAGGCGAACCGGGACGAGGTGGTGTTCGGCACCACCTCGTCCGGGCGGCCGCCCGAGCTGCCCGGCGTCGAGTCGATGACCGGCCTGTTCATCACCACCCTGCCCACCCGGACGGTCGTGCCCGCTGACGGCACCCTGCTCGACTGGCTCCGCACGCTGCAACGGGAGCAGGGCGAGGACCGGCGCCACGGCTTCGTCCCGCTCACCCGCCTGCGGGCCGCCACCGTCCTCCCCGAGCAGACCGCCCTGTTCGACAGCATCGTCGTCTTCGAGAACTACCCGGTCGAGGACGACGCGGCCGCCGCGCACGGCCTGCGCCTGCGCGACCTGGACGGGATCGAGACCACCAACTACCCGCTCGCCCTGCTGGCCTACCCGGGGCCGGAGCTGGCCCTGCGGCTGTGCTACGACCCTCGGCTGTTCGACGAGGCCACCGTCCGGCGGATGGCCGGGCAGCTCACGGCCGTCCTGACGGGACTGCCCCGGGGCGCCGGGAGCCCTCCCGCGCGCGTGCCGCTGCTGACCGCCGGGGAGCGCCGGCGGATCCTCGTGGACTGGAACGCCACCGCCGTCGAACGGACCGAGCGCGACATCGCCGACCTGTTCGCCGAGCAGGTGCGCCGCAACCCGGACGCCGTCGCCCTGGAGGCGGGCCACGAGCGCCTCAGCTACCGCGACCTCGACGCCCGCGCCGCCGCCCTGGCGGGCCGGCTGGCCGCGCTCGGCGTCGGCGTCGAACACCCGGTCGGCGTGCTCATGGACCGCTCCGTCGACCTGGTCGTCGCCCAGCTGGCGCTGGTCCGGACCGGCGGGGTCTACGTGCCGCTGGACGGCAGGGCGCCGCGCGAGCGGCTGCACCTGATGCTGGCCGAGGCCGGCGCGGACCTGCTGCTCACCGACGCGCACCGGGCGAGCGCCGCCGAGGAACTGCTCCCCGCCGAGCGGGTGCTGCGCGTCGACCGGCCGGACGGGCCGCACGCCGCCGACGGGCCGCACGCCGCCGACCGGCCGCACGTCGCCGACCGGCCGGGCCCGGCCGCCCCGGCCGCGGCCCCGGTGCCCCACCCCGACAACGTCCAGTACCTGATGTTCACCTCGGGTTCCACCGGCACCCCCAAGGGCGTCGCGGTGCGCCGGCGCGACGTCGCCGCGCTCGCCCTGGACCGCGCCTTCACCGGCCACGACCGGGTGCTCGTGCACTCCCCGCACGCCTTCGACGCCGCCACCTACGAGCTGTGGGTGCCGCTGCTGCGCGGCGGCACCGCCGTACTGGCCCCGCCGGAGGACCTGGACGCCGCCGCCGTCCGCCGCGCCGTCACCGAGCAGGGCGTGCAATGCCTGTGGCTGACCGCCGGCCTGTTCCGGCTCCTCGCCCAGGAGGACCCGGGCTGCCTGCGCGGCGCCCGGGAGGTGTGGACCGGCGGCGAGGCGGTGCCCGGCGCGGTCGTGCGCCGCGTCCTGGAGGCCTGCCCCGACCTCACCGTGGTCGACGGCTACGGCCCGACCGAGACCACCACCTTCGCCACCCGCCGGGCCTTCCGCCCCGGGGACCGGCTGCCCGCCGTGCTGCCGATCGGACGCCCGCTGGACGACACCCGGGTGTACGTGCTGGACGGCGCCCTCCAACCGCAACCGCCCGGCATCACCGGCGAGTTGTACATCGCCGGCGCCGGAGTCGCGCGCGGCTACGCGGGCCGGCCCGGCGAGACCGCCGCCCGCTACCTCGCCGACCCCTTCGGGCCGCCCGGCGGCCGGATGTACCGCACCGGCGACACCGCCCGGTGGAGCGAGGACGGCGAACTGCACTTCGTGGGCCGCGCGGACGACCAGATCAAGATCCGCGGCTTCCGCATCGAACCCGCCGAGATCGAGGCACGGCTCACCGCCCACCCGGCCGTCGCGGAGGCCGTCGTCTCGCTCCACGAGGACGCGGGGCGCAAGCGGCTGGCCGCCCACCTGGTGCCGACCGGCGGCGCCGAGCCGCCCTCCGCCACGGCGCTGCGCGCCCACCTGGCCGCCGACCTGCCCGACTACATGCTGCCCGCGGCCTTCGTCACGGTCTCCGAACTGCCGCTGACCGCCAACGGCAAGGTGGACCGCCGACGGCTGACCGCCCCCGACTGGTCGGCGACGGGCGACCGCGCCCACCGCGCCCCGACCACCGACACCGAACGCGTCCTCACCGCGATCTGGGCGGAACTGCTCGGCGTGGAGCGGGTCGGGGTCGACGACGACTTCTTCCTGCTCGGCGGCGACTCGATCCTGAGCATCCAGGTCGTCTCCCGCGCCCGCGCCGCCGGTCTCGCGCTGTCCCCCCGCGACCTGTTCCGGCACCCCACCGTCGCCGCGCTGGCCGCCGCCGCCGGTACCGCCGTCACCGTCGCCGGGACCGAACCGGTCAGCGGAGAGGTGGGCCTGACACCCATCCAGCACTGGTTCCTCGACCCGCACCCGCCGTACGCCGCGTCCTTCGACCAGTCCGTCGTGGTGGAGGCTCCCGGCGAGGTCGACCCGCAGGCCCTGCGCCGCGCCCTGACCGCCCTGTGGGCCCACCACGACGCCCTGCGTTCCCGCTTCACCACCGGGGAGGACGGCGCCTGGCAGCAGCACTGCGCCCCCGCGGACGCCGCCGCCCCCGAACTGCTGGAGGTCGTCGACCTCGGCGCCCTGGACCGGGCGGCGGCCGAGGCCGCCGAGGCCCGGGCCACCGAGGCCGCGCACGCCGCGTTCCGGCTGGACACCCTCCCGCTGCTCACCGCCCGCCTGTTCACCACCGACGGCACCCGGCCCGCCCGGCTGCTGCTGGCCGTACACCACCTGGTCGTCGACGGGGTCTCCTGGCGGATCCTGCTGGAGGACCTGGAGACCGCCTACCGGCAGGCCGTGGAGGGCCGGCCGCTGCGCCTGCCCGCCCGCACCACCTCCGTCCGGGAGTGGACCCGCCGCCTGCGCGAGCACACCGCGGCCGGCGGCTTCGCGTCCCGGCGCGCCCACTGGGCGGCGGCTGCCCGGCACTGCGCGGCCGTGCTGCCGGTGGACGGCGACGGCGGCAACACCGCCGCCGACCTGCGCGCCGTCACCGTCCGGCTGGACCGCGAGCGCACCGGGGACCTGCTGCGCAAGGTCCCCGGGGTCTACCGCACCCGGATCGACGACGTCCTGCTCACCGCCCTGGGCCGGGTGCTCGCCGAGTGGACCGGACGGCGCACCGTCGCGATCGGCCTGGAGGGGCACGGCCGCGAGGACCAGCTGTTCGAGGACATCGACCTGTCCCGCACGGTCGGCTGGTTCACCTCGCTCTTCCCCGTCGCCCTCGACGTCCCGGACGGGGACTGGGGCACCGCGCTGAAGGCCGTCAAGGAGCAGCTGCGGGCGGTGCCGGAGCGCGGCCTCGGCTACGGCGCGCTGCGCCACCTCGCCCGGGACGAGCAGCTCGCCGACGCCCCGGCCCCCGGGATCAGCTTCAACTACCTGGGCCGCTTCGACTGGTCCGCCGACGGCGCCGCCCTGGTCCGCGCCGTCCCCGGCGGCCTCGGCGGCGCGGAGGCGCCCGGCACCGAGCGCCCGCACCTGCTGGACGTCGTCGCCCGGGTCGAGGACGACCGGCTGGAGATCGGCTGGTACTACAGCGCGGGCCGGCACCACGAACGGACCGTCACCGCGCTCGCGGACGCCATGCTGCGGGCCCTGGAGGACCTCGTCGCCCACTGTGCCGAGCCCGGCGCCGGCGGCCGCACCCCCGCCGACTTCCCGCTGGCCCGGCTGGACCAGGCGGCGGTGGACCGGATCGCCGGGGACGGCCGCCGCGTCGCGGACGTGTACCCGCTGACGGCGATGCAGGCGGGCATGCTCTTCCACAGCCTGCTGGACCCGGACGCCCACACCTACGTCAACCAGGTCCAGCTGGTCCTCTCCGGGGTCACCGACCCGCACGCCCTGGCCGCCGCCTGGCAGCAGACCGTGGACGCCAACGCGGTGCTGCGCACCCGGCTCGCCTGGCAGGACACCGCCGAACCGCTCCAGGTCGTCCAGCACCGGGCCGCCGTCCCGGTGACCCACCACGACTGGGCCGGCCGGCCGGCCGACCGGATCGAGCGGGACACCGCCCGGCTGCTCGCCGAGGACCGGGCGGCCGGCCTCGACCTGGCCGCCGCACCGCTGATGCGGCTGACCCTGGTCCGGCTGTCGCCGACCCGGGTGCGGGTGGTGTGGACCTTCCACCACGTCCTGCTCGACGGGTGGAGCGCGGCCCAGGTCTTCGACGAGGTGTGCGAGCGGTACGCCGCCCTGGCCGCCGGGCGCCGGCCGAACCCGGTCGCGCGCGCCCCCTTCGCCGACTACCTGCGCTGGCTGTCCGGGCAGGACCCGGCGCGGGTCGAGCGGTACTGGCGCGACACGCTGGCCGGGTTCCCCGCCCCCACCGAACTGCCCCGCGACCGGCGCCCGGCCGAGGCGCACCGCGCGTCGTCCTCGGCATCGGTGCGGGTGACCCTCGACAACGACCTGTCGGAGCGGCTGCGGACCACCGCCCGGCAGGCCGGGCTGACCGTCAACACCGTGCTCCAGGGCGCCTGGGCGCTGCTGCTCTCCCGCTACGGCGGTGGGGACGACGTGGTCTTCGGCACGATCGTCTCCGGCCGGCCCGCCGAACTCCCGGGCGTCACCTCGATGGTCGGGCTGTTCATCAACGCGCTGCCCACCCGGGTGCGGATCGACGCCGGCCGCTCGCTGCTGGAGTGGCTGCGGGAGCTCCAGGACGCCCAGTCGGAGGCCCGCCGCTACGACGCCGTCTCCCTGGCGCAGCTCCAGAATTGGAGCGAACTGCCAGGCGGCACGGCCCTGTTCGACAGCATCGTGGTCTTCGAGAACTACCCGTTCGACGCGCAGGCGCTGACCCGGCACGGCCTGGGCGTCGAGACCGAGCACGTCCTGGAGCCGACCAACTACCCGCTCGGCGTGGTGGTCGCCCCCGGCGACGCCATCGCGGTCAGCCTCGACCACGACCCGGCCGTCTTCGACACCGCCACCGTCGAGGCGCTCGGGGCGGGCCTGTGCACCCTGCTGACGGCGATGGCGGACGGCCTCGACCGGCCGCCGGCGCACCTGCCGCTGCTCGACCCGCCGCGGGGGCGCGAACTCGTCGACCGCTTCGGCGGGGCGGCGGTCGAGGCACCGCAGGACACCGTGCCCGAGGCCTTCGCCCGGCAGGCCGCCCGCACGCCCGACGCCCCGGCCGTCCGCTGCGGCGACGTGCAGCTGACCTACCGGGAGCTCGACGAACGGGCCAACCGGCTGGCCCGGCTGCTGATCGCGGCCGGCGCCGGGCCCGAGCGGTTCGTCGCGCTCGCGCTGCCCCGCACCGCCGACCTGGCCGTGGCGCTGCTGGCGGTGCTCAAGAGCGGCGCCGCCTACCTGCCGGTCGACCCCGGGTACCCGGCCGAGCGGATCGCGTTCCTCTTCGCGGACGTCCGGCCCGACGCCGTGGTCACCGACGCGGAGACCGGAGGGCGGCTGCCGGCGGGCCCGTTCACCCGGATCGTGCTCGACGACCCCGGGTGCGCCGAACGGCTCGCCGCCGCCCGCCCCGACGCCGTGCGCGACGACGAACGGCTCGGCGCCCTGCTGCCGCAGCACCCCGCGTACGTCATCCACACCTCCGGCTCGACCGGCCGCCCCAAGGGCGTCGTGGTCGCCCACGCCTCGGTCCTGGCCCTGACCGACTGGGCCGCCGCCGAGTTCGCCGACCACGGCCTGGCCCACGTGGTGGCCGCCACCTCGCTCAACTTCGACGTGTCGGTGTTCGAGATCTTCTCGCCCCTGCTCGCCGGCGGCTGCGTGGAACTCGTCCGGGACCTGCTGGCCCTGGCCGAGCGCCCCGGGCCGTGGCGGGCCGGCCTGCTCAGCGCGGTGCCCTCCGCCCTGGGCGGCCTCCTCGCGGAGGACGCCGTGCACCTCGGCGCGGACACCGTCGTCCTGGCCGGCGAGGCCCTGCCCGCCCGCACCGTGCGCCGGCTGCGCGAGGCCGTCCCCGGCTGCCGGGTGCTGAACATCTACGGCCCCACCGAGGCCACCGTCTACGCCACCGCCTTCGCCTGCGACCCCGCCGACCCCGACCGCGACCCGCCGATCGGCCGCCCGGTCGGCGGCGCCCGGGCCTACGTCCTGGACGACCGGCTGCGCCCGGTGCCCGTCGGCGCGCCGGGGGAGCTGTACCTGGCCGGCACCGGCGTCGCCCGCGGCTACCTGCGCCGCCCGGGCCTGACCGCCGCCCGGTTCCTGCCCGACCCCTTCGGCCCGCCCGGGCGCCGGATGTACCGCACCGGGGACCTGGTGCGCTGGACGGCCGACGGCGACCTCCGCTACCTCGGCCGCGCGGACGACCAGGTCAAGGTGCGCGGCTTCCGGATCGAACTCGGCGAGGTCGAGGCCGCGATGGCCCGCCACCCGCAGGTGTCGGCCGCCGCCGCCCGGGTCGTCGACCACGACGGCCACCGGCGCCTGGTGGGCTACGCGGTGGCCCGTGACGGCGCACTGCCCGACCCCGTCGAGTGGCGTGCCTTCCTCGGGCACACCCTCCCCGACCACCTGGTGCCCGCACTGGTGGTGCCGCTGGACCGGCTGCCGCTCGGCGCCACCGGCAAACTCGACCGCCGCGCGCTGCCCGCCCCGGTGTGGGCCGCCCCGGCCGCAATCGGCGCCCGGCCTCCGCGCACCGAGGCCGAACGCACCCTCGCCGCGATCTGGCGCGAGGTGCTCGGCGTACCCGACGTGGGCGCGGACGACAACTACTTCGCGCTCGGCGGCGATTCGATCCTGGGCATCCAGATCGTCTCGGCGGCCCGCCGGGCCGGCCTCGCACTCACCCCCCGGCACCTGTTCGCCCACCAGACCCTGGCCGAACTCGCCCTCGCCGCCGAGGAGTCGCCGAGCCCGGCGGTCGCCGCCGAACAGGGCGCCGTGGTCGGCGACGCCCCGCTCACCCCCGTCCAGCACTGGCTGCTGGACACCCTCGGCGGGGACACCGCCCAGTTCACCCAGTCGGTCTCCTTCACCCTCGCCCCCGGCACCGAGGAGCCCCTGCTGCGGGCCGCGCTCGCCGCCGTCCTGGACCACCACGACGCGCTGCGCCTGCGGTTCGAGCCGCTCGGCGACGGGCGGTGGCGCCAGCACGGCACCGCGCCCGGCGACCTGCCGGAGCTGCGCACCCACGAGCTGCCCGCCGCACCGGCGCAGGAGCGCGAGGCGACGCTGCGCGAGCTGGCCGAGCGCCTGGCCGCGGGCTTCGACCTGGCCGAAGGGCCGCTGCTGCGGGCCGCGCTGTGCCGCTTCGACGGCGAACGGCACCCCGTCCTGCTGCTGGCCGCGCACCACCTGGTGGTCGACGCGGTGTCCTGGCGCGTGCTCCTGGAGGACCTGGACACCGCCCACCGTGCGCTGCGGGCGGGCGAACACCCCGACCTCGGCCCCAAGAGCACCTCCTTCCGGGCCTGGGCCGAACGGCTCGCCGAGCACACCGCGGCCGGCGGCTTCGACGACGAGCACGCCCACTGGTACGGGCTGGAGCACGGCGCCGCGACCGCCCTGCCGACCGACCTGGACGGTGCCAACACGGCCGCCACCGAGGAGTCGCTGGACCTCGCCCTGGACGCCGAGGACACCCGCCGGCTGCTCCAGGACGTCCCGGAGGTCTACCGCACCCGGGTCAACGACGTCCTGCTCTGCGCCCTGGGCCGGGTGCTGGCCCGCTGGACCGGCCGGGACCGGGTGACGGTCGCCCTGGAGGGCCACGGCCGCGAGGAGCTGTTCGACGGAGTCGACCTCTCCCGGACCGTCGGCTGGTTCACCACGCTGTACCCCGTGGCCCTGGACATGCCCCGGGGCGCCGACACCGGCACCGCCCTGAAGACCGTCAAGGAGAACCTGCGCGCCGTACCGCGCGGCGGGCTCGGCTACGGCGCCCTGCGCCACCTGCGGCCCGCCGCCACTGTCGAGCCCCGGCTGCCCGACCTGCCGCAGATCGGCTTCAACTACCTGGGCCGGCAGGACTGGACCCCCGCCCCCGGCGGCCTGCTGCACGCCCCGTCCGGCCCGCTCACCGGCGGCATGGACCGGGCGGCGGACCGGCCGCACCTGCTGGACGTGCTCGGCCGGGTGAGCGACGGGAAGCTGGCGTTCACCTGGTCGTACTCCCGCGCGGTGCACCACCGCGCGACCGTCGCCCGGCTCGCCGCCGAACTGCTGGACGAGCTGCGGGAGATCGTCCGCCACTGCGCCGAACCCGGCGCGGGCGGCCGCACCCCCGCCGACTACCCGCTGGCCCCCCTGGACCAGGCCGCCGTCGACCGACTGGCCGGCACCGGACGGGACGTGACGGAGATCCAGCCGCTCACCCCCACCCAGACCGGCATGGTGCTGCACGGCCTGGACGAGGCCGAACACGGCCTGTACGTCGAGCAGATCACCTTCGTGCTGGACGGCGCCCGCGACCTGCGGCCGCTGGCCGCCGCCTGGCAGCACGTCGTCGACCGCACCCCCGTGCTGCGCACCGCCGTCGTCCTGCGCGACGTGCCCGTACCCCTCCAGGTGGTCCACCGGGACGTGACGCTGCCGGTCACCGAACACGACTGGAGCGCACTGCCGCAAGCCGAGCGCGAAGCCCGCCTGGAGCGGCTGCTCGCCGACCAGCGGGCCCGCCCGCTGGCCCTGGACCGGGCCCCGCTGCTGCGGCTCGACCTGATCCGGCTCGGGCCGGACGCGGCGCGCGTGGTGTGGACCTTCCACCACGTGCTGCTCGACGGGTGGAGCGTCTTCCACGTCCTGTCCGACGTCCTGGCCGCCCACGCCGCGCTCGCCCGCGGCGACCGGCCGGGCCTGCCCGAGCGCCGGCCCTTCGCGGACTACGTCGGCTGGCTCGCCGCCCGCGACACCGCCGCCGCCACGGAGCACTGGCGCGGCGTCCTGGCGGACCTCACCACCACGGCGCTGCCCTACGACCGCAAGCCCGCCCAGGGCGACACGGCCCGCTCCGGGGCCTGGCTCTCGCACCTCCTGGCCGAGGCCGAGACGGAGCGGCTCCAGGAGTTCGCCCGCCGGCACCGCCTCACCCTCAACACCCTGGTGCAGGGCGCCTGGGCGCTGCTGCTGTCGCGGTGGAGCGGGGAGCAGCGGGTGTGCTTCGGCACCACCGTCTCCGGGCGCCCGGCCGACCTGGCCGGCTCCGACGCCATCGTCGGCCTGTTCATCACCACCCTGCCCGCCCATGTCACCGTCGACGGCTCACAGCCCTGTGCCGCCTGGCTGCGCGCGCTCCAGGAGGAGCAGGCCGAGGACCGCCGCTTCGACCACCTGCCGCTGGCCGCGATGCACGGCCTGAGCGGGCTTGCGCCCGGGACGGCGCTGTTCGACAGCCTGGTGGTCTTCGAGAACTACCCGGTCGGCGACGCGACGGCCGGCGCCCACGGCCTGCTGATCCGCGAACTGGACGCCAGGGAGGCCACCAACTACCCGCTCACCGTGGTCGTCTCGCCCGGCGACCGGCTCGCCGTCGAACTCGGCCACGACCCCCGGTACATCGACCGGGCCACCGCCGAGAAACTGGCCGCCCAACTGCTGCACACCCTCGCCGCGCTGGCCGGTTCGGACGGCACCGCCCGCCTGGACGACCTCGACCTGCTGCCGCCCGGGGAACGCGAGCGGCTGCTGCGCGGCCCGGCCCGCCCGGCGGGCGGCCCGGTGCCCCCGGCGGCCCTGCCCGCCCTGGTCGAGGCCGCCGTGGACCGCCGGCCGCACGCCCCGGCGCTGAGCGCCCCCGGGCTGGAGCTGACCTTCGCCGAGGCCGAGGCGCACGCCAACCGCCTGGCGCACCGGCTCATCGCGCGCGGCGCCGGCCCCGGCGAGGTGGTCGCCCTCCTGCTGCCGCGCTCGGCGGACATGGTGCTCGCCCAGCTGGCGGTGGCGAAGACCGGCGCCGCGTTCCTGCCGGTCGACCCCCACTACCCCGACGAGCGCGTCGAGTTCATGCTGCGCGACGCGGCGCCCGCACTCACCCTGGACGCCAAGGAGGTCGCGGCGCTGCTGGCCGCCCCGCCGGACGGCGCCCCCGACCACCGCCCCGCCGACCCCGACCGGATCCGCCCGCTCGACCTGGACGACCCCGCCTACGTCATCTACACCTCCGGCTCCACCGGCACCCCGAAGGGCGTCGTCCTCACCCACCGCGGGCTGGCCGCCTTCGCCGCCGCCGAGGCCGAGCACTACCAAGTCGTGCCGGGTGACCGGGTGCTGGCCTTCGCCACCCCCAGCTTCGACGCCTCCGTGCTCGAACTGTGCATGTCCCTGCCGCACGGCGCCCGGCTGGTGGTGCCCGCGCCCGGACCGCTGCTCGGCGCCCAACTGGCCGAGGTGCTCCGGGCGGAGGCGATCACCCACACCCTGCTGCCGCCGGCCGCCCTCGCCACCCTGCCCGCCGACACCCCCGGCACGCTGCCCGCGCTCAGGACCCTGGTGGTCGGCGCCGAAGCGTGCGGCGCCGACCTGGTGGCCCGCTGGGCCCCGCACCACCGCATGGTCAACTCCTACGGTCCCACCGAGGCCACCGTGGTCGCCGCCTGGTCCGCGCCGCTGGCCCCGGACGGCGCCGCGCCGCCGATCGGCCGCCCGCTGCCCGGCACCGGCGCCTACGTCCTCGACGCCCGGCTCCGGCCGGTGCCCGACGGCGTCACCGGCGAACTGTGGCTGAGCGGACCGGCCCTGGCCCGCGGCTACCTCGGCCGGCCGGGCCTGACCGCCGCCCGCTTCACCGCCGACCCGTACGGGCCGCCCGGCACCCGGATGTACCGCACCGGGGACCTGGTGCGCCGCGACCACCGGGGCGAACTGCACTACTTGGGCCGCATCGACCACCAGCTCAAGCTGCGCGGCCACCGCATCGAGGCGGGCGAGGTCGAGGCCGTCCTGGCGCGCCACCCGGCCGTGCTGGACGCCGTGGTGACGGTGCGGGAGGACGAGCCCGGGCTGCCCCGCCTGGTCGCGCACCTGCTCGCGGCCCCCGGCGCCGAACCGCCGACCGGCGCCGAACTGCGCGCCCTGGCCGCCCGCTCCCTGCCCGGCCACCTCGTCCCCTCGGCCTTCGCGGTCCTCGACCGCTTCCCGCTCACCGCGAGCGGCAAGACCGACCGCGCCGCCCTGCCCGCCCCCGCACCGGAGGAGGAGCAGCGGCCCGGCCGGCTGGCGCCCCGCACGCCCACCGAGGAGGCCGTGGCCGAGATCTGGGCCGAGACCCTGCGGACGGCCGTGGGCGTGACGGACGACTTCTTCCAGCTGGGCGGCGACTCCATGCGGGCCCTGCTGATCGCCTCCCGCGCCAACGATGCCTTCGGCGTCACGCTCACCCCCCGCGACGTCCTGGTCTCCCGCACCGTGGCCGCCCTGGCGGAACTGGTGGAGGACCAGGTGCTGAGCGAACTCGAAGACGCCGCGTCCGGCGGCCCCGACGATGACGAACGATGACGAACGGTGAGGATCCGACGACCATGACGCCTTCGAAGCGAGACCGCGCCGAGGCCCTGCCCGCCGACCTGCGCGAAGCGCTGCGCCTGCGGCTGGCCGGGCGCTCCGGCGGCGCCCGGGCCGCCGCCGACCGGTCCATCCCGCAAGCCGACCGCAGCCGACCGCTGCCGCCCTCCTTCGTCCAGCAGCGCCTGTGGTTCCTGGACCGGCTGCGCCCCGGCGACCCCCGCTACAACAGCGCGGTCGCCGTACGGTTCACCGGCCCGCTGGACCGCGCGGCGCTCGCCGGGGCGCTGGCCGCCGTCGTGGCCCGCCACGAGGGGCTGCGGACCACCTTCGACGAGGCCGACGGCCGCCCGGTGCAGACCGTGCGGCCGGCCGGGCCGGTGCCGCTGCCCGTCCGGGAGCCGGCCGACGGGGAGACCCTCGACGCGATCCTGCTCCAGGAGTACTCCCGCCCCTTCGACCTCCGGCAGGGGCCGCTGCTGCGCGCCCTGCTGGTGCGCGAGTCGGACCGCTCGCACGTCCTGCAACTGACGGCGCACCACATCGTCACCGACGGCTGGTCGATGGGCGTCGTCCTGGACGAACTGTGCACCGGCTACGAGGCCCTGGCCCGCGGCGCCGCCCCGGACCTTCCCCCGGTGGCGGTCCAGTACCCGGACTTCGCGGTGTGGCAGCGCGAACAGCTCTCCGGCGCCCGGCTGGAGGGCCAACTGGCCCACTGGAAGGCGAAACTGGCCGGTGCGGTGCCGCCGGAACTGCCGCTGGACCACCCGCGGCGCGGCGAGGAGGCCGGCCCCGGCGCCGTCCACGCCTTCACCGTCCCCGCGCCGCTCACCGCCCGGCTGCGCGAGCTCGCGGCCGAACGGCACGGCACCCTGCACACCGCCCTGGTCGCCGCCACCCAGGCGCTGCTGGCCCGCTGGTCCGGCCAGCAGGACGTCACCGTCGGCTCCCTGACGCCCGGGCGCTCCCGCACCGAGCTGGAACGGGCCGTCGGCTGCTTCGTCAACACCGTCGTCCTGCGCACCCGGGTGGAGCCCGCCGGATCCTTCCGCGACCTGCTCGCGGCCGCCACCGAGACCGGCAACGACGCGCTCGCGCACGGCGACACGCCCTTCGAACGGCTCGTCGAGGCGGTCGGCGCACCCCGCCAGGCGGGCCGCAACCCGCTGTTCGACGTGCTGGTCCTGCTGCACCCCGCGCCGCCCGAGGCCACCACCCCGCTGGGGTCGGCGCTCACCCCGGTCGCCGTGCCCCGGCAGGCCGCCACCTTCGACCTCAGCGTCGAGTTCGTCCCGGACGGCGAGGCGCTCACCGGCCTGCTGGAGTACCGCGCCGACCTCTTCGACGCGCCCACCGCACGCCGGATGGCCGACCAGCTCCTGCTGCTGCTGGACGGCGCCGCCGCCGAGCCCGACCGCCCGCTCGGCACCCTGCCGCTGCTCTCGCCCCGGGAGACCCGGCAGGTCACCCGGGACTGGAACGCCACCGCGCTGCCCGTCGAGGACACCAGCTACCCCGAGCTGTTCCGGCGCAGGGCCGCCCTGACCCCGCACGCCCCGGCCCTGGTCGCCGGAGCCGAGCGGCTCGACTACGCGACGCTCGACACCCGCGCCAACCGGCTCGCCCACCAGCTCATCGCCCGCGGCGCCGGCCCCGAACGGCTGGTCGCGCTGCGGCTGCCGCGCACCGCCGACATGATCGTGGCGATCCTCGCCGTCTGGAAGGCCGGCGCCGGCTACCTGCCCCTGGACCCGGCCCTGCCGGCCGAGCGCCTGCGCTACCTGCTCGACGACGCCCGCCCCGCCCTGGTCCTGGACGAACAGGCGCTCCGGGCGCTGCCCGACACCGGCCCGGACACCGACCCCGGTGACGCCGACCGGACCGCCCCGCTGCACCCCTCCAACACCGCGTACGTGCTCTACACCTCCGGCTCCACCGGCCGCCCCAAGGGCGTCGCCGTCCCGCACCGCGCGGTGGTGAACCTGCTCGCCGCCCACCGGGCGGGCTTCGTCGCCGACGCGGGCGGCGGGCCGCTGCGCGTGGCGCTGACCGCCTCGTTCTCCTTCGACACCTCCCTGGAGGGCGTGCTGCTGATGGCCGACGGCCACCCGCTGCACCTGGTCGACGAGACGACCCGGATGGACCCGGCCGCCCTGGTCGAGTACGTCGTGCGCCACCGCGTCGACTTCCTCGACCTGACCCCCTCCTACCTGCGCCAGCTGCTGCCCGCCGGGCTGCTCGACGACCCGCGCCACCGCCCCCGGGTGCTGATGCTCGGCGGTGAGGCCGTCGGGCCCCGGCTCTGGCGCGAACTCGCCGGGCACCCGGACGTCGCCGCCTACAACTACTACGGCCCCACCGAGTGCACGGTCGACGCGCTCGCCTGCCGCATCGCGGGCGGTGACCGGCCGCTGGTGGGCCGCCCGCTGCCCAACCTGCGCGCCTACGTCCTCGACGACCGGCTCCAGCCGGTACCGCCCGGGGTGAGCGGCGAACTCCACCTCGCCGGCGAGCAGGTCGCCCGCGGCTACGCCGGCCGGCCGGGGCTGACCGCCGCCCGCTTCACCGCCGACCCGTACGGGCCGCCCGGCGCCCGGATGTACCGCACCGGCGACCTGGCCCGCTGGACGGCCGACGGGAGCCTGGAGTACCTCGGACGCGCCGACGACCAGGTCAAGGTGCGCGGCCACCGGATCGAACCCGGCGAGATCGAGGCGGCGCTGCTCGACCTGCCGCAGGTCGCCGCGGCCGCCGTCGCCGCCGTGCCCGACGCGCGCGGCCACACCCGGCTGGCGGCCTACCTGGTCTTCGCCGACGGCGCGGCCCGCCCGTCCGCCGACCTGCGCGCCGCCCTGCGGCGGGTGCTGCCCGACCACCTGGTGCCGTCCTCGTTCACCGCGCTCGACACCCTGCCGCTCACCACCAGCGGGAAGCTGGACCGCCGAGCGCTGCCCGCCCCCGACCTCGAAGGCGAAGGAAGGGAAGGGGAGTTCGTGGCCCCGCGCACCCCCGAGGAGGAGACCCTCGCCGGGATCTGGGCCGAGGTGCTGGGCGTGGCGCGGGTCGGCGTCACCGACAACTTCTTCGAGCTCGGCGGCGACTCGATCCTGAGCATCCAGGCCGTCTCCCGGGCCCGCGCCGCCGGCCTGCGGATCGGCTCCCAGGACGTCTTCCGCCACCAGACCGTCGCCGACCTGGTCGCCGCCGCCCGCCCGGCCGCCGCCCCGGCCCCCCGGCCGCGCCGCGCGGACGGACCGGCCCCGCTCACCCCCGTCCAGGAGTGGTTCTTCGCCGCCCACGGCCCGCTGCGCCACTTCACCATGTCGATGCTGCTCGACCTGCCGCGCGACCTCGACGAGCCGGCCCTGGACCAGGCGCTGCGGGCGGTCCTGGCGGCCCACCCGGCGCTGCGCACCCGCTTCACCCGCGCCGGGGGCACCTGGCGCCAGGAGCCGGTCGCGGACCCGGGCACCGGGCTGCTGACCAGACTCGACCCGCCCGCCCCCGGCGCCGGCCCCGGCCCTGAAGCCGCCCGGGTCGAGGCCGCCGAGGCCGCCCGCGCCGCCCTGGACCCGGCCACCGGCACCCTGCTGCGCGCCGTCCTGTTCCGGGCCCGCGGCGACGCCCGGCCCCAACTCGTCCTGACCGCCCACCACCTGGCCGTCGACGGCGTCTCCTGGCGGGTGCTGCTCGCCGACCTGGAACAGGCCTACCGGCAGGCGGCGGCCGGGGACGCCCCGCACCTGGAGCCCGAGCCCACCCCGTTCACCGACTGGGCCCACCACCTCGCCGAACGGGTCCGGGCCGGAGGCCTCGACGACGACCTGCCCTACTGGAGCGCCGAGACCAGGGCCCCGGCGGCCCCGCTGCCCGTCGACCACCCCGGCACGCCCACGGCCGCCTCCGTGCGCACCCTGCGCACCCGGCTCGACCGCGCCACCACCGAGGCCCTGCTGCGCAGAGTCCCCGAGGCCTACCGGACCCAGGTCAACGACGTGCTGCTCAGCGCGCTGGGCCGGGCCCTCGCCGACTGGACGGGCACCGAACGGGTGACCATCGCCCTGGAGGGCCACGGCCGCGAGGAACTCTTCGACGGCGTCGACCTCTCCCGGACGGTCGGCTGGTTCACCACCCGGTACCCCGTCACCCTCGCCCCGGCCGGCCCGGCCGGCGCCCCCGACTGGGCCGCCACCCTCAAGCAGGTCAAGGAGCGGCTGCGCGCCGTACCCCGCCGGGGCCTGAGCTACGAGGCCCTGGCCCGGCTCGGCCCGCCCGCCGCCGACGCCCTGAGGGACCGTCCGCTGCCGCAGGTCTGCTTCACCTACCACGGGCAGTGGACCGCCCCCGGGACCGGCGACTTCGCGCCCGCCGGCCAGGCGCCGGGCCGGGAGCTCGCCCCCGACGAACCCCTGGACCACCTGCTCGATGTCTCCGCGGTCGTCGCCGACGGCGAACTGGAACTCACCTGGCACTACAGCGACCAGGCGCACGAGGCGGCCACCGTCCGCGCGCTGGCGCAGGCCACGGCCGCGGCGCTGACCGGCATCGTCGAGCACTGCGCCCGCCCCGACGCCGGCGGCCGCACCCCCTCCGACTACCCGCTGGCCGGACTGGACCAGGCCGGGGTGGACCGGATCGCCGGCGACGGGCGGGACGTCGAGGACCTGCTGCCGCTCACCCCGCTCCAGGAGGGCATGCTCTTCCACCGCCTGGTCGGCGGCCCCGACGACGTCTACGTGGACCAGGCCGGCCTGCTGCTGGAGGGCGTGGGCGACCCGTACGCCTTCGCCCTGGCCTGGCAGCGGGTCGCCGACCGCACGCCCGCGCTGCGCACCTCGGTGGTGTGGGAGGGCGTCCCCGCCCCCCTCCAGGTCGTGCGCCGCGGCGTCCGGCTGCCGGTGACCCACCTGGACCTGCGGGCGGTCGACCCGGGCGAGCGCGCCGACCGGCTGGCCCGGCTGCGCGCGGACGACCTCGCCCACGGGCTGGACCTCGCCACGGCGCCGCTCACCCGGCTCACCCTGGTCCGGCTGCCCGAGGCCCGCCTGCACCTGCTGTGGACCTCCCACCACCTGATCCTGGACGGCTGGAGCCTGGCCCAGGTGCTCACCGACGTGTTCGAGGAGTACGCGGCCCTCACCACCGGGGGTGTGCCGACACCGGCGGTGCGCCGGCCCTTCGCCGACTACGTGCACTGGCTGGCCGGGCAGGACACCGCGGCCGCCCGCGCGCACTGGCGGGGCGTCCTGGACGGCTTCGCCACCGCCACCCCGCTGCCCGCCGACCGCGTCCGGCGCGAGGCCCACCGGGCCCGCTCGGCGCTCGCGCACACCGCCGGCCTGTCGCCGGAGGCCTCCGAGCGGCTGGCCCGCACCGCCCGGCAGGCCGGGCTCACCCTCGGCACCGTGGTGCAGGGCGCCTGGGCCCTGCTGCTCTCCCGGTACAGCGGCGAGCCGGACGTGCTGTTCGGGACGACCGTCTCCGGACGCCCCGACGAACTGCCCGGCGTCGAGTCGATGATCGGCATGTTCATCAACACCCTGCCCACCAGGGTCCTGGTCGACGGCGACCGCACCGCCGCCGACTGGCTGCGCGACCTCCAGGAGGCCCAGGCCGAGGCCCGGCGCCACGCCGCGGTGTCCCTCGCCGAACTCACCGCCTTCAGCGGCGTGCCGTCCGGCGGCACGCTGTTCGACAGCATCGTCGCCTTCGAGAACTACCCCTTCGACGACGCCCGCACGGCCGACAGCGGGGTGCGCCTGGTGGAGGTCACCTCCCGGGACGCCACCAACTACCCGCTCGTCCTGCGCGCCTACCAGGGCGGGCACTTCGGCTTCGACCTCGCCTACGACCCGGAGCTGTTCGACGCCGCGACGGTCCGCGCCCTCGCCGAGCGGCTCTGCCTGCTGCTCACCGGACTGGCCGCCGGACTGGACCGGCCGCTGCGCGCCCTGGAGTGGACGACCGCGCAGGAGCGGCGGCTGCTGACCGAGTGGGACGGCACCGTGCGGGGCCGCCCCGACCGGACCCTGGTCGACCTCTTCGAGGCGCAGGCCGCCCGCACCCCGCACGCCGAGGCCGTCACCTGCGGCGACGAGCACCTCGACTACGCCGCCCTGGACGCGCGGGCCGGCCGGCTCGCCCACCGGCTGGCCGGACTCGGCGCCGGGCCCGAGCGGTTCGTGGCCCTCGCGCTGCCCCGCACGGCCGACCTGGTCGTGGCCGTCCTCGCCGTCCTCAAGACGGGCGCGGCCTACCTGCCGCTCGACCCGGGCCTGCCGGCCGAACGCCGCGCCCAACTGCTGGGCGACGCCGCCCCGGTGGCCCTGGTGACCCACGCACCCGGCGCGCCGCCCGAGAGCTTCGAGCACGGGGTGCCCGTCCTCTCCCTGGCGGACCCGCAGCTGCGCGCCGACCTGGCCCGGGGCCCGGCCGCCCCGCTCGCCGCCGGGCACCGCCCGCTGCCCGACAGCCCCGCCTACGCCATCTTCACCTCCGGCTCCACCGGCCGCCCCAAGGGCGTCGTGGTGCCGCACGCCAACGTGGTGCGGCTGTTCGAGCAGACCGAGGACGTGTTCGGCTTCGGCGCCGAGGACGTCTGGACGCTGTTCCACTCCTACACCTTCGACTTCTCGGTCTGGGAGCTGTGGGGCCCGCTGCTGCACGGCGGCCGGCTCGTCGTCGTGCCCGAGGACACCGCCCGCTCCCCGGAGGACTTCCTGAGGCTGCTCGCCGACGAAGGCGTCACCGTCCTCAACCAGACCCCGTCCGCCTTCCACCCGCTGGCCCGCGCCGACGCCGAACACCCCGAGCTCTCCCGCCGGCTGGCGCTGCGCACGGTGGTCTTCGGCGGCGAGGCGCTGGACGCAGGCCGCCTCGCCGACTGGTACGACCGCCACCCGCAGGACGCGCCGCGCCTGGTGAACATGTACGGCATCACCGAGACGACCGTGCACGTCACCCAGGCCCCGCTGGACCGCACGACCGCGGCGGCCGGCGGCCCCGCACCGATCGGCACCGGCCTCCAGGACCTGCGGCTGTACGTCCTCGACACCGACCTGGCCCCGGTGCCCCCGGGCGCCGTGGGCGAGCTGTACGTGGCGGGGGAGGGGCTGGCCCGCGGCTACCTCAACCGGCCCGGCCTGACCGCCACCCGCTTCCTCGCCGACCCGTTCGGGGCCCCGGGCACCCGGATGTACCGCACCGGCGACCGGGCGCGCCGACAGGCCGACGGCACCCTTCGCTACCTGGGCCGCGCCGACCAGCAGGTCAAGATCCGCGGCTACCGGATCGAACCCGGCGAGATCGAGGCCGCCCTCCAGACCCACCCGGGTGTGGGCGCCGCCACCGTGGGCGTGTACCAGGACGCCTCCGGCACCCGCCGACTGGTCGCCCACGTCGTCGCCGGCCCCGGCGCGGCTCACCCCCCGGCCGCCGCCGACCTGCGCGCCCACCTCGAACGGCTGCTGCCCGCCTACCTGGTGCCCGCCGCGTACGTCCCCCTGGCGGTCCTGCCGCTCACCCCCAACGGCAAGCTCGACCGGCGCGCGCTGCCCGCGCCCGGCCCGGAGGGCTTCGCCGCCGGCCGGCAGCGCACCGCGCCCCGCACCCGCGCCGAGCGGCTGGTCGCCGCGGCCTGGACGGAGGTCCTGGACACCGGGGAGATCGGCGCCGAGGACGACTTCTTCGCCCTGGGCGGCGACTCCATCCTCGCCGTCCGGGTCACCGCCCGGCTGCGCGCGGCCTTCGGGGCGGCGGATCTCTCGCCCCGGCTGCTGTTCAGCCACCCGGTGCTGGCGGACCTGGCCGAGGCCCTCGGCTCGCTCGGCGAGCCGGGCGCGGCGGACGGCCCGTCGGCCCTGGTCATCCCGGCCGCGGACCCGGCGGCCGAGCCGCCGCTGTCGTACGCCCAGCAGCGGCTCTGGTTCCTCGACCGGTTCGAGCCGGGCAGCACCGAGTACACCTCGCTGTCCGTGCTGCGCCTGCGCGGAGCGCTCGACCCGGCCGCGCTGGGCACCGCCCTGGACGCCCTGGTCGCCCGGCACGAGGCGCTGCGGACCACCTTCGCCGAGCGGGACGGCCGCGCCCGGCAGGTGGTGCGCCCGCCGCAGCCGGTCGAGCTGCCGTGCGAGGACCTTGCCGGGGCGCCCCCGGCGGCCCTGGACGCGCTGCTGGAGCGGATCGCCGGCACCCCGTTCGACCTGGCCGCCGGGCCCCTTCTGCGGGCCCGGCTGGTCCGGACGGCCGCGGACGAGCACGTGCTCGCGCTGGCCGTGCACCACATCGCCACCGACGGCTGGTCGATGGGCGTCCTGGGCCGCGACCTGGGCGAGCTGTACGCGGCGGCCCGCGAGGGGCGCCCGCCACGGCTGCCCGCGCTGCCCGTGCGCTACACCGACTACGCGTCCTGGCAGCGCGCGCGCACCGACCTCGCCGAGGCGGACCTCGCCCACTGGCGCCGGGCCCTGGACGGCCTGACCCCGCTGGAGCTGCCCACCGACCGGCCGCGCCCGGCCGTACGCACCCGGGACGGCGCGCTGGTCGCCTTCACCCTGCCCGCCGGGCTGACCGCGCGGTTGCGCGAACGGGGCCGGGAGGTCGACGGCACCCTCTACACCACCCTCCTGGCGGCCTGCCAGGTCCTGCTCGCCCGCTGGTCCGGGCAGCAGGACATCGCGGTCGGCACCGTCACCTCGGGCCGCGAGCAGGGCGAACTCCACGACGTGGTCGGCATGTTCGTCAACACCCTGGTGCTGCGCGGCGCCGTCCGGCCGGAGCTGTCGTTCCGCGAACTGCTGGCCGCCGCCCACGGCACCGTCCTGGAAGCGCTCGCCCACCAGGAGGTGCCCTTCGAGCGGCTGGTGGACGCCCTCCAGCCGGAGCGCGACACCAGCCGCACGCCGCTCTTCCAGGTCATGGTGGCCCTGCACAACCTCGGCGCCGAGGTGCCGAACCTGCCGGGCCTGACGGTGGAGCCGGTCACCCCGCCCGTCCACGGCGCCACCTTCGACCTCTCCTTCGACTTCGTCGAGCGCGACGGAGGCCTGACCGGCTATCTGGAGTACAACACCGGGCTGTTCGACGCGCGGACCGCCGAGCACCTGGCCGGCTGGCTGGGCACCCTGCTGGAGGCCGTGGCCGAGGCGCCGGAGACGGCCGTCGGGGCGCTGCCGCTGATGACGGCCGACGAACGGCGCCGGGTGCTGCGGCAGGGGCGGGGCACGCCGCTGCCCGCGCCGGACACCACCTTCCCCGCCCTGTTCGAGGCGCAGGCCGCCCGCACCCCGGACGCCACCGCCCTGGTCGCCCGGGACGCCACCCTCGACTTCGCCGCCCTCAACGCGCGGGCCAACCGGCTCGCCCGCCACCTCGCCGCCCTCGGCGCCGGCCCGGAGCAGGTGGTCGCGGTCCGGCTGCCGCGCACCTCGGACCTGCTGGTGGCGCTGTTCGCGGTGCTCAAGGCGGGCGCCGCCCTGCTCTTCGTCGACCCGGACCTGCCCGAGGACCGGGCCGCCCTCCTCCTCGACGACACCCGGCCCCGGGTGGTGCTGACCGGGCAGGCCCTGCGCGAGGTGCCGTGGGACGCGCTGCCCGCCCACGACCTGACCGACGCCGAGCGGACCGCCCCCCTGCTGCCGCAGCACGCCGCCTACCTCGTCCACACCTCCGGCTCGACCGGCCGCCCCAAGGGCGTCGTCGTCGAACACCGCCAGCTGGTCAACCTCTGCCGGGACCACCAGGAGGGCCTGGTCGCGCCGCACACCGCCGACGGAGGGCGGCTGCGGGCCGCGCTCAGCGCCTCCTTCTCCTTCGACACCAGCTGGGAGGGCCCGCTGCTGCTCGCACTGGGCCAGGAGCTCCACCTGATCGACGAGGACGTCCGGCTGGACCCGCAGGCGTTCTGCGCCCAGGTCGTCGACCGCCGTCTGGACCTGGTCAACGTCACCCCCTCCTTCCTGCGCGAACTCACCGCCGCCGGACTGCTCGCCCCCGGCCCGCACCACCCGCGCCTGCTGCTGGTCGGCGGCGAGGCCGTCCCCGCCGCCGTCTGGCGGGAGCTGTGCGCGGCGCACGCGGACCTCGGCGTCACCGCCTACAACATGTACGGGCCCACCGAGTGCACCGTCGACGCCGCCTACGCCCGGTGCGCGGACCACCCCGAGCGCCCCGTCATCGGCCGCCCCGGCCGTAACCTGGGCGCCTACCTGCTCGACGGCGCCCTGCGGCCGGTGCCGCCCGGCATGCCGGGGGAGCTGTACCTGGCGGGGGAGCAGGTGGCCCGCGGCTACCTGAACCGGCCCGGGCTGACGGCCGCCCGCTTCCTCGCCGACCCCTACGGCCCGCCCGGGGCCCGGATGTACCGCACCGGCGACCTGGCCCGCTGGGACGCGAACGGGCAACTGGAGTTCCGGGGCCGGGCCGACGAACAGGTCAAGGTCCGCGGGTTCCGGATCGAGCCCGGGGAGGTGGAGGCCGCCCTGCTCGCCCACCCGGACGTCGCCGACTGCGCGGTCGCCGCGCGCGAGCACGCCGGCCGTACGGTGCTCGTCGGCTACCCGGTGCCCGCCGGCCGCCGCGTGCCGACCGCCGAGGAACTGCGGACCTGGCTGCGGCGGACGCTGCCCGACCACCTGGTGCCCGTCGCGTTCGTCCCGCTGGCCCGAATACCGCGGACCACCGGCGGCAAGACCGACCGGCGCGCGCTGCCCGCCCCGCCCGCCCAGCCCGACCGCACCACCCCGTACGTCGCACCGCGGCCCGGAGCCGAGGAACGGCTCGCCGCGATCTGGGCCGAGGTGCTGGGCGTGGAGCGCGTCGGCACCCGGGACAACTTCTTCGCGCTCGGCGGCGACTCCATCCTCAGCATCCAGATCGTCTCCCGCGCCCGCGCCGCCGGGCTCGCCCTCACCACCAAGGACGTCTTCCGGCACCAGAACATCGCCGAACTCTCCCTGTGTGCAGGAGATCTGACCAATCGCCAGGAAGGCGGCGAAGCCGAGCCCGGCGAGGCGCCGCTCACCCCGATCCAGCACTGGTACCTCGACGGCCGCCGCCCCGGCGACGCCCTGCGCTTCACCATGACCCAGCGCCTGGAACTGGCCCCCGGCACCGATCCGGCGGCCCTGCGCCGGGCGGTGCTGGCCCTGGTGGAGCACCACCCGGCCCTGCGCACCCGCTTCCACCGCACCGAGGCCGGCTGGCGCCAGGAGGTGCTTCCCCAGGGGGCGGACGGCATCTTCACCCGGCACGACGTCAGCCACCCGGACCTCGCCGGCCATGACGCGGAGGCGCAGGTCCAGCGCGCCACCGACGAGGCCCAGCGCTCGCTCGACCCCGTCGACGGCCGGTTGCTGCGGGCCCTGTTCTTCGACCCCGGCCCCCGGCAGCCGGGCCAACTCGTCCTCACCGTGCACCACTTGGCCGTGGACGGCGTCTCCTGGCGCATCCTGCTGGCCGACCTCGAAGCGGCGTACCGCACGGCCCGCGCCGGAGCCCCCGTCGCCCTGCCGCCGACCGGCACGTCCTACGGCCGCTGGGCCACCCGGCTGGAGCGGCACACCCGCGCCGGCGCCCTGGACGGCGACCTCGGCCACTGGACGCGCACCGGCGCGGCCCCGGCCGACCTGCCCGCCGGCCGCCCCGCCCCTGACACCGGCGCCTCCAACACCCACGCCACCGCCGCCACCGTCCAGGTGACGCTGGACGAGCGGACCACCGAGGCGCTGCTGCGCCGCGTCCCCGAGGTCTACCGCACCCAGGTCAACGACGTCCTGCTCAGCGCCCTGGGCCGCACCCTGGCCCGTTGGTGCGGCCGGGACACCGTGCTGGTCGGAGTGGAGGGGCACGGCCGCGAGGACCTGTTCGAGGACCTGGACCTCTCCCGGACGGTGGGCTGGTTCACCGCCGAGTTCCCGCTCGCCCTGCGCGTCGACCCCGACGCCGGATGGCACGACACCCTGCGCTCGGTCAAGGAGCAGCTGCGCGCCGTCCCGCTGCGCGGACTCAGCCACGGCGCGCTGCGCCACCTGCGGCCGGACGGCCCGCTGACCGGCTCGGCGGCGCCGCAGATCGGCTTCAACTACCACGGCCAGTGGGACACCCGCGGCGGCGCCGACGGCCTGGTCCGCGGCGCGCTGCCCCCGGCCGGTCGCGACACCGACCCCGACGAGCCCCGCCCCTACCTGCTGGACATCATCGGCGCGGTCCAGGACGGCCGCCTCGAACTGGCGTGGACCTACCCCGCCGCCGTCTACGACGAGGCCACCGTCCGCGGGCTCGCCGAGGAGATGGGCGCCGCGCTGCGCGAGCTGGCAGCGCACTGCGCCCGCCCGGACGCCGGCGGCCGCACCCCGTCGGACTTCCCGCTCGCCGGCCTCGACCAGGACCGGCTGGACCGGCTCGTCGGCGACGGGCGCGAGACCGACGACGTGCTCCCGCTGACGCCGCTGCAGTCCGGCATGCTCTTCCACGGGCTCGTCGACGCCGACGGCGCCTACGTGGACCGGATCGCGGTGCGCCTGGCCGGCGTGGCCGACCCGCGGGCCTTCGCCGAGGCCTGGCAGCAGGTCGCCGACCGCACCCCGGCACTGCGTTCCAGTGTTCACTGGCGGGGCCTGCCGCACCCCGTCCAGGTGGTCGCGCGGCATGCCGCACTGCCCGTCCGCCGGCTCGACTGGCGCGACCTGACGCCCGGGCAGCGCGCCGACCGGACGGAGCGGCTGCTCGCCGAGGAGCGCGCCGCCGGGATGGACCTCGCCACCGCGCCGCTCACCCGGCTGACCCTGGCCGCGCTGCCCGGCGACGAGGTCCTGCTGCTGTGGTCCACCCACCACCTGATCCTGGACGGCTGGAGCACCGGACAACTGCTCACCGAGGTGTGCGAGGAGTACGCCGCGCTGACCGGCGGCCCGCAGGCGCCCCGGCCGGTCCGACGGCCGTTCGCGGACTTCCTGGGCTGGCTGCACGAGCGGGACGAGGAGGCGGCCGAGGCCCACTGGCGCGGCCTGCTGGCCGGGTTCACCGGCCGGACCCCGCTGCCGTACGACCGCCCGCCGACGCGGGCCCACCGCGCCCGCTCCAGCGCCGCGGCCCGCCGCGAACTGGACGAGACGCTCTCCCGGCGGCTGCGCGAGAACGCCGCGGCCGCCGGACTGACCGTCAACACCGTGGTGGAGGGCGCCTGGGCGCTGCTGCTGGCCCGCTACAGCGGCGGCGACGACGTGGTCTTCGGCACCACCGTGTCCGGGCGCCCGGCCGAACTGCCCGGCGTCGAGTCGATGATCGGCCTGTTCATCAACACCGTGCCGACCAGGGTCCCGATCCCCTCGGGCGGCGTGCTGCCCTGGCTGCGGGAGCTCCAGGAACGCCAGAGCGACGGCCGCCGCTTCGACCACCTGGCACTACCACGCGTCCAGGCCCTGAGCGACCTGCCTGCCGGGGAGCCGCTGTTCGACAGCATGGCGGTCTTCGAGAACTACCCCGTCGACGAGTCGGCCGCCGACCGGACCGGGGTGCGGGTGGTCGAGGTGCGCGCCGACGACGCCACCACCTTCCCCTGGTGCCTGCGCGCCCACCTGGCCGAGCGGCTCGGCTTCGACCTGGCCTACGACCCCGCGCTCTTCGACCACCGGACGGCCCACGGCGCGGCCGACCGCCTGGTCCTGCTGCTCACCGCCCTCGCCGACGGCCTCGACGGCGACCTCGCCGAGCTGGACCGGCTCACCCCCGCCGACCGGGAGCAGCTGGCCTCCTGGCACGGAACCGCCCGCCCGGTGGCGCCGCGCAGCCCGCTCCAGGTCTTCGCCGAGCAGGTCCGGCGCACCCCCGGCGCGCCCGCCGTGCGCGACGGCGACCGCGAGCTGACCTACCGCCAACTCGACGACTGGTCCGACCGCCTGGCGGCCCGGCTGCTGGCCGACGGCCTGGCCCCCGAAGACCGGGTGGCGCTGCTGATGGACCGCTCCGCCGAACTCGTCGCCGCCCAGCTGGCCGTCCTCAAGGCGGGCGGTGCCTACCTGCCCGTCGACCTCCGGGCCCCCGAGGAGCGCCGCCGCGCCCTGCTCGACCAGGTCGGCGCCGCCCTGCGGCTCACCTCCGAGCAGGTCACCGCCGCGCGCACCGGCGCGGCCGGGCCGGTGGCGGCGGCCCTGCCGCCCGCCGACCCCGACCGGCTGGCGTACGTGATGTTCACCTCGGGCTCCACCGGGGTGCCCAAGGCGGTGGCGGTACGGCACCGCGACGTGGCCTCGCTCGCCACCGACAGCCGCTTCGCCGACGGCCGCTGCGCACGGGTGCTGCTGCACTCGCCGGTCGCCTTCGACGCCGCCACCTTCGAGGTCTGGGCGCCGCTGCTGGGCGGCGGCTGCGTGCTCGTCGCCCCCGACGGGCCGGTGGACGCCGCCCTGCTGCGGCGGCTCGCCGGACCGGACGGGCCGACGGCGCTGTGGCTCACCGCCGGGCTCTTCCGGCTGCTCGCCCAGGACGCGCCGGACTGCTTCGCGGGCCTGCGCACGCTGTGGACCGGCGGGGACGTGGTGCCCGCCGCCGCGGTGCGCCGCGTCCTGGCGGCCTGCCCCGGGCTGACCGTGGTGGACGGCTACGGGCCCACCGAGACCACGACCTTCGCCACCGCCTTCGCCGTCGCGGAGGCGGCGGCGGTGCCCGACACCCTGCCGATCGGCCACCCCCTGGACGACCGCCGCGTCCACGTCCTCGACCGGCGCCTGCGGCCCGTCCCGCCGGGCTGCGCGGGCGAACTGTACGTCGCCGGCGAGGGCGTGGCCCGCGGCTACCTGGGCCGGCCCGGCGAGACCGCGGCCCGCTTCCTCGCCGACCCCTCCGGCCCGCCCGGCGCCCGGATGTACCGCACCGGCGACCTGGCGAGGCGGCGCCCGGACGGCACCGTCGAGTTCCTGGGCCGCGCGGACGACCAGGTGAAGATCCGCGGCTTCCGGGTCGAACCCGGCGAGGTGGAGGCCGCACTCGCCCGCCACCCCCAGGTCACCGACGTCGCCGTGGTCACCCGCGAGGACCGGCCCGGCGCCCGGCGCCTGGTGGCCTACGTGGTCGGCCCGGCGGGCGCCGAACCCGGGGAACTGCGGGCCTTCGCCGCCCGCGCGCTGCCCGACTACCTCGTCCCCGCCGCCTTCGTCCCGCTCGCCGCCCTCCCGCTGAGCCGCAACGGCAAGGTCGACCGGGCGGCCCTCCCGGCGCCGGACGAGGAGCACGGGAGCGGACGCCGCGCGCGGATCGAGCCGCGCACCGAGGCCGAACGCCGCACCGCCGAGGTCTTCGGGGACGTCCTGGGCATCCGGCCGCCCGGCGTGGAGGACGGCTTCTTCGAGCTGGGCGGCGACTCGATCCTCAGCATCCGGCTCGTCGCCCGCCTGGCCGAGGCCTTCGGCGCCGACCTCACCCCCCGCGCCGTCTTCGACCACCCCACACCGGCCGGCCTGGCCCGCCTGCTCACCGAGGAGCAGGGCCGCCCGGGAAGCCCGGGAAGCCCGGGGCGCCCGCCCGTCCTCCCGGTCGCCCGCGACGGCGCCGCGCCGATGTCCTACGCCCAGCAACGCCTGTGGTTCCTGGAGGAGTTCGCGCCCGGCGGCGCCGAGTACGTCACCGCGCTCGCGCTGCGCCTGCGCGGCGTCCTGGACACCGACGCCCTCGGCGCGGCACTGCGCGCCCTCGCGGCCCGGCACGAGTCGCTGCGCACCACCTTCGACAGCGTCGACGGCCACGGCGTCCAGCTCGTCCACCCGCCGCAGGACGTGCCGCTGCCGCTGCACGACCTGTCCGGCCGGCCGGCGCAGCCGCGGGCGGAGGCCCTGCGCGGCCTGCTCGCCGCCGAGCGGGCCCGCCCCTTCGACCTGCGCCGCGGACCGCTGCTGCGCACCGCCCTGGTGCGGCTGGCCGAGGGCGACCACGTGCTGGCCCTGACCCTGCACCACATCGTCACCGACGGCTGGTCGACCGCCGTCCTGCTCACCGATCTGGCCCACCTCTACCGCGCCGAACTCGGCTCCGGGGAGAGCCGGTTGGCGCCGCTGCCGGTGCAGTACGCCGACTACGCGCACTGGCAGCGCACGGTCGGCGCCGCCGGGGCCGACCAACTCGCCTACTGGAAGGAGCAGTTGGCCGACGTCTCGACGCTGCGCCTGCCCACCGACCGGCCTCGGCCCGCCGTGCGCACCACCAACGGGGCCACCGCCCGCCTGGAGCTGCCCGCCGACACGGCCCGCCGACTGGCCCGGGTCGGCCGGGAGCGCGGCGCCACCCTGTTCACCACCCTGGTCGCCGCCGCGCAGGCCTACCTCGCCCGGCTCGGCGGCGACCAGGACATCGCCGTCGGCACCGTCACCTCAGGCCGCGAGCAGGCGGAGACCCAGAGCCTCGTCGGCTTCTTCGTCAACACCCTGGTGCTGCGCTCGCGGGTGGAACCCGCGCAGCCCTTCGGCGACTTCCTCGGCGCGGTCCGGCAGACCGTCCGGGACGCCTTCGCCCACCAGGACGTGCCGTTCGAGCGCGTGGTCGACGAGGTGCAGCCGGTGCGCGACACCAGCCGCAGCCCGCTCTTCCAGGCCCTGGTCGTCCTCCAGAACACCCCGGCCGCCGACCTCGACCTCCCGGGCCTGCACGTGACCGACGTCGAGACCGACACCACGCAGGCGGCCTTCGACCTCGCGCTGGAGTTCGCGGAGGCCGACTCCGGCGCGCTGCACGGCCTGATCACCTACAACACCGACCTGTTCGACCCGGCCACGGCCGAGCGGATGGCCGGGCAGCTCGCCACCCTGCTCACCGCCGTCGCCGAGGACCCGGATCGCGCCATCGGCACGCTGCCGCTCGCCGGTGGCGACCAGCTGGCCGCCGAACTGGACCGGGCGCGCGGCACCTTCCGCCCCGTCCCCGAGGCGACCCTGGCCGAACTCTTCGAGCGCCGGGCCGCCCGCACCCCCGACGCGGTGGCGCTGCTCGACGGCGGCCGCGAGCTGAGCTATGCCGAGGTGGAGCGGGTGGCCAACCGGCTGGCCCACCGGCTCATCCGGCGCGGCGTGGGGCCGGAGCGGCTGGTCGCCCTCGCCCTGCCCCGCTCGGCGGCGGCGGTGGTGGCCCAGCTCGCCGTCGCCAAGGCCGGCGGCGCCTTCCTCCCGGTGGACCCGGACTACCCGGCGCCCAGGCGGGAGTTCATGGTGCGCGACGCGGGTGCCCACCTGGTGCTCGACGACCCGGCCGAGGTGTGGTCCGCCGACGGGCCACAGACCCCGCCCACCGACGCCGACCGCGCCACCGACCGCGAGACCGCGCCCACCGACGCCGACCGCGCCACCCCGCTCACCCCCGGACACCCGGCCTACGTCATCTACACCTCCGGATCGACCGGCACGCCCAAGGGCGTCCTGGTGACCCACGCCGGACTCGCCGCCTTCGCGGAGGCCGCCGCCGAGCAGTACGCCGCCGGCCCCGGGGCCAGGGTGCTCCAGTTCGCCTCGCCCAGCTTCGACGCCTCCGTCCTGGAACTGTGCGTCTCCCTGCTCAGCGGGGCCACCCTGGTCACGGGGGAGGAAGGGCCGCTCGTCGGCGAGCGGCTGGCCAAGGTCCTGGCCGAACGGCGCATCACCCACGCCCTGATCCCCCCGGCGGCCCTGGCCACCGTGGACCCGGCGACGGCCGCGACCCTGCCCGCCCTGCGCACCCTGGTCGTCGGGGCGGAGGCCTGCCCGGCCGATCTGGTCGACACCTGGGCCCCCGGCCGTCGGATGATCAACTCCTACGGCCCCACCGAGGCCACCGTGGTCGCCACCTGGACCGGCCCGCTGTCGCCGGGCACCGGCGCACCGGCGATCGGCCGCCCCGGCGGCGCCGCCCGCAGCTACGTCCTGGACGCCGCCCTGCGGCCGGTGCCGCCCGGCGTGACCGGAGAGCTCTGGCTGGCCGGTCCCGGCCTCGCCCGCGGCTACCTCGGCCGCCCGGGACTGACGGCCGGGCGGTTCCTCGCCGACCCCTTCGGCGCACCGGGCGAGCGGATGTACCGCACCGGCGACCTCGCCCACCGGGACGCTGACGGCGAACTGCGCTTCGCCGGCCGCGTCGACGACCAGATCAAGCTGCGCGGCTTCCGGATCGAACCGGGCGAGATCGAGAGCGCGCTGCGCCGCAGCCCCCTGGTGCGCGACGCCGTCGTCACCGTGCGCGCCGACGCCCCCGGGAGCGGTGCGGGCTCCGGGGCCGGCCGGCTGGTCGCCTACGTCGTCCCGGCGGTCGGGGCCGGAGCGGGCGGTGCCGCACCGGAGGGCGACGACGATGGGGCCACTGCGGGCCTGCCCGCCGCCGAACTGCGCGCCCACCTGGCCGGGTTGCTGCCGCCGCACCTCGTCCCGTCGGTGTTCGTCCCGCTGGAACGGCTGCCGCTCACCCCGAACGGCAAGCTCGACCGGCGGGCCCTGCCCGAACCCGGGCCCGTGCAGGCCGCGGCCGGTCCGCGCCGGGAGCCGGGCACCGACACCGAACGCCGGATCGCCCGGATCTGGGCCGACGTCCTGGGCATCGAGGAGGTCGGCGCCGACGACAACTTCTTCCTGCTCGGCGGCGACTCCATCCTCAGCATGCAGGTGGTGTCCAGGCTGCGCCGGGACGGCCTGTACCTCGCCACCCGGGAGCTCTTCACCCACCAGACGGTGGCCGAACTGGCCACCGTGGTGCGCACCGCCCCCGACCGCGAGGACGACGGCCCGGTCACCGGGGACGTGCCGCTCACCCCCATCCAGGAGTGGTTCCTGGCCACCCCGCGCGCCGCCCACCACCACTTCAACCAGTCGACCCTGCTCGAACTCGGCGCCGACCCCGACCCGCGGGCACTGCGGGCCGCGTTGGACGCCCTGCTCGAACACCACGACGCCCTGCGGCTGCGTTTCACCCACGACGAGACGGGCTGGCACCAGTTCAACCCGCCGCCGGCCCCCGCCGAGGACGTCCTCGTCCGGTACGACCTGACCGGGCAGAGCGCCGAGGTCGCCGACGCGGCCATGGCCAAGGCGGCCGACGAACTGCACGCCGGCTTCGACCTGGCCCGGGGCCCGCTGCTGCGGGCGGCCCTGTTCACCGGCGCCCCGGACCGCCCGGCGCTCCTGCTGCTGGTCGCCCACCACCTGGTCGTCGACGCCGTCTCCTGGCGCCTGCTGCGCGACGACCTGGAGAGCGCCTACCGGCAGGCTGCCCTGGGCACGGCGATCACGCTGGGGGAGCGCGGCACCTCCTACCGGGACTGGGCGCTCCGGCTCGCGGCCCATGTCGCCGACGGTGGCCTGGACCACGAACTGCCCTACTGGGACGAGGCGGTGAGCGCCGCCGAGGCCCTGCCCGGCCGATCCGCCGTGCCCGGTGCCGCTGACCCCGGTCCCGCTGACCCCGGTGCGGCCGAGCCCGGGACCGTCGAACCCGGTGCCGCCGAGACCGCGACGGTCACCGTCGAACTGGACGAGGAGGACACCGAGGCACTGCTGCGCGCGGCCCCGGCGGCCTACCGCACCCGCGTCAACGACGTGCTGCTGACCGCCCTGGCCCTGGCACTGGCCCGCTGGACCGGCCACGAGCGGATCCGGCTGGACCTGGAGGGGCACGGCCGGGAGGACGTCGTGGAGGGCGTGGACCTGTCCCGCACGGTCGGCTGGTTCACCACCATGCACCCGGTCACCTTCCACGTCCCCGACCCCGATGACCTCGGCCCGGACCGCGACTGGCGCGCCCTGGTGAAGTCGGTCCGCCGCCAGCTGCGCGCCGTGCCGGGCAACGGGCTGGGCTTCGGCGCCCTGCGCACCTTCGGCCCGCCCGAGGTCCGCGAGCGCCTCGCCGCCGGCGCGCACGGCCAGGTGGTCTTCAACTACCTCGGCCAGTGGGACGCGCGGCCCGAGACCGCCGGCGACGGCCTGGTCCGCGCCGAGCACGGCTCCTTCGGGCAGGACCACGACCCCCGCGACGGC
Source organism: Kitasatospora sp. NPDC088861 (assembly GCF_044750105.1). NCBI lineage: Bacteria > Bacillati > Actinomycetota > Actinomycetes > Kitasatosporales > Streptomycetaceae > Kitasatospora > Kitasatospora sp. NPDC088861. The sequence goes on from NZ_JBIVJF010000005.1 coordinate 42,596, forward strand.
GGCTCGCATCCGGTGGAGGTGGTGGGCGCGGCGCAGCACGGGCGCCTCGCCTTCACCTGGCACCACCGCCCCGCCCTCCACGACACGGCGACCGTGCGCCGGGCGGCCGAGGAGTTCGCCGTGGCGCTGCGGCACATCGCCCGGCACGCCCGGGGAGGACGGTGACGGCCGCCCACCCACCGACGACCACCCGCCGCTGAACCCCCTGCTGTCAGACCACCGCGCAAGACCACTGCCGCAAGACCACCACCGCAAGACCACCGCTGGAAACCCGACAACGACGAAGGAGCACGACATGGACGAGAACACCCGCTACCAGGTGCTGCGCAACGACGAGGAGCAGTACTCCCTCTGGCCGGTCGACCTCGACGTGCCCGCCGGCTGGCAGCCCGTCGGCCAGGAGGGCACCGAGGCGGAGTGCACCGCCTACGTCGACGAGGTGTGGACCGACATGCGGCCGCGGAGCCTGCGCGAGCGCATGGAGAGCGCCGGATCCTGACCGGTCGCAGCACTTCCGTCCCACGACAACCCCGAGGAGCTGACCGTGACCCCTTCGCTGCGCACCGAACACCTGGAGTTCATCCCCTACCGGGCCGAGGACGAGGACGCCTTCGTCTCCCTCCTCCGCAACGCTGACGTGTGCAGCTGGATGGGCCAGGACCTGGTGCCCGAGCCGCAGATCCGCGCGCTGTTCCGCGCGATCCTGACCGACGTGTACCCGCAGCGGATCTTCGACGTGTGGGGCCTGTGGCTGGACGGGAGGTACGCGGGCCACGCCGAGGTGAAGAAGACCGGGAACGTCGACGGCCACGAGCTGGTCACCGCCCTCGCCCCGGAGTTCTGGGGCCGGGGCCTGGGCACCGAGGTGGTCCGCGGACTGATCCGTTACGCCGCCGACGAGTTGGGGCTCAAGGAGGTCTACGGCATGGTGGGTGCGGAGAACGCCCCGAGCCTGGCGATGTGTCGACGGCTGGGCTTCCGGCACCTGCGCGACGTCCTCGGGGACGACGGCTCGGTGACGAAGGTGGTGGCGCTCTCGACGACCGGCCAGGCCTGACCGGGCCCGGCCGGGTGCGGCCCGGCCCGCGGCGCGTCCGGTCGCGCCGCGGGCCGCTGACGTGCACGCCCGCTCAGCGGGCCGGTACCGCTCCGTTCGGCGCTCCCGGCCCGCTCGGCGTTCCCGCCGCGCTGCGGCCCAGCAGCAGGGCGAGGTCGTCGGCCTGGCAGCGGATCTCCGGGATGGCGGTCGTCTCCAGCAGGTTGCCGCGCCGCAGCGAGCCCAGCGTCCACAGCGGCGCCGGAGCCCGGCCGCCCGCGGGGAGGAGCCGGCCGTCGGCGGCGGTGTCGAAGCCGCCGCCGACGGGGGCGGGGGAGCCGAGGCCGGTGGTGAGCAGGTCGGTGATCAGCGGGTCGTCGACCCGGGTGAGTTCGGCCTCGGAGCCGGTGCAGTTCAGCACCGCCCCCACCCGCAGCGCGCGGCCGTCGTCCAGCCGGACGTCGATGACCTCGCCGACCTCGCCGGGGCCGTCCGCGGTGGTCTTGGCGTCGGCCACGGTGCCCCGGCCGATGCTGACCAGGCCCGCGTCGACGGCGGTGCGCAGGGCCCTGGCGCTGACCGGCGGGATCCGGTGGCGGTGGGTCTCCCAGAGCCGGAGGTCCCGGGCCAGCAGCCGGGCCTGGTCGGCGGGTGAGAGCTGCTGCCACAGGGCGCTGGTGAGGGGGCGGAGGCTGTCGACCCCGGCCCGCCAGTCGCCGTGGACGCGGCGGCAGCGGGCGATCTGGCACAGTACCGCCCGGCGCAGCGCGGGCAGCCCCGCACGGGCGTCGAGCTGCGGGACGGCCGGTGCGGCCGGGGTGGTGAGCGGGGTGGCGGCGTGCGGTCGGGGGACCAGGCCGTGCCGGGACAGGGCGTGGACGACGCGTCCGGGGCGTTGCAGGCTGAGCGCCATGTCGACCATGGTCAGGCCGGTGCCGACGAGCAGGACGTCGCGGTCCTCGGGGACGGCCGCGAGGGCGCCGGGTGCCCAGGGGTCGGCCAGGAACCGCCCGGAGTCGCGCAGCGCCGGCGGTGCCCAGGCTTGGCCGGGTGCGAAGTTGCCCAGGGCCAGCACCGCCGCGTCGACGTCGAGCGGTGGCCCGTCGTGCAGCCACAGGCGCAGCGGCGGGGTGGTCGCCCGGGGCCGGTGGGTGAGGGCGACGACGCGGTCGGGCACTCGGACCAGGTCGGGGGTGCCGGGGCCGGAGGCAGCCGCTGCCAGGCTCTCGGCGAGGTAGCGGCCGAAGAGGCGCCGGGGGACGAAGTCGTGCTCGCCGCCGCGGTCGCTGAGCCAGCGCACGAAGTGGCCGGGGTCGTCCCGGTGGGCGCTCATTCGGCCGGCCGGGACGTTCAGCAGGTGGTGCGGCGCGTCGGTACCGAACGCCAGCCCCGGGCCTGCGGGCCCGGGGTCGATGAGCCAGATCCGGGCCGGTGCGGGTCTCCCGGCGGCCGCGTGGTGGAGCAGGCGCAGCGCCGTGAGGGTGCCGGCGGCGCCTGCGCCCACCACGGCGATCTCGTGCGGGGTCCTGCTCTGGTTCACGGCGGCCGCGTCGGACGCAGCGGGAGACGTCATGCGGCCAACATCGAGCCGATCGCGCCGCCGCGTCCAACGACGGTTCATAGGCCCCTCGCCAAGCAGGACTTATGGCCCGGTGGCGCGGTGGTGCGTCGACCTGGGGCAGGGCGAAGGTCACGTAGGGTCCCGGGTTCGACACGTTCCGTCCCATAAGGAGAGTTTGGGGCGCTCGGCCGCCCGTCGCCCGGCCCCTGGTTAGAGGGTGTCACGAAAGCTGTTGACCTCTTACGGGGATTCGCGTTATAACTTCTAACGAACGCGCAAGCATCTATCGCGTGCGGGGCTGCCGCAGCCTCGCACGCAGCCCGACAGGCAACGCCCGCCCACCAACTGACACTCGATCAAGGGGAATCCCATGTCCGGCACCCGCAGCACCGGCGTCCGCGCCGCCCTGTTCGCCGTCCCGCTCGTCGTCAGCCTCCTCGGCACCGCGGCCGCGCCCGCCGGGGCCGCCACCTCGCACCCCGGCACCTCCCTGACCTGCCGCGGCCAGGGCGTCGATCCCCGGGCCCAGGTCCGCTACCGGACCGAGACGGTGGTCCACGCGCCGCTGCACACCATCTGGAAGCTCCAGACCGACGTGGAGCGCTGGCCGTCCTGGCAGGGCCCCGTCGCGAGCGCGGAGCGCCTCGACCACGGCCGCCTGCGCCCGGGTTCGGCGTTCCGGTGGACGACCCCCCTCCCGCCCAACCCCGCGACCACCGCCACCAGCCTGGACATCACCTCGACCGTCCAGCAGCTCAAGCGGGAGTCCTGCATCCGCTGGACGGGCCCCGCCGTCGCCGAAGGGCTGCACATCGACGGCGTCCACGTGTGGAACTTCACCAAGGTCGAGGGCGGCGTCCGGGTGAGCACCGAGGAGACCCACACCGGGCCCCAGGTCGACGCGGACGTTCCCACCGCGACCGCGATCCTGCGCCAGGGCCTCGACGGGTGGCTGCACGACCTGAAGACCACCGCCGAGGCCATCGCCGGGGCCATCGCCGGGGCCGACGCCGACCGGAGCTGACCGGCGCCGGGGCCGACGCCGACCGGGCCTAACCGGACAGGGCTTCGAGGGCGGCCCGGGCGGCGTTGTGGCCGGGGATGCCGCTGACTCCGCCGCCGCGGACGGCGCCCGCGCCGCACAGCAGGACGTTCGGGTGGGCCGTCGCCACGCCCCAGCGGGCGGCGGGGCCGTCCACGGGCCCGGTCGCGAACGGGAAGGAGAGGTCCCGGTGGAAGATGTGGCCGCCGGGCAGGCCGATCTCCCGTTCCAGGTCGAGCGGGGTCCTGGCCTCCACACAGGGCCGGCCGGTGGCGTCCGGCGCGAGGCAGTCGGCGATCGGTTCGGCCAGCACCTCGTCCAGTTGGGCCAGACTGGCCGCCAGGGCGCGCTCCTTGGCGGCCGGGTCGGTGAACAGCCGTGCGGGCATGTGCAGGCCGAACAGGGTCAGCGTCTGGAGGCCCTGGCGGACGGCTTCGGGGCCCAGGATGGTGGGGTCGGTGAGGGTGTGGCAGTAGATCTCCGACGGGGGCGCGGAGGGCATCCGGCCGGCCGCCGCCTCGGCGTAGGCGGTCTCCAACTGCCGGTAGCCCTCGGCGATGTGGAAGGTGCCCGCGAAGGCCTCCCGGGGGTCCGCGCCGGTGTCCCGGAGCCGCGGCAGCCGGCGCAGCACCAGGTTGACCTTCAGCTGGGCGCCCTCGGGCGCGGGCCCGGGCTCCTCGCCGAGGAGGCGGGCCAGGGTGGCCGGGGCGGCGTTGACCAGCACCCGGCGGCCCGCCGCCGTGGCCTCGCCGCCCCGGTGGCGGTACGTCACCTCGGCGTCGCCGTGGCCGTCGGTGGCGATGGCGGTGACCTCGCACCCGGTACGGATCTCCGCGCCGGCGGCCAGGGCCGCCTCGGCCAGCGCGTCCGTCACCGCGCCCATGCCGCCGACCGGGACGTCCCAGTCGCCCGTCCCGTTGCCGATCACGTGGTAGAGGAAGCAGCGGTTCTGCCGGAGCGAGGGGTCGTGGGCGTGGGTGAAGGTACCGATCAGTGCGTCCGTCAGGGCGATCCCGCGGACCAGGTCGTCGCTGAAGGTCCGTTCGATCGTCTCGCCCAGCGGCCGTTCGAACAGGGCGGTCCAGGCGGCGTCGTCGGCGATCCGCCGGCGCAGTTCGGCGCGTGCGGGCAGCGGCTCGGTGAGGGTCGGGAAGACCCGTCGGGCGACCTGTCCGGTCATGCCGTAGAAGCGCTGCCAGGCCTCCCACTCCCGGTCGGTTCCGGTGAGCGCCCGGAACGCCTCCCCGGTCCGGCCGGGGTCGGCGGCGTCCACCAGCAGGCCGGTGGGCTTCCCGTCCCGGACGGTGGGCGTGTACGAGGCGATCCGGCGGCGCCGCAGGTCGAGCCGCAGGCCCAGCTCCTGGACGATCTTCCGCGGCAGCAGGCTGACCAGGTAGGAGTAGCGCGACAGCCGGGCGTCCACGCCGGGGAACGCCCGGGTGGAGACGGCGGCCCCGCCGACCCGGGGCAGCCGTTCGAGCAGCAGGACCCGGCGTCCGGCCCGGGCGAGGTAGGCGGCGGCCACCAGCCCGTTGTGGCCGCCGCCGACGATCACGGCGTCGTACCGGGCGGGGGTGGACGGGTTCGCGTTCACCCCCGCCACGCTACGGGACGGGGGCGGGCCGGGGAATGCCCCGGACACAGCGGCTCCGGAACGCCGCAGCGCCCCCTCGCGGCGGTTCGCGAGGGGGCCCTGCGGCGTCCGGCCGGTCAGCGGCCGCCGTGGATCAGTTCGACGGAGAAGCCGTGGTCGGTGGCGACGGCGGGCGTCCTGACCTGGGTGACCCCGGTCGCGGCGTCGTAGTACCAGCCCGAGGCGGCCGAGTCGAGCGCCGCCGCGGAGTCCAGCCGGGGCAGCGGTCCGCCCTGCGTGACGACCAGGCGCGGGGCGGGCTTGCCGTGCACGGTGAAGCGGTACCCCCGCTCGGCCGGCTTGCCGGTGTAACTCCCCACGCTGGCACCGACCTTGACCACGGTGACCGGCCCGTGGGCGCGGACGTCCACCCGCTGGGTGGCCGAGGCGCCGGCGGCGAAGCCGCGGGTGACGCCGTCGTCCTCGTACAGGGTGTAGGAGGAGTCGCCCTGCGGGTAGAGGTCGTAGTCGAGCCGGGTGCGGTCCCGGTTCTCCCAGGACAGCGTGCCCTCGGGCCACATCGGCACGATCGAGCCGCCCTTGACGAACAGCGGCAGGGTGTCCAGCGGCGCGGAGTAGCCGTTGACCGTGGTGGGGCCCTGGTAGGTGCGCCCGGTCCAGTAGTCGGTCCAGGTGCCCTTGGGCAGGTAGATGCCGTCGCGCACCGAGGTGTCCGAGTAGACCGGTGCGACGAGGAAGTCCGGCCCGGCCAGGAACTCGTACCTGGCGTTCGGGCCGAGGGTCGCCGGGTCGTCCGGGTACTCCAGGGCGAGCGGACGCACCGCGCCGACGCCCGTCCTGGTGGCCTCCGCCGACAGCGTGTACATGTACGGCAGCAGCCGCTCCTTCAGCTGGAGGTACTTGCGGTTGATCGAGGTGTAGGGCTCGCCGTCCAGCCAGGGCTGCTGGTCGCGCTGCTCCTTGCCGGCCATGTCCCTGGCCCAGCCGTCCATGGTCATGATGGCCGGGAGGAAGGACTTCCACTGGAGGTCGCGGGTGTACATCTTCGGGTCGCGGCGGTAGATGGAGCCGACGTCGCCGGTGTTGTAGGCGATGCCGGACATGGTGGCGCCGGCGTAGGTGGGGATCTGCCAGCGGATGTAGTCCCAGGACAGGCTCTGGTCGCCGCTCCACAGGACGCCGCAGCGCTGGGCGCCGGCCCAGGAGACGGGCAGCCAGACGAAGCCGCGGGCGTCGCTGCCGTCCTCGATGCCGGCCTTGGCCTGGTCGCAGGCGTTCAGCGCGAAGTCGTAGCCGTTGCCGACCCAGGCGACGTCGAGCTTGCGCACCAGGGCGCCGGCCTTGACCTCGGCGGCCTGGTCGGGCAGGCCGTTCTGGGTCCAGAGCCCGAGCTGGGCGTGGTCCTTGCGCAGGCCCTCGCCGGTCTGGGCGAGGTTCTCGTAGCCGCAGCCGTAGCCGTCGTTGACGAGCATCCAGCCGAGCGGCATCTGGTTCCGCACGTAGCCGTCGGCGACCTTGAGCGCGTCGGTGGTGTGGCGTTCGCCGCGGTTGGCGTTGTGCAGGTAGCAGTCGGAGTCGCCGGGCTCCAGGCCGTAGACGGGCGGCATGAAGGGCTTGCCGACCAGGGTGGTGTACTTGCCGATCACCGACTTGACGTCACCGGTGAAGTAGTAGGCGTCCAGGCGCCGTTCCTGCTGTCCGGTGCGCACGGGCGAGCCGAAGTCGTAGCTGCCCGGGGCGAAGGTGTTGCGGAAGACGCCGTAGCCGGCGGTGGAGATGTAGAACGGCTGCGAGTTGTTGTAGCCGCCCTCGTTCCAGTTGGTGCTGTTGGCGACGTGGACGGTCTTGTCCCGGTGGGAGAAGGAGCCGTTCTGCTCGCCGCCGCCGAAGAACTGCTCGTCGGCGCCGCGGACCAGGCTCTGCCGCAGCCCGCTGGTGGACCAGCGTAGCGGGGCGTCCTCCTGCCAGACGGCGGTGCGGTTGTCGGCCTTGTACAGGCCGAACCTCAGGGGGTGCTTGTAGACCCGCAGCACCTGGTCCTTGGAGCGGATGCCGTAGTAGTCGCCGGCGTCGAACGACGAGGTGCCGCGCTGGAGTTCGGGCTGCTTGCGGATGATCGTGCTGCCGGCCGGGTCGGTGAGCACGCCGTCCGGGGCGGCGCGCAGCCGCAACTGGTCGTCGGCGAGGAAGTCGACCTTGGCCTTGAGGGTGCCGGCGGCGATGTCGTAGCTGCCCTGGCCGCCGGAGAAGGAGGTGAGGTCTCCCGCGTCGGCGGTCTGCGGCAGGTAGGCGCGGCCGGTGAAGGAGCCGCCGTGCACGTCGTAGGGGACGACCAGGACGTGGTACGTGCCCGAGGCCTTCGGGATGACGGTCGCCTCGGGGTTGGCGGTGCCCGCGCTCTCGGCGACCTCCTTGCCGTTGGCGTCGTAGACGTAGAGGTCGAAGTCGTCGGTGGGGTTCTGCCACTGGATCGAGAGCGGGACGCCGCCCTCGGGGTTGTCGTCCCAGTAGCCGGCGGGCGCGTCGACGGTCAGGTCGAAGCGGCCGCAGACCGTGCCGTCCGGGTCCTGGGCGGCGGACGGGCAGGAGGCGGCGCCGCCGAGGGTGCCCTTGGCGTACGTGGGGCTCTGCCAGGTGGTGCTCTGGTGGCTGCCGTCGAGGACGGCGGAGCCGGGGGTGGCGGCGCGGGCCGGCAGGGCGGGCCCGGCCACGGCGGCGATGCTGGTGAGGGCCACGGTGAGGGCGGCCCGGCGGAGGCGAGGTCGTACCAAGCGCACGGTGTGTTCTCCCGTCGGATGAGCAAGAGATGTTCACTTACTGCGCGAAGCTGCTTGAACATGGGGGAATACAAGCAACATTCACAGTTGTGGCCGGTCCATGTCAATGGCGGGGTCACCGTTCCCGACACCCCGGACGGCCGGGGCTACTTGACCGATCCGGCGGTCAGCCCGGAGACCACGTGGCGCTCGATGACGGCGAACAGCACCACGACCGGCACGATCGCGACCACCGATCCGGCGAACAGGTAGTTCCACTCCACGGTGTAGTTGCCGATGAAGCCGTTGATGCCGACGGTCAGCGGCTGGCTCTCCGGGGCCGTCGACAGGGTCAGGCCCATCACGAACTCGTTCCAGGCGGAGATGAAGGTGAAGATCACCGCGGTGACCACGCCGGGCATGGCCAGCGGCAGCACCACCCGGCGCAGCGCCCCGAGCCGGCCGAGGCCGTCGAGCAGCGCGGCCTCCTCCAACTCGACCGGGATCGAGCCGATGTAGGCGGTGAGGATCCAGACGGCGAAGGCCAGGTTGAAGGCGGCGTTGCAGAGGATCAGCGTCCAGACCGAGTTGAGCATGTCCAGCTGGTAGAACTCGCGGTAGAGGCCCACCAGCAGCGAGGTCGGCTGGAACATCTGGGTGACCAGGACGAGCAGCAGGAAGAGCCTGCGGCCCCGGTACCTGAACCGCGCGGTGCAGTACGCGGCGGGCAGCGCGACCAGCAGCGCCAGCACGGTGGAGCCGCCGGCGACCAGCAGGGTGACCTTGAGGTTGGCGCCGAGCGTCGACTCGCGCCAGACGTCGACGAAGTTGGACCAGGCGGGGTGGCGCGGCAGGTAGCCCGCGTCGCGCAGCTCGTCGGCGGGGCGCAGCGCGGTGACGGCCATCTCCAGGTACGGGAGCAGGAAGACCGCCGCCAGCAGCCAGGCCGCCGCCGCCATGACCAGGGCGCGCGGGCGGATCCGGCGCGCGGGCGGGCGGGCCGTCAACGCTCCTCCCCGTTCCAGCGGCCGACCTTGAGGAAGACCAGCACCATCAGCACCACCAGGGCGAAGTTGACCACCGACATGGCCGCGGACTCGCCGATGTCGGTGTTCTTCAGCTGGTACATGAACACCGTGCTGGTGGCCGTGGCGCTGCCCGGGCCGCCCTGGGTCATGCCCCAGATGACGGGGAAGGAGTTGAAGACGTTGATCAGGTTGATCACGAGGCCGACCAGGAAGGCCGGGCGCAGCAGCGGCAGGGTGATCCTCCGGTAGGCCTGCCACGGGGAGGCACCGTCCACCCGGGCCGCCTCGTACAGCTCGCCGGGGACGGTCTGCAGGCCGGCGAGCAGGGTGTAGGTGGTGAACGGCAGCGAGACGAAGACGGCGACGAGGACCATCCAGGGCCAGGCGGTCGACGGGTCGCCGAGCCAGTCCCGGGGGCCGTCGACCAGGCCGAGGTCGGTCAGCGCGGTGTTGAGCACGCCGGCCGTCCGGTCGAGCATCCACCGGAAGCCGATGGCGGTCATCAGGACGGACGCCGCCCAGGGGGCGATCAGGGCCCAGCGCGCGAACCGGCGCCCGGGGAAGCGCTGGTTGAACAGCTGGGCCAGGCCGAGCGAGAGCGCCATCGTCAGGCCGACGACGGCCACCGTCCAGACGACCGTCGAGAGCAGCACCCGGCCGAGGTCGGCCTCGCCGAAGAGCTTGCGGTACTTGTCCAGCCCGGCGGAGCCGCGGACGAATCCGCTGGTGCTGATGCGCAGGAACGAGGTGCGGACCATCTCGTAGACGGGCCACAGGACGACGGCCAGGATCAGCAGGACGGCCGGGGCGATCCACGGCAGCGGTCCGAGCCGGCCGGGGCCGGAGCCCGTCCGGGCGGGCCGCCCGGGCCCGGAGGCTTGGGGGGTGGGGGAGTCGAGGGACACGGCGGTGCCTTTCGGACGGGGCGCGGGCCGGGGCGGGCGTGCCCTACTTGTTCGCGACGGCGTCCCGGGCCTTCTTCTGCAGGTCGCCGAGCACCTTGGCCGGGTCGCCGGCGACGGCGGTGCCGATGCTCTTCTTGAGCTCGGCCGAGACCGCGTCCCAGGTGGTGTTGCCGAGCGGGTAGAAGACGGCGTTCGGCAGGAGGGCGAAGAACGGTTCGAGGTCCTTGTGCTTGCCGCTGGCGGTCATCTCGCGCAGGGTGCTCTGGGTGACCGGCATCAGGTTGTAGGTCTCGTCGAAGGCGAGCGTGTTGTCCTTGGAGTACGCGAAGTCGAGGAACTTCCTGATCTGGTCGCGGTGGCCGTTCTTCTTGAAGGCCATCGTCCAGTCCGCGACGCCGAGGGTGGAGGCGAGCGGGCCGGTCCTGCCGGGGATGGGCGCGACGCCGTAGTCGACCTTGCCGTCCTTGGCCATCTGGATCAGCGAGGGGTGGCCGTTGGCCATGGCGGCCTTGCCCGCGGCGAAGTCGGCGAAGGCGGTCTTGCGGTCGGTGGTGGCCGGGTTGGCGTAGGTCAGGCCGGGGTCGACGAGGTTGGCCTTGAGCCAGCGGAAGGTGTCGACGTCGGCCTGGCTGTCGATGGCGTACGTGCCGTCCTTGGCGGTGGGGCCGCCGCCGTTGCCGAGCTCCCAGATCATGCTCTCGCCCTGGGCCTCCTCCGGGCCGAGCGGCAGCGCGTACGGGGTGACCCCGGGCGCCTTGGCCTTGATCAGTTCGGCGTCCTTGCGCACCTCGTCCCAGGTGGCGGGCGGCTGGGTGATGCCGGCCTGCTGGAAGACGGCCTTGTTGTAGAAGAGGGCGCGGGCGGAGGAGACGAACGGGATGCCGTACTGCACGCCGTCGACCCGGCCGGCCTCGGCGAAGCTCGGGATCAGGTCGGCCCGGGTGTCGGCGGACAGGACGTCCTCGGCCTTGTAGAGGAGGTCGTCGGCGACCTTGTCGGCGTAGCCCCCGGTCTGCAGGACGTCGGGGACGTTGCCGCTCTGGATCATCGTCTTGACCTGCTTGTCGATGTCGTTCCAGTTCATCACCTGGACGTCGACCCTGATGCCGGGATTGGCCGCGGTGAACGCGGTGGCGACGCCGTTCCAGTAGGCCTTGGAGCTGTTGGACTCCTTCTCGCCGTAGTCGGCGGCGACGAGTTTGAGCGTCACGGCGCCGTTCGGGGAGGACCCGCCGCCACTGCTGCCGCCGCACGCTGTGAGGGCGAGCGCGCCGACGGCACAGACCGCCCAGAGGGTACGTACACGTGTGTTCACCGCAGTTACCGCCTTCGTACGCCGCTTGATCCTAGTTGCTTGAAGAGCGCTGGTTCTGAGCAGATTCGAAAGAGCGTGGCGTCGGGCAGTATTCACGAGGCGGACCGGCGGGGTCGAGGTGTCGCCCGGATGTCGTTATCGGACCGTTGCATGACAACTGACGGTGCGACAGAGAGCCCGGCCGGTTCTCCCCGGCCGGGCACCCCGCGTGAACAGGTCAGACGCGCGCGACCCGCACCCCGCAGGCGGCGATCGCCTTCTCCTGCGCCGCGGTGGCCTCGTCGTCGGTGACGAGGTCGTGCACCTCGGCGAGCGGGCAGATCTTGGCGAAGGTCACCCGGCCGATCTTGGTGCTGTCCGCCAGGACCACCGACCGCGCGCTGGCGTGCAGGAACGCGCGGTCGGTCTGGGCCTCCATCTCGTCGTGCGTCGTGCAGCCGTCCTGCGCGGTCAGGCCGTCCACCCCGATGAACGCGAGGTCCAGGTGGTACTGGGCGAGCATCCGGTCGGCGGCCGGCCCCACCAGCTCGTAACTCGTGGTCCGGGCCAGGCCGCCGACCACCACCAGGCGGACCTCCGGCCGGACGATGAGGTCCGCCGCGATGTTGACCGCGTTGGTCACGATGGTGATCCCGCCGCGCTCGGCCAGCACCCGGGCCAGCTCGCTCGTCGTCGTGCCGCCCGTCAGGCCCACCACGGCGCCGTCCGGCACCAGCCGGTCGGCCGCCAGCGCGATCCGCCGCTTCTCCGCCTGCCGCGTCCCGTGCTTGTGGCGCAGCGGCAGTTCGAGGTTGACGGCACCGGTGACCGCCCCGCCACGGGTGCGGTGCAGCAGGCCCTGGTCGTGCAGTTCCTGGAGGTCCCGGCGGACGGTGGCCGGTGACACCTGGAGGAGGCCGGCCAGCTCGTGCACATCGGCGCTGCCCGCCTCGGTGATGTGGGTGAGGATCCGGGCGGTACGGTCGGCTTTGAGCATGGCCGAAGTCTAGGGCGTGTCCGTTGGATCACGTCGGGCCCGTGCGGCGGCGGCCTGTGCGCAGAACCGAACACCGGGCGGGCCGGAGCCGGCCGGGGCAGCCCGGAGCGGGGGCGTCACCGGGTGGCGAAGACCCAGCGGTTGGCGGCGAAGGCGTCGTGGGGTTCGGGCCGGGGGCCGCGGCCGTAGTGGCGGGTGAAGTCGAACGGGGTGTGGACGGTGGTGGACCAGCCGCGCGCGGTGAGATCGGCGGTGGTGTCGGGGCGGGGCCCGGCGTCGAACAGGGCGAGCAGGTCGACCCCGAGCCGCTCGCGAGCGGTCGTGTAGACGGGGTTGTCGCGGACCGCCGCGGACTCCGGTCCGAGCTTGGCCTCGTACGCCAAGGTGCTTCCTGCGGCGCCGAGTCGGTCGACGGCGGCCGCGAGTCGCTGTTCGGCGGCGGCGGGCAGGTAGGGCAGCAGGCCCTCGGCGAGCCAGGCGGTCGGCTCGGCGGGCTGGAAGCCGGCCGCGGTGAGGGCGTCGGCCCAGTCGCCGCGCAGGTCGGCGGCCACCGGTACGCGGCGCGCCGCCGGCCGGGCGTCGACCCGGTCGAGGACGCGCTGCTTGAAGGCGAGGACCTCGGGCCGGTCGACCTCGAAGACGGCGAGGTCGGCGGGCCAGTCGAGCCGGAAGGCCCGGGTGTCCAGGCCGGCGCCGAGCAGGACGACCTGGCGGACGCCCAGGTGGGCGGACCACAGCAGCTGGTCGTCCAGCGCCCTCGTCCGCAGGGCGAGGTAGCGGCCGAGCCGCCCCCAGAGCGGATCGGCCTCGCCGCCCGGGACGTCCCGGGGGTGCACCGGCCAGTGCGCGGAAGACCGGGCGGCGCGTACGAAGTGCTCGGCGTGGGCGTCCCGGGCGAGGGCGTCGGGGCGGTGGGTCTCGATCGCGCGGGCGGCGGCGACCATCAGGGCGGTCGGTCCGACGCCCTCGTCGACGCCGGCACGGGGGCGGGCGGCGGTGGCCATGATCCCTCCTGGTGTTCGGACTTCGGGAAGCCGCGACCAGGTCCTGTCCGGCAGGATCGGCCGGACAGGACCTGCCCGGCGGACCGGTCGTGGGTGGTGGCGCGGGCGGCCGTGGGCCCGGTGCGCGAAGCGCGGGACGGCGCCGCCGGGCAGGTGCGGGGCGGCGGCGCCGTCGCTCAGCCGATCCGGGGCGGGCGCGCCCCGGGGAGATCAGGCGGCCGGTTGGCCCACCAGCAGGTCGCCGGGGATGCCGACCTTGTCCGGGGCGTAGTAGTCGCGGATCCCGGCGGCCCAGACGGCCACCGTGATGCGGTCCTCGGGGGTGGGGCCGAAGGCGTCGAAGAGGGCGTGGACGTTGGCGTGCTCGAAGCCGATCGCGGACATCAGCGCCACGAACAGCGGGCGCTCGATCAGGCCGTCGCCGTCCGGGTCGCCGAGCGCGGCCAGGGCGTCGGCGAACTCGCCGGCGGTGGGGCCGAAGCGCTCGGGCGAGAGGACGAAGCCGCCGAACTCCTCGCGGCTGATCACGCCGTCGCCGTCGGTGTCCAACTCGCTGACCAGGGTGGTCCAGTAGCGCCGGAAGGCGGCGCGGATCGCGGCCTTCGCGGCGTCGTCCGAATCGGCGGCGGCCGCGACCACGCGGGCCGTCATCAGGTTGAAGTCGTCGACCTCGACGACGCCGTTGCGGTTGGCGTCGAACAGGGAGAAGACGAGGTCGATCCGCCGGGTGGCCTCGGTGGGCATGTGTCGCTACCTCTTTCCGTGGGTTCACGCGTGTCCGCGGGTCCACGCGTTCCGGTGGGACCGGATGGTGTGCGTCCGATCGGTCTCCCCACTATCGGCCACCCGGGTCGGGGCGGATGAGTCATGATCGAGTTCTTCACCTGATGGAGTGAACTATCAGCGTTCGAAAGCCAGTTGGCGCGCAAACGGCCCTGCTCGGGCCGCCGGGGCGGCCGGCCGCCAGTCGGCGGGGCCGGTGGGCGGGAGGTGCCGGGGCAGGCCGGGCGTCCAGCGCTTGGTCCCGTCGGGCAGGACGGCGAGGGCCTCGACGCCGGGCTGCCGGGCGGCCCAGACGAGCGCGCGGTCGGGGCCCATCGCGAAGGCGCCGGTGGCCCAGGCGTCGGTGCGGGCGATCCCGGTGCCGGGGGCGCCGACCAGGGTCAGCGAGGCGAGGCCGAGCGCCGGCCGGCCGGTGTGCGGATCGAGGATGTGCGCGCCGCGCTCGGCGGTGCCGGAGGTGGCCACCGCGAGGTCGTCGCCGCCCAGGACGGCGGCCAGCGCGTCCGGCCGCAGCGGGTGGGCGACCCCGATCCGCCACGGCCCGCCGGCGGTCTGCACGTCCCCGCCGCCGCTGACGCAGTACTGCCGGGCCCCGGCGGCGCGCAGCAGCCCCGCCGCCTCCTCGACCGCCCACCCCTTGACCCAGCCGCTCGGGTCGAGCCGGCCGCCGGGCCGCTCGGTGAAGAAGCCGTCGGTCTGCGCGGCGACCTCGCGGCAGGCGGCCAGGACGGCGCGGACCTGCGGATCGCAGTCGGCGAGGGCGAGTTCGCCCCGGTCGAGGCGGCTGATGTCGCTGTCCGGCCGGTAGGGCGAGAACACCGCGTCGATCCGGTGCAGCCGGTCGGCGATCCGGCGGAGCGCGGCGGGCGTGTCCGGGCCGGGATCGCGGACGGCGATCGAGAAGACGGTGCCCATGACGGGTTCGGCGTGGCGGAGCACCGTGCCTCACCGCCCGGCGCGGTCGAGCGCGCTCTGTAGGGAGCGGACGTAGCCGTCGCTGGTGAAGGTCGCGCCGCTGACCACGTCGATCCCGGCGCTCTGCGCGGCGATCGCCTCCTGGTTGAGCAGGGGCAGCGCGGAACTGTTGATCTCGCGGTCCCGGCGGTCCTCGGTGGGGTACTTGACGACGTCGACGGCGGTGATCCGGCTGCCAGCGAGGGTGACCTCGACCTGGACGGGGCCGTAGCGGGTGTTCACGGCGTCGCCGGTGACCTTCCGGGTGCCGCCGGTGCCGCCAGAGCCACCGGCGGCCGGTGCGGTGGGGGAGCCCGACGGCCCGGCGGTGGCGTCGGAGGCCCCGGCGGCGGTGCCGGACGAACCGGTGCCGGACGAACCGGTGCCGGACGAGCCCGTGGCACCGGACGAGCCCGTGCCGCCGGAGCTGATCACCGGCGCGGGCCCGGTGGCCCCGTGCGGTTTGAGGGAGAGCAGCAGGACGACTCCGGCCGCGGTGGCGGCACCGGTGACGACGGCTCGGCGCATGGGCGGGGCTCCTCGGGGTGTGGTGGAGGTGGCGTGGTGGGACGGGCTCGGCAGGTCCGGCGGGCTCGGCGATCGGGCTCAGAAGTCGAAGGACTCCCGGTGGATGCGCCCCGCCCGCACCCCGGCGGCCCGCAGCGAACGGACGGCCTCCTCGGCCAGCGCGTCCGGCCCGCACAGGTAGACCTCGTGCTCGGCGAGGTCGGGGACGAGCCGGGCGAGCGCGCGGCCGAGGTCGCCGATCCGCGCCCGCGGGCCGACCAGTTCGTGCACTGCGGCGCCCCGCCGCCGGGCCACCTCCGCCAGCTCCGCCCGGAACAGCACGTCCTCCGGGCGTCCGGCCCGCTGGACCAGGGTCAGCTCGCCCGGCAGCGTCTCGAACAGCGCCCGCAGCGGGGTGATCCCCACCCCAGCCCCGAGCAGCAGCACCCGGCGCCGCCGTTGCAGCCGCCCCGTGAACGCCCCGTACGGGCCCTCGGCGCGCACCGGGGTGCCCGGGCGCAGCGCGGCCACCGCGGCGCTGTGCCCGCCGAGGTCCTTGACGGTGAAGCGCAGGAAGTCCGGGCGCGGCGGCGCGGACAGCGAGTACGGGTTGGCGGCCCACCGCAGGCCGGGAGTCTGGAACTGGAGGCGGAAGAACTGGCCCGGCTCGGCCCGGAGTTCGTCCAGCCGCCGACCGGTCAGGAACAGCGACACCACGCCCGGCCCCTCCCGGCGGACCTCCGCCACCCGCAGCCGGTGCCGGCGGTCGAGCCGCCAGGGCCGGGCCAGCCGGTACCAGCCCAGCAGGGCGGCGGTGCCGAGGTAGAGCGCGTACCAGGCGGCGCGGGCCGGGCCGTCGCCGAGGTCGGCGCCGGTGGCCAGCTGGTGGCCGAAGGCGAGCGCCACCGCGAGGTAGGTGGCCAGGTGCAGGTAGTACCAGGCCTCGTACGGGAGGCGGCGCCGGGCGGCCCGGGCGGAGACGGCGCCGGTGCCCAGCATCAGCAGGGTGCCCAGCGCGGCCTTGAGCATCTCGGGGTAGTGGAGGACGATCTCCACGCCCTCGCCGAACAGGCCGCGCCCGTCCGTCAGCGCGTACCCCCAGACGACCGACAGCACGTGCACCGTCACCACGGCGACCAGCCAGCGCCCGCCGAACGCGTGCCAGCGGGCCAGCCGGTCGGCGCCGACCCCGCGCTCCACCGGCGGCAGCCGGGCCATCAGCAGGAGCAGCACCGGCGCCGCGTACCCGGCGAGCAGGCCGGTGATCCGGCCCGCCCCGGTCAGCCAGCCGGCCGCGCCGGCGACCGCCGGGGTGTCGGACCACCACAGCGCGAGGACGCCGAGCGCCCCGGCGGCGATCAGGCCCAGCACCGCGTCCGGCCGGGCGGCGGCCGGGCGGCGCGGGGCCGCCCGGCGGGTGCGGGCGGCGGGTCTCGGCGGGGCGGCGGTGGCCATCGGGGATCCTCCTTCGGGCCCGGCGGGCGAGCACCGCCGGGGCGCACCACGATCGCACCGCAACCTCTGAGCCGGCTCTGAACCGGGGCCGTCGCCCCCGTCGCCTCCGGCGATGTCGCCGCAGGTCAGGGTGGGTGGATCGGGTTTCCCGGGCGACTGCCGGTCTCACGGCTTTCTCATCGCGGTGGGCCAGGATGAAGGCGGCCGACCGCCTGCACCCAGGGAGCACCATGGACGACACCGCCGAGCGGGGCGCCGACCGGCAGGACTGGCGGGTCCTCGTCGTCGACGACGAACCGGACCTGGTGGAGGTGGTCTGCGGCGCGGTCCGCTACGAGGGCTGGCAGGCACGGGGCGAGACCACCGGTCTGGCCGCCGTCCGGGCGGCGGCGCACTGGCGCCCGGACGCCGTGGTGCTCGACATGATGCTCCCCGACCTCGACGGCATGGAGGTGCTGCGCCGCATCCACGCCGAGCGGCCCGAGGTGCGGGTGCTCTTCCTCACCGCCCGGGACGCCGTCGAGGACCGGATCGCGGGCATCGCGGCGGGTGGCGACGACTACGTGACCAAGCCGTTCAGCCTGGCCGAGGTGGTGGTCCGGCTGCGTGGGCTGCTGCGCCGCGCCACCCCGCCGGGGGCCGCGGGGCAACCGCCCGCGCACGCCCTGGTGCTCGGCGACCTCGTCCTCGACGAGCGGGCCCGCGAGGTCACCCGCGCCGGTGAGGTGGTCGACCTCAGCCCGACCGAGTACGCGCTGCTCGCCCACCTGATGCACCACCCGCGGCAGGTGCTCAGCAAGGCGCAGATCCTGGACGCCGTCTGGTCGTACGACTTCGGCGGGCAGGCGCACGTCGTCGAGCTGTACATCAGCTATCTGCGCAAGAAGCTGGACGCGGGCCGGACGCCGATGATCCACACGGTGCGCGGCGCCGGCTACCTGATCAAGGCGGCCCCGTGACCGGCCGGCCCACGACGGGCGGCCCCGTGACCGGCGGCCCCGTGACGGGCGCCGCCAGGGCGCGCCGCCGGGCCGCCCGGCTGGTGCCGCGGACGCTGCGGGCCCGGCTGATCGCCGGCCTGCTGGTGCTGCTGGTGGTGACCTGCGCCGCGGTCGGCCTCGCCACCACGGCGGCGCTGCGCCACTTCCTGGTGGACCGCCTGGACCAGCAGCTCGCCGACGCCGGCGGGCGCTACGCCGCCAGCCTGGAGCACGCCGGCCAGGGCGGCGGCACCGACACCCGGGCGCAGACCCCCGGCACCCTGGGCGCCCGGCTGCTGGACGGCCGGGTCACCGCGGCGGGCGTGGTCGACGGGGACGCCGACGACGCCAACGGCCCCAGCGCCGACGACCGGCTGGTGTTCTCGCCGGCCGAGCAGCGGGCCCTGGCCGCCCTGCCGGTCGGCGGGCCGGCCCGCACCGTCGACCTGGGCCGCGCGCAGGGCCACTACCGGGTGCGCGCGGTGGCCGGCCGGGACGGCGACGTGCTGGTCAGTGGACTGCCGCTGCGCCCGGCCGAGGACACCGTGGACCGGCTGGCGACCCTGGAGCTGACCGTCTTCGCGATCGCCGTCGCCGGGGCGGGCGCGGCCGGGGCGGTCTGGGTCGGCTGGTCGCTGCGTCCGCTGCGGCGGGTGGTGGGCACGGCCGAGCGGGTCGCCGCGCTGCCGCTCGCCAGCGGCGCCGTCACGCTGGCCGAACGCGTCCCGGACGACGATCCGCGGACGGAGGTCGGCCGGGTCGGCGCGGCGCTCAACCGGATGCTCGGGCACGTGGGCGACGCGCTGGCCCGCCGGCACGCGGTGGAGGAGCGGCTGCGGGCGTTCGCGGCCGACGCCAGCCACGAGCTGCGCACCCCCGTGGCGGCGGTCCGCGGCCACGCCGAACTCGCGCTGCGCCACCCGGGCGCGGTGCCCGGGCCGGTCCGGCACTCGCTGGAGCGGATCGACGCCGAAGCGGTGCGGATGGGCGCGATCGTCGAGGACCTGCTGCTGCTCGCCCGGCTGGACGCCGGCCGGCCGCTGGCCGACGCCGAGGTCGACCTGACCCGGATCGCGCTGAACGCGGTGGCCGACGCCCGGGCGGCCGGGCCCGGGCACCGCTGGCGCCTGGCGCTGCCCGAGGAACCGGTGCTGGTGCGCGGGGACGCGGACCGGCTCAGCCAGGTGGTGGTCAACCTGCTGGCGAACGCCCGGACCCACACCCCGCCCGGCACCGAGGTCGAGCTGAGCCTGGAGCCGGCCGGGGCGGGGGTGCGGCTGGCCGTCGCCGACGACGGCCCGGGGATCGCGCCGGAGCTGGCGGGCCGGATGTTCGAGCGGTTCGTCCGGGGGGACCGCGCCCGCTCGCGCTCGACCGGGTCGACGGGGCTCGGCCTGTCGATCGTGCGGGCGGTGGTCCGGGCGCACGGCGGCACGGTGGACGCGGCGAGCTGGCCGGGGCGCACCGTGTTCACGGTCCGGCTGCCGCCCTGACCGGGGGCGGACCCCAGGGCGTGGGCGTGGTGGTGCGGAAGCGGTGGCGGTACTCGGTCGGGGTGGTGTCGAGCCGGCGGCGGAAGGCCCGGACCAGGGTGTCGGTGGTGCCGAACCCGCAGTCGGCGGCGACGCGGTCGAGCGTGGCATCGGTGGATTCGAGCTGGTGGCGGGCGAGTTCGACCCGGGCCGACTCGATGTAGGCGCTGGGCGTGGTGCCCAGTTCGGTCTTGAAGATCCGGGTCAACTGCCTTTCGCTGACGTGGGCGTGGGCGGCGAGATCGGGGACGGTGAGCCGGCCGGTGAGGTTGCGCAGGACGTGGTGGCGCAGCTCCTCGATTCGGCGGGTGGTGGAGACGGGTTCCAGCGGGACACTGAACTGGCTCTGGCCGCCGGGGCGTTTGAGGTACATCACGAGCTGGCGGGCGACCCTCAGCGCGAGCTCCTCGCCGAAGTCCTCGGCGACCAGGGCGAGGGAGAGGTCGAGGCAGGCGCTGATGCCCGCGCCGGTCCAGACGTCGCCCGCGCGGATGAAGATCGGGTCGGCGTCCACCTCGATCTCCGGGTACTCGGCGGCCAGTTGCGCGGCGGTCGACCAGTGGGTGGTGGCGCGTTTGCCGTCGAGGAGCCCGGCGGCGGCGAGCAGGTGCGCGCCGACGCAGACCGAGGCGATGCGGCGTGAGCGCCCGGCGAGGGTGCGCACCCAGTCGACCACGGCCGGGTCGGTGCGCGGGCGGACCCGGCGCGGGCCGTCCACCTCGACGGCGCCGGGCACCAGCAGGGTGTCGATGGCGCTCGCGGCGGCCTCGTCGAAGGTGAGGTCGGGCAGGATCCGCACGCCGGCGGCGGTGGTGACCGGGTCCGTGGTCGCGGCGGCGAGGACGACGCGGTAGCCGGTCGCGTCGCCGCTCTCCCGCCGGACGAGGGAGAACACCTCGGGCGGTCCGGTGACGTCGAGCAGGTCGACGCCCTCGAACAGGACGATGACGATCAGTCGTTGTACGGCGCCCACGGCCCCCACCTTGCTCTCTCGATGCTCTCTCGATGTCGGAATCTGCAGGTTAGACGGCATTGCCGACATCCGGTGGCCGGTCGTAGCGTTCCGGAGGCGGGCCGCCGCGGCCGTCGCAGCCGCCGTCCGCCCTTGCCCGTGTACCGAACCGAAGGTGGTCCCCCCATGCCCACGACGACCCTGCGCGCCCTGAACGGCCTCGACGAGACGCCCGCCACGCTCGCCGCGTCCACGCTGATCCTGATCGACTACCAGAACACCTACGTGCGCGGCGTGATGGAGCTGGAGGGCTGGCGGGAGGCGCTCGACGCGGCCGCGGCCCTGCTCGCCCGGGCGCGCGCGGCGGGCGCCACGGTCATCCACGTGATCAACGACGGCGGCGCGGGCACCCCGTACGACGTCCGTGCCGAGATCGGGCAGATCCACCCCGCCGTGGCGCCGGCCGAGGGCGAGGCCGTGGTCGTCAAGCAGGCCCCGGACGCCTTCGTCGGCACCGGCCTGGGCGCCCTGCTCGACGAGGCCGGCCACCAGGACGTGGTGGTCGCCGGCTTCATGACCCACATGTGCGTGGCCTTCACCACCGCGGGCGCCTTCCTGCGCGGCAACCGGCCGACCGTCGTCGCCGACGCCTGCGCGACCCGCCCGCTCGCCTCGGCGGGTACCCGGGTGACCGCCGCCCAGCTGCACCGCAGCGCCCTGGCGACCATCGGCGACCTGTACGGCGTGGTCGTGGAGTCCCAGGCCGCGCTGAGCTGAACCGTTCCCGCCGGGGCCCGGCCCGCCGGCCGGGCCCCGGCAGCGGCGGTGTCAGGCCAGCGGACGGCAGAGCAGCGCGTCCGGGACGCCGGCGTGCAGCCAGCGCCAGGTGAAGGCGACTCCCGCGACGTACTCGTTCGAGGCGCACTGCCCCTTGTAGGCCCCGGGCGCCCAGTCGCTGGCCGCCGAGTCGGCGCCGGTGGTGACCGGGGGCCGGTTGTCGCCGTGGTCGAACCAGAGCACCCGGTCGGTCGCGGCGGGCGGCGCGGCCGCGGCCGGGGCGCAGAGCAGGGCGGCCATCGCATCGGCGCGGACGCTGTAGCCGACCGCGAACCGGCCGTCCGGGCACTGGAGTTTGTCGTAGCCGGGCGCCCAGTCGCCGCCGGTGACGTAGCGCTCGTCCGTGACGGTCGTCCAGGCGTCGGGCCCGGTGGCGGACTGCCCGGCGTCGGTGCACAGGCCGCGGCCGTCACCGCGGCCGAGGCCGATCAGGCGCTGGCCGTCCGGGCAGTTCCCCTTGCGGTTGCCGCTGCTCCAGTCGGGCAGGGCCAGCATCCGCCGGGAGGCGTTCTGGTCGGCGTGGTCGAGGTCGAGCAGGTTCCAGCGGGCGGGGACCGGGACCGGGCCGGTGTACCCGGGGGCGGCGACCAGTCGGTTCCAGTACGCGGTGCGCCAGTCGCCCGGGTCCTCGACGCTCAGCCGCCGGCCCGCCCGGTCGTAGTGGAGCAGTGCCCAGCTGTCCTGTGGTACACCGCCGTTGTGCCACCCGACCAGCGGCCAGACGGCGAAGTCGGTGTCGTGCTCGGCCAGGATCGCAGTGAAGCGGTCGAACCAGGCCTGCTCCTTGGCGTCGGTCGAGCCCCGCCCGCCCGCACCGAACTCGCTGATCCAGACCGGGGCGGTGAAGTGCTGCCCGGCGCGGGTGACGAAGAGCGCCTCCTCGTCTACCACCGCAGCGAGTTGACCGGGCGTCAGGTCCTGGTAGCGCGGATCGCCGGTGGCGCCCGGCCCGCTGCCCGCGCCGGTGTTGGCCGAGCCGGTGTACCCGTAGAAGTGCGCCGAGTAGACCAGCTTGCCCGAGTCGATCAGGGTGTGGGAGAGCGTGGCCACCGGCTTGAGCATCGGACGGCCGTGCGGCAGGCCCGCCAGCGGGACGCCCTGCCAGTTGATGCCCTCCATGATGATCAGCAGGTCGGGGGCGGCCCGGAGGATCCGGTTGCCCGCCTCCTCGAAGGCGGCGTACGCGTCGTGGCCGTCGCCCAGGCCCCAGTTGGGGTCGTCCCAGGTGTCGCGGCGGACCTCGTTGCGCAGGTCGGCGCCGACCACGCGCTTGTTGGCCCGGTACCGGTTCACCATGAACAGCCAGTCCTGCTCCCAGGTCTCGGTGGACTGGCCGCTGTTCCACCGCTCGTTGCCGTCCAGGCCGCAGCAGAACCGGTACCCGGTGGTGTGGTTGTTGAGGATCACCGCGAACCCGTCGGCGGTGAGCGCCGCCACCACCGCGTCGTACACCTGGAGCGGGGTGCTGCCGCGCAGCCCGGGGTTGGCGGCGACGGCGGCGTCCGGGACGGCGGCGGTGTCCCGGATCATCGCGTCCGCGAACGGCAGTCGGACGCTGTTCAGCCCGAGGCTGTGGAAGCCCGCCATGATCTCGGACAGCGGCGCCCGGTCGAGGCCGAGCGGCAGGTTGTACGAGACCTGGCCGGCCTGGTTGTTCGCCGGATCGGTGGTCGAGCCGCTGCCCTGCCACGTGCCCTGCGCGCCGGACCAGTTGCCGGACTTCAGCTTGAACCGGTCGCCCGACGCGTCGACGACGTACCGCCCCCGGGTGCTGAGCGGCCCCGCCCAGGAGGCCGCCAACTGCGCGCCGCTGAGCGGCACCGGGGCGGCGGCCCTCGCGGGGGTGGTCGCCGCAGTGCCGGGCGCCGCAGTGGCCACCGGCACAACGAGCAACGCGGACAGCGCCGTTGCCGCGGACAGCACACGGCGCGCGAGTCTTCTCATGATGGTCCCCAGCGGTGAGGGCGGGTAGGTGTCCGTACACGGTCACCCGGGATCCTGGCACAGCCGCGCCCCGCCCGGCAGTCCTCCGGTCCACCTCGTCCGCCCTCTGGACGAATACCTCTCACTGAGAGCTAAAATCGGAGGTATGAGTGCGACACCGGAAACGCTCGCCCCCGCACCGGCCGCCGACCTCCTGGCGACCCCCGATCCCGACGTGGCCGACGAACTCTCCGCCCTGCTGGTCGGCATCCAGCGCCTGGTCCGCCGCCGGCTGCGGCAGGGACTCACCGAGCCGAGGCTCCGCGGAGCGCAGATCGAACTGCTCCGCCTGGTGATGGACACCCCCGGGCTGCGGGTGTCCGACGCGGCCGAGGAGCTGTGCCTCGCCGGCAACTCGGTCTCCACCCTGGTCAACCAGCTGGTCGCGCTGCGGCTGCTGCGCCGGGAGGTGGACCCGGCCGACCGCCGGGCCGCCCTGCTGTACGCCACCGACGAGGCCGTCGAACGCCTCGCGGTCTGGCGGGCCCGGCGCACCGCGCTGGTGGGGGAGGTGGTGGCCGGGCTGCCCGCCGACTCCCGGGCGGCCCTGGCCGCCGCGGTGCCCGCGCTGCGCGAGGTGGCGACGGGCCTGCGCACCCGGCCCGGTGAGCCGGGGGAGGAGGAGCGATGACGTTCCCGGAGGACGACGGTGACGCGGCGGTGGCCTGCCGCGGTCTGGAGTACACCTTCCACCACGGGCGCGGGAAGGGTGCCGGCACCAAGGCCGTCGACGGTGTCGACCTGACGGTGCGCACCGGCGAGGTGTTCGGCCTGCTCGGCCCCAACGGCGCGGGCAAGACCACCACGATCCGGGCGATCACCACCCTGCTGCCGGTCCGCGCCGGCATGGTGCGGGTCTTCGGCCACGACCCCGCCCGGCAGCGGATGGAGGTCCGCCGGCTGCTCGGCTACGTGCCGCAGCAGCTCTCCGCGGACGGCGGGCTGACCGGTCGGGAGAACGTCGCGCTGTTCGCCCGCGTCTTCGACGTGTCGCACGGCGAGCGCCGCGAGCGGGTCGCCCAGGCGCTGGCCGCCGTCGGCCTCGCCGAGGCGGCCGACCGGATGGCCGGCACCTACTCCGGCGGCATGGTCCGCCGGCTGGAGCTCGCCCAGGCCCTGGTCAGCGCCCCGCGCCTGCTGGTGATGGACGAGCCCACCATCGGCCTGGACCCGATCGCCCGCACCGGCGTCTGGGAGTGTGTCGAGGCGGTCCGGCAGGCCACCGGGATGACCGTGCTGGTCACCACCCACTACATGGACGAGGCCGACCGCTACTGCGACCGGATCGCCCTGATGGACCGTGGCCGGATCCGTGCGCTCGGCACCACCGAGGAACTGAAGACCGTGGTCCGCGCGCAGGATCCGCAGCTCGCCGACCCCAGTCTGGACGACGTGTTCCGCCACTTCGCGGGCCGCGAGCTGGCCCCCGGCGAGGCTCCGGAAGGAGAGTTCAGCGATGTCCGCCGTACCCGCCGCACCGCCTCCCGCGTCGGCTGAGCCCCCGGGCCCCGCCGCTGCCGCTGCCGCCGCGACCGCCGCCCGTCCCGACCTCGGCCTGCTGCTGGTCCCCCCGCGCGCCCGCACCGGCTGGCGGCTGGTGCCCGCCCGGACGCTGGCGATGTGCACCGTCGAACTGCAGAAGCTGCGCCACGACCGCACCGAGCTCTACACCCGGGCCGTGCAGCCCGCGCTGTGGCTGCTGATCTTCGGGGAGACCTTCACCCGGCTCAAGGCCATCCCCACCGGCGGCATCCCCTACCTGGACTTCCTGGCCCCCGGGATCATCGCCCAGTCCGCCATGTTCATCGCGATCTTCTACGGCATCATGATCATCTGGGAGCGGGACTCCGGGGTGCTCACCAAACTGCTGGTCACCCCCACCCCGCGCGCCGCGCTGGTGACCGGCAAGGCCTTCGCCGCCGGGGTGAAGGCGGTGATCCAGGCCGTCGTCGTGGTGGTGATCGCCGCTCTGCTCGGAGTCGCGATGACCTGGAACCCGCTGCGGCTGCTCGGGGTCGTGGTCGCCGTGCTGCTCGGCTCGGCGTTCTTCTCCTGCCTCTCGATGACCATCGCCGGCATCGTGCTCACCCGTGACCGCCTGATGGGCATCGGCCAGGCGATCACGATGCCGCTCTTCTTCGGCTCCAACGCCCTCTACCCGGTGGACCTGATGCCGGGCTGGCTCCAGGTGGTCAGCCGGGCCAACCCGCTCAGCTACCAGGTCGACGCCCTGCGCGGCCTGCTGATCGGCACCCGCGCCCACCTCCCGCTCGACTTCGCCGTCCTGACCCTGGCCACCGTGCTCGGCATCACCGCGGCCTCCGCGCTCCTCGGCCGCCTGGCCCGCTGACCCCGCGCCGCTGCGCGCCCGCCGGTCCGCGCCGGGTCAGTCGCGCGGCTGGCGGGGCAGGGCGAGGGTGAGGGCCTCGGGGGAGGCGGGCGGGAGGGCGAGGGCGGAGGCGGTCTCGGCGGGGAGCGGGCGCAGGCCGAGCAGGGCGGTGGCCAGGCGGGTGGTGGCCCGGTGCCAGTCGGGGATGCGCTGGAGCATGGCGTGGCCGCTGCCGGTGACGGTGTAGCCGCAGACGCGGGCGCCGGCGGCCCGGCTGCGGGCGGCGAAGGCCCGGGTCTCGGCGGGCGGGGTGACCTTGTCGCGGTCGCCGTGCAGCAGGAGCACGTCCCGTCCGGCCAGTTGCTCGCACGGATCCTCGGCCGGGCACCAGGGGGCGAGGGCGACCAGGCCGGTGACGGCCGGGTGGCCGCCGGCCCGCAGGGCCGCGCGCCCGCCCATCGAGTGCCCGATCAGGACGGTCGGCACCTCGCCCAGCTCCCGAGCCAGCTCGTCGAGGGCGGCGAGGGCGTCCAGCGCGGCGTCGGCGCGCTGCCCGTTCCAGCCCCGGTGGCGGTAGCGGACGGTGCCGACGGCCACGTCGGCGCTGGCGGTGTCCTTGGCGAGGGAGCGCAGGAAGCCGTGCATCCGCAGCAGCGGCAGGTTGACCGGACCGGGCCGGGAGAGGTTGTGCTCCTCGCCGCCGTGCAGCACCAGGACGGCGGCGCGCGCCGCCTCGGGCCGCACCCGCCAGCGCAGTGCCGGGTGCCCGGCCGTGCTGCCGGTCGTCGTGCCGCCGTCCACCGTGTCGCTGCTCACACCCGCACCGTCCCGTCCCGTCCCGCCCCCGTCCCGTGCCCTTGAACATCACTTTACGCGGGGCGTCTACGGGCCCGTTTCACCCGGGGGGAGCAGCCCGGGGACCAGGCGCGCGCGGGCCGGGCGGGGTGCTGCTATCCACGAAGGGTGGGGGGCCGCACGCGCCGCTCGTGGCGCCGTGTCACCGAGTGGAGGACTCCGTGGCTCAGCAGCTCGCACTCTCCGTGGACTTCGGATCGGGTTTCACCGACGCCTGGTCCAAGATCGCGAAATTCATCCCGCAGTTCATCGCCTTCCTGGCGATCCTGGTCATCGGCTGGATCGTGGCGAAGGCGATCGCCAAGGTCCTGGACCGTGTGCTGCGCAAGGTCGGCTCGGAGCGGGTCGCCGAGCGGGCCGGGATGGCCCGCCACCTGAGCGGGTCGAACTACGACATGACCGGCATCATCTGCAAGATCGTCTACTACGCGATCCTGCTGATGGTGCTGCAACTGGCGTTCGGTGTCTTCGGCCCGAACCCGATCAGCGTGATGATCCACAGCATCGTCGCCTGGCTGCCCAGGGGCATCGTGGCGGTCGCGATCGTGGTGGTCGCGATGGCCATCGCCAACGGCGTCCGCGACATCGTGCGCAACGCGCTCGCCGGCGCCTCGTACGGCCGGACGGTCGCCACGATCGCCTGGGCGTTCATCGTCGCGCTGGGCGTGATCGCGGCGCTCGGCCAGGCCGGGATCGCCACCGCGATCACCGGACCGGTGCTGATCGCGGCGCTCGCCACGATCGCCGGTGTGCTGGTGGTGGGTGTCGGCGGCGGCCTGATCCTGCCGATGCGCCAGCGCTGGGAGCGCTGGCTGGACCACGCCGAGCAGGAGAGCGCCAAACTGCGCGGCAGCGCCTACCAGGCGGGCCGGGCGGACGTGCTGGCCAACCAGCCGGCCCGGCCGACCACCCAGGCCGCTCCGGGCACCACCCCGCCGCCGCCCGGCATCGACCCGGGCCGCCCGGGCGACCGGCCGAGCTAGGGCGTGTTTCATAATTCCCGCCGGGCGCGCGACGCCGGGCATCCCGCCTGGACGCACCGGCGAAACGTCCAAGTACGGCCCAGTACGAGGACGCTTCGCCGGCACGCCCAGCCGGGCGCCCAACGCCGCGCGCTGATCCGACGCGAATTATGAAACACGCCCTAGGCAGCGACCCGCGGCGGGTTCAGGCCCGCAGCAGGCCCTGCTCGCGCACCAGCCAGCAGATCGCGGTCAGCCGGTGCACCGCGTAGTCGTACCCCACCGGCTCCCGCCAGCCGATCTCGGTGAGCGCGTCCAGGAAGCCGAGCGCGTAGTCCGACAGTTCCTCACGGTCCAGGGGCCGGGGCGCCAGCTCCGGCCCCTGTGCGTACAGCAGTTCGCGCAGCATCGCGACGTGCTGGTCGACCATCGCGACGAAGCCCGGCTCGAAGGCGAACTCGGCCAGCCGTGGCGTGAACGCGGCGACGATGCCGGGCAGCGGGCAGCCGGCCGGCTCGTCGGGGGAGCGCCGGAAGGACTCGTCGGGGGTGGCGAACATCCGTCCACGGTAGGCGAGCGGGTCGGCCGGACCGGCGGCTCGTGACGGTTCCGTGCTGAGACCTTGGCCACCTTCGGGAGCTTCGGCGGCTTGGCCGGTTCTCTGCGCCGATCCGCGGGTGGTCTGTACCAGAATGGTCCGCATGGATCTCCGCATCTTCACCGAACCGCAGCAGGGCGCGAGCTACGACACCCTCCTGGCGGTCGCCCGGGCCGCCGAGGACCTGGGCGTCTTCAGTGCCTTCTTCCGCTCCGACCACTACCTGAAGATGGGCGACGTCGACGGCCTGCCCGGGCCGACCGACGCCTGGATCACCCTGGCCGGCCTCGCCCGCGACACCCGCACCATCCGCCTCGGCACCCTGATGACCGCCGCCACCTTCCGCCTGCCCGGCGTCACCGCGATCCAGGTCGCCCAGGTGGACGCGATGAGCGGCGGCCGGGTCGAGTTCGGCCTCGGCGCCGGCTGGTACGAGGCCGAGCACGCCGCCTACGGCATCCCCTTCCCGAAGGAGAAGTTCGGGAGGCTGGAGGAGCAGCTGGCGATCATCACCGGCCTGTGGAACACCAAGCTCGGCGACACCTTCGACTTCGCCGGCGAGTACTACACGCTGACCGGCTCGCCGGCGCTGCCCAAGCCGGCCCAGGACCGGATCCCGGTGCTGGTCGGCGGGCTCGGCCCGAAGCGGACCCCGGCGCTGGCCGCCCGCTTCGCCGACGAGTTCAACCTGCCGTTCGCCTCGGTGGAGGACAGCGCCGCCCAGTTCGGCCGGGTCAAGGCCGCCGTCGAGCAGGCCGGGCGCTCGGTCGGCGACCTGGTGTACTCCAACGCCCTGGTGGCCTGCGTCGGCCGCGACGACGCCGAGGTGGCCCGCCGGGCGGCCGTGATCGGCCGGGACGTGGACGAGCTGAAGGCCAACGGCCTGGCCGGTACCCCGGACGAGGTCGCCGAGAAGATCGGCCGGTACGCGGACGTCGGCAGCGAGCGGGTCTACCTGCAGATCCTGGACCTGGACGACCTCGACCACCTGGAGCTCATCGCCTCCCGGGTCGCCCCCCAGCTCGGCTGACCCGCCCGCACGGCACGCCCTGATCCGGCACCGGCCGGCCGGGCCCGGCGACCACCGCTCTTTACTCGCTCTTGGGAATGCGTAATGCTCCGAGGGAGGGAACGGCGCGGGGAGGACCGGTGACCAGGACGAGAACGGCGGAGGCGGCGGCACCCCGGGTGCCGCCGCCCCCTGGACGGGGCCTCGCCGCCGCCCGGCAGGCCTTACGGGTGCAGCCCGGCCTGCACGACCTGCGGGCCGGCCCCGCCCCCGTGGCGTTGCACTACCCCGTCGGCGACCTGCTGGTCGTCTCCGGGCTGCCCGGCAGCGGCAAGAGCACCCTGATGCGCCGCTGCGTGCGCGCCCCGCTGGTCGACTCCCAACTGGTCCGCGAGGAGTACGCGGCCAGGCTGCCCGGCCGCCTCCCGTACGCCCTCTACCGCCCGCTGGCGCGGATCGCGCACTACCGGCGGCTGCGGCGCGCGGTGCTGGCCGGCGGGCCGCTCGCCGTCCACGACTGCGGCTCGCTGTCCTGGGTGCGGTTCTGGCTGACCCGCACCGCCGCCCGGCAGGGCCGCCGGGTGCACCTGCTGCTGCTGGACGCCGAACCGGCCGAGGCGCGGGAGGGCCAGCAGAGCCGGGGGCAGGGCGTCTCCCGCTACGCCTTCCTCCGGCACCGGGCCGCCGTCGACAGGCTGCGGCGCCGGCTCACTGGGGCCGGGCGGCCGCCGGAGGGCTGTGCGTCGGCCGTGGTACTCGACCGGGCCGCCGCGCGCGCCCTGCGGGAGATCGTCTTCGCCGCGTCGTAGTCTCGGCGGGTCCGCGCCGAGCCGGGCGGGCCCGGGGCGCGGCCGACACTCCGTCAACTCCCTTGTCAGGAGCGCAGATGCGCCGTACTGCCCGGGTGCGCTCGCGTGCCCCCCGTCTGTTCCCCTGGGCCGCCGCGCTGGTCGCGGCCACCGGTCTCAGCCAGCTCGCCGCCCCGGCCCCGCACTCCGCCGCCGTGACCGCCGCGGCCGCCGTGACCGCGGCCTGTGCGGGCTCCGACTCCGACGCCGCCGCCCGCAAGCCGGCCGGCGGCCAGGCGGGGCAGGACCCGAACGCCGTCACCGCCGCCGAGGCCCGGGCGATGCAGGCGGACCTCGACGACCGGCTCGCCCAGCTCTCCTCCGCCCACGCCCGGATCGGCGCCCCGACGACGGTGCCGGTCTTCGTCCACGTGATCCACGCCGGTGACGCCGGCCGGCTCGACGGGGGCGTCGTCGCCGCCCAGATCGACCACCTCAACGCGACCTACGGCGGCCAGGGCGACGGCAACACCCCCAGCCAGTTCCACTTCGAGCTGGCCGGCACCGACTACACCGACAACGCCTCCTGGTACGACGGCATCACTCCCGGCTCCGGGGCCGAGGCGGCGATGAAGAGTGCGCTGCGCAAGGGCGACGCGGGCACCCTCAACCTCTACACCGCCAAGCTCGGCCAGTCCCTGCTCGGCTGGTCGACCTTCCCGGGCGCCTTCCGCTCGAACCCCGCCGACGACGGCGTGGTCGTCCTCGACGCCTCCCTGCCCGGCGGCGCCGCCGCCCACTACAACGAGGGCAGCAGCGCCACCCACGAGATCGGCCACTGGCTCGGCCTGTTCCACACCTTCCAGGGCGGCTGCCTGCCCCCGGGCGACTACGTGGACGACACCCCGCCCGAGCGCACGCCCGCCTACGGCTGCCCCGAGGGCCGTCACACCTGCACCGGGCCCGGCCTGGACCCGATCCACAACTTCATGGACTACAGCTACGACTCCTGCATGAGCCAGTTCACCCCTGGCCAGGTCCAGCGGATGGCCGACTCCTGGGCCGCTTACCGGAGTTGAGCCGTCAGGGAGGGGTCGGTGCCCGGGCATCCTCGCAGAACCGCAGAACCGCAGAACCGCAGAACCGCAGAACCGCAGAACCGCAGATCGGCCAGGCCTATTGCCATCGATCTGAATGCAAAACGCCGATCACGGCGTGGCAAATATCGACCACACGCCCGATTTGATCTATGTTCGGGGTGTCGGGACCGAGCAGGAACTGAGCGCCAAGGAGTAACGCCATGAGTGCCAACCCCCGGATCGTCGTCGGCGTGGACGGCTCGCCCGCCTCGGAGCAGGCGCTGCGCTGGGCGGTCGACTACGCACGGGCCGTCGGCGGGACCATCACCGCGATCGCCGCCTGGGAGTACCCGGCGTTCTACGGCTGGGCCGCGCCGAGCGTGCCGTCCGCCGAGGTCTTCAACCCCGAGGAACTGGCCGGCAAGACCCTCTCCGACACCGTCGTCAGGGTCGTCGGCGACGACCCGGGCGTGCGGATCAGCGAGAGCGTGATGCCCGGCAACGCCGCCCAGGCCCTGCTGGAGGCCGCCAAGGGCGCCGCGCTGCTCGTCGTCGGCAGCCGCGGCCTCGGCGGCTTCTCCGGCGTGCTGCTCGGCTCGGTCAGCCGCCACCTCACCGAGCACGCGTCCTGCCCGGTCGTCGTCGTCCGGGAGGGCCAGGTGGCCGAGGCCGAGTAGCGCGCCGCCCCGCCGGGCCGCCGCGCGGTGGAGGATGGAGGCATGCCAGAAGGTGACTCCGTCTACCGCGCGGCGGCCCGGCTGCACGAGGCCCTCGCCGGGCAGGTGCTGACCAGCGCCGACCTGCGGGTGCCCGCGCACGCCACCGCCGTCCTCGCCGGCCGCCGGGTGCTGGAGGTCGCCCCGCGCGGCAAGCACCTGCTCACCCGCCTCGAAGGCGGCCTCACCCTGCACACCCACCTGCGGATGGACGGCCGCTGGGAGGTCTACCGGCCTGGCGAGCGCTGGTCCGGCGGCCCCGCCTGGCAGATCCGCGCCGTCCTCGGCACCGAGCGGGGCACCGCCGTCGGCTACCGGCTGCCCGTCGTCGACCTGCTGCGCACCGCCGACGAGCAACGCGCCGTCGGCCACCTCGGCCCCGACCTGCTCGGCCCCGACTGGGACCCGGTGGAGGCCGTCCGCCGGCTGCTCGCCCACCCCGGCCGCCCGCTCGCCGAGGCGCTGCTCGACCAGCGCAACCTCGCCGGCATCGGCAACGTCTACGCCGCCGAACTCTGCTACCTGGCCGGCGTCACCCCGTGGACCGAGGTCGGCCAACTCCCGCGCCCCGACCGGCTGGTGGAGCGGGCCCGGGAGATCCTCGACGCCAACCGGCTGCGCCCCGGCCACGTCACCACCGGCGACACCCGGCGCGGCCACCAGCACTGGGTCTACGGCCGGGCCGGCCGCCCCTGCCCGCGCTGCGGCACCCTCGTGCGGACCGCCCGCCAGGGCACGCCCCCGCAGGACCGGGTGGCGTACTGGTGCCCCTACTGCCAGCGCGGCCCGGCCCCGGCCGGTACGGGTGTCAGGTCCGCTCGACCAGGGCCGGATGACGCGGGTCGTCCACCCGGACGGTGACGTCGGCGGCCTCGGCCGGGCCGGTCTCCGCCTCGTAGCGGGCGAAGGCGGGCAGCGTCCACTGCTGGTCGGCGGGCGTGCGGCGGGCCAGGGCGGTCGGGGTGAGCGCGAGGTGGACGGCCAGCTCCAGCGGCAGCCAGCGGCCGAGCAGCAGCGCGCCGTCCAGCAACAGCACGCCGCCGGGCGGCAGTTCGGCGTACGCGGCGCGGGTCGAGCGGTCCGTCACCGGGTCGCGCAGCGAGGGCAGGACGCGGCCGCTGGCACCGGGCTCCAGCGGGTCCAGTACCTCGCGCAGCAGGGCGCGGTCGTCCAGCCAGAGGTCGTGGAAGGCGTCCGCGTCCTGGTGGCCGTACTCCAGCCGGATCGAGGCCGGGCGCAGGAAGCCCGCCGCCGACACCCGCAGCGCGGGACGGCCGCGCAACCGCAGCGGCTCCACCAGGGCGTCGGCGAGCACGTCGGGGCGGGCGGCGGGCGCGCCGTCCACCGCGACCCGCAGCCACCGGCCGCCGGGGTCGGACAGCGCGGCGATGCGGTCGGCGAGCACGTCGGCCAGCCGGTCGGGGGAGATCGGGTGCACCTGCATCAGGCCATCCTGTCGTGCTGTCGTGCCGGGCGGTCAGGTGAGCGGGAGGGCGTGCAGGACGTCGTCGTGGCCGACGTAGAGGTGGTTCGCGTCGACGGCGAGCGACCAGACGTCCTTGCCGGGGCCCGAGTCGAGGAACGTCCAGCGCGGCGTGCCGCTCGCGGTGTCGATCGCGCACACCCCGGCGGCCGCCGGGCCGGGGACGAACAGCGTGCCGCCGACCACCAGCGGATGGCTGCGGCGGTCCAGCAGGAACGGCAGCCGGTAGGCCCACTGCCGTGCGCCGGTGACCGCGTCGTGCCCGGTGACCAGGCCGTTGTCGCGGGTCAGGTAGACCCGCGGGCCGTCGGAGACCAGGGCCATCGCCCGCCACGACTCGCCCCGGGCGGGAGAGACCGTCCAGGCCGGCTCGCCGCCGGGGCACAGCGCACGGACGCCGTCGGCGCCGTCGGGGAGGTAGAGGTGCACCGGGCCGCAGACGCACCAGCTCAGGCCGCCGGTGTTGGGGGCCGTCCACAGCTCCCGGCCGTCGGCGGCGTCCCGGACCACCAGCTCGCTGCCGTCGCCCAGGTTGCGCAGGCACGGGAGGCGGCCGCCGGGCGCGGTGACCGGGGTGAACGGCCGCTCGTTGCGGTCGATGGAGAGGTGCCACAGCACCGAGCGGTCCGCGACCCGGACGGCGAAGAGCCGGCCGTTCGGCGTCGAGCTCTCCTGCGACCAGTCCCAGACGTAGCCGTACAGGGTGCCGTCGTCGAAGCCGGACAACTGGACGGAGCCCTGTAGGTCGTCGGGCAGTGGCAGGCTCCAGTCGGCGGCGGGGTCGCCGAGGTGGCGGGCGTCCAGGTGGCCCGGGGAGGTGGTGAAGACCCGGTCCGGCCCGAGCACCACCTTGCCCAGCACCTCCAGGTCGCTCGGCCAGTTCCCGCGCGGTGGGTCGACGGTGAGCAGCCGCGCGGGCTCGCCGGTGGCCGGGTCCAGGACCTGGAGCCCGGCCCGGGACAGGAACACCGGCCGGGTCGGCGGGCCGGTCAGCCGCTCCGGGGTCATCGCCTCCGGCCCCCGGTACGTCCACAGCGGGGTCGGCCCGGACAGCGCGGTCGGCCGCGGCTTCGGCGGCGGAGCCGGCTGGTCCGCACCCGAACGGCCGAACGCCCACACCGCCGCGCCCGCCGCCAGCACCCCGGCCCCCGCCAGCAGCCCGCGCCGGCTCAGCCGCGGCCCGTCCCCGCCCCCGCCGACCACGTCCACGGGCTCCCGCGCGGCGCCGTCCGCCTCCCCGTCCCACTGCCACGAGGCCTCGCGCACGGGCCCCTCGGACGACGGCGACTGCATACCGGCTCCCACCTCCCCCATGGCGCCCCACGCGCCACCACTCGCCCGGAGGATATCGAACAGCCCCCGAACCACCCGAAACCCCGACCGGGGCGTACTGGGCTGAGGCCCACAGCACAGGCCCGCCCAGCAGCCCCGGGGGAGGTACGGCGTGACGGCCGAGATGATCGCACCCGAGTGGATGCACCGGCAGATCACCAGCGAGCAGTACGACTCCTGGACCGTGGAGCAGTGCGCGGGCATCGAGATCGTCGACGGGACGGTGGTCGTGAGCCCGAGCGCCTCCAAACGGCACAACCGGCTCGCGCGGTTCCTGGCGAACGCCCTGGACGCGGCCGGCGGCGCCGAGTGGAATGCCGACACGGACTTCGACGTCAGGCTCCAGGACGTGCCGCTGAACAACCGTCGCCCGGACGTGGTGGTCTACCGGGCGGACACGATCGACGAGTCGCCCACCAGACCCGCGGACGTGCTGCTGCTCGTCGAGGTCGTCCCACCGGGTTCGGAGACCACCGACCGGGTGGTCAAGCCGGGCCAGTACGCCAAGGCGGGCATCCCGTTCCACTGGCGGGTCGAGCAGGTCTCCGGCGGCGTCCCGATCGTCCACACCTACGTGCTGGACGCGGCGAGCGGTTCGTACCGGGTGGGCGAGTTGTTCACCGGTCAGGTCGAGGGCGTGGTGCCGTACGCGGTGGAGGCCGATCTCTCCGGGCTGTGAGGCGCGCGCCCGTCAGTGGTGCGGGGGGTGGTCGGCGAGGTCGGCGAGGACGTCGGCGTGGCAGGGGAGCGGGGCGCACCAGCAGCCGAGGCGGTGGCCGCGCAGGGGCGGGACGAGGGCGAGCAGGTCGGGGCGGGCGAGGAGGTAGGCGCGGTAGTCGGCGACCATCTGCTCGCGGGTGAGGTCGGGGCCGGGGCGGTAGGGGCAGTGCAGCGGGGATTCGGACAGGTGCCAGCCGCCGCGGTGCATGGCGCGGCCGACGTAGACGACGTCGGCGCAGGAGGGGTCGTCGCGGTGGCCCTTGAGGTTGACCACGGTGGTGCGGCCGGAGGCGGTCGGCATGCCGTCCATGCTGGCGCAACCGGGGCCGACGGGCATCCGGGGCCCCGGAGGGCTCGCCTTGACACGCCCCGGGGCCCGGCGTAGCAAAAGAGCATGCGCCATCCGCACGCGGGCGGCCGTGACCGGGCGGCGCCGCCCGGCCCGCACCGGCCGCTGGAGCCCCACGCCGCCCCGGCGGCGGCCGAGCGGGACGACCTGCTGGCGGGCGCCGTCCGCCGGGCGCTCGGCGGCACCGGGGCGTACGGGGCGATGGTGTACCTGCGCTCGCGGGACGGCCGCTCGCTGGTGCTCTGCACGATCGCGGGCGTACCGCTGTCGATCATGAGCCCGTTCCGGCGGATCGCCGCCGCCGGCCCGCTGCCCGTCGCCGTCAGCTTCCGCACCGGGCGGACCGTCACCCTGGCCGACACCGAGGACACCATGCGGCGCTTCCCGCAGCTCGCGGTCGGCATGCCGTACGACTTCGCCTCCGCCTGCGTGCCGGTGGCGGGCGGCGAGGAGCGGTTCGGGGTGCTCAGCGTGTTCTGGCCGGCCTCCGACGATGGCGTCCCGGAGGACGCCCCGTCGCGGCTGGCGGAGGTGGCCGAGCGGCTGGCCGCCGGGCTGGCGGGCCTGGCGGCGGCCGGGCACCCCGTGGAGCCGGGCGGCGACGCGGCCGTGGTCGAGCTGCCGCCGCCGTCCGCGCCGACCTGCCGGGTCGGGATGTTCGACTGGAACGTCGCCACCGGGGCGCTGGCCGCCGACGAGCAGTTCCTCGCGATCTTCGGCCTCGAACCCGACGAGTTCGACGGCACGGTGGCCGCCCTCGGCAGCCGGATCGCCCCCGGTGACCTGCCCGAGTTCCGGGCCGCCGCCCGGACCGCCCTGGCCCGGGGCGAGGTGCTGGCGGCCAGGGTCCGGGTGCTCGGGCCGGACGGCCACCCGTACCCGGTGGAGCTCTGGGCGCGGGTGCCTGCGGCGATCTCGGACGGCCGCACCCATCTGGTCGGCGCCGTGCTGGACGCCCGCACCCTCACCGCGGCCGCGGCCGCCGTCGAGCGACTGCGCGAGGGCGTCTTCTCACTCGACCCGGACGGCCGGGTCAGCTACGCCAACCGCGCCACCGAGCCGCTGCTCCAGGCGCGCCGCGAGGACCTGGTCGGCCACCACCTGTGGGACGTGCTGCCCTGGCTCGCCGACCCCTTCTTCGAGAACCGCTACCGGGCCGCCCTGCTCTCCCAGCAGCCCACCGCCTTCCTGGCCGCCCGCCCGCCGGACGGCTGGCTCGCCTTCTCGCTCTACCCCGACACGCACGGCGTCACCGGCCGGGTGGTGGCCGCGGAAGCCCCGCCGGGCGCGGCCGAACCGAGGGCCGCGCCCCCGCCGTCCGCGGCCCGCGGCGCCACCCCGACCGGTGCCCCCGCCGGCATCGGCGGCACCTACCACCTGCTCCAGCTCGCCAGCGCGCTCACCGAGGCGGTCAGCGTGCGCGAGGTCTGCCGGGCCGTGGCCGAGGAGATCCTGCCGGCCTTCGGCGGCCAGGAGCTCGCCATCTACGGGGTGCGCGACAAACACCTGCACCTGATCTCGCAGACCGGCTACCCGGACGGCTTCCTGGACGGCTTCGAGGGCACCCCGGTCGCCGCCCGCATCCCCGGCGCGGAGACGCTCAGCACCGGCACCCCGATCTTCTTCGAATCGGTCCGCGAACTCGCCGCCGCCTACCCCGGCATCGCGCTCGACGACATGGGCGCCTGGGCCTTCCTGCCGCTGATCGCCTCCGGCCACCCCGTCGGCAGCTGCATCCTCGGCTTCGACCGGCCGCGCCCCTTCACCGCGGAGGACCGCGGCCTGCTCACCGCCCTCGGCGGCTTCATCGCCCAGGCCCTGGAACGGGCCCGGCTGTACGACGCCGAGTTCGCCCTGGCCCGCGGCCTCCAGCAGGCGCTGCTGCCGCACCGCCTCCCGGACGTGCCCGGCATCCGGATCGCCGCCCGCTACCTGCCCGGTACCCAGGGCATGGAGATCGGCGGCGACTGGTACGACGCGATCGTCACCGGCGGGGACGTCACCCTGGTGATCGGCGACGTCGAGGGCCACAGCGTCGGCGCGGCCGCCACCATGGGCCAGCTGCGCAGCGCCGTCCGCGCCTTCGCCACCGGCGGCGACCCGCCCGACCAGGTGCTCGCCCGCACCAATCGGCTCCTCCTCGACCTCGACCCCGGACTGCTCGCCAGCTGCTGCCTCGTCCGCCTCACCCCCGCCGACGGCCGCGCCCGGATCGCCCGGGCCGGGCACCTGCCACCGGTGCTGCGCTTCCCGGACGGGTGGGCCGAGGCGCTGTATGTGCCGGGCGGGCCGCTGCTGGGCGTGGAGGAACAGGCCGAGTACCCGGTCAGCGAGCTGCGCCTGGCGCCCGGCACGGTGGTCGCGCTGTACACGGACGGGCTGGTGGAGGATCCGGCGATGGCGATCGACCAGGGGGTGGACCTGCTGCGGGCCGCGCTCGGGCGCGGCGGGGCGCAGGGGCCGGACGGCCTGGAGCTGCTGGCGGAACGGATCCTGCGCGAGGTCGGCTCCTCGCACCGGGTGGACGACGTGGCGCTGCTGCTCATGGCCTTCGGTGAGGACGACTCCACGGGCGTGTCCACGGGGGTGCCCACGGAGGTGCCTCGAACGCCGTGAGCGGCGACTTTCGTCGGGGGCGGGGGCGACGAACGGTGGCGGCGGTCGGGTGGCGCGGCCCGATAGCCTCGACGGGTGGATGCGATGGCGCGGGCCTGGAAGAAGGCGGTACGGACGGCGTTTCCCGGGCCCTGGCCGCCCCGGCGGGTGGTGGGCCAGGGCGCGCTGGCCCTGCTGATGGGCGGGGTCGCGGCCCTGCTGGAGGTGGCCGCCGGTGCCGGCCACCCCGTCCTGGTGGGGCTGGGGGTCGCGCTGCTGTGGGTGCTGCGGCCGGCCTTCCCGGCGACCGTGCTGCTGCTCACCTCGGCCGCGGCCGGTTGGGCCGTCGGCCCGATGCTGCTGCTGGTCTGCGCCGGCTGGTCGGCCGGGGCGAGGCTGCGCCGGGTCACCGCGCTGGTCGGCACCTTCGTGCTGAGCTGGGTGCTGTTCATGGTGACCGGGGTGCTGAAGGACGCCGGCTCGGCCTCGCCCAAGCTGATCGTCGGGCTCTCGCTCGGCGGCTTCCTGCTGGTCGCCGTGCTGCCCGCGCTGTGGGGCCGCTACCGGGCCCAGCGCCGCGCCCTGCTGGACGCGCTGCGCGAGCGCAACGACCAGCTGGTGCGCGAGCGGGTCATGGTGGTGCACCAGGCCCGGCTGCGCGAGCGGCACCGGATCGCCCAGGACATGCACGACAGCCTGGGCCACCAGCTGGCGCTGATCTCCGTGCACTCCGGCGCGCTGGAGGTGGACCGTACGCTCAACGACCGGCAGCGCGAGGCGGTCGGGGTGCTGCGGCAGGCGGCGGTCGCGGCGATGCGGGAGCTGCGCGAGGTGGTCGGCGTCCTGCACGACGAGTCGACGGCGGTGCGGCCGGCGACGGACGCGTCCCCGGCCCGGGGCGGGGTGGACGGGATCGAGGGGCTGGTCGACTCCTCGCGGGCGGCCGGGGCGCGGGTCTCCTTCTCCCGGGAGGGCGAGCCGCGTCCGCTGGCCGCCGCGGTGGACCACGCGGCGTATCGGATGGTGCAGGAGGCGCTCACCAACGCGCACAAGCACGCCCCCGGCGCGCCGATCACCGTCGCGCTCCGGTACGAGCCGGACGCGCTGGTGGTGGAGGTGGTCAACCCGTGCGCCCCGGAGCCCGTGGGCGTGCGCGCCGGCGCGGGCCCGGCGGTCAGCGGCGGCCAGGGGCTGACCGGCCTGCGGGAGCGGGCCCGGCTGGTCGGTGGCATGGTGCACGCCGGGCCGACGCCGGACCAGGGGTTCCGGCTGGCCGGCGTGCTGCCGTACGAGGGGGCGGAGGGCACGGGCGACGGGGCCGCGGCGATCGCCGGGGTCGACGACTGGGTGCTGGACGGCCTGCCGCCGGTCGTCGGGGCGGAGGAGGGGCGGCGCAGTCCGGCGATCGGCTGCGCGGTCGGGGTGGGGGCGGTCGGCCTGACCGTGCTGGGGCTGCTGATCTGGGGCGTGGTGGCCTTCGTCCAGGGCACCGACGACGCGACGGTGCCGAAGTCGGTGTACGACGGGCTGGAGACCGGCACGCCCGAGGCCGACGTGCTGCACCGGCTGCCGCCGGGGAACACCTTCTTCACCGACGACTACCGGGGCAGCGGGCCGAAGCCCCCGGAGGGCGCGCACTGCCGCTGGTACCTGTCCGGTGACCTCAGCGACGCCTGGGGCCAGGACAATGTGATGCGGTTCTGCTTCAAGGACGGGGTGCTGGTGGAGAAGGAGCACTACCTCACGAAGTCCTGACCGCCCTGATCGCTCTGACCGTCCTGACCGCTCTGACCGGGTGGGGCGCGGGGTTCGGCCGGATGTGAGGATGGTGTTCCTGCCGCAGCACCGTTCGAGGGGAATGACCAGCCGTGATCCGAGTCCTCGTCGCCGACGACGAGCCGCTCATCCGCGCCGGGATCAGGATGATCCTGGGCTCTGCCGCCGACATCGAGGTGGTCGCCGAGGCCGCCGACGGGCGGGAGGCGCTGGAGCTGGCCCGGGCGCACGGGGTGGACGTGGTGCTGCTGGACATTCAGATGCCGGTGATGGACGGGCTGACGGCGCTCGCGGAGCTGCCGAGGGTCGCACCCGGCGCGCGGGCGCTGATCCTCACCACCTTCGGGGAGCGCGAGAACGTCCTGCGCGCCGTGACCGAGGGCGGCGCCGGATTCCTGCTCAAGGACACGGCGCCGCACGAGCTGATCCAGGCGGTGCGCGCGGCGGCCGGCGGGTACGCCTTCCTGTCCCCGGCCGCCACCCGGCACATCGTCGACTCGCTGGCCTCCGG
This sequence comes from Kitasatospora sp. NPDC088861, assembly GCF_044750105.1. Classification (NCBI taxonomy): domain Bacteria; kingdom Bacillati; phylum Actinomycetota; class Actinomycetes; order Kitasatosporales; family Streptomycetaceae; genus Kitasatospora; species Kitasatospora sp. NPDC088861. Next base: position 82,898 of record NZ_JBIVJF010000005.1, read on the forward strand.
GCGCAGCGGTTCGGCGGCCGCCCGGGGTGCGGAGGCCCGGCGCCGGCTGGAGGTGCTGACGCCGCGCGAGTTGGAGGTGCTGGCGCTGCTCGGCGAGGGGCTGTCCAACGCGGACGCGGGGGCGCGGATCCACATGAGCGAGGCGACGGTGAAGACGTACGTCAGCCGGATCCTGGCCAAGTTGGGCTGTGAGAACCGGGTGCAGGCGGCGCTGTTGGCGCGGGACGCGGAGCTCGGCGCCCGGGACTGAACGCGTCCGACCGGTCGCGGAGCGTGTCGGGTGTGGCGGATGCCACCAGATGGCCCGACGGAACGGGGAACTCCGGCTTCAGTGGTGACGGTGCGTCAGCTCGTCGTCGCGGTGGGTGGATGGTGTGCTCGGGCTCACAGGTGGACAGAGGTGAAGGGGGGCGTGAAAGTTGATCAGTTGATCTTGAAAATGTGGTCAAACCTGGTCGAACTGGGCGCGGCACCTTGATCAATACCGCCGGTAACAGTCAACTGACCTGCGGAGACCAAGAATTGCTTGCTGCACCCCGAGGTGGCCCGTAGCTTCATTGGCGGTGCAACGAGCACCACCCGGGTTCACCCCGACGCATGGCCCGCCGACCTGACCCCCGGCGCGAGGGCCGTGCCCGCCGACGCGACCAGCTCGAACAGGTCGTCGGCGAGTGGAGGTGGCCGGGGCGGCACGGCGCGTCCCAGACGTGTCCGGCCGCCCGTCGAGCGAGGTGAGCGCGACTATCGGCCCGTCATGGGTCTGGTTCCGCCTGCCCGCCCGGGGCTTGCCGAGAGGACTTATATGACTTCCCGTCACGAGACCGCCGCTGCCACCGACACCACCGCCACCAAGCGCAACCGCGTGCGGATGGCGGTCGTCGCGGGCGCCGCCGTCGCGGCCCTGCCGGTGGCCGGCCTCGTCACGGCCACCTCGGCCTCCGCCGCGCCCACCTCCAGCTGGGACTCCGTCGCCCAGTGCGAGAGCGGCGGCAACTGGAGCATCAGCACCGGCAACGGCTTCTCCGGCGGATTGCAGTTCACCCCCAGCACCTGGAGGGCGTACGGCGGCACCGCCTACGCCCCCCAGGCCCACCAGGCCAGCAAGGCGGAGCAGATCACGGTCGCCGAGAAGGTCCTCGCCTCGCAGGGGCCCGGGGCGTGGCCGGTCTGCTCGGCCAAGGCGGGCCTGAGCAAGGGCGGCGCCCCGGCCGCCGTCGACACCACCGACACCGCACCCTCGAAGCCGGCTGCCAAGCCGGCGCCCAAGGCCAAGACGCCCAAGACCCAGGCGCCGCAGGCCCCGCAGGCGCCGAAGAGCAAGCCGGTGCCGAAGCAGCAGGAGGCGTCGAAGCCGCAGCAGTCGGCCAAGCCGGCGCAGTCGGCGCCGTCCTCGGAGAAGAACACCTCCGGTGGCGGCTACACCGTCAGGAGCGGCGACACGCTGAGCGGCATCGCGGCCAAGTTCGGTACCGACACCGGCAACCTGTACGGCAAGAACGCCCGCACCATCGGCGGCGACCCGGATCTCATCTTCCCGGGCCAGACCCTGACCGTCTGACACCTCCGCACACCCGCGCCGAGCGGCCGCCCCTCCCCGGGGCCGGCCGCTCGGCCCGGCGCGTTTCCGGGGTCGGGCGCGAGAGCGGGCCAGGCCCTGTCCGGCCCGGGGCGGGCGCGATCGGGGCTGGTTCCGCGGTCTGACGGGGTCGTGGGGCCGGGTCGGTAGGGTCGGCGGATGATCCGACTGAGCGGCGACAGTGAGCTGACAGCCTCCTCCGTGGTGGCCAACCGCACGATGAACCGCGAGCGCGGGCTCGGCGGGGTGAACAGCTACGCGCGCGAGCTGGGCTTCGACCCGGCCGGGTGGCTGGCGGAGCGCGGCGGCGCGGCACCCGGCTGGCTGGACCTGTGCAGCGGCGAGGGCCGGGCGCTGGCGGAGGCCGCGCGCCGGCTGCCCGTGGGCGCCGAGCTGACCGGCGTCGACCTGGTCGGCCCGATGACCCCGCCGCCGGACGCGGCGGCCCTGCCGAACCTGCGGCTGGTCACGGCGGCGGTCGCGGACTGGGCACCCGGCCGGTGTTACGACCTGATCACCTGTGTGCATGGGCTGCACTACCTCGGCGACCAGCTCGGCGCCGTCGCCCGCGCTGCCTCCTGGCTGGCCCCCGACGGCCGCTTCGCCGCTCACTTCGACCCGGACTCGGTGCGCCGGTCCGACGGGTCCAGCGCGGCCCGCGCGGTGGTGGCGGCACTGCGGGGGGCCGGGTTCGAGTACCGGGCGCGGCGGCACCTGCTGGTCCTGGACGGCGGGCGGGAGGTGGACTTGCCGTTCCGGTACGCCGGGGCCGACCCGGCGGCGGGGCCGAACTACACGGGGCAGCCAGCGGTCGGCTCGTACTACCGGGAGGGGGCGTGCGAGCGGGCGTGAGGCCGTGTGCGCGGGCGCTTCGGGAGATAGTTGAAGGTTGAACGCGACGTCTGAATACCGCCGGAGCTTTCCGGCGCCGAGGCCCAGGATCGAGTCATGTCCGAGATCGGAACCGGGGGTTCTGATCGGAACGAGTCGGATCACATCCGAATGAGGAGTTCTGGAGATATGACGATGAACGGTGCGGCGAAGCTCGACGGCAAGGTGGCCCTGGTGACCGGCGGCAGCCGGGGGATCGGGGCGGCGGTCGCGCTGCGGCTGGCCGAGGAGGGCGCCGACGTCGCCCTGACCTACCAGGGCGGGGCCGAGCGGGCCGAGGAGGTCGCGGCGAAGATCACCGCGATGGGGCGCCGCGGCTGGGCGGTCCGCGCGGACTGCGCCGACCCGCAGGCGGTGCAGGCCGTGGTCGCGGAGGTCGCGGAGCGGTTCGGGCGGCTGGACGTCCTGGTGAACAACGCGGGCGTCGGTGTCCTCGGCCCGATCGGTGACCTGGCGCTCGACGACGTCGACCGGGTCCTGGAGGTGAACGTCCGGGCGCCGTTCCTGTTCGCCCAGGCCGCCTCCGCGCACCTGGCCGACGGCGGGCGGATCGTCACCATCGGCAGCTGCATCGCCAAGCGGGTCGCCTTCCCCGGCGCCACCGTCTACTCGCTCAGCAAGGCGGCGATGATCGGCCTGACCAAGGCGCTGGCCAGGGAGCTCGGCCCGCGCGGGATCACCGCGAACGTGGTCCACCCCGGCCCGATCGACACCGACATGAACCCGGCGGACGGTGAGGCCGCCGAGCTCCAGAACAGCCTGACCGCACTCGGCCGCTTCGGCGCGGGCGCGGACGTCGCCGCCGCCGTCGCCTACCTGGCGGGCGAGGACGGCCGGTACGTCACGGGCGCGGAGCTCGCGGTGGACGGCGGGTTCGCGGCCTGACAGTTCAGGCCTGACAGCTCGCGGCACGTCGCAGTACGGAGACCGGCCCGGTGGTGCGACCACCGGGCCGGTGTCGTGGCGGGCGGTCGTCGACGGACGCGTTTACGATCGCCCGGTCCGAGCGGTGCTCCCGACCGCACCCGGCCACGCCGGCGACGCGCTCCCGACCGAGAGGTGTGCCATGACCGCAGCGGAAGACCCGATCGACCTGCTCGCCCGGGCCCTCGCGCAGACCGCCGGGCTGATCGACGGTGTCGGCGTCGAGCTGGCTGGGCACCCGACGGCCTGCCGCTCCTGGGACGTCGGCGACCTGGTCAGCCATCTGCTGTTCGACCTGCGGCAGTTCACCGTCCGGGCCGGGGGCGGGCAGCCGGACTGGTCGCAGCCCTTCGAGCGGGTGGAGGAGGACTGGCTGCACGCCTTCGAGGCCGGCGCCGAGGAACTGGTCGACGCCTGGCGGGCGGCGGGCGACCTCACCGGCACGCTGGAGGTCCCCGGCGTCGGCGCCCTGCCGGCCCGCTTCCCGGTGGACCAGCAGATCGCCGAATTCGCCGTCCACGACTGGGACTTGGCCCATGCCACCGACCAGTCCACCGAGGGGCTGGACCATGAGGTGGCTCTCGCCGCCCTGGCCTGGGCCCGCGGCGCCCTCACGCCCGGGTACCGCGGCGCCGAGGAGGAGCAGCACGCCTTCGGTCCAGAGGTCGCCGTTCCGGAGGACGCCCCGCCGTACGACCGGCTCGCCGGCTTCTTCGGCCGCGACCCGGAGGCCGTGCGGTCCTGAGTCCCACGGAGCCGGCGGGCTCCACAGGCTCCACATCAGCCGCCTAGCGGACCGCATCCGGGCAGGTCGGAGGCCCGGTCGGCGCGGTCGGACCGGGGTTGACGACGGTGTGCCCTTCCACCACCCTTCCACTAATCGAATAGTGAAAGGGTACTTTGCCGATGCGTCTGTTCCGTCCGCCGCGTCGACCTGCCGTCCTGGCCTGGGGCCTGGCCGCGGGGTTCGCCGCGCTCTACACCTGCGTCGCCGTCAACCGCTACCGGCGCGGCCTGAGCAAGGCCTACGACCTGGGCATCTTCGAGCAGGCCATCCGCGCATACGCGCACGGGCAGGCGCCGATCGTGCCGCTCAAGGGGCCCGGTTACCACCTGCTCGGGGACCACTTCCACCCGCTGATCGCCGTGCTCGCTCCGGTCTACCGGTTGTTCCCGGGGGCCGTCACCCTGCTGGTCGCCCAGGCGCTGCTGATGGCGCTGGCGGTCGTGCCGCTCACCCGGTGGGCGTACGAGGCGGGCGGGCCGCGGGTCGCCCTGGTGATCGGATGCGTGACCGGGGCGTCCTGGGGGATCGTCCGGGCCGTCAGTGACGACTTCCATGAAATCGCCTTCGCCGTACCGCTGTTGGCCTTCGCAGCCGCCGCGCTCGGTCGGCGCCGCCACCTGGCCGCGGCGCTGTGGTCGCTGCCGCTGCTGCTGGTCAAGGAGGACCTGGGCCTGACCGTGGCCACCTTCGGCCTGCTGATCGCCTGGCGGGCCCGCCAGGGCGGGTGCGGCCGGCGCGGCCCGCTGCCGGGGCTCGTGCTCGCGGGCGTCGGGGTCGCGGCCACCGTGCTCACCGTGACGGTGGTGCTGCCCTCGTTCAACCCGCACGGCGGGTTCGACTACTGGCAGCAGTTGGACGGCGGCGGGCGGCCCTCGCCCTGGTCCCTGGCGGCCCGGATCGGCTGGCCCCCGATCAAGTGGCTGCTGCTCTTCCTGCTCGCCGCCACCGCGGGCTTCCTCGGGCTGCGCTCGCCGCTGGTCCTGCTCTGCGTGCCCACCCTGGGCTGGCGGCTGCTCTCGGCCAACCCGCACTACTGGGGCGTCAGTTACCACTACAGCGCGGTGCTGATGCCGCTGGTGATCGCCGCGCTGGTGGACGCCCTGACCCGCACCGACCCGCGCCGGGCGCGGCACGCGCTCGCCTTCAGCGCCCTGGTGGCGGCCGTGACGGTGCCGGTCTATCCGCTGCACGAGGTGGTGATGCCCGAGGCGTGGCGCACCTCGCCCCGGCTCGCGTACACCCGGGCGCTGCTCGGCTCGATACCCGACGGCGCGGCCGTCGCCGCCTCCAACCGCCTCGCCGCGCAGCTGACCGGCCGGGCCACCGTCACCCTGGTCTGCCAGGCGCCGACCGGGCCGGGGCCCGAGTGGGTGGTCGTGGACCGGACGGACCCGAGCGTGCAGGCCCCGTGTGCGACCGCCGACACCGCCCGGATGCTGGTCGAGTACGAGCAGCTCGGCTACCGGCGGGTCGTCGACCAGGACTCCCTCCTGCTGCTGCGACGGCCCTGATCGTCCGCATCGCCGGGCCCCCGGTCCGGCTTGACCCGGGTGCCGCAGTGGGTCACTATTCCACTATTGGACTAGTGAAAGGTCGAATCGCGTGTGATCGAGTACCGCATCGAGCGGCGCAGCGGCGTCTCCACCTACCAGCAGATCGTTCAGCAGACCAAGCAGGCCTTGCGGCTCGGGCTGCTCCAGCCCGGGGACAAGCTACCGACCGCGCGGGAGGTCGTCGAGCTGACCGCGATCAACCCGAACACCGTGCTGAAGGCCTACCGCGAACTGGAACGCGAGGGCCTGGTCGAGCCCCGGCCGGGGCTCGGCACCTTCGTCCGGCGCTCGCTCGCCCGGCCGGAGGCGGCCGCCGACGGGCCGTTGCGCGCGGACCTGGTCGGCTGGGTGGACCGGGCCCGCGAGGTCGGACTGGAGCGTGAGGACATCGCCGCGCTGATGGCCTCCGTTCTGGAGCAGCGATTCGACACCGGGGTCTCCCCGGAAACACCGAGTTAGAGGACAGTGGGGGGACCGGGTGGACGACCCGATGAACACAGCACCGGCACCGGCAGCGGCAGCGGCGGCGGCGGCGCCGGGGGCTCCGGCGGCGCTCGCGGCCGACGGCCTGGGCAAGCGCTACCGGGGCGAGTGGGCGCTGCGCGACTGCACGTTCGCCGTCCCGGCCGGGCGGATCTGCGGGGTGGCCGGCCCCAACGGTGCGGGCAAGAGCACCCTGCTCGGCATCGCCGCCCGTCTGCTCACCCCCACTGAGGGCGAGCTGCGGGTGTTCGGTCAGCCCGCCACCACCGAGGACCTGCGCGCCCGGGTCGCGTACGTGGCCCAGGACAAGCCGCTCTACCCCGGCTTCACGGTGGCCGAGACCCTGCGGCTCGGCCGGGAGCTGAACCCGTCCTGGGACCAGGACCTCGCTCAACGGGTCATAGATCAGGGCGAGTTGAGGATGAGGGTGAAGATCGGTTCGCTCTCCGGCGGCCAGCGCACCCGGGTCGCCCTGGCGCTCGCCCTCGGCAAGCGCCCCGACCTGCTGCTGCTCGACGAGCCGATGTCCGACCTCGACCCGCTGGCCCGGCACCAGCTGATGGGCACCCTGATGGCCGAGGCCGCCGAGCGCGGCACCACCATCGTGGTCTCCTCGCACATCATCCCCGAGCTGGACGGCGTCATCGACTACCTGCTGCTGGTGCAGTCCGGGCGGATCCGGCTCTGCGGCGACGTGGAGGACCTGCTGGACGGACACCAGCTGCTCACCGGCCCGGCCGGCAGCGCGCTCCCCGAGGGCGTCCTGGTCGAACAGCGCTCCACCGGCCGCCGGATCGCCGCGCTGGTCCGCACCGGCGATCCGGTGGACGGCCCGTGGGAGAGCGGCCGGCCGAGCCTGGAGGAGCTGCTGCTCGGCTACCTCCGGACCCCGGCCGGCACCGCCCGGGCCGCCACCGGACCGGGCACGCAGGCCCAGACGACCGAGAACGGGATCGCCGCATGAGCACCAACGTCCTGGCCGACCGCGCCACCACCGCGGCGCCACCGCGCGAGCCGCGGACCGCGCCCCGCCCGAGCGGCCTGATCTGGCTGAGCTGGCGCCAGAGCCGCACCGCGCTCTGGGCGATCGCCGCCCTGGTCGTCACCGCGTCGGCCACCCTGCTGTGGCTGCACTTCTCCCTCCAGCCGCTGATGGCGGATCTGCGCCGGGCCGAGTGCTCCGAGATCGTCAGCTGGTCCAACGCCGGCTGCCAGGGCATGGTCGCGCCCATCACCCGCCGCACCTACCTGTACACGATGTGGCTCCAGCCGGCCCTGGCCGCCGTCCCCCTGCTGATCGGCATGTTCCTCGGCGCCCCGATGCTCGCCCAGGAGTACGAGCGCGGAACCGTCCGCCTCGCCTGGACCCAGTCCGTCAGCCCGCTGCGCTGGCTCACCGCGCGGATCGCCCTGCCCGCACTGGCGGTGCTGACCGCCGGTGCGGTGCTCGCCGTCCTGGCGACCTGGGTGTGGCGCGCGGACATCGGCGGCCGCCCGTTCACCTTCGATCCGCCGTTCCAGGGCCTCACCTACCCCGTCCTCGGGGTGGTGCCGGTCGCCTGGTCGCTGTTCGCGCTGGTGCTGGGCCTGCTGGTCGGGCAGCTGCTGCGCCGCACGGTGGCCTCGGTCCTGGCCACCGGCGTGCTGCTGGCGGTCGTCCACGGCCTGCTCCGGTGGAACCGCGCCTCCTTCTACCCGTCGGTCAGGGAGCTGGCCCCGCGCGGCGTTTATTTCGGGCAGCCCAACAACGCGTGGCTGATCGACCGCGGGGTCGTGCTCCAGGACGGCCGGTGGGCCTCGAACGAGTTCTGCTGGGACGGCGATCGGACGAAGGGCTGCGAGGATGCCACGAGCAACTGGATCGAGTACCACCCCGTCGGGCACTTCGTGCCGATCCAGCTCGTCGAGACCGGGATCCTGGTGACGCTCACCGTCGTGGCGCTGACGGTGCTCTTCCTCCGGGTTCGGCGGGACGGCAACTCGCTGCGGGCGACCCGGCGGGCCTGACGTCCGAGGTCGCGGCCCCGGCCGGGCGTCAGTCGCGGCTCCAGCGGAGTTCGACCTCCGGGAAGCGCGGTGACGGGCCGTCGAGGAGGGGCGCGGGGCGGCCTCGGAGGAAGTGGTCGGCGAACGCCCGGGTGTAGGCGCGGGTGAGCGCGGTCGCCCGGGCGGGGGCGATGGTGCCGAGCAGGGCGGCGTAGGTGTCGGCGGGGAGGTGGCCCGGCAGGTTGCCGGGGAGGGCGGCGTGCGGCAGGTCGGTGAAGCTGAGGTGGCCGGCGCCGAAGGTGTGCAACTGCCTCCCCCAGGCGTGCTGGTGGCTGCGCCAGCGCTGCCAGGTCTCGTGGTCGGCGAGGGAGGTGAGCAGGAGGAAGGGCCGGTCCAGGCCGAGGTCAGGAACGGGCGAGCCGAACAGGCCGCCGTCGAGGTTGAGGCCGATCCGGAACCGCTCGTCCTGACGCATCGCCTCGGCGGCAGCCGAGCCGCCCATCGAGTGGCCGAGCGCGCCGATCCGGCCCCCGTCGACGCGGAAACGGTCCTGGCGCTCGGTCAGTTCGGTGGTGACGAAGCGGAGGTCGGCGACCCGGGCGGCGATCTCGCGGCGCTCGGAGGCCTCCCAGTCGGCCGGCTCGTCCTCCAGCACGGTGCGCACCAGCCGGCCGTCCGGGAACTCGACGGCGAGGGCGTCGTAGGTGTGGTCGACCGACGCGACGAGGTAGCCGTGGGCGGCCAACTCCTCGGCCAGCGCGGTGCAGTTGCTGCGCAAGCCGGTGCGGCCGTGGCCGAGCAGCAGCAGGGGGAGCGGGCCGGGGAGCGCGGGCGCGTCGGTACGGGCGGTGGGGCGGACGGCCGCGATGGTGCCCGGATCCAGCGGCAGACGCTGATCGATGGCGGCGGCGACCCGGGGCGTGGTGTACGGCGCGCGGGGGCGGCCGGCGGTGGCGCGTGCCGGGTACCAGAGCTGCACCATCAGCTCACGCGGGCCGGCGGCGGGCACGAACGGGTCCGGGCGATCGCGGTCGACCAGGTGCAGGGTGGTCGTGCCGACCGGGCGACCGGTGGTGGGGGCGGGCAGGTCGATGGTGCGAGGCCGGGCGGTCTGAGCGGTATTGGTCTGAGAGGCCTGGGCGGGCCCGGTGGGCAGCAGGGCTGCGGCGCCGCCCAGGCCCGCGAGTGCCAGCAGTGAACGGCGCCTGATCATTCAGCATCCCTCGGTGGTGGGGTGGTTGAGGTGCGGTCAGCCTAAGTGGTCCGGACCGGCCGGGCCAGGGGTTGGCGGAGCGGTGGGGGCGGTCAGCGCAGGACGGCGAGGACGGCGCCCCACTGCGAGGTGGTCTGCCCGGTGGCGGCGCAGTGGTCCGGATCCGTCGCGATCCGGTGGGCGGTGGTGAGGCGGTAGGAGGAGAGCCGCAGGGCGGGCAAGTTGGTCCAACTGGTGCCGAACTCGGGGGCGCTGCCGCTGTTGCTGCCGACCGTGCCCACCAGGAGGTCGCCCGGCGCGCAGGCGGCGGCGTTGGCCGCGGTGGAGAAGGTCGTCCCGCCGGCGTCACCGGAGGCGCGGCCGACCGACCGGACGGCGGAGACGCCGCGGAACTCGTCGACGGCGACGTGGTACTTGCTCGCCCGCGGGTGGGCGACGCGGATCGAGTCCTCCGCGGTCAGCGCGGACGCCCCGAAGGCCGCGAGGATCAGCACCCGGTGCCGGAGCGAGTCGGTGACGTCCCCGACGATCCGGAAGCGGTCGCCCCGGCTGTCGGTGACCGTGACCGCGCCGGGACAGGTGCTGGTCAGCATCATCGTGACCACCAGGGCGTCACCCGGGGTGACGGGGGAGAGCACCGGAAGGACGATCTCGGTACTGGAGACGGCCTGCTGGTCGAAGGCGATCCGAGAGGCCCAGGACGGTGCGCCGTCGTCGGCGGCCGTGCGTGCCGCCGCCGGCCGCGGGCCCGGCGCGGGGCGGGCGGCCGCTTCGGCGGGCGCGGACTCGGTGTCCCCGGACGGGCAGCCGTGCGCGGACGGGGGCTGGGCGTTCGGCGCGCGGAAGCCGACCACGCCGAGCGTGCTGCCGACGCCGAGCGCCACGCCGAGGAGCAGGCAGAACGCGTGGGTCCAGATCCGGCGGCGGCTCCGGCCCGGTGCGGCCGGGGGCTCGGCGGCGGAGGCGGCCGTGCGGTCGGCCCTGGCGTCGGCCGGGGTGTCGGCCGTGGTGTTCGCGGCGACCGGCAGCTCCGAGGGCTCGACCGGTGGGATCGGCGAGGCCGGTGGGGCCGCCCCCTCGTCGGCGGCGGCGGTCCACCGGCGGTGCCACTCGGCCTCGTCGCCGCCGCAGGCCCGGACGTAGGCCCTGGTCGTGGTCCAGGACGGGAGGCGCGAGCCGGAGGCCGCCTCGTGGAGCGTGGTGTGGGAGATGGAGCCGGCCGTCTTCGCCATCGTGCGGAACGAGGGCTGGCCCGCCCCCAGGCGCAGCCGGCGCAGGTCGGCGGCGAGGGCCTCCGCCGCGCTCGGGGCCTGTTCGCTCTCCGCGGGTTGTGACTCCTGTTCCGCCATGGCGTCCCCCTGTTGTCAGATGTCAGATCCAACGGCGACCGGTGTGTGCTTGTCGCGTACGGATCATAGTGACGCGTGGCTGCGGCGTTACGTGATCGACGGACTCCGGTTGGCAGGACGGGGTGTTCGGGGCGGGCGTCGGCCGGTGTCAGGTGTTGTCAGTTTCCGTCAGGCGGTACCGAACACCGTGGGAAGTCGGGTCAGCTGTCCCAGTCGCCGCGGCCAACGGGGCGGCGCAACGGTCCGACCGAACAGGGGAATCGACATGGCCAAGGGCATCCTCAAGAAGATCGGCCGCCGTGGCGCGACCGCGGCGGCCGTGGTGGCGCTGGCCGCCGGCGCGGTGGGCGTCTCGGAGGGCAGCGCGTTCGCCGACGGCTGGTACGCGCTCCGCTACCACGCGAGCGGCCACGGTGTGGGCGTCTACGCGCAGCAGTACTCCTGGACGGCCAAGGTCGCCGGCGACCTGGGGTCGTACACGTGGTCGTCCGACGAGATCTACATCGAGTGCTGGATCAGGGGCGAGGACATCAACAGCCAGGGCAACGTCTGGTACCAGGTGGGCGGGACGAACGGCAACTTCTTCGGACCGGCCTACGTCTACGGCGCGTACGCCGACGGCAACTGGTACTTCCACAACGGCCTGCGGGCGTGCTGACGACCGGCTGAACCCGTCCGCCCCGCCCGCGCCCCGGGCGGGGCGGCGTGCCGTCAGCCGGACACCTGCCGGGCCGCCGCCTGTTTGATGGCCTCGCGGATGCGCGGGTAGCTGCCGCAGCGGCAGATGTTCTGGATCTGGTCGATGTCCGCGTCGGTCGGGTTCGGGGTGCGGCGCAGCAGGGCGACGGCGGTCATGATCTGGCCCGGCTGGCAGAAGCCGCACTGGGCGACGTCGCAGCCGAGCCAGGCCTCCTGGACGGGGTGCAGGGTGTCGCCGTCGGCCAGGCCCTCGATGGTGGTGACGCGGTGGCCCTCGCAGTCCTTGACGGAGCGGGTGCAGGGCTGGAACTCCTCGCCGTCCAGGTGGCTGGTGCAGGCGCGACAGACGCCCACCCCGCAGCCGTACTTGGGGCCGGTGACGCCGAGCTTGTCGCGCAGCACCCAGAGCAGCGGCATGTCGTCCGGGGCCTCGACGGTGACGGGGTGCCCGTTGAGGGCGAAGGTGTGGGTGGGCATGGGGTGGTGGAGTTCCTTGGCTGGGGGAGTCAGAAGTTGATCGGGAAGGAGCGCGGGCTGGTGCCGGTCGCGCGCGCGTAGGCGTTGGCGACCGCGGCGGAGGCCGCCGGGACGCCCAGCTCGCCGGCGCCGCCGGGCGCTCCGCTCGGCGGCATGAGGTGGATCTCGACGGCCGGCGGGGTGTGCCGCTGCCGGGCGTACCGGAAGTCGGAGTAACTGCCCTCGCGCACGGCCCCGTTGTCGATGTGGTTGCCGGCTTGCAGGATGACCGAGATGCCGTCGATCAGGGCTCCGGTCAGCTGGGCTTCCAGGCCCCGGGGGTTGATGACCCGGCCGACGTCGGCGGCGATCACGGCCTTGGTGACCCGGGGGTCGGCCGGGTCGGTGGCGTCGAGCTCGACGAGGTAGGCGGCGCACCCGCTGTTCTCGTCGTGGTAGCCGATGCCCTGGGCGTGGCCGGGGGGCATCGGGCGGCCCCAGCCGCCGGCCTTGGCGACGGTGTCGAGGACGGCCCGGCCGACGGCGCTGCGCAGCCGGGCGCGGCGGAACGCGACGGCGTCCTGGCCCATCCGGCGGGCGAGTTCGTCCATCATGATCTCGTCGGCGACCCGGACGGTGCCGGAGTAGACCGACCGCCAGCTGCCGGTGGGAACGTCCAGCGGCACTTCGGCGAGCAGCTGGGTGGGGATGCCGACGTTGTACGGGTTCTTCTCGCTGAGCAGGAAGAAGGCCTGGGCGAGGCTGAGCCCGGCGAGCGAGAGGTTGAAGCCGGCGGCGGTGAGCATCTCGCCGAGGCCGTGCCGGAAGTCGGTCTTGACGGTGGCGACGCGGTGCTCGTAGCTGAGCACCTGGCCGAGCGCGTAGGTGGCCCGGATCCGGTGGTGGCTGGCCGGGCGCATCCGGCCGTGGCGCATGTCGTCGTTGCGCGTCCACATGAGTTTGACCGGTCGGCCCGCGGCCTTGGAGATCTGGGCGGCCTCCAGGGCGGCGTCGAAGAACAGCCGCCGGCCGAACGAGCCGCCGCCGCGCACCACGTGGACGGTCACGGCGTCCTGCGGGAGGCCGAGTTCGGCGGCGATGGCCTGCTGGGCGACGATCGGCGTCTGCGCGGCGAACCACAGCTCGGCCCGGTTCGGCCGTACGTCGGCGATGGCGGTCAGCACCTCCATCGGCGCGTGGTTGACGAAGGCGAAGTCGAATTCGCCGTCCAGGTACTGGGTGAGCAGCGGGGGGATGAGGAACGGCGCGTGGGCGGCGCGCAGTTGGGCGCGGATGTCGGAGGTGGAGAGGTTGGCGACCGGGCCCGGGTTCCAGGAGGTGCGCAGCGCGTCGCGGGCCTTGAGCGCCTGGTCGAAGGTCTCGGCGAGGACGGCGACGCCGCTGGGGATCCGGACCACGCCGAGCACGCCGGGCATGGTGCGGGCGGCCGAGGCGTCCAGGGTCCTGAGCGTGCCGTTGATGGTGGTCGGGCGGGCGACGACGGTGGGGACGGCGCCCGGGATCGCGAGGTCCCCGGCGTACTTGGCGCGGCCGGTGACGATGTCGCGGGCGTCGATCCGGCCGGTGGGCCGGCCGACCAGGCGCAACCGGTCGGCGGTCTTGGGGGAGCTGGACACGGCGGGGAGGGCGACGGCGGCGGCCTCGGTGGCGAGGTCGCCGTAGCCGGCGCGGCGGCCGTCGGGGGCGAGGACGGCGGAGTCGGCGGTGCGCAGGGTGTCTGCCGGAACGTTCCAGCGCCGCGCTGCGGCGGTCACCAGCCGGGCGCGGGCGGCGGCGGCCGCGGCGCGCACCGGGTCGTACAGCGAGCGCACCGAGTTGGAGGCGCCGGTCAGCTGGTTGAAGAGCAGTTCGGGGCGGCCGTCGGAGAGCGGCACGTCCACGTCGCCGATCCGGGCGTCGAGTTCCTCGGCGACGAGCATCGCGATGGCCGTGGTGAGACCCTGGCCGACCTCCAGCCGGGGCAGGTGCAGCAGGGCGCGCCCGGCGGCGGTGAGTTCCAGGACGAGCAGGTGCGAGGTCGGCAGGCCGGCGACGATCAGCGCGTCGCCGAGGTCGAGGATGTCCGGGATGCCGGGCAGGCCGATCAACTGCGAGGGGGCGGCGGTGTCCTGGGCGGCCGCGGCGGCGCGGACGGCGGCCCGCGCGGTGGCGGGCGCGGCGGCGTCGAGGCCGAGCCGGGCGCCGACGGTGAGGGTCGGGGCGGCCAGCAGGTAGGTGAGGAAACGGCGGCGGCGGGTGCCGGCGCCGTCCCGTGCGTCGCCCGGGTGGCCGGTGTCGTCCGAGCGGGCGATGGAGGTGCTGATGGGAAGAGCCCTTCGAGCCGATGACGGCGGCGGATCGGGCGGGCACGGCGGCGTCGGGCCCGGTGCCGGATCGCGAATGCCGTTGAGCATAGGAGGGCGTTACTGACCGGTCAATACGGCAAAACTTGGCCCTTCGGCGGGGTCGGTGACGCCCGAAGGCCGCTGGGCGAGGCGGATTCGGAGCGGGTACGGAGGGCGCGGCGGCGGTACGGCCGGGGCCGGTTCCGGGCCCGCGGGAGGAGCGATTCGCCGCCGTCGTACGGGGGTTCAGCGCTCGCCCGCCGGTGCGGTGGGGCCCGGAAGTGGACCAAGGAGTTCCGCGATCACTGGACCTTACCGCCGGTCCGCCTCCTGCCTAGGCTGGGCCGCGAACCGTTGCGAACACCCGGCCCGCGCGCCGCCCCCAGCCAGGAGACCCGTGTCGACCAGCAGCGCCCCGGCGCCCGCCCTCATCCCGCCCCCGGGGCCCCAACGGACCCTCGCCGCAGCCCAGTTGGCCAGCTCCGTCGGCGACGGCGCCTACTACACCTGCTCCGCGCTCTACTTCACCCACGTCGTCGGCATGTCGGCGACCGCCCTCGGTGCCGGCCTCGCCGTGGCCTGGGCGCTCGGCGCGCTGGCGGGCGTCCCGCTCGGCGCCCTCGCCGACCGCCGCGGCCCGCGCCGGACGGCCGTGGCGCTCGCCCTGGCCACGGCGGTGGTGGTCGCCGCCTTCCTGGTGGTCCGCTCCTACGGGCCGTTCCTGGTCGCGGTCTGCCTCTACGCCACGACGCAGTCCGGGCTCACCGCCGCCCGGCAGGCGCTGGTCGCCACCCTGGTGCCGCCCGCCCAGCGCACCGGGCTGCTCGCCCACCTCCAGTCGACCCTCAACGGGGGGCTGGCCGTCGGCGCCGCCATCGGCGGCATCGCGCTCACCGTCGGCACCCGGGCCGCGTTCCTCGGCGCCTTCGTGGTGACGGCGCTCGGCTTCCTGGCCGGTGCGCTGATCCTGCTGCGGCTGCCCGAAGCCCCGCCCGCCCCGGCCCGGTCGGGCGCCGGGCCCCGGCTGGCCGTCCTGCGCGACCGCCGGTACGCCGCCGTCGCGCTGGTCAACACCGTGCTGCTGCTGCGGATGCCGCTGCTCAGCCTGGTCATCCCGCTCTGGATCGCCGACCGGGCGCCCGGGATCGGCTGGCTCGGTTCGGCCCTGTTCGTCCTCAACACCCTGGCCGTGCTGGCCTTCCAGGTCCGGGCGGCGCGCGGCGTCACCGGCCTGGGCCCGGCCGCACGGGCCGTCCGCTCGGCCGGGCTGGTGCTGCTCGCCTCCTGCGCGGTGTTCGGCCTGTCGGCCCTGGACGTCCCGGTGTGGGCGGTCGCCGCGCTGCTGGTGGCGGCCTCCGTCCTCCAGGTGATCGGCGAGATGCGGCAGTCGGCGGGCTCCTGGCAGATCAGCTTCGACCTCGCCCCGCCCGAGCGGATCGGCCAGTACCAGGGCTTCTTCGGCACCGGCGTGGCCGTCGCCCGCACCCTCGGGCCGCTGCTGCTGACCACCCTGCTGCTGGACGGCGGGCTCGCGGGCTGGCTCGTCCTGGGCGGCCTCTTCCTGGCGGCCGGGTACGCGATGGGGCCGGTCGTCCGCTGGGCCGAGCGGGACCGCGACCGGGGCTGCCCGGCGCCGGTCACCTCCGCTGTCGCAGTCCCGTAGCGGCCCCCCCGCACCGGCCTTCTCCGCCGGCCCGGTGCCCTTCGCACCGGCTTTCCCGTCGACCCGGCGCCCTCCTCGACGCCCCTCCTCGACGCCCCTGCGCGCCGCCCCGAACCGGCTGCTCAGCCCCCGGTCGGGGCCCGCGCCGGCCGCCGCCGCCGCGAGCCCGCCCGAGAATGCTCCGACGGCTGACCGGAAACCGGTGGCCCGGCCCGCCGCCCGCTGGCATGCTGGCCGCGTGGACCGACCCCAGATCTGGCTCGACTTCGCCCCCGAGCTGCACCTCTTCGTCTCCGGGCCCCGGCGGGCCGGCCGCTCGGCGCTGCGCACCGACGGCACCTCGACGCTCGGCCATGTCGTCGAGTCCCTGGGCGTCCCGCTCACCGAGGTCGGCACCCTGCTGGTGGACGGCCGGCCGGTGCCCGGGTCGCACGTGCCGGTCGACGAGGAACACGTCACCGTCCGGGCCGTGGACCGGCCGCAGCCCTCGCCCGCCCCGCCGCGCTTCCTGCTGGACGTCCACCTCGGCACCCTCACCCGCCGACTGCGCCTGCTCGGCGTCGACGCCGCCTACGAGAACCCGGACATCGGCGACGCCGCGCTCGCTGCCCGCTCCGCCGCCGAGCAGCGCGTCCTGCTCTCGCGCGACCGGGGGCTGCTGCGCCGCCGCGAACTGTGGGCCGGCGCCTACGTCTACAGCCACCGCCCCAACGAGCAGCTGCGCGACGTGCTCTCCCGCTTCGCGCCCCCGCTCGATCCGTGGAGTCGCTGCACCACCTGCAACGGCACGCTGCGCGAGGCCGACAAGACCTCGGTGCGCGAGCAGCTGCGGGACGGCACCGAGCGCTCCTACGACGTCTTCGCCCAGTGCGTCGACTGCGGCCAGGCCTACTGGCGCGGCGCCCACCACGCCCGGCTGGACGCGATCGTCACCGACGCCCTCCGCGAGTTCGGCACGTCCGCCGGCGGCTGAGACCGGCGCGGGGCCACCGTCGGACCGGCGCGGGACCGGCGCGTCGAACTACGGGACATCTCAGGGTGGCGGCCGGGCGCCGAGGCGTGTTCTCATCGGCGGTGGGGGGCGGGACCAAGGTACTCCGTGACGTGAGAGAGGCCGGGTCGGATGAGCAGTCAGCCAGTGCAGCAACCGTTCCAGACAGCGGACGTCGGTGACGTCCAGGTGGTGACCGCACCGGACGGGGCCGCGGTGTTCCCGCTGCTGGTCCTGGACGGACAGGGGAGCCTCGCGGTGTTCGAGCTCGCCCCCGGGCAGGTGTCGCACGCGGTGTCGCACGCCACCGTGCAGGAGCTGTGGCAGGTCGTCGAGGGCGCCGGGGAGCTGTGGCGCCGCCAGGGCGGGCGGGAGGAGACCGTCCGGCTCGTGCCCGGGACGGCGGCCTCGATCCCGCTCGGTACGGCGTTCCAGTTCCGGGCCGACGAGGACGCCGACCGGCCGCTGCGGATCGCCGCCGTCACCATGCCGCCCTGGCCCGGCACCGACACCGAGGCCAGGCCCGAGGACGGCCCCTGGAAGGCGACCTCCCGGTGAGCCGGGCAGGGGGGATCCCGCGCCGCCCGCTGGCGGCGCTGGTCGCGGCCGCGGCCGTGCTCGGACTCGCCGTGGTGCCCGCCTCGGCCGCCCCGGCCGCCGAGCCGCACCTCCAGTCGCGCTACGTGACGATGCCCGACGGCGTCCGCCTCGCCGTCGACGTCTGGCTGCCCGAGGGCACCAGGGACGGTGCGAACCTGCCCACCGTCCTGGTCACCCAGCGCTACTGGCGGGCCCGGGTCTACCCCGGCGCACCCGGCAACGGCGGCCGCAGCAGCGACGCCGACGGCTGGAACGCCCATGGCTACGCCTACGTGGTCGCCGACCTGCGCGGCACCGGCGCCTCCTTCGGCACCCTGAGCTCCGAACTCGGCGCCGACACCGTCGCCGACAGCGGCCCGCTCAGCGACTGGATCGCCGCCCAGCCCTGGTCCAACGGCCGGGTCGGCACCACCGGCGTCTCCTACGGCGGCGACACCGCGATGCTCGCCACCGCCCTCGGCAACCACCACATCACCGCCGCCGCCCCGATCTCCTACGACTTCGACCCGTACGAGGACCTGGTGCGCCCCGGCGGCCTGCTCATCGAGCCCCGGATCGCCCCGTACGCGCTGCTGCTGCGCATCCTCGACCAGGCCGGCGGCACCACCTGCGACACCGACGAGCAGACCCGGCAGGTCTGCGCGGCCACCGGCCTGACCGGGGCCGTGCCCCGGCCGGTCGACGGCCCGGACGGACCGGCCCTGCTCGCCGCCGCGCGCGCCGAGCACACGGGCAACGCCAACCTGGTCGACATGGCCGAGGCCGGTGTGTACCGCGACTACCAGGACGGCCCGAAGAGCTGGACGGTCGGCAGCGTCGGCGAGAAGGCCGACGCCGTCGAGGCCGGCGGCGTCCCCGTGCTCACCGACGCCGGCTGGCTCGACGCGGGCACCGCCAACGGCGTGCTCTCCCAGTTCACCGGCCTCTCCAATACCCAGGACGCCTGGATCGGCCCGTGGAGCCACGGCCAGGGCTACCTCGCCGACCCCTTCCAGCCCGCCCGCCACCTCACCGACCAGGAACGCGCCCAGATCGCCCAGCGGACGTTCGACTTCTTCGACCGCTACGTACGGGCCGACGGCCGCCCCGACGGCACCCGGCACCTGCACTACTACACCTTCAACGAGGGCGTCTGGCGCACCACCACCCGCTGGCCGCTGCCCGGCACCCGCCCGCAGCGGCTCTACCTCGGCGAGGACACCACGCTCAGCCGCCGACGGCCCGATCCGGACGACCGCCCCGGCGCCGACCTGCTGCGCCTCGACCCCACCGCCGGCACCGGCCCGCTGGACCGCTGGAACACCAACCTCACCGGCAACCAGGTCAGTTACCCCGACCGGGCCGCCGTGGACGCCAAGCTCCTCAGCTACACCACCCCGCCGCTGACCGACGACACCCGGGTGACCGGCAACGGCCGCGTCACGCTCGACGTCACCGGCCTCGACGGCACCGCCCAGGGCGCCCTGCACGTCTACCTGGAGGACGTCGCCCCCGACGGCCGGGTCACCTACCTGACCGAGGGCCAACTCGCCCTCGCCGACCGGGCCGTGGCCGACCGGGACGACAACCCCGACTGGCGCCGGCTGCGCACGCCCCGCAGCTACGCGGCCACCGACGCGGCGCCCTTCCCGCAGGGCCGGGCCCGTCGGGTCACCATCGACCTGCAACCCGTCGCGGTGCTCTTCCGGGCCGGCGAGCGGATCCGGCTCACGGTCGCCGCCGCCAACCCGGACTCCTTCCAACTGCTCCCGGCCGACGGCCGGGCGAGCTACCGGATCGGGCACGGCGGAGCCGACCCGTCCTTCCTGGAGCTGCCGGTGGTGCGCGGCACCCCGTAGCGCCGCCGAACGCGCCCGGGCCCGGGAGGCCGATGCCGCCTCCCGGGCCCGGGCCGCTCAGTCCCTGACCCCGGACAGCGCGAGCGGCAGGTGCCGGGGCCCGCGCAGGACGGGGCTGCGCCGGTACTCGGGCGGGTCCTGGAGCAGCCGGGGGCCGTCCAGGCGGTGGATGAGCGCGGTGAGCGCGAGCTGCGCCTCGACTCTGGCGAGCGGTGCGCCGAAGCAGCTGTGCACGCCGCTGCCGAATCCGAGGTGCTGGTTGTCCGGGCGGGTCGGGTCGAAGCGGTCGGGCTCCTGGAACCGCAGAGGGTCCCGGTTGGCGGCGGCGAGCACCAGGATCAGCGGCGCGCCCTTGGGGATGGTGACCCCGGCGACCTCGATGTCGGTGAGCGCGGTGCGCTGCGGCAACAGCTGGACCGGGGGTTCGTAGCGCAGCAGCTCCTCCACCGCGCGCGGCATCAACTCCGGCTTTTCGCGCAGCAGTTCCAGGCTTTCCGGCTGGCGCAGCAGGGTGAGCACGCCGTTGGTGATCAGGTTGACGGTCGTCTCGTGCCCGGCGATGAGCAGCAGGACCGCGGTGGCCATCAGCTCCGTCTGGGTGAAGCCGCCCGACGGGCCGGGGTCGTTGACGAAGGCGGAGAGCATGTCGTCGGACGGCTTGCCCCGGCGGCTCTCGGCGAGTTCGCCGAGGTACAGCCCCATCTCCATCCGGGCCTGCGTGGCCGCGCGCTGGCGCTCGGCCGGATCGCTGTCGGGAGTGGGGTCGAAGCCCGCGATCAGCGTCTCGGACCAGGCGTGGAACCGCGGCTCGTCCTCGCGCGGCACGCCGAGCAGCCGGCAGATGACGGTGACCGGCAGCGGGTAGGCGAAGTCCTCGACCAGGTCGATCCGGTCGCGGCCCCGGAGCCCGTCGACCAGTTCCCCGGTGATCCGCGCGATCTCGTCGTGCATGGCGTCGACCCGGTCGGGCGCGTGGGGCGGGCCGAAGGGCCGCATGGCGATGTTGCGCAGCCGTTCGTGCTCGGGGTCGTCCCGGCCGATGAAGGCGACCGGGACGCTGCCCTGCATCTCGTCCGGGACGGTGCGGTTGCGGCGGTCCGAGCTGATCCTCGGGTCGTGCAGCAGCGCGGCGACCTCGTGGTAGGTGCCGACCAGGTAGCTGCCGTCGTCCTGGCGGGCCACGCCGTGGTCGCGGAGCTCGGCGTACAGGGGGTAGGGGTCGGCGCGGTTGGCGTAGTCGGTGATCCGGCGGAACAGGGTGTCGGCGGCGGCCATGCGCGGTGGCTCCTCGGAGGTGGCGGAGGTGGTGGTCCTCGACGGGCGGCGGGGCCCGGTGGGCGTGCGCCCGTCGAGCGGTGGCGGGTGGGCTCAGCCGCCCCAGCGCCGCAGGGTCAGCCGCCGGTCGGGCAGGTGGCCGGTGAGGGCGACGGTCGGGCCGTGCGAGAGCACCTTCGGGTCGGGCACGTCGGAGGGGACCGGGATGCGGGAGGCGGGCGGCTCCACGCCAGCCCAGTCGGGCGGGAACGGCGCGGCGGCCTCGATCAGCCGCTGGTAGTGCTCCAGCCACTTGGCCCGGTTCACGCTGACGGCGGCCGTGATCCGGCCCCGGTACCCGTAGACCGCGACGAGCCGGCGCTCCTCGACCGAGCCCTGGGCGAGGACCACGTGGTCGGAGAAGGTGGGCACGCCGACGGACTTGATGTTGAGCCCGAACTGGCTGGACCAGAAGGAGGGGACGCTCAGGTGCGGCCGCCGTTGCGGCCCCGGGCTGACCATGTTGTGCGCCGCCACCTCGGCCTGCGCGACCGCGTTGCCCCAGTGTTCGAGGGAGAGCAGCTGGTACTCGAAGAGGGGGTGCGGGAAGCGGGCGACGTCGCCCGCGACGAAGACGTCGTCGGTGACGATCCCGTACATGTTGAAGGCGCGGCAGCCCGCGTCGCAGGCCACCCCGCGCGGACCGGCGGCGAGCCCCGACTCGGCCAGCCATTCGGTGTTGCGGGCGGCGCCCAGGGCGACCACGGCGACGTCCGCCTCGATCCGGGTGCCGTCGGAGAGCTCGGCGCCGGTGAGCCGGCCCGCTCGGCCGGTCAGCGCGGAGACGGTCACCCCGCAGCGCAGGTCGACGCCGTGGGCGAGCTGGACCTTGGCCGCGAGGGCGCCGAAGGCCCCGCCGAGGGCCCCGACCAGCGGGGCGGGGCCGCGCTCGGCGACGGTCACCGCCAGGCCGCGCTCCCGGCAGGCGGAGGCGATCTCGGAGCCGGTGAACCCGGCGCCGATCACCAGCACCCGCTTCGGGCCGGCGTCCAGCCGCTCGGCCAGGCCGGCCGCGTCCTCGGCGGTGCGCAGGGTGAACACCCCGTCGAGTGCGGCCTGCTCGGCCTTCGGCCAGGGCCTGGCCCGGGTGCCGGTGGCGATCAGCAGCCGGTCGTAGGGCAGCTGCTCGCCGTTCGCGAGCAGGACCTGCCTGCCGGCCCCGTCCACACCGGTGGCGCGGACGCCGAGCTTCCACTGCGCGTCCACTTCGCGGCGCCGGGGCAGCGCGGTCTCCTCGGCGCGCACCCGCCCGAGCAGCACCTGTTTGGACAGGGGCGGCCGGTCGTACGGGGGAAGGCGTTCCTCGCCGACCATGGTCAGCTGCCCGGCGAAGCCCTCGTCCCGTAGCGTCTCGGCGGCGCGCAGGCCGGCCAGCGAGGCGCCGACGATGACGATCCGGCCGTTCTTGAGGTCATCGGACATCGGACCGGCCCTCCTCCTCGACCAGGATGGCCTGCACCGGGCAGGCCGCGACGGCCCGTCGGACGCGGTCACGCTGGTCCTCGGCGGCCTGCGGGGTGTAGAGCAGGGCCTCCTCCCCGTGCAGCTCGAACACTCGGGGAGCGAGGAACGCGCATTGCGCGTAGCCCTGGCAGCGGTTGAGGTCGACGACGATCTTCACGGTCTCTCCTCCCGGGCACGTCTGTGTCCGTCCTACCGCCGCCGGAGCGGCCGCGCGCCCGGTACTGCTCCGTGGGAGCGGTCGCGGAGAGTGGCCGCCGGGGAACGCCGGGGGCCAGGAGAGCAGTTCGCCCGGCCGGACACGGCCTAGTTCGGCGACTCCAGCCCGAGGGCCCAGCGGTGGGTGGTGTAGCCGCCCATCCGGGTCGGGTGGCGCTCCACGAGCGTCACGGTCAGGCCGTCGGCCGTGCGGCGCAGCGTGCCGGTGAACCGGCGCAGGTCGTCGCCGGACAGCGGGAGCAACTCGGCGAGCACGGTGGCGTCGAGGTCGCGCCCGACGGCGCGCAGCACCCCCGCGTCCAGCACCAGGACGGTGCCGTCGGCCAGCACCACCGGCGCGGGGGCCTGCGGGTCGGCGAGCAGCGGGCCGTTCTCGATCCCCCCGCCGGGCAGCAGCCGCACCACCCGGCTCCCGGTCGGCCGGCGGCGGTCGGTCTCGACGACGCGCAGGCCGCCGCCGACCACGTAGTGGCCGTAGCTGCGCCAGGAGTCGACCAGGGTGGCGTCCCGGTCGTAGGCCCAGGTGTCGAAGGCGCCGTAGCCCTCCAGGCCGAGCACGAAACGGCCGCCGCCCAGGGCCGTGCCGCGCTCGCCGCGCAGTTCGGCGACCAGGGCGCCGTCGTCGAGGTCCAACAGCAGGGCCGGGCCGAGGTGGCCCCAGGCGGTGTACTCGAAGGAGTCGGTGGTGACCAGCGCCCGGCCGCCGGAGAGGTGGGCCGCGTTCGGGCGCCCCGCGCAGGGGCGGCGCCAGCGGACCAGGCCCTCGGTGTCGACACAGCTGATCTCGCCGTCCCGGCCGTACAGCGCCAGGCCGCCGTGGCGGGCCAGCGGCCCCTGCGGGCGCCCCTGTGGCCGCCCGCCGCTGCGGCGGTGGTGGTCCTGGACGGTGACACGCCAACTCCCCATGATCCGGATGCTAACGGACCCCAGCGGGCCGTGGAGGGCGTTTGCGGAGGGTGCCCGGACGGCCGGGACGGCGGACAATCTCCCCAGGCGCAGAGGAGGAGGCCGCGGTGGAGTTCGAGGTGTTGATCGAGACCCCGCAGGGGTCGCGGAACAAGTACGTGATGGACTTCGCGGCGGGCCGGATCCGCCTCGACCGCACCCTGTTCACCGCCACCCGCTACCCCGCGGACTACGGCTACGTCGAGGGCACCCTCGGCGGCGACGCGGAGCCGCTGGATGCGCTGGTGCTCGGCGGCGAACCGGCCGTGCCGGGGTGCGTGATCACCTGCCGGGCGGTCGGCATGTGGGTGATGCGGGACGAACGCGGGCCGGACCAGAAGGTGCTGTGCGTCCCCGCCCACGACCCGCGCTACGGAGACCTGCGCGACATCGGCGACCTGCGCGAGTTCGACCTGCTGGAGATCACCCACTTCTTCCAGGTCTACAAGGACCTGGAGCGCGGCAAGTCGGTCGAGGGCTCGCACTGGGCGGACCGGGAGGCCGCGTACGCGCAGATCGCCGAGTCCCGGGAGCGCGCGGCGGGGACGCGCTTCGCCCGGCCGGTGTAGGCGTCCCCGCCGCGCGCCCGGGGCTCAAGAACCGGGCGCGGCACCGGGGCTCAGAACCGGGCGTGGCGCAGGATCTCGCGGACCTGGTCGGCGATGGCGGCCTCGTTCTGCTCGAACTCCGGGGCGGTGAGGCGGTCCTGCTGGGCGGGCAGGCCGGTGAGCACGGGGGTGTGCAGGTGGCCGCCGGGGAGGTCGGGGGCGAGGTCGAGGCGCAGGCGGTTGGAGCGGTAGGCGACCTCGTTGGAGAGGTACCCGCCGCCGCCACCGGCGACGGCGCGGGAGCCGGGGGTGGGGCCGTCCGCGCGGTCGACGGGGTCGACGCCGCCCTCGGGGATCTCGGTGACGGTGGTGTTGAGGCGGACGGGGTAGGGCTGCTGGACGGCCGTCATCGCGTCGGTGGGCAGGGTGGTGCGGATGAACTCCGGGCCGTCGTCCAGGCCCGGGGCGGTGACCGGGTGCTGCCGGGTGCCGCCGGAGAGGGTGCCGGTGTTGTCGGTGGCGGGATCGGCGGAGCGGGCCCGCCCGGCCCAGGCCTCCAGGGTGAACAGGCCCGGGTAGCCCTGGCTGATGCTGGTGATCAGGTCGGCGGCCTGCGGGCCGGGGGTGAGGTGCGGGCCGAAGGCGCGCTCGACGACGCCGTCGTCGAAGTCGCCGTAGCGGACCGGCAGCAGGACGGCCCGGACTTCGGCGGGGCTGCCGTCGGCGAGGGTGATCCGCCGTCCGTGCAGTTGCAGCACGGCCGCGCCGGAGGGGTTGGCGCGGCGCGGCTCGGTGTCGAGGCCGTACGGGTCGAAGCCGCTGACGAAGATCCGCCGGACGCCGGGGGCGGCGGTGAAGCCGTCGTCGAGGCCCCGGGAGGCGTCCTCGAAGCGGGCCCGGAGGTCGGCCGGGTCGACGTCGAACCCGGGCTGCCAGCGGGCCAGTTGGACGGTCATCGCGAGCCTGGTCCAGTACAGCGGGCGGTCGTCGCGGGCGGGGAGTTCGCCGCTGGGCCGCCGGCCCTGGGCCCGGTCCACCCCGGCCTGCCAGAGCGCTCGGCCCCAGGCGCCCGCCACTCGTTCCGCCTGCCGGGTGTTCCGGGCGGCGCACAGGGCGGCGGGGAAGCCCCGGAGCAGGTCGCGCAGGCCGGAGCGCTCGGTGAAGGCGGTCGTCCGCTGGTCCTGGAGCCGGGCCTGTTCGGTGTCCACCGGGGCGGTGCCGACGACCTGGCAGGCTGCCGGGCCGGCCTGGGCGGCGGCCGGGGCGAGCAGGGCGGCGAGGGTGCCGGTGAGGGCGGCGGCCAGGGTGGCGGCGCGACGAAGGCGTGTCATGTCACCTGACAATAGGTCGGGAGCCGGCACCCCGCCAGGGCACCCCGCCCGAGCGCCCCGGCCGGCAAGGCCGCGCCGCGGGCCTGTGGCCTGCTGGAACGTCCCGTCCAGTACTGACGGGAAGTCGGGAACTGGCGCGAGCTCTACAGCGTTGTCGTGGTCGAACAGCGGAAACAGCGGTAATTCGAACGGTTGCGGAGGAGTCCCATGAGTGTGGCCCTGACGAAGGGCGGCAACGTCTCCCTGGGCAAGCAGGCCCCCGGGCTGCGGGTCGTACGGGTCGGCCTCGGCTGGACGGCCGGCGCCGGGTACGACCTGGACGCCAGCGCCCTGCTCTGTGACGCCTCCGGGAAGGTCGTCTCGGACCAGCACTTCGTCTTCTTCAACAACCTGCAGAGCCCGGACGGTTCGGTCCGCCACCAGGGCGGCGCCGGTGGCGGCGACGACCAGGAGCGGATCGACGTCCGGCTCGCGGACGTCCCGGCCGGGGTGGAGAAGATCGTCTTCGCGGTCGCGGTCTACGACGCGGTGCAGCGGCGCCAGAGCTTCGGCCAGGTCCGCGGCGCGTACATCCGGCTCACCGACCCGGAGGGCGGCGCCGAGACGGCCCGCTACGACGTGGCGGCCGAGGCGGGCAGCGAGACGGCGATGGTGTTCGGCGAGCTGTACCGGCACGGTGCGGACTGGAAGTTCCGGGCCGTCGGGCAGGGGTACGCGTCGGGGCTCGCGGGCATCGCCGCCGACTTCGGGGTGGACGTCCTGCAACCGGCGCCCGCCGCCCCCGCGCCCGCCGCGCCCCCGCCGGCTCCGGTCGTGCCCGCCGCGCCGGCCATGGCGCCCGCCGTGCCTGCCGCGCCCGCCGTGCCCGCCGTGCCCGCCGTGGCGCCCGCTGTCCCGATGACCCAGCCAGGACCAGGAAGTTCCCCCGTGACGTGTTTCTTCGACCCCTCGCACGGCCTCGGCTCGACGGCGGTGCTGTGGTCGCCGCAGTGGGGCGTGCCGCGCCAGATCGAGACCTGCGCCGCCTGCGCCCAGCGGGTGCAGACCACCGTGCCGCCGTTCTACACCCCGCAGCAGGGCTACCCGCAGCCGGTCCAGCAGGGCTATCCGCAGCCGGTCCAGGGCCAGCCCGCTCAGGGCCAGCCGGGCCAGGGCGGGCGCCGCTTCGGCACCGGCGCGCTGATCGGCGCGGGCGCGGCCGGCCTGGTCGGCGGCGCGCTGCTCAACGAGGCGTTCAGCGACGACACGCCCGAGGTGGTTGTGAACAACTACTACGAGGGCGACGACGACAGCTTCTTCTAGGCCGCTCCCCGGGTCGCCCCCCGGACCGCCCGCCCTCCCGCCGGCCGCGCAGTTCGTCGAACTGCGCGGCCGGCGGCGTTCCCGGACGTTCTCGGGCGCCGTCAGACGCTCTCCCGCCGGTGCGCCCCCGCCCGGGCGGCCGCCTCGGCGGCGGCCGCGGCGCGGTCGGCGGCGGCCTCGTCGAGCGGCTCGGCGGTGGTGAGCATCCGGTAGTAGAGCGGCGCGGAGACGGCCCGGACCACCTCGAACGCGTCGGTGTCCGGCGGGAGTTCGCCGCGTTCGACGGCCTCGGCGACGCACGGCGCCCACTCCTCGACCCGGCGCAGGTAGAAGTGCCGCAGCGCCTCGGCGGCGTCAGGGTCGCAGGTGGCGGCGACGATCACCGCACGGAACAGCGCTCCCTGCCGGGGGTCGGCCAGCGTGCGCTGGACCAGCCGGGCGTTGGCCCGCAGGTCCTCGGCGAGGGAGCCGCTGCGGGTGCGCGGCAGTGACTGCTCGGCCATGTCCGCGAGCAGGTCGGCGACCAGCGCGCTGGTGGTGCCCCAGCGCCGGTAGACGGTGGTCCGGCCGACCTCGGCCCGCTGGGCGACGTCGCCGAGGTCGAGCCCGCTGAAGCCGCGCTCGACCAGGGCGTCCTCGGCGGCCCGCAGGACGGCGGTGCGGACCCGGGCGGTGCGGCCGCCGGGGCGCCGCGTCCCGGGCGTGGGGGTCTCCGGCGCGTCCGGAGTGTCCGGTGCGTCCGGTGCGTCCGGCGCGGAGGGCTCGGCAGTCATTAACGGGATTCCTGTTCCATTAGGTCGATGGGCCCTGCTAAGGTCGAACCATCCTAACGGAATGGGAGTCCCGTTAAGGGCTCCGAGGGGAGAACTGCCATGGAAAGCAGCACGACAACCAGCACGGCAACCGCCATGGAATACCGCCGACTCGGCTCGTCCGGCCTCAAGGTCCCCGCGCTCAGCCTCGGCACCGGCACCTTCGGCGGCCGTGGACCGCTGTTCGGCGCCTGGGGCACCACCGACGTCCAGGAGGCCCGCCGCCTGCTCGACATCGCCATCGACGCCGGAGTCACCCTCTTCGACACCGCCGACGTCTACTCCGACGGCGCCTCCGAAGAGGTCCTCGGCCAGGCCATCCGCGGCCGCCGCGACCAGGTGCTCGTCTCCACCAAGGCCGGCCTGCCGACCGGCGACGGCCCGCAGGACGCCGGCACCTCCCGGGCCCGCCTCACCAAGGCCGTGGACGACGCGCTGCGCCGCCTCGGCACCGACTACCTCGACCTCTTCCAACTGCACGCCTACGACGCCGGCACCCCGATCGAGGAGGTACTGGCCACCCTCGACGACCTCGTCCGGGCCGGCAAGCTCCGCTACACCGGCGTCTCCAACTTCTCCGGCTGGCAGCTGATGAAGTCCCTCGCCGTCGCCGAGCGCTACGGCCGCCCCCGCTACGCCGCCCACCAGGTTTACTACTCGCTGGTCGGCCGCGACTACGAGTGGGAGCTGATGCCGCTCGCCCAGGAGGAGGGCGTCGGCGCCCTGGTGTGGAGCCCGCTCGGCTGGGGCCGCCTCACCGGCCGGATCCGGCGCGGCCGGCCGCTCCCGGCCGACAGCCGGCTGCACGACACTGCCGACTACGGCCCGCCGGTCGAGGACGAACTGCTGTACCGGGTGGTCGACGCGCTCGACGGGATCGCCGCCGAGACCGGTCGCACCGTCCCGCAGATCGCCATCAACTGGCTGCTGCGCCGCCCGACCGTCTCCTCGGTCATCATCGGCGCCCGCAACGAGGAGCAGCTGCGGCAGAACCTCGGCGCGGTCGGCTGGTCGCTGACCGACGAGCAGGTCGCCCGGCTCGACGCGGCCAGCGCCCGCACCGCGCCGTACCCGTACTTCCCCTACCGCCGGCAGGAGGCCTTCGCCCGCCTCAACCCGCCGCTCGTGGGCTGAACCGGGTAATCCGCTTGCCGTGCCGCCCGGCCTGCGGCAAGGTCCGCACCATGTCCGAACTGCACGAACCCGAACTGCACGAACCCGAACTGCGCCGGCTCGGCTCCGACGACTGGGCGCTCTGGCGCGAGCTGCGCCTGGCCGCGCTGACCGAGGCGCCGTACGCCTTCGGCTCCACCCTGGCGGACTGGCAGGGCGCCGGCGACCACGAGGCCCGCTGGCGCTCCCGCCTGGAGATCCCCGACGCCCTCGACCTGGTCGCGGTGCTGGACGGCCGCCCGGTCGCGATGGCCAGCGGAGTCCCGGCCGACGAGGGCGGGGCGGTCGCCGAGCTGATCTCCCTGTGGGTCGGCCCGGCGGCGCGCGGCCGGGGCGTGGGGGACCGGCTGATCGACGCGATCGCCCGCTGGGCCGCCGAGCAGGGGTTCACCACCCTCAAGCTGGCGGTGAACCCCGACAACGACGCGGCCATCGCCCTCTACCACCGCAACGGGTTCGCCGAGACCGACGAGCCCGGCGACCTGATGGCCGACGGCGTGCGGCGCGAACTGATCCTGGCGAGGAAGCCCTAGGTCCTGGCGGCGGCCTAGGTTCGCGCCGCGTCCTTCGAACGCGCGTGGGCCGGAAGGCCGTTGGCGAGGTCCTCGACCATCAGGCGCCAGGCGATGGCGGTCGCCGCGGTGCGCAGCTGGGGGCTGCGCGGGCGGCCGGCGTCGGCGTCCAGCCGGGCGTTGAGCCAGTCCGACCAGGCCTGGGCGAGGACGCGAACCTCCTGGGAGCCGGTCTCGGTGGGGGAGAGCCGGTCGCCGTCGCGGGTGAGGTAGCCCTCGGCGGCCATCCGGTCGAAGACCGGCTCCAGGACCTCGGGCGGCACCCGCTTGCGGGCGGCGATGAGGTCCAGGGAGGCCTGGCCGACGGCCTTGGTGTGGCCGGCGACCTCCATCAGCGCCCAGGCCCCGGCCAGGTCGACCCGGGTGTCGGCGTCGTCGACGATCGAGCGGACGGTGTCGAGGTCCACGCCGCGCACGAGCTTGCCGACGGCGTACTCCAGGTGCGGGTCGGAGTCGCTGGTGGTCGGCTGGGCGAAGCCCTCGCCCATGTCGGTGGAGCCGGCCCTGGCGGTGTCCCGCAGCTGCACCTGCTTGAGGAAGAGCGCGACCACGAACCCGACCAGGGCGACCGGCACCGTCCACAGGAACACGGTGTGCAGGGCGTCGGAGTAGGCCTGGACGATCGGGGCCGCCTGCGCGGCGGGCAGCCGGTGCAGGCCCTGCGGGCTCTCGGCGGCCCGGGTGAGCAGCGCCGGGTCCGCGCCGGTGAGGCGGGCCGAGGAGGCCACGCCCCGGGCGAGTTCGGTCTTGAGGCTGTTGGCGTAGATGGTGCCGAACACGGCGGTGCCGAAGGAGCTGCCGATGGTGCGGAAGAAGGTCACCCCGGAGGTGGCGGTGCCGAGGTCCGCGTAGTCGACGGTGTTCTGCACGGCGATGGTGAGCACCTGCATGCTCAGCCCGATGCCGACGCCGAGCACGAACATGTAGAGGGAGGCGAGCGTGGTGCCCGTGCCGGGTTCGAGCCGGGAGAGCAGGTAGAGGCCGACGGCCATCACCAGGGTGCCGACGATCGGGAACACCCGGTACCTGCCGGTCTTGCTGACGGCGTTGCCGCTGGCGATCGAGGCGAGCAGCAGCCCGATCACCATCGGCAGCGTCCGCACGCCGGAGACGGTCGCCGAGTCGCCGTCGACGTACTGCAGGAAGGTCGGCAGGAAGGTCAGCGCGCCGAGCATCGCGAAGCCGACGATGAAGCTGAGCACCGAGCAGACCGCGAACACCGGGTTCCGGAACAGCCGCATCGGCAGCATCGGTTCGACGGCCCTGCTCTCCACCCAGCAGAACAGCCCGAGGGCGACGGCGCCGCCGGCGAACAGGGCGATGATCACCCCGGAGCCCCAGGCGTACTCGTTGCCGCCCCAACTGGTCGCCAGGATCAGTGCGCTGGCGCCGATCGCGACCAGTGCGATCCCCAGGTAGTCGATCACCGGGCGCACCGCCGAGCGCACCGAGGGGATGGTCCGGGCGGCCGCGATCACCACCAGGATCGCGATCGGCACGTTGACGTAGAACGCCCAGCGCCAGGACAGGTGGTCGGTGAACAGCCCGCCCAGCAGCGGCCCGATCACCGTCGCCACGCCGAACACCGCGCCGATCGCGCCCTGGTACTTGCCGCGCTCGCGCAGCGGGATGACGTCCGCGATCAGCGCCATGGCCGTCACCATCAGGCCGCCCGCGCCGATGCCCTGGAGCGCCCGCCAGGCGATCAGCAGCGTCATGTTGGTCGCCAGGCCGCAGAAGAACGAGCCGGTGATGAAGACGACCGCCGAGATCTGGAAGAGCAGCTTGCGCCCGTACAGGTCACCGAACTTGCCGGCCAGCACGGTGGCCACCGTCTCGGCCAGCAGGTAGGCCGTCACCACCCACGACATGTGCGCGGCCCCGCCGAGGTCCGCGACGATGGTGGGCAGCGCGGTGCCGACGATGGTCTGGTCGAGCGCGGCCAGCAGCATGCCGAGCACGATGGTGCCGAAGACGACGTTGCGCTGCCGGGCGTCCAGCACCGGCGGGGCGGTCGGCGGGGTTTCGGTGGCGGCGTTCATGTCCTCAGCCTCCGGGGCACCGGGGGAGGCCGCGATCGGGTTCGGCCGTCCGGGTGAGCGGCGGCGCGGGCGGCGCAGCCCGGCTGGCGGCTCCGGGGCCGCGCCGTCCACGATGGCCGTTCGGAGGGGGGCCGCGCACGGCGGGCGGGCAGCCGGACCGGGAAGCCGGACGACGGCCGGCCGCCGGACGCGAAGCCAGACGACCGCCGGACGCCCGGAAGGTGCTCCCATGACGGCCCAACCCCCGTGCAGCACCCCGGAACAGCAGCCCGGCGCCTCCGCCGCGGGCCGGCGGGCCGAGGTACGGCGCTGGCGGGCGCTGACGGTCTGCCTGGTCGCCGGGTTCATGACGCTGCTGGACGTCAGCATCGTCAACGTCGCCCTGCCGACCGTGCGGGCCGGGCTGCACATGTCCGACAGCGGCCTGCAGTGGGTGCTCAGCGGCTACGCGCTCGCCTTCGGCCTGGTGCTGGTCCCGTCCGGGAGGCTCGGCGACGCCCGCAGCCGCCGGGCCGTCTTCCTCACCGGGCTCGCCCTGTTCACCGCGGCCAGCGCGCTGGCCGGGGCGGCGCAGAACCAGGAGTGGCTGGTGCTGGCCCGGCTGTTCCAGGGCGCGGCCGGCGGGGTGCTGGTGCCGCAGGTCTCCGGCTTCATCCAGGTCCTGTTCCAGGGGGCCGAACGCGGCCGGGCCTTCGGCGCGCTCGGCGCCACCATCGGTCTGTCCACCGCCGTCGGCCCGCTGCTGGGCGGCCTGCTGATCCACCTGTTCGGCCCGCAGAACGGCTGGCGCTGGGTGTTCCTGGTCAACCTGCCGATCGGCGTGGCCGCCCTGCCCATCGCCTACCGGCTGCTCCCGCCGCCCCCGCCGGCGGCCTCGCGGGCCGGGCACCGGGACTTCGACCCGGTCGGGGTGCTGCTGCTCGGTGCCGGGACGGTCGCGCTGCTGCTGCCGTTCGTCCAGGCGCAGCAGTGGCACGGCTCGACGCGCTGGCTGCTGCTGCCGCTGGCGGCGGTGCTGCTGGGGGCCTTCGTGGGCTGGGAGCGGTACTACGCGCGGGGCCGGGAGCCGCTGGTGAGCATGGCGCTGTTCGCGGTGCGCCCGTACGCGGCGGGAGTGGCGCTGTCGCTGGTGTACTTCGCCGGGTTCACCGCGATCTTCTTCATCTTCACGCTCTACCTCCAAGCGGGCCTGCACTACTCGGCGCTGACGGCGGGCCTGGCGGTCACGCCGTTCGCGGTGGGCTCGGGCGTGTCCGCGGCGATCGGCGGACGGCTGGTGCACCGGCTCGGCCGCCGGCTGGTGCTGCTCGGCCTGGTGCTGGTGCTGGTCGGCCTGCTGGCCTCGGCCCTGGCGGTGCAGCTGTGGTCGGGGTCGGCGATCGGCTGGGCGACGGTGGCGCCGCTGCTGGTCGCCGGGGTGGGCAGCGGGCTGGTGATCGCCCCGAACCAGACCCTGACCCTCCAGCGGGTGCCGATCGCCCGGGCGGGCAGTGCCGGCGGCGTCCTGCAGACCGCCCAGCGGGTCGGCTCGGCGGTCGGCATCGCCATCGTCGGCTCGGTCTTCTTCGCCCACGCCCAGGGCCCGCACCCGGACTGGGCGCTGGCCTTCCAGCTGGGCGTGACGGTCGCGGCGGGCCTGGTCCTGGCGGCGCTGCTGGTGGCGCTGGCGGATGTGGCGGCGGGCCGCCGCGACGGGTGAGCACCGCTCCCGGCGCCGCCGCCGGACGGCGGGTCAGTGGTCGCGGCGCTGGACGACGGCCACGGCGACCACCACCGAGGCGAGCGCCCAGAGCGCGAACGTGGCCCAGGATCCGGCGACGGTGGCCCGGTGCGCCGAGGGCAGCGAGTGGGTCAGGTCGACCTGGGCCAGCCGGCGCCAGGCCTGGAGCGGCATGGCGTGCAGGAGGTCGGCCGACCAGCGGTAGCGCTCGTTGAAGAACGCCGGCAGGAAGAACAGCACCAGGACGGTGCCCACCACGGCTCCGGCGGTGTGCCGGATCAGCGCGCCGAGGGCGAATCCGGCGAGGGCGCAGACCGGGGCGAACAGGGCGGCGGCCGCGACGAAGCGCAGCGCGGCGGGGTCGGTGACGGAGACGCCGATGTGCGTGTCGGCGAGGACCGCCTGGCAGGCGCCGAAGGAGACGCCCGCGGTGACGGCGCCGTAGCCGAGCATGACCGCGGTCAGTACGCAGGCCTTGGCGGCGATCACGGCCCGGCGGTCCGGGACGGCCACCAGCGTGGTGCGGATCAGCCCGCTCGCGTACTCGCCGACCAGGACGAGCGCGCCGACGCTGCCCGCGACGATCATCACGACGTCGGCGGCGATCATGGTGAAGGAGTCGCCGAGCGCGACCTGCAGCATGGTCGCCGGATCGCCGTCGCCGACGGTGTAGTGGTCGTAGGTGTACCGGGCCGCCTTGAGGTTGGCGGCGATGACGAACAGGGCGCTCAGGCCCAGCACCCAGACGGTCGAACGCAGGGACCAGAACTTGATCCACTCGGCGGCGAGCAGGTCGCCGAAGCGGGCGCGCGGCCGGGGGAGGGGCCGGGGGCGGGACTGGGGGGCGGTGGTCGCGGTGCTCATCGGGGCTCTCCGGCCTGGTAGTCGACGCTGTCGGCGGTCAGTTCCATGAACGCCTCCTCCAGGGAGGCGGCACGGGTGGTCAGGGTGTGCAGCAACAGGCGCTGCTCCAGGGCGAGTTCGCCGATCCGGGTGGCGTCCAGGCCGGTCACGGCGAGCGCGCCGTCCGGGCCGGGGCGGACGGTGGCGCCCGCGGCGGTCAACACGGCCGCCAGCCGGTCGGGTTCGGCCGCCCGGACGGCCACGCTGGTGACGGCGTTGCGGGCGGAGAACTCCGCCAGGCTCTCGTCCGCGATCAGCCGGCCCCGGCCGATCACCACCAGCCGGTCGGCGGTGTGCTCCATCTCGGCCATCATGTGGCTGGAGACGAAGACCGTCCGTCCCTCCTCGGCGAGGCGGCGGAACAGGCCGCGCACCCACAGCACGCCCTCCGGGTCGAGGCCGTTGAGCGGCTCGTCGAACAGCAGCACCGGCGGGTCGCCGAGCAGCGCGCCGGCGATGCCGAGCCGCTGCTTCATGCCCAGCGAGTAGCCGCCGATCCGGCGCCCGGCGGCCTTGGTGAGCCCGACTTCGTGCAGCACCTCCTCGACCCGCGCGGCCGGGATCGCGTTGGCGCGGGCCAGCGCCCGCAGGTGGGCCGCGCCGGTGCGCCCGCCGTGGACGTCGCCCGCGTCGAGCAGGGCGCCGACGTCGCGCAGGCCGCGCGTCCGCGCCCGGAACGGGCGGCCGTCGACGGTGGCGGTGCCGCCGGTCGGGTCGTTGAGGCCGAGGATCAGCCGCAGGGTGGTGGACTTGCCCGCGCCGTTGGGGCCCAGGAAGCCGGTCACATGGCCGGGCCGGACGGTGAAGGTGAGGCGTTCGACGGCGGTGGTTCGGCCGTAGCACTTGGTCAGCTCGGTGACTTCGATCATGGGCTCCACGGTGCCGGGCGGGGCCGGGCCGCCGCATCGGACCGGCGCTGACACCGCGCGCCCCGGCTGTCACCCCCGGTCGTACAACCACGGTCCGATGACGGCGATTCAGGCCGCCGATACGATCTTCGTATGCTTGCGACGCCCTCTCCGCCGCTGTTCCGGCGCATTCCGCCCGAGGTCTGGGTCGGGCTCGCCTGGTGCGTGGCCGCCGCCTACCCCGCCGTCCTGCTCGGCGGCAACGCCCGGTACCACGGCGGGGCCGCCGCCCACGGCGGACTGGCCTTCACCCTGGCCACCACGGTGGTGGCCTTCGCCGGCGCCGCGCTGGTGCGCCGCCTTCCGGTGCTCGCGGTCGCCCTGCTGTTCGTCGCCGCCTTCACGGAGACCGACGGCTGGGCCGCCGACACCCAGGTGCCGCCGGCCTCCCTGCTGGCCGTGGACGTCGCGCTCTGCCTGATCACCGCCACCCGGCCGCGCCGCAGCTCGCGGACCGCGTTCGCGCTGGTGATGAGCCTGCTCGTGCTGCACATCGGCCTGGTGCACGGCAACACCGTCGGCATCTTCACCGGCACCCACATCGGCTCCGCCGACGGCGCCGCGCTGCTCGCCCTGGTCGCCTGGCTGGTCGGCCGCTCGATGCGGCAGAACCGCGAGCACGCCCGGGCGTTGAGCACCCGGGCGGCCACCGAGGCCGTCACCGCCGAACGACTGCGGATCGCCCGCGAGATGCACGACACCGTCGCCCACACCATCGGCATCGTCGCGCTCCAGGCCGGCGCCGCCCGCCGGGTCATCGACACCCGCCCGGAACGGGCCAAGCAGGCGCTCGGCGAGATCGAGAACGCCGGCCGGGACACCCTGGCCGGGCTGCGCCGGATGCTCGTCGCGCTGCGCCAGGCCGACGGCGAGACGTCGGCGACCACCCCTCAAGGTCTGGCCGACCTCGACCGGCTGGCCGCCGCGACCACCGCCGCCGGCGTCCGGGTCGAGGTCCGGCGGCGGGGCGAACAGGGCCCGCTGCCACCGGAGATCGACCTCTCGGCGTTCCGCGTCATCCAGGAGTCCGTCACCAACGTGGTGCGGCACGCGGACACCCGCTCCTGCGAGGTCCTGGTCGACCGCCGCACAGCGGGCGAGGTGGCGGTGGAGATCACCGACCGGGGCCGCGGCACGGGCACCGGCACCGACCGGGACCGGGGCACCGGCACCGGTCGGGGCGGGGGCTTCGGCCTGGCCGGGCTGCGCGAACGGGTCGGCCTGCTGGACGGCGAGTTCGAGGCCGGGCCGCGCCCCGAGGGCGGCTTCCGGGTCGCCGTCCGACTGCCGATCCCCGGGGAGGTGACCGCATGACACGCGTCCTGCTGGTCGACGACCAGCCGCTGGTCCGGGCCGCGCTGGAGATGGTCATCACCGAGACCGCCGACGTCGAGGTGGTCGGCGAGGCCGGCACCGGTGCCGAGGCCGTCCGGCTGGCCGGTGAACTGCGGCCCGACGTCGTCGTGATGGACCTGCGGATGCCCGGTATGGACGGCATCGAGGCCACCCGCCTGATCACCGGCGGCGGTGGGCCGACCAGGGTCGTCGTGCTCACCACCTTCGACGACGACGACCACGTGTACGCGGCGCTGCGCGCCGGGGCGTCCGGCTTCCTGGTCAAGGACATGGCGCTGGACGACATCCTCGCCGCCGTCCGGGTGGTGGCCGCCGGGGACGCCCTGATCGCACCGAGCGTCACCCGCCGGCTGATCTCCTCCTTCGCGGACCAGCGGCCGGCCCCGGGCCCGGCGGCGGCTTCGGGCCCGGCCGCCGCGTCACCGACCGCCGCGTCACCGACCGGTGCGCCGGTGCAGGCCCCCGCGCCGACACCGGCCGCCCGGCGGCTGGGCGCGATCACCGGCCGGGAGCGGGAGATCCTCACCCTGGTCGGCCGGGGCCTGTCCAACACCGAGATCGCCGCCGAACTGGTCCTCAGCATCGCGACCGTGAAGACCTACATGACCCGGCTGCTCGCCAAGCTCGACGCCCGCGACCGGGTCCACCTCGTCATCCTGGCCTACGAGGCGGGCCTGGTCGCCGTCCCCGGCTGACGTCGGCAGGCTCAGCGCTTGATCGCCACGCCCGCGTACATCGCGATGTCCTGGTCGCGGATCGGCGCGGCCCCGGCGTCCGGGCGCCAGTGGTGGACCAGGGTGACGCCGGGGTCGAGGAGGTCGTAGCCGTCGAAGAAGGCCGCGGTCTCCTTCTGGTCGCGGATCTGCAGCGGGATGCCGCGCGCGTTGTACTCCCGGCCGACGCCGCCCACGCCCACCGGGTCGGTGTCCCCGGTGAACACGGTCAGGGCGAGGAAGCTGCCCGGTGCCAGGGCGTCCATGAAGCGGCGCACGATGCCCTGCGGGTCGTCCTCGTCGAGCACGAAGTGGACGATGGCGATCAGCGACAGCGCCACCGGCTGGGAGAAGTCGAGGACCTCGCGCAGCCGGGGGTTCTGGATGATCGACTCCGGGTCGCGGAAGTCGGCGTCCACGTAACAGGTGCGGCCCTGCGACGTGCTGGACATCAGGGCCCGCGCGTGGGTGAGCACGATCGGGTCGTTGTCGACGTAGGCGACCCGCGCGTCCGGGGCGATCGACTGGGCGATCTCGTGGACGTTGGGCGAGGTGGGGATGCCGGTGCCGATGTCCAGGAACTGCCGGACGCCGTACTCCTCGGTGAGGTGGCGGACGGCGCGCTGCATGAAGTCGCGGGTGGTGCGCATGGAGATCGGCAGCGACGGCCAGGCCTGCACCGAGGCGTGCGCGGCGACGCGGTCCGCCTCGAAGTTGGTCTTGCCGCCGATGAGGTAGTCGTAGACCCGCGCCGAGTGCGGTACGTCCATCCGCAGATCCACCGACGGGTACTCCTCCTGCGGACCGCGCCCTGCCCGGACCTCGTTCGACATGCTCGTCCTCCCGTTGCTGGGGTTCCGTCACCGGCCGCCCTGGTGGCGGGCCTTGGTGCGCATGGTAACGGTGTTTCGGGACGACAAGATGACTATCTCTTGGGGTTAAGGTCCCCTTGAGGACGCATCCTAGGGCTGGGCCGCCGGGCTGCCGGTGGCCGGGGAGCCGCTCTGCCCCGGGAGGAGCGGATGGTGTCCGTACGATCGACCGGCGGCGGCGAGTTCGAGCGCGGCGCCGGTCCAGGCGGCACCGAAGGCCCAGGTCGAGAACCACTCGCACAGGTACAGCGGGCGGACGGCCCAGTCCGTGCCGACGCCGGCCACCCCGGCGGCGACGGCGAGCAGCAGGAGCACCAGGATCAGCACCCCGGCCGCCAGGTAGGCCCGGCTGACCCAGGACGGCTGGGTGGAGCGCGGGTTGCGGAAGGAGTAGACGCAGAACATCGCCAGCACGAAGAGCAGCAGTCCGGCGAAGGCGTAGTGCAGCAGGCCGACCGCGCTCTGGAACGCGGTGGCGCCCTGCGGCGCGGTCGGGCACAGGGCGACCCCGAGCGCGAACGCGCCGGCGGCGGTGCTCCAGCGGTCGTCCCGGCGGTCGAAGCGGTAGCAGATCAGGAACACCCCGAGCGCGCACAGGCCGCCCACGAAGAGGTTCCGGGTGCTGGTGTAGTACGAGCCGCTCATCGAGGCCGGCCAGAATCCCGCCGTGCTCTGGCCCCTGAGCTCGGCGAACAGCCAGTTCCCCAGGGGTAGTGCGAGCGGCAGCAGGATGCCGATCAGTCCGACGCCGAGTCGTAGGAAGGTGATGGTCCGTTCGTCCTGGTTGGTGCCTCCCCGGGCGTCGACCGCGTCGCGCTCCGGGTCTTCCGCCGTCCGCCGTTCGTGGGTCACGGACGCCTCCTTGCCCTCTGCACTATGAGCAGCTGTCAGCTGGTGTACCCACGGTGCGGCCCCTGTCCACACCACCGGAACGGGCGGTTTGAAGACGGGCCCCAGCGGCGTGACGGGGGTCAGCCGGTGGGACTGGCGGACCTGGCGATGAGGGAGTTGAGCAGGGCCGCGCCGCGCTCGGCGTCGTCGACGCTCACGGCGAACTCGCGCCCGCGCCGGGTGCGGACCACCAGGCAGACGCCGCGGCGCAGCATCACGGTGGTGCCGAGGCCGTTGACGCGGTAGCCCCAGCCACCGGCCTGGGCGGGGGTGCGCAGCTCGGCGCGGGCCGAGTCGAGGTCGGCGGGGGACCAGCGCCGGCTGGGCCAGCCGAACGGGCCGAAGCCGACGGACAGGCCCTGCGCGGTCACCCGGGCCTTGACCGAGGCCGAGCACAGGACGATGGGGGAGGTGGTGACGAACGGCACGACCGTCGCCCAGCTGAACCCCATCAGCCCGCTGGCCGGGGCCAGCACGCCGACCAGCGCGCCCAGGGCGAGGACGGAGGCGCCCAGTTGCAGCCACGGGTTGGCGGCCTGGGAGAGCCAGACCAGCTGCTCGCCCGGCGCGGTCGCCGGCGCCGGGATCCGGTCCGCCGGGCTCGCCCCGGTCGGGGAGTCGATGCGCGGGCGGACGGCCAGCCAGGTCAGGAGGCCGGCCAGGCCCGCCGCCACGACCAGGACGACCACCTCGAAGCCCATCGGCGCGGCCTCCTGCCAGCGCGTGCGGTCCAGGTTGGCGTGCACGATGGAGGTCTGTGCCCCCGTCAGGAGCACCCCGACGGCCGCCAGTGCCGCCCCGGTGGTGCCGCCCGCCGTCCCGGCCCGGAACCGGCGGGCGGCCGCGGCGGCCAGCACCAGCACCAGCCAGACCCCCGCCGGGAACAGCGCGGACGCCGTCAACGACATGGAGCCGTCCGGGTCCTGTCCGCTCCAGTGGGTGGCGAGCGGGTCCGGCAGCCGGTGGCGCGCGGCCCACGGCAGCGCGATCAGCAGGGCCAGGACGCCCGCCGACCAGGCCACCGCGCCCCAGAGCGCGCCGCGCCCCGCCCCGGGCTCCCGGCGCTCCTTCGCTATGAGCTTCCCGTCCGTCACGACATCCCCCTGATCATGTCCACGAGATCGTTCCTGCTGTAGCCGGCCCGGGCGGCATCGGCAACCAACTGCCTTACCCGATCGGCGAGTTCGGAGCGCGCGTCGGCGCCTTCGGCGACCGTGACGCCACGGCCCCGGCGGAACTCCAGCACGCCCTCGTCGCGCAGCGTGCGCAGCCCGCGCAGGACGGTGTTGGTGTTCACGCCCAGTGCCCGGGAGAGCTCTCGGGCCGGTGGCAGCCTGTCGCCGGGGGCGCACTCGCCCTCGGCGACGGCCCGCCTGATCGCGCCCGCCACCTGCTCGTGCAGGGGACGGGCGTCACCGGTGTCCAGCTTCAGCAACATGGTGCTAATGACGATAGCACCATCCGGATCTTGCGGCGGTCCCCTCGTGCCCCCCGGCACCCGCCGGAGCGCCCGTCCCCTCGCGCACCCCGGCGTCCCGGCGGAGCATGGACACCGAGGAGGTGGCGGCACGGCGGTGAGCGGACGACTGCGGGTGTTCCTGGGGGCTGCGCCGGGGGTCGGCAAGACGTGCGCCATGCTCGCCGAGGGCCGGCGGCTGCGCGACGACGAAGCCCTCGACGTCGTCGTCGGACTGGTCGAGACCTACGGCCGCCGGGGCACCGAGCACCAGCTCGGGGACCTGCCCGTGCTGCCCCGCCGCACCGTCGGCCACCGCGGTACCACCCTCACCGAACTCGACGTCGACGCCCTGCTCGCCCGCCGCCCGCAGCTCGCGCTCGTCGACGAACTCGCCCACACCAACGCCCCCGGCGGCCGCCACCCCAAACGCTGGCAGGACGTCCGGGAACTCCTCGACGCCGGCGTCGACGTGGCCACCACCGTCAACATCCAGCACCTGGAGAGCCTCAACGACGTCGTCGAGCAGATCACCGGCGTCGCCCAGCGCGAGCGGATCCCCGACGAGGTGGTCCGCGCCGCCGACCGGATCGAACTCGTCGACCTCAGCCCGCAGGCCCTGCGCACCCGGATGGCCCAGGGCGCGATCTACCCGCCCGACCGGATCGACATCGCCCTGGACCACTACTTCCGGGCCGGCAACCTCGGCGCCCTGCGCGAACTCGCCCTGCTCTGGCTGGCCGACCGGGTCGAGGAGGAACTCGCCGACTACCGCGCCCGGCACGGCATCCGGGCGCCCTGGGAGACCAAGGAACGCATCGTCGTCGCCCTCAACGGGGCCCCGCAGGGAGAGCACCTGATCCGCCGCGGCGCCCGCACCGCCACCCGGGTGCACGGCGACCTGATCGGCGTGCACGTCCGGCCCGACGACGGCGCCACCGTCCACGAGCCGCCCGCCCTCGCCGGCCAGCGCGCCCTGCTGCACGAACTCCACGGCGGCTACATCGAGGTCGACGGCAACGACGCCGCCCGCGCCCTGGTGGACTTCGCCCACGCCGAGAGCGCCACCCAGATCCTGCTCGGCCCGACCAGCCGCAGCCGCCTGCGCGAACTGGTCTCGGGCTCGGTGATCAACCGCGTCATCCGGCTGGCCGGCCCGATCGACGTCCGGGTCGTCCCCCCGCCCCAACCCGGCCTGCTCGCCGTCCCGCCCGCACCCCGCCGCCGCCGCCCGGCCGCCGTCCCGCCGCGCCGCCGGCGCCTGGCCTGGCTGGCCGGCCCGGCCGCAACGGCCGCCCTGGCCTGGGCGCTCTCCCCGCTGCGCGACTCGCTCGCCCTCCCCGGCGCCCTGCTCTGCCTGCTGCTGGCCGTCGCCGCCACCGCCCGGCTCGGCGGCCTGCCGCCCGCCGCCGCCAGCACCGCCGCCGGGGCGCTCGCCGCCGACTACTTCTTCACCGCGCCCTGGCACAGCCTCGCCGTCACCCGGGGCGCCGACCTCGCCGCGCTGCTGCTCTTCCTCGCCGTCGCCGGGATCATCGCCCACCTCATCGACGGCCTCACCCGCCGCTCCCAGCAGGCCGACCGGGCCCGCGCCGAAGCGGCGGTGCTGGCCCGGCTGGCCGGGGCGGCGGTCGAATCCGGCGCCCGCGCAGTGCCCGACCTGGTCGCCGACCTGCGCCAGGTGTTCGGCCTGGAGGGCGCCGTCGTCCTGGTCCGCACCGGCCGGCTGTGGCGCCCCGCCGCCGCGTCCGGCACCGCCCTCCCGCAGCGCCCCGAAGAGGCCTCGCTCGCCGTCGACCTCGGCCCGGACGCCGTCCTGGCCCTGCGCGGACCGGCGCTCACCGAGCAGGACACCCGACTGCTCGGCCCCTACGTCACCCAGCTGCGACTGGCCCGGGAACGCGAACGGCTGGCCGCCCAGGCCGCCGCCGCCGAGACCCTCGCCCACACCGACGCCCTGCACACCGCGCTGCTGGAGGCCGTCGGACAGGACCTGCGCGCCCCGCTCGCCGCGCTGCGTCGCGAGGCCGCCGACCTGCCGGGGCCGCCGGGGCGGCGGATCGCCGCCGAGGTGCGGCGGATGGAAGGCCTGGTCGCCGACCTGCTGGACCTCGACCGGCTGCGGGCCGGCGAGCAACCGGTGCTGCTGCGTCCGACCGCGCTGGCCCCGGTGCTCGCCGCCGCGCTAGCCGCCCTGCCCGCCGAGCAGAGCGGCGAGCAGCGCGACGTGCGCCTCGCCCTCCCGGACGGCCTGCCGCCCGTGCTCGCCGACGCCGGCCTGCTGGAACGCGCCCTCGCGGACGTCCTGGCGGGGGCCGCCGGGCCCGCCCTGGTGGACGCGGGCGCGGTGGGCGGGCGGATCCACCTCCGGGTGAGGGCCCCGGGCCCGGCCGCCGACGGCACCGGCCTCACCGTGGCGCGGGGCTTCGTCGAGGCGATGAACGGCGAGCTCACCGTCGAACCGTCTCCCGCCGGCGGCACCGCGTACACCCTCGACCTCGCCCGCGCCCCGGCCTGACGTTACGGCTGATCGCCCGTGATCCGGTATCCGGGGTACCGCGTCGCCTCCCGGTTCCTGTCTCCTGCCTCCCGGCTCCCGTCCGCCGAACGGGTGAAACCAGGTGCCGGCGGGAGGCAGGCGTATGGAGCGCGTTGGGAAGGCGGCCCGGCGCGTCAGGAAGGCGTCAAGGACGGGCGGCGGCCGGCCGGCGCGGCGGTTGGGTGGAGGACGACACACCAGGTGACGCGCCAGGTGACACACCGGGCGACACGCCGGGTACCGGAACGACGACGCGAGGACGGACCATGCACGGCAACGGGCGGCACCAGGGCAGCGGCACCGGCAGGGTGGTGGTCGGGGTCAGCGGATCGCTCGGCAGCCTCGCGGCCCTGCACCGCGGCGTGGCGGAAGCCCGCGGCCGTGGCGCCGAACTCGTCCCGGTACTCGCCTGGGAGCCGCCCGGCGGTGAGTTCGGGTATCGCCGGTCGCCGTGCCCGCCGCTGCTCGCGGCGGTGCGGGAGGCGGCCGAACAGCGGCTGCGGGACGCCCTCGACGCGGCGTTCGGCGGCGCCGACCCCGGCGTGCCGCTGCGCCCGCTGGTGATCAGGGGCGAGACCGGGCCCGCCCTCGTCCAGGCCGCCGGCCGGCCGGACGACCTGCTGGTCCTCGGCCGGAGCGGCGGCCTGCTGCGCCGCCGGCTGCGGCGCTCGGTCACGGCGCACTGCGCGCGCGAGGCGGGCTGCCCGGTGCTGACCGTCCCGGTGCCCGAGCTGCTGCACGAGCTGGAGGCGCTGCACCGGCGCACCCGGTGGCACCTGCCGGTCGGCCCGGCGCCCGAACTCGTCGCCGCGAAGGGGTAGGGCGTGCGGATGTACGCGGCCCGGCCGGGCGGGCGGCGCTACCACCCGGTCCTGGAGCGGCTCTCCGCCCCGACCTCGGGCACGGTGGCGCTGCTCGCCGGCGGCGTCCTGGCGATGGGCCTCGGCGGGCTCGGCGAACTGCACTCCGGCGGACTCGCCTACGTCGCCTACCTCGGCCTGTGCGCGATGCTCGGCGCCTTCTCCCGGCCCCGGGCGGCGCCGCTGATCGGACTGGCGGCCTGGCTGTGCTGCAACGCTTTCGCCGAGCACCGGCACGGCGAACTGGGCTGGGCCGGGACCTGGCCGGAGGGCTCGCACTTCGCGATGTTCACCGCCACCGCCCTGCTGGTGGCCCTGCCCACCACCCTGCCGCGCCGGACGGTCCGGGTGGCGCGGCTGCGCCTCGACCAACTCGGGTGAAACCCCACAGACGGTCCCTCACCGGCCTTCGGGTCGGCGGGCGGACCACGCCGAGACCAGGGCTCCGGCCGGTACTCCGGAGCCCTCGGCAACCGGTGGAAAACAGGTAGGAGGCGCGCGGCGCCGTGGCGGCGGAGCGGTCGCCGTTCGGACAGCGGGCCTGCCGAGCCAGGCGGGCACCGCCGCGACCGCACCACGGCCCGCGCCGCGCGTCGTCCGTCCAGCCCAGCAGCCCGGCAGCCCAGCGGCCCAGCGGCCCGGAAGTCCTGCCCCCGGGCCGCCCGCCGAGGGCGGCGTTACGCTGAGACGACCAGATCCGTCCTCGCGGCCCCCGCTGCGCACTCAAGGGGGTGGGGCCAGTGCCGGCGTCCCCGACCAGCCCCCCGACCGGCGGTCCCCGTGACCGTCCGACGGGTTCCGGGGCGGGCGAGAAGGGCCTGAAGAGCGGCGCCCTGGGCCTGCTGTCCTCGGTGTGCATCGGCCTCGCCTCCACCGCCCCCGCCTACAGCCTCGCCGCGACCCTCGGCATCGTCGTGGTCGGGGTCGGCCTCCAGGCGCCCGTCGTCACCGTCCTGGCGTTCATCCCGATGCTGCTGATCGCCTACGCCTACAAGGAGCTCAACGCCGCCGACCCGGACTGCGGCACCACCTTCACCTGGGCCGCCCGGGCGTTCGGCCCGCGCACCGGCTGGATGGGCGGCTGGGGCATCGTCGTCGCCGACGTCATCGTGATGGCCAACCTGGCGCAGATCGCCGGGGTGTACGGCTTCCGGCTGGTCGGCCTGGACTCGCTCGCGGACAGCCGGGTGTGGACGGCCACCGCCGGGGTGGTCTGGATCCTCCTGATGA
Source organism: Kitasatospora sp. NPDC088861 (assembly GCF_044750105.1). Classification (NCBI taxonomy): domain Bacteria; kingdom Bacillati; phylum Actinomycetota; class Actinomycetes; order Kitasatosporales; family Streptomycetaceae; genus Kitasatospora; species Kitasatospora sp. NPDC088861. Next base: position 127,419 of record NZ_JBIVJF010000005.1, read on the forward strand.
CCGCGATCTGTTACGTCGGCATCGAGCTGTCCGCGACCCTGCAACGCCGGCTGCTGGCCGTCGAGGTGGTGATGCTGGTCGCCTTCTCGGTCACCGCGCTCGTCAAGGCGTACGGCTCCGCCGCGCCCCCGACCGCCATCCCCGTCGACGCGTCCTGGTTCAACCCGTTCAACGTGCCCTCGACCTCGGCGTTCACCGCCGGCATGCTGGCCGCGGTCTTCATCTACTGGGGCTGGGACACCGCCGTGTCCGTCAACGAGGAGACCGCCGACTCCGCGCGCACGCCCGGCCGCGCGGCCGTCATCTCCACCGTGCTGCTGCTCCTCATCTACGTCCTGGTCGCCACCTCGGCGCAGTCCTTCGCCGGGGTCGGCGCGGACGGCATCGGGCTCGGCAACCCGGCGCACTCGGGGGACGTGCTGTCCGGCCTCGGTGACGCGGTGTTCGGCACCACCGGGATCGGCGCGGTGCTCAGCCGGCTGCTGATCCTGATGGTGCTGACCTCGGCCGCCGCCTCCACCCAGACGACGATCCTGCCCACCGCCCGCACCACCTTCTCGATGGCCACCCACCGGGCCATCCCGACCGGCTTCGCCCGGGTGCACCCGCGCCACCGGACCCCGACCTGGTCGACGGTCGCCATGGGCCTGGCGTCGATCGCCTTCTACGTCCTGCTCACCGCGATCAGCGGCAACGTGCTGGCCGACTCGATCGCCTCGGTCGGCCTGGGCATCGCCTTCTACTACGGCCTGACCGGCTTCGCCTGCGTCTGGTACTACCGCCGGGTCCTCACCCGCAGCGTCCGGGACTTCGTCTTCAAGGGCGTGCTCCCGCTGGCCGGCGGCCTGATGCTGCTGTACTTCTTCGCCTACGGCGCCTTCGACGTCTACGCCGACCCGGACTACGGCGCCACCTCGATCGACCTGCCGGGCGTCGGCCGGGTCGGCGGGGTGACGGTGATCGGGCTGGGCGCGCTGCTGCTCGGCGCGGTGCTGATGCTGGTGCAGCGGGTGGTGCAGGGGTCCTGGTTCCGCCACCCGGACGTCCCGGTGAGCGCCGCCGACCCGGCCTCCGCGCCCTGAGCCCAGGGCGTTCCGAACCGGCTGGTTCTGACGTTTCCTTGACGTACGGTCACGTGTAAAGGACTAGCAAAGCAGGCATATAGTTCGGGCAAAGCATCGTGGTGGGAGGGGCCGGATGGAGACGACGCTGGAACCGGACTGGCGCACGCTCGGCGTCCTGGGCGCGGCCCGGGGCGCGCGCGGCGGGGGTGACGGCCGCCTCGGGACGGAACACCTGCTGGCCGCCGTCGCCGGGGCGAAGGGCCCGGCCGGCGAGGCCCTGACGGCCGCCGGGGCGACCGCGACCGCTCTGCTCGCCGTCCTGCGCGACCGCCAGGGCGGGGCCGACGCGACACGCTGGGACTCGGACGACGGGGCCGGTGCGAGCGTGCCGGCCCGCGACGCGCTCGGCCCGACCGGGGAGCGCGGCGTGCTGCTCAGCGGCGCCGCCGCCCGCGCCCTGACCGGTGCCATGGAGCGGGCCCGACAGGACGGCGAGCGGAAGTTCAGCGCCGAACACCTGTTGCGCGCCCTGCTCGCCGATCCGCACGCCCGGGCCGTCGAACTGCTGCGCGCGGCGGGCGTCGCGCCGGGAGCGGTGCTGGAGCGACTGGCGGCGCCCGCCGGCCCCGACGCGCCGGACGGTCCCGGTGCCCCGGGCGCCCCCGACCGCGACGACCTCGACCCGCTGCTGCGCCCCACCCGGGACGCGCTGCTCGGCCGCACGCCGTACCGGCTGCCGCGCTGGAAGCGGCTGCTGGTACCCGGCTTCGCCAAGGTGAACATCGCGGCCGCGCCGATGGCCTGGGTCCGGCTGGAGGCCGACGGGCAGGCGCAGCGCCTCGGCCGCCGTGCGCCCGGCACCGAACACGTGCTGCTGGCCGTTCTCGCCGTGCACGAAGTCGCCTGCCGGCACCCGCAGTTGGCCGGCGAGGGCGGCGTCGACCCGGCCGAGCGGCACGCGGGCGGGGTGCGGCTGGCCCGGCTCGGCCTGGACTACGCCCGGGCCCACGCCGCGCTCACCGCCGGGCGGGTGCCGCTCGCGGCCGACCCGCGGGCGGTCGAGGCCTACCTGTCCGGTGCGGCGGACAGGCAGGGAACCGGGCCGTTGGTGGAGACGCTGCTCTCGGAGGAGACCCGGGCCCGGCGGCTGGTCGAGGCCCTGCGCGGCGACCGGCCCGATCGCCCCTGATTGCTGTAACTGAACGGCGTTGGGACTAGGGCGTGTTTCATAATTCGCGTCGGATCAGCGCGCGGCGTTGGGCGCCCGGCTGGGCGTGCCGGCGAAGCGTCCTCGTACTGGGCCGTACTTGGACGTTTCGCCGGTGCGTCCAGGCGGGATGCCCGGCGTCGCGCGCCCGGCGGGAATTATGAAACACGCCCTAGACCGCGGGGACCATCCCGAGCAGCTCGCTCAGGCGGCGGACCGTGGCGGGCGACTCGCGGTGCAGGCCGGCGACGTCGAGGCCCTCGTCTCCCAGGATCATCAGCAGCGCCTGCTCCCCGATCGCCAGCACCACGACGTAGCCGCTGTTGCAGCGGGTGACCACGTCACGCAGGCCGCCCACGCCGACCTCGGCCGCGGTGCGCCGGCCGAGGCCGAGCATGGCGGCCGACAGGGCGGCGGCCGACTCGGGGTGGACGGCGGCCGTGTCGGCGGCCACCAACAGGCCGTCGGTGGTGGAGATGACACTCTCCGAGATGCCCATGACCCGGTCGCGGAGGGACTTCAACTCGTCGACCAGTACGGCGGTCGGTGTCTGGCTGCTCATGGTGCGCTCTTCTCACTCTGCTCGGTCGTCTCGGTACGCGCGGTGTGCTCGGCGCGGTGTGCGTTCGGTGGGCCGTCGGAAGCCGCCGCCGCTCCCTCGGATCGGGCGGGCAGGCCGCCGGGGCCGCCCGGACCACCCGCGCCGCGTCCGCTGCGGACGCGGCGCGGCAGCGGCCCGGTGTCGGCCGGCGGCGGTTCGCTCGTCGCTATGCGCGGGGCCACGCTCGGTGCCAGGGGAGCCGGGTGCTTCGGTTCCCGGTGGAGCAGGTGCCGGGCGTCCATCCGTACGACGTCGAGGAGTACCGCGAACACACCGCGTCCCAGGGCGAAGCCGAGGTCGCGCGCGGTGCGGCGGCCGGTGGCGGCGGCCAGGATCTCCCGGTAGCGGACCGGGATCCGCAGCGCGCCGGATTCGGCCCGGGCGGCAGGACGGATCCGGATGCGGGCCAGTTCGCCGGGCGGTCCCCAAAGGCGGGTCAGCAGGGCCGTCCGCCGGGCGGTCTCCGCGAAGAGCCGCTCCGGCTCGATGCCCGGGCGCAGCGCGATCCTGGCAGGCGGCGCCGCCTCGGCCGTCTCCCAACTGCCGGGCGGGCTCAGCACCAGGGCGAAGGCCCCGTCGAAGGCGGCGGCGGCGCAGACGGCTTCGAGCTCGGCGGCGCCGATCGACCCCTGAGCCACCAGGGCCGCGCCGAGGTCGCCGCCCCAGGTCGGGGGAGCGTCGGCCGGCCGGCCGACGGACGCGGCCACCTCGGCGGACGCCCACTCCTCCTCGCCGACGCGCCGGGACTTCAGCAGCAGGGTCGCGGCGGTCGGGGCCCCGGGGGTCTCGATCGCGGTGACCAGACCCTGCTCCAGGTGGATCGTGCCGCCCGGTGCGCTGGAGACGGTGACCGAGCCGGTGAACTCCGTCCGGCGCAGCGCGAGCAGCAGCGCGGGCACGTTGCGCGCGGTGGGCGGAGCCGGCGTCGTGGGAGCTGCGGGGATGGCGGGCGGCGCCGTGTCGTGGGACGGGTCGGTCATGCCAGCAAGTCCTGCGCGCGGTCGGCGGTCTGGCGGACGGCCAGCGCCAGGTTGGTCCGTTCCCGGTCCAGCACGGTGGCCAGCAGCAGGGGGTCGCCCTTCCGGGACACCACCTGGACGACCTGGTGATGGCGGGTGCTGGTGACCACCAGGCTCTCCAACTCGCTCTCCGCCCCTGCCTCGTACAGCCGCTCGCCGATCAGGTTGGTCAGCTCGGCGAGTTCGGCCCCGGTCCCGAGCAGCCGGTGGTCCCCGGCGGACTGGTAGCTGAGACCTGTGACGGCGTCGACGAGCGCGGCACCGACCACTCCGGGGGAGCCGAGCACATCGGAGAGGGAAGCTTCGAGTGCGCGCACCAGTACCCCTTCACGTTCTGAACCCCGGTAGCGTACTTTATTCCATCATTTTCACGAGGCGACCACAACCGGTGACTTCTTGCTATTTTGTTCCTGCACACGGGAGTTCTGCCCGGAAGTCACGCAAAGGACGAACAGCGCATGAACATTGACGACGCACTCAAGGACGCGATGGCCATCGAGGGGGCCATCGGAGTGGCTGTGGCCGACTACGATAGCGGCATGTCGCTCGGGTTCCTCGGCGGGGGGCAGCAGCTCGACCTGGAGATTGCGGCCGCCGCCAACACCGAGGTCGTTCGTGCGAAGATACGCGCCTTGGCCGCGCTGTCGATCGACGATGTCATCGAGGACATCCTGATCACCCTCGGCACCCAGTACCACCTGATCCGCCCGCTGACCCGCAGTCACGGCTCGCTCTTCCTCTACCTGGCGCTGGACCGCTCGCGCGCCAACCTCGCGCTCGCCCGGCACGGTCTCAAGCGCATCGAGGCCGCTCTCGACGTCTAGCCGAGGCCGGGCCGACGGCCAGGGTGTCCGCGCCCCGTCCGGAAGGCCTGCGCGGAAGCCCTGCCTGAAGGACTGCCCAAAGGACTGCCCGAAGGCCCGCCCGGAGGGCCCGCGCGGGCCGCGTGTCGCGCGTGGAATTCCGGGCGGAGCGAATGCGGGACGTGACGAACCGGCTACGGAGATCCGTCCGTGGGAATCGGGCCTCGAATATCGCCGGTGTGCGCCGACCATGAAAATGCGTGACTTTCCGATGACTGCGCGTCATATTCGCCCCGGCTGTTCCGGCCGGCGCCGGAGCGCCGGAATACCGTGGTCGAACCGCCGGAGCGCCGGTGTTTCGGCGGTGCCGCGGAATCGGCTCGACCACGCCGCGCGCGGCACGAAGGCGCGCCGCCGAGATCCGGCGGCGGGAGCGTCCCCGGACGCGGACGACGGGTGTGTGTGTCCGCGCTGGCCCCAGGTGCGGGCGCGCGGCGGCGTCATCGCGAACCCGGCCTCGTTCTCGAAGACGATTCAGGCGGGCAGCCTCACAGGACGGCGACCGCCAGTGTGATCGCGGCCAGCACCATCAGCAGCCCGAGCGCCACGAAGCCGTACTCCAGGGGTCTGCGCTCGCGGCCTTCCACCAGGACCTGCCGGGGGTCGGCTGGATCGTAGCGGACCTGCACGTGGCCGCCGTCCGGCAGCGGGTGGCGCGGGGTGGATGGGACGGGGGAGAAGACCTCCACCACCCGGCCGTCCTCGGTCTCGAACTGCAGCAGCGGGCGCGGCGGCAGCGCGCGGTCCTCCGGGGCGGGGACGCGGGCGCGCACCAGGGCCAGGGCCGGGACGCCGACCCGGTGCAGCCGCCGGAGGTCGCGTAGGCCGACCACCCCGGCGAGGTAGGCGACCACGCCGCCCAGGCCGCCGAACACCACCACGGCGAATCCGGCCGTCCCGCCCACCGCGCCTCCCTGTCCGAATCGCCCCCGGACACCCCAGTATTGCCGACCGCAGGGACTCCTGACGCCTGGAACCCGCCCAGTTCACGGCGGAGCCCCGCCACTCCGGAAAAAGGGGTGACGGGGCCCTCAGGGCGCCGCGCGTACGTCAGACGTCGCCGAACTCGCCGGTACGGACGGCGGCAACGAAGGCCGCGAAGCCATCGGGGGAGAAGGCGAGGGCCGGGCCCTCGGGGTCCTTCGAGTCGCGGACGGGGACAACACCGGGGACGTTGGCGGCCACCTCTACGCAAGCGCCGCCGTTGTCGCTGTACGAAGACTTGAACCGCTGAGGCTCGGTGGTCGCGGTAGATCCTCTCTTTGATTCCTGCCTGTGTTGAAACACCGGGATGAGACCAGGGTGGCCTACGACGGGATCGTCGAGCTCTGTGCGTTGATGTTCACTGGCCGACGGTCCAGAAGAAGTTGATCAGCGTGACGGCCGCTCCGCACAGGATCGCGGCACCGTACGGTGTTGCCCGGGACGCACTGTTGGGGTCAGTATCGATCACGGCTTGGTCCTCCTGTCGGCGTGTGGACGTGGCTCGTCCGACAGGCAGGTGCACCGACCGAGTCCCTCCGCGACCGCAGACGGCGACCCCATCGGGACGGGGCGATGCGCCGGAGGTCGGGAATGGCCGCGACATACCATCGCAGTGAATACGAAGCGCCAGGCCGAGATTCCGGCGCCGGTGTGAGGGAGGGCCAGGATGTTCGGTTCGCAGAAGAAGCTCAACGATCTGATGGCGCAGCTCAGGCCCGACCTGAGTCGGGAATCGCTCGGTGTCGGGCCCGACTTCCCGGGCGTCGCCCCGAACCCGTTCCTGAGCAGTGATGCACGGAAGCGCAATGCGGAACTGCGTACGGGGGCGCTTGCGCTCGGCGTTCTCGTCGACTGGCGGGAGGTCAACAGCAGTCCACGCGTGGTCCTGATGCTCGACGTGGAGACCGCCGGCGGCATCTCGTTCCGCGGTATCGCGGACGAAGGCCTCACGATCACCGAGCTCACCCGACTCGCCCCAGGACAGACGTTCCCCGTGCGCTACCGGCCGGCCGTCATGGACCACTACGTCGCCCTTGCCCGGGACGCGGACCCCGCCCACGTGCAGCAGCTCGCTGACGAGATCGCGAGCCGCAAGCGGACCTGACCCGAAGCCATTGGCCGGATCCCTGGAAGCCTCTTGAAGATCCTGCTCTGACTGCCCGACTCACCCCGGATTGCCGGTAAGTGTCGATCAGGTCGAACTGGTACAGGCCGGGCGTGCTTTCAACAGCTTCATCAGGGAGCGGTCGGCCAGGAGACCCCGCCACTCCGGAAAGGGGTGGCGGGGTCCCAGGGCAGCGCGCGTACGTCAGACCTCGCCGAGCGGGGTGTCCGGGTCGGCCAGCGCCTTCGGGTCCACCACCCGCCTGGAGCGCACCAGTTCGCGGATCGGGTCGGTGACGTCCCAGACGTTGACGTTCATCCCCGCCAGCACCCGGCCGTCGGCCAGCCAGAAGGCGATGAACTCGCGGGTGGCCGGGTCGCCCCGGAACACCACCTGGTCGTAGCCGTCCGGTTCGACGTAGCCGACGTACTCCAGGCCGAGGTCGTACTGGTCGCTGAAGAAGTACGGGATCCGGTCGTACACCGCGTCCGGGTGCCCGAGCATCGCGCGGGCGGCGGTCTGCGGCTGGTTGACGGCGTTGGCCCAGTGTTCGACCCGCAGGTGCGTGTCGAACAGCGGGTGGTAGGCGTTGGCGACGTCGCCGGCCGCGTAGACGTCCGGGTCGGAAGTGCGCAGCTGCTGGTCGGTCTTGACGCCGTTGTCGATCTCCAGCCCGGCGGCCTCGGCCAGGCCGGTCGCGGGGGTGATGCCGATGCCGACCACCACCGCGTCGGCCGGCACCGTCGTGCCGTCGCCCAGCCGCACGCCGCTCACCGCGCCGCCGGAGCCGGTCAGTTCGGTGACCTCGACGCCGAACCGCAGCTGGACGCCGTGGTCGCGGTGCAGATCGGCGAAGACCTGCGCCACCTCCCGGCCCAGCACCCGCAGCAGCGGCAGTTCGGCGGCCTCCAGCACCGTCACCTCGGCGCCGGCCTCCCGGGCCGCGGCCGCCACCTCCAGGCCGATCCAGCCCGCGCCGATCACCGCGACCCGCGCGCCCGGGCGCAGCACGGCCTTGATCCGGTCGCTGTCCTCGACCCGGCGCAGGTAGAGCACGCCGTCCTGGTCCGCGCCCGGCACCGGCAGCCGGCGCGGGGTCGAGCCGGTGGTGAGCAGCAGCTTGGCGTACTCGATCCGGCCGTCGTCGGTGAGCGTCACGGTGTGCCCGGCCGGGTCGATCGCGGCCACCGCCGTGCCCAGCCGCAGCGTGACGTCCTGCTCCCCGTACCACTGCGGCGGGTGGACGTAGATCTTCTCCCGGGGCGTCTTGCCGAGCAGGTACCCCTTCGACAGCGGCGGCCGCTCGTACGGGCGCTCGTGTTCGTCGCCGATCAGGACGATGCCGCCCCGGTACCCGGCCTCGCGCAGCGCCTGGGCGGCCTTCGCGCCGCCCAGGGACGCCCCGACGATCACGATCGGCCGCTCGCGCCCGCCGTCCTCCGCCGTTCCCGCCGTGCCCGTGCCCATGCTGAACTCCTCGCTCTCCGGCCGGAATCAGGGGCCAGCCTGCCGCCGTCCGGGTGGCGTGTCGAGGGCGTGCCGGGCGCGCCGCGCCATGCTCCCCCTTACGGGTGAACGCGAACCGCTACGGGCGCGGTCAAGGAATTCGCTACGGGGTCATGGCCTCCCGGACCAGCGCGGTGTCGGCGAACTGCTCGAATCGGACGATCCGGCCGCCGCGCACCGTGAAGTGGTGGGCGACCCGCACCGCGAGCGGCTTTCCGGTGATCTTGTGGACGGCCGTGTAGCGGGCCAGCACCACCACGTTCTCGCCGTCGACCACGTAGGTGTCGTCGTGCGCCGTCCAGTTCTCCCAGGCGGCGGCCAGGCGCTCCATGACGTTGGCGGTGACGCCCTTCGGGGTGCGGTAGGTGCCGGCCAGCGGGAAGCCGGCCATCTCGGTCCACTCCACGTCGTCGGCGAGCGTGGCGCGCAGCGCGGCCAGGTCGCCGTGGGCGGAGGCCAGGTACTGGCGGCGGACCACGTCGGCCGGGGCGGAGGACTCGGCGAACGAGGCGGTGTCCCTCGGGATCTCGATCATCGTCGCTCAGCCCCAGGCCATCTCGCCCATGGCGACCTTGGTGCCGAGGTCGACGGCGATCTTCAGCCCCAGGTCGGGGAAGCGCCGTTCCAGCGCCTCCTTCGCGGCGGTCGCGTCCGGGGCCCGGCCGATCTCGGTCTCGAAGGCGCGCAGGTAGTCCCGGGTGTGACGGACGGAGGTGAGGTCGGTGGCCGCGCCGGCGGTGCGGTGGCCGGCCGCGACGAACTCCGGTTCGAGTGCCTCGATCCCGTCCAACAGGTCGATCCAGGCGGCGCGTTGGGCCGGTTCGGGGGTGTCGGCCGTCCACACGTGCAGGCCCTCGAAGAGCAGCACGCCGCCGAGCACGGCGTGGTGGTGGTGCTGCCAGAGGTAGTGCCGGTCGGGCAGGTGGAAGTCGGCGCCGCGCAGCTCGAACCGGTGCCCCTCGAAGACGAGTTCGTCCCCGTGTAGCACCTCGGGTCGGACCAGCCGGGTGGGCAGCTCCGGGCCGAGGTGGGCCCAGGCCCTGAGCTTGCCCTCGAACGTCTCCTGGATGTGCTCGACGGTGGAGGCGGTGGCCAGGAACCGTGCCTGGGGGAAGGCGTCCTGGACCTCCTGGGCGCCGAAGTAGAAGTCCGGGTCCCCGTGGCTGACGAAGACCGCGGCCAGCCGCTTGCCGGCGGCGCGGATCCGCTCCACCAGCCGGCGGCCGTCGGAGCGGGTGAACCCGGCGTCCACCAGCAGGGCGTCCTTCGGGCCGGTGACCAGGACGGAGGTCTTGTTGAGCGAGCTGTCGGGGCTGTCGATGATCTCGAAGTCGAGAGCACTCATGGGTCTGTTGTCCTTCCTGCTGCCGGGCACGCCTCGCGGCCAGCATCGGCCTTGCGGGTGCGCTCCGCATCCGGAGGAGGGGCGGGGCCGGGCCCGATCCGACCCGCGCCGTGGGCGTCACGTCCTCGGGGCCAGTCGCAGCACCGCCAGCGCCCCCAGCAGGGTCGCCCCGGCCAGCACCGGCCACAGCACCCCCGGACCGGCCGCGAGCAGCGCCGTCAGCGCCGCCGGCGCCGCCGCCCGGCCCACGCCCGAGGACAGCTCCCAGCGCGCCAGCGCCCGCCCCAGCAGGTGCGGCGGGGCGGCGGCCGTCACCAGGGCCGTCCCCGCACCGGTGTAGAGGATCTCGCCCAGCGTCAACACCACCGAGACCGCCGCGACGCCCGCCGCGCCCGCGGTGCCGCCCAGCGACCCGACCGCCCAGTACCCCAGGTAGGCCAGGGCCAGCGTCACCCCCGAGGCGGCCAGCACGGCCCGCCGCGAACGGTCCGCGAGCCGCAGCACCAGCACCAGCTGCAGCGCGATCACCAGCACCGTGTTGCCCACGAACACGCCCGACGACCACGCCGGGGAGGCGTGCAGGTGCAGCACCAGCAGCGCCGGCAGCGCCACCTCCAGCACGTCGAAGCAGAACGCGTACGGCAGGTTGGCGAGGCTCAGCAGGCTGATCCGCCGCAGCGACTCGCCCTGCTCCGGCACGTCCACCGCCCGGTCGGCGGCCCGCTGCGGCGCGCGCACCCGCAGCGACAGCACCAGCGCGGCGGCGGCCAGGCAGGCCACGCCCGTCACCCCGGCCAGCACCCGGATCGCGCCCGTCCCGCCGGTCACCACCAGGGTGGCCAGCAGCGCCCCCGCGCCCAGTCCCGCGTTGCGCAGCGACCGCCCGGCCGCCAGCGCGGCGTCCCGCAGGCGGCCCTCGGTCAGCGTGCTGACCACCGCCGCGTGCGTGGTCGGCCAGGACTGGCTGCCCACCCCGATCAGCACCGACGCCGCCACGAACCCCGGCAGGCCGTCCGAGACCAGCAGCGCCAGCGCGCCCGCCGCCCGCACCGCCAACGTGGCCGCCGCCGGCACGGTCCGGGCGCCGCGGTCGATCCACCGGCCGGTCAGCGGCACCACCAGCAGGCCCGCCACCATCCCCGCCGACATCGTCAGCCCCGCCGCCGCCGCGCCCAGGTGCAGCACCCCGATCCCGTACAGCAGCAGGAACGGCCGCAGCAGGCCGGAGCCCACCGCGTCCACCACCAGCGCGGCCGCGTACCGGGGCCCGCCCGCGGCGGTCAGCAGCCGCAGCAGCGTGGACGGGCCCCCGCGGCTCGCACCGATCGGCGGGGCCGGCGGCACGCCGTCGCGGACGGCGGCGTGGTCATGGACGGACTTCTCCTGGATCAGGCTCATGGCCGGTACCGTCCGCCCTGCCCGGCCCGCCGGGCACGTCGATTGACGCTAACCGTCAATCGACGCGGGAGCGGATCCGGGCGGGTGGCAGGATCGCCGTCGTGAGCGAACCGATCATCGAGAGGCGCGGGTGGGCGAACGCCCCTGCCGGGAGGAGCACGGCGGGCGCATGAGCGTGACCATCGACATCACCGGCCTGCCGGACGAGCGCCTGCTCTTCACACCGTCCCCGCTGGGCGAGCTGACCGCGATGCTGGACGTCCTCGCCGAGCCCGCGCACCACCCCGCGCTGCACGGCTGGGCGTCCAGCACCGCCGCGACGATCCCGCCGGAGCTGTCCGAGCGGCTGCTGGAGGCCGACTTCCTCTGGCGCTCCTCCCGTGCCGACTTCCTCGTCCCCGGCCTGCCCGGCGCCACCCTGGCCGCCGAGCTCGACGCCGTCGACCGGATGGACGACGAGTTGTACGTCGCCGCCGCCCTCGTCACCACCTGCGGCGCCTCCCGGCCGGCCCGCCGGGCGCCCTCCCCGCTCACCGACCCGGTGGCCAACGAACGGGCCCGCGAACTCGCGCTCGCCCGGGGCCCCCGGCAGGCCGCCTTCGCGGACCGGCTGCTCGCCGACCCGCCCGCCGTGCGGGCCCTCGTCCGGCGGATGCTGGAGGACTGCGAGTCCGCGTTCTTCGCCGACGCCTGGCAGCGCGTCCTGCCCGCCCTCGCCGCCGACGCCCGGCGCAAGGCCGATCTGCTGGCCCGGCGCGGCCCCGCCGAGGCGCTGGCCGCGGTCTCACCCTCCGTCACCCTCGACCAGAGCGCCGACGGGCGGCGGCGGATCGTCATCGACAAGCTCCAGGACAACGCCACCAGCGGCACCGAGGGCGGCGGCGTCACCCTCATCCCCACCGCCTTCGGCCGGCCCCACCTCGTGGTGGTGTACACCCCCGGCTGGCGTCCCGTCCTCCAGTACCCCGTCGCCGAGGCGGGCATCCCCGAACCCGTCTCGCTGGCCCTCGTCCAGCAGCGGCTGGAAGCCCTCGCCCACCCCGTCCGGCTGCGCCTGGCCCGCACCATGGCCCGCGGCGCGCACACCACCGGCGAACTCGCCTCCACCTGGCAGCTCAGCGCGCCGGAGGTGTCCCGGCACCTGGCCGTCCTGCGCAAGGCGGGGCTGCTCATCACCCAGCGGCGCGGGCGGTACATGCTCTACCAGCTCGACCTGTCCGGCAGCGCCCGGCTCGGCTCGGACTTCCTGGAGGCGTTGCTGCGGTGACCGGTGTCGTGGTGACCGGCGGACCGGCGGACCGGCAACGGGTGAGCGGCAACGGGTGATCGGGAACAGGTGAGCGGGAACAGCGGGGGAGCGGAACGCGTTCGTCCGGGCATGACCGACGACGCCTCACCCCGCATCCTGCGCTACGCCGCCTTCACCACCCGCCCCGAGGGCGGCAACCCGGCGGGCGTCGTACTCGACGCCGCAGGCCTGACCGACGAGCGGATGCTCGCCATCGCCGCCGAGCTCGGCTACTCCGAGACGGCCTTCCTGACCGCGGGAGCGACCGAAGGTGCCTACGGAGTCCGGTACTTCAGCCCGCTCACCGAGGTGCCGTTCTGCGGCCACGCCACGGTCGCCTCCGCCGTCGCGCTCGCCGCCCGCACCGGCCCCGGGCAGTACGTCTTCACGACGGCCGCGGGCGAAGTCCCCGTCCAGGTCGACCAGGACGCGGAGGGCGTGCTGCGCGCCACCCTGACCAGTGTCGAGCCGCAGGTGGAGGACGTGACCGAGGCCGACGTCGAGGAAGTCCTCGCCCTGCTCGGCTGGGCCCGCACCGACCTGGACCCGACCCTGCCGCCCCGGATCGCCTACGCCGGCGCCCGCCACCTCGTCCTCGCCGCCGCCACCCGTGACCGCCTGGCCCGCCTCGACTACGACTTCGACGGCCTCGCCGCCTACACCCGGGCCCGCGACCTGGTGACCCTCCAACTCGTCTGGCGCGAGGCCGCGGACGTCTTCCACGTCCGCAACCCCTTCCCGGTCGGCGGCGTCGTCGAGGACCCGGCCACCGGCGCCGCCGCGGCCGCCTTCGGCGCCTACCTGCGGGAGCAGGGCGCGGCGGCGGCCCCGGCGGTGCTGACCCTCCACCAGGGCGAGGACCTGGGCCGCCCGGGCGTGCTCCACGTGGAACTGCGGACGGCGGACAGCCGGATCCGGGTGTCCGGCGCGGCGGTGGCGATCCCGTAGCGCGAACGCGATCGGCCCGGTCCCGGCCCGAGGCGTCCGGAAATTCGCTCGCGTACCGGGCCCGGGTGGGCGAAGCTGCCCGGATGCAGCGAGCGAGCGAACGCACCGTCACGGTCCATCTCACCCACGGGGCCGAGTACTTCGGCCCCGTGGGCCCGTTCCAGGCGGCGGGCGGGTGGTGGTCGTCGGTGGACGGGGTGGGGGCGCGGACGGCCGAACTCGCCGGGGTGCCGGTGCTGGTGCTGCGGCTGGTGGAGGGGCGGGGCGAGCAGGGCGGGCGCGGCGGGCACGGTGGGCAGGTGTGGTACCACGCCGAGGCGCTGGAGCGGCCGACAGCCGTCGAGGCCCGGCCGCTGGACGCCGGGACGGCCGCGCTGCTCGGCCCCACCGAGCGCCGCGCGGCCTGGGCCACGTCGGCCGGGCTGGGGGAGGCGCTGGCCTGGGCGGAGGCGGAGCTGGCCGGGGCGGGCCGTCCGGTCGCCGGCCCGGCGCGGCAGATCCGGACCTGGAACCTGTCGGGCCTCCTCCGCCTCCCGACGGCCACCGGCCGTGACGCCTGGCTGAAGACCACGACGCCCGCCTTCAACGCCCGGGAGGGCGAGGTGATCGCGCTGCTCGGCGGCGTCGACCCGGGCCTCGTGCCGCCGGTGCTGGCCGCCGACCCGGCGGGCGGGCGGCTGCTGCTGGACCACGTGCCCGGCGAGGACTGCTGGTCGCCGTCCCTCGACACTGTCGAGGAGGTGGTGCCCCGGCTGGTCGCCGCCCAGGCGGCGCTGGCCGCCGACGGGCGCGCGGCGAAGGTCGGGCTGCGCGACCGGACGCCCCGCACCCTGCTCGCCCAGGCGCAGGCGCTGCTCGACCGGCTCCCCGGCGAGACCGACCTGACGCCCGGGGAACTGGCCGACGTCCGCCGACTGGTCGCCGAACTGCCTGCGCTGCTGGAGGAGTTGGCGGCCTGCGGCCTCCCCGAGACCCTGGTGCACGGCGACTTCCACCCCGGCAACTGGCGCTCCGACGGCGAGCGTCCGGTGGTCGTCGACTACGCCGACTCCTGCCTCGGCCACCCCGCCCTGGACGGGCTGCGCCCGCGCGCCTACCTCGCGCCGGAGCGCTGGCAGCACCTCGTCGAGGTCTGGCTGAAGGCCTGGAGCGAGCACGCGCCCGGATCCCGGCCGTGGCGCGCGCTGGAGCTGGTCGAGCCGCTGTACCACCTGTCCTACGCGCTGCGCTACCAGGAGTTCCTGGACCACATCGAGGAGAGCGAACGCCCGTACCACGCGGGCGACCCGGCCGCCGAGCTGCGCGCGGCACTGGCCTGCGGCGTTCCCGACCTCACAGGTCGGAACACCTAGACTGCCGGGGTGGATCGGACGACGCCAGGCCCCGTGCTCCCGGAGCTGCCGCTCCAGGAACTGGAGTGCTTCTCCGTCCTGGTGCGCCAGTTGCACTTCGGGCGGACGGCGCAGCTCCTGGGCGTCTCGCAGGGCCGGGTCTCCCAGCTGATCAAGCGGCTGGAGGGCCGGGTCGGCGCCCCGGTGTTCGAACGCACCAGCCGGCGGGTCGAGTTGACCGAGCTGGGGCGCGAGCTGGCCGAGCAGGTGGTGCCCGCCGTCGACCGGCTCCGGGAGGGCTTCGAGGCGGCCCGCGCCCGGGCCGCCTCGACGGACCGGCCGCTGCGCCTGGGGTTCCAGTGCGCCGTGTACGAGCCGGTGGCCAGGGCGATCGCGGGCCTTGCGGAGGGGGCGGCCCAGCTCGTCGAACTGTCCTGGGGCGATCCGTTCTCCCACCTGGGCCGGGGCGAGGTCGACCTGGCCATCGTGCTGTCCCCGTGCCGGGAGGACGGCCTGCGGGTGCTGCTGGAGTTCTCGCGGCAGCCGATGTACGTCGCCCTCTCCGCCGGGCACCGCCTGGCCGGGGCGGCGAGCGTCTCGGCGGACGAACTGGCCGGGCTGGCGCTGATCGAACCGCGTGGGCCCGCCCCGGACTACTGGCGCCGGGCGAACGCCCCGCGGCGGACGCCGGACGGGCGGGAGCTGGCCTACCCGGCGGGCGCGGCCACGCTCCAGGAGGGGCTGTCGACGGTGGCCAGCACCCGCCTGGGGCTGCTGCTGTGCGAGGCGAGCACGGCGTACGTCCAGCGGCCGGACATCCGCTATCTGCCGGTGCCGGGCCTGGAGCCGTCCACGCTGCTGGTGGTGCAGGGCGAGCGGCCGCCGCACCCGCTGGCCGGGGCCTTCGTGCGGGCGCTCACCGCCGTGGGCGCGTGACGGCGGCGAGCAGCAGTCCGGCCGCCGTGATCAGCGACGCCGTGAGGAGCACGGCGTGGGTCCCGGCCCGGTCGATGACCAGGCCGCCGGCGAACGAGCCCAGCGCGATGCTCGCGTTGAACACGCCCGCCCACAGCGCCGCCGAGGCCTCGATCCGGGTGGGGTCGGCGATCCGGACCCAGGTCTGGGTGGAGATCGAGACCCCGCCGTACGAGGCGCCCCAGACGACGAGCGCGATCAGCACCGCCACCACGCTCCCGGTGAGGAGCGGCAGGAGGGCGGTGGCGAGCGCGACGCCCGCGAGGGCGGTGGTCACGGCCGCCTTGGGGCGCCGGCCGGCCGCCGGGCCGAGGGTGAAGTTCCCGGCGACGCCGGCCAGTCCGTAGACCAGCAGGCAGGCGGCGATGACGCCGCTGCTCAGGCCCGCGTCGAGTTCGAGCACCGGCCGTACGTACGTGTAGCCGGTGAAGTGGCCGAGCACGACCAGCGCCGTGACGGCGAGTCCGGCGGCGACTCCCCGGCTGCGCAGCGCGTCCGCGATCCGGTCGAGCCGGCCGCGCTCGTGGACGGGGAGGGCGGGGAGCGTGCGGGCGAGGACGGCGGCGGACACCGCGCCGAGCAGGGCGAGGGCCCAGAACGCGGAGCGCCAACCGAGCAGCGCCGCGAGGTAGGTGCCCAGGGGGACGCCGAGCACCGAGGCGATGGAGACGCCGGAGAAGATCAGCGTGGTGGCGAGCGCGATCCGCGGCCCGTCGGCGAGGCGTGGGCCCAGCCCCGCGGTGATGCCCCACACGACGCCCATCGCGAGGCCGAGCAGGACACGGCCGGCGGCCAGCACGGGGTAGTCGGGGGCGAGCGCGGTGAGCGCGTTGGCCAGCGACAGCAGCAGCATGAAGGCGACCAGCATGTGCTTGCGGTCCCGGAGCCCGATGAGCGCGGGAACGAACGGGGACAGGGCGGCGGCGAGGAGCCCGGTGATGGTCAGGGAGAGCCCGGTGACGCCGTCGGAGACGCCGAGGGTCTTCGAGACGGGGGTCAGCAGCCCCACGGGCATCATCTCGGCGGAGACCACGGTGAAGGTGGCGAGGGCCACGGCGGTGATCGGTGCCCAGCGGGGCGGGCTGCCGGGGGCGGTCGGGGGCGCGAGGGTGTCGGCGTCGGTCATGGAGCCAGCCCATCAGCCGCGCCGAGGGCGGAACAAGATCGATGAGCTCATCCGTCGATTAGCCTGGCTCATCGATCCAGGGATGCCCCCGGCGCCGCCGGCCGTGGTGCGGCAGGCGGCGCCGGGGCGCGGTCACTCCGGCGGGGCGATCCGGTAGCCGCCCGCGGCCGAGTAGAGGGTCAGCGCCTCGACCGGGCAGAAGTCGACCGCGTCGGCCAGTGCCTCCGTCAGCTCGGCGCCGTCGGCCGCGTAGTCGGCCACCGGCTCGGCCAGCCCGTCGGCGCCGAGCACCAGCGAGCCGGGGGCGCTCAGGGCGCACATCCCGGAGCCGATGCAGCGGTCCCGGTCGACCCGCACGACCACCGCGTCGGCGCCCGTCCCCGGGGTGGCCGTCACCAGGCGACCTGGAGGGTCTCGGGGCTGCGGGTGAGCAGGCCCTTCCGCCAGTCGATCTCCTCGACGGGCCCGGTCAGGCGCAGCGAGGGCAGCCGGCGGGCCAGGCGGTGCAGGGCGAGTTCGAGCTCCATCCGGGCCAGCCAGGCGCCCAGGCAGTGGTGCGGCCCGGCCCCGAAGGTCAGCATCGGCGCGGCCAGCGGGGAG
Source organism: Kitasatospora sp. NPDC088861 (assembly GCF_044750105.1). Classification (NCBI taxonomy): domain Bacteria; kingdom Bacillati; phylum Actinomycetota; class Actinomycetes; order Kitasatosporales; family Streptomycetaceae; genus Kitasatospora; species Kitasatospora sp. NPDC088861. The sequence continues at coordinate 144,779 of NZ_JBIVJF010000005.1, forward strand.
AACAGCTCGGTGAGCAGGTCCCCGGTGAAGACCGACGGGTCGTGGTTGGCGGCGCCGGTGTCGGCGGCGACGACGCTGCCGGCCGGGATGACCACCCCGCCGATCTCGACGTCCTCGATGGTGCGGCGCAGCAGGCCGGGCAGGTGCTTGGCGTCGCCGAGCGGGACGGCGCGCAGGATCTGCTCGGTCGCGGCGGTCGCGCTGGCCTCGTCGGCGGCGAGCCGCTGCCAGGCCTCGCGGCCGTCGGCGAGCAGGTAGACGAGCGCGTTGCCAAGGCTGGTCATGGTGGTCTCGTGGCCGGCCACGACGAGGCCGATGACCAGCGTGACCAGCTGCCGCTCGGTGATCGATCCGTCCTCGGCGGCGGCCGCGAGCAGGCTGCTGACCAGGTCCTCGCCGGGGTCGGCGCGGCGCTCGGCGATCACGGCGGCGCCGAAGCCGGCGAACTCGGCCATGGCGGTGGCGATCTCCTCGGCCGTGTAGGCGGTGGCGGAGAGCGCGTGGTCGCTCCAGTGCGCGAGCTTCTTGCCGTCCAGGTTGTCCAGCCCCATCAGCCGGCTGATCACGTGGACCGGTAGCGGCCGGGTGTAGCCGGCCACGATGTCGGCGGGGGAGCCGTGGTCGATCAGCTCGTCGATCAGGGCCTCGACCACCGAGGCGACCCAGGGCCGCCAGCGGGCGATCGCGCGCGGGGTGAAGGCCCGCTGCACGGTGCGGCGCAGCCGCTGGTGCTCGGTGCCGTCGATGTTCAGCAGGCCCTGTGGGTCGTCGAGGATGTTGGGGATGGCGGTGATCGGCGGCGCGTCCGGCTCGTACAGCGGGGCGCGGCCCAGACGCGGGTCGGTCAGCACCTGCCGCACGTCCGCGTGGCGGCTGACCAGCCAGACGGGCGTGCCGGTGGGCAGCGCGGCGAGCCGGGGCGGGCCGGGCTCCAGGCTGCGCAGGCAGTGCAGCGGGATGAGCGGGACGGTGCCGGTTCCGGCACCGGTCGCACTGTTCTCGGCGGACATCCGTACTCCAGACTCCAGGGCGGGGGGCCGCGCGTGACGGCCCGACGGGGGGTGGAACCGGGATGGTGCGGGGACGGGTGGGGCGGGCCGGCGGGCGGCTCGGCCCGGGCCGGGTCCGGCGGACCGGGACGAACGGCGGATCGGGTGGGGCGGCAGATCGGGACGAACGGCGGATCGGGTGGGACGAACGGCGGATCGAAGGCGGAAGCGAAGGCGAACGCGGACCGGAACGGGGGATGGCGCGAATCGTGCGACGGCGTACGGTCGGTACGCCTCGGCGCGGACGGCGCGCGGTGGCGCACCGTCGGGTGGGGCGGATGTGCTGAGCGTGGTCGCGTGGACCGCTTCTGCTACGACCGTACGTGGGCGGTGGCGCGCGCGTCAGCGGCACTTCCAGCCAACGGCGCTCCTTTCCGGGCACTTCGAGGCACGCTGACGGGCGCTCGGCGCCGCCCGCGCGCCCTGTCCTGCGGGCCGCGCCGGGGGTCCGGCGGATATCTCGACGGCATATGACGCCCTCGCGGCCGGTGCGGTGAGCCGGATCACCGGGCCCGCCCCGTCGGTGCCCGTCGCTACGGGCGCTACGCTTCGTGGGCAGTCGTTTGTCGCAGGTCACGCCGGTGCAGAGCCGCATCGGCCGACGGAGGTGGAATCGGATGGCCCAGCAGGTCAAGGCAGTCATCGCGCGCGCCAAGGGCGCGCCCGTGGAGGTGACCACGATCGTGGTGCCGGACCCGGGGCCGGGCGAGGCGGTGGTCAAAATCCAGGCCTGCGGGGTCTGCCACACCGACCTCCACTACCGCGAGGGCGGCATCAACGACGAGTTCCCGTTCCTGCTCGGGCACGAGGCGGCGGGCGTCGTCGAGTCGGTCGGCGAGGGCGTCACCGAGGTCGAGCCGGGCGACTTCGTCGTCCTCAACTGGCGCGCGGTGTGCGGCCAGTGTCGCGCCTGCCGGCGCGGCCGCGCGCAGTACTGCTTCAACACCCACAACGCGAAGCAGAAGATGACGCTGCTGGACGGCACCGAGCTGTCCCCGGCGCTGGGGATCGGCGCGTTCGCCGAGAAGACCCTGGTCGCGGCCGGTCAGTGCACCAAGGTCGACCCGGCGGTCTCGCCGGCCGTCGCAGGCCTGCTGGGCTGCGGTGTGATGGCGGGCATCGGCGCCGCCATCAACACCGGGGGCGTCGGCCGCGGCGACTCGGTCGCGGTGATCGGCTGCGGCGGCGTCGGCGGCGCGGCGGTGATGGGCTCGCGGCTGGCGGGCGCGGCGAAGATCATCGCCGTCGACATCGACGACCGCAAGCTGGAGACGGCCCGCAAGCTCGGCGCCACCCACACCGTCAACTCCCGCAGCACCGACCCGGTCGAGGCGATCCGGGAGCTGACCGGCGGCAACGGCGCGGACGTGGTGGTCGAGGCGGTCGGCCGCCCGGAGACCTACAAGCAGGCCTTCTACGCCCGCGACCTCGCCGGCACCGTCGTCCTGGTCGGCGTGCCCACGCCGGAGATGACGCTGGAGCTGCCGCTGCTCGACGTGTTCGGCCGCGGTGGCGCGCTGAAGTCCTCCTGGTACGGCGACTGCCTGCCCTCGCGGGACTTCCCGATGCTGATCGACCTCCACCTCCAGGGCCGCCTGGACCTCGGCGCGTTCGTCACCGAGACCATCGAACTCGACGCGGTGGAGCAGGCGTTCGAGCGCATGCACCAGGGCGACGTGCTCCGTTCGGTCGTGGTCCTGTGAGCGAGCGTAGCGAGCGAACCATCGAGAGGTGCGCATCGGGCGAAGCACCTGCCGAGCGAAGCGAGGTGGGCGCATGAGTCCGCGCATTGACCGGCTGGTGACGGCCGGGACCTTCGAACTCGACGGCGGCAGCTGGGAGGTGGAGAACAACGTCTGGATCGTCGGCGACGACGAGCAGGCGGTGGTGATCGACGCCGCGCACGACGCCGACGCGATCGAGGCCGCGCTCGGCGGGCGCCGGCTGCTGGCGATCGTCTCCACCCACGCGCACAACGACCACATCGACGCCGCCCCGGCCCTCGCCGCCCGCACCGGCGCGCCGATCCTGCTGCACCCGGACGACCTGCCGCTGTGGAAGCTCACCCACCCCGACCGCCTCCCGGACGGCGAACTCGCCGACGGGCAGCGGATCGAGGTGGCCGGCACCGAGCTGACCGTCCTGCACACCCCGGGTCACGCCCCGGGCGCGGTCTGCCTGTACGCGCCGGAGCTCGGCACCGTCTTCACCGGCGACACGCTGTTCCACGGGGGCCCGGGCGCGACCGGCCGGTCGTTCTCGCACTTCCCGACGATCATCGACTCGATCCGTGAGCGGCTGCTGTCGCTCCCGGCCGAGACGGTGGTCCGCACCGGCCACGGCGACCCGACCACCATCGGCGCCGAGGCCCCGGCCCTGCCGGACTGGATCGCCCGCGGGCACTGACGATGAACGGCCCCCGGAGCACTGCGCGTGCTCCGGGGGCCGTAGCATCGCGATCATGGCCCATGATCCCCGCGACCTCGACGACGCCTTCCTCGCCTTCTGGCGGGAGCGTCACATCGCCACCCTGACCACCGCTCGCCCGGACGGCTCGCCGCACGTGGTGCCGGTCGGCGTGACGTACCAGCCGGAGACCGGGACGGCCCGGGTGATCACCAGCCGCACCAGCCGCAAGGCCCGCAACGTGGCGGCGGCCGGCCCGCAGGGCCTGCGGGTCGCGGTCTGCCAGGTGGACCGGGCACGCTGGTCGACCCTGGAGGGCGTGGCCGTCGTCCGGGACGAGCCGGAGCAGGTCGCCGACGCCGAGCGGCGCTACACCGAGCGCTACCGCGAACCCCGGGCGAACCCGGACCGGGTGGTCATCGAGATCGCCGTCGACCGCGTCCTCGGCCGGCCCTGAGAGCCCTGCTCCCGGGCTTCCTCACGCGTGGCCCGCGCCCATCCTGAGCGCGAGCTCGCGGGCGTGGTCGGCCGCCGCCGGGCCCCGGCCGGCGTCGGGCGCCTCGGAGAGGAAGACGAGCGCCAGCATCAGCGCGGCGTCCAGCCGGCCCACGACCAGGCACGGATCGTCGTCGGCCGGGGCGGTCGCCGTCCTCGCGTACCCGCTGCGGACCGCCGCCGGGTCGAGGTCGTTCTCCGGGTACCGGGCGTACTCGACGAGCCGGCCGAACTCCAGGGCCGGGGGCCCGAGCAGGGCGTTCGACCAGTCGAGCAGGGCGACCGCCCGCCCCTGGTGGCGGCGGATGTTGGCGCTGCGCACGTCGAGGTGCAGCAGGCTGTCCTCGGTGAAACCGGCGAGGTGGCCGGCGATCAGGGAAGCGGCCGGCGGCTCGGGCCAGTCGCAGACGCGGCGGCCGATCTCGGCCCAGCGGCGCCCGATGCGTGCGGCGATCGCCGCCGCCGTGCCGGTTCCCTCCGCCGCGACGGGCCTCAGCTGCGGCGGCGGCACCCGGTGGAGCCGCGCGAGGAGGTGACCCAGCTCGAAGGAGTCGAGGTCCGAGCCGTCGTCGGGGACGTAGGCGGACAGCAGTACGTCGGGGGCGGCCGGGTCGTCCGCCAGGACGAGCTCCCTCGGCTGCGCGACCGGCAGGCCGTGGGCGGCCAGGTGCTTCGCGATGGCGTACTCCTGCCGGAGCAGGGTCCGGGTGTCCACGTGGGGGTCGTTGGCGTTCGACTCGAACCGCTGGCGCGCGAGCCGCACCGCGACGGGCTGCCCGTCCCGCGCCTGCGCCCGGAACACGGAGAACTCCAGTCCCTGGCCGACGAGTTCCAGGCCGCTCAGGCCCCACCGCTCGGCCAGGTCGTCCAACGCGGCGAATCGCTCACTCATGTGCACCTTCGGGGTTTCGCGGTCGCAGGTCGGCCTGCGTCTTTCACCACCAGTGTGAAGGCGCCGGGCGGGCACGTCAGGCGTTCACCGGAGACAGCGCGGGATGGCGCGGGTGCGGCTCCTGCCCGGCTCAGCCCCGGTTGTGGTCGCCGGCCGCGCCGTCGAGGAGTTCGCGCAGGATGTCCATGTGGCCCGCGTGCCGCGTGGTCTCCGTCACCATGTGGATGAGCACCCAGCGCAGCGACACGGCGTCGCCGAACCAGGCCTTGCCCAGGTCGTCGAGGTCGAGCTCGCCGATCATCTGGTCGGCGGCGGCGGCGGCGGCGCGGGCGCGGGCGTAGTAGGCCAGGACGTCCTCGGTGGACTCGTGCGGCTCCACCCTCATGTCGGAGGTCTCGTCGGCCTCCAGGTCGAAGGGCAGGGGCCCCGTCCCGCGGCCGAACGCCTCGCAGAACCAGCCCGGCTCGGCACCCCCCGGGTGCTTGACCAGGCCCGGCAGGTTCGTCCCCGACGGGGTCATCGGTCGCCGCAGCTGCTCGTCGTCCAGGCCGTCCGCCCGGGGTGGCGCCGCGTCAGGCGGAGCGGTGGTAGGAGGTGAGCGAGATCCGGACCGGGCCGTCGTCGGCCGTGGCGAGGATGCGGATGATGGCGATGTCCTGGCCACCCTGGGCGCGGACGCAGAAGCTGCGGTCGGTGCGCAGGGCGTTGAAGGGCAGGGAGGAGACCGGCTGGGTCTCGACGCCCTTGACGCAGTCGGGGAGGGTGAGCCGGCCGGTCGGCGCGACGTAGGCGTCGCTGTCCTCGGGGATGGAGAACTCGCCGGCGTGGCGGCCCAGGTACCAGGTGGAGGCGTCCTGGGCGGTGACCTTCCCGGCCTTGAGGTCGAACTCGTAGGTGGGGTCGGGGGAGGTGAGTTCGAGGTTGGTGTGGACGGCGGTGTACCCGGCGGCCGTCGTGGTGGTGGCGGCGGCGGTGGTGGCCTGGCCGGGGGCCGGGGCGGTGGTGGCGGCGCCGGCGGACGGGGCGAGGCCGGCGGCGACGTTCTGGTCGTCGAGGTCGTCGAGGTACTCGGGATCGAGCAGGACGAACGCGGCCGCGGCGCCGACGAGGAGGGCGGCGGTGGTCAGGAGCACGGTGCGGGTGCGGGTGCGGGTGCGGGTGTGCCGGCGGGCCGGGGCGGCGGGCTCGGGTCTGTCGGGGGCCGGTTGCAGCCGGGTGGGCGGCGGGGCGGGGAGGCCGAGCGTGGTCGGGGCGTCGGCCGCGGCCCGGGCCGGGGAGAGGACGGTGGCGGGCGGGGCGGGTGTGCCGGGCGTGGTCGGCAGGTCGCTGTGGCGGCGGATCGCGCTGCTGACCCGCTGGGGCAGCCAGTCGTCGGAGAAGCGGAGCTCGCCGCCGGTGGCGGGGTGCCGGCGGGCGGCCTCGATCAGCTGGGCGGTGCCCGGCCGGTCCTCGGGGCGCTTGGCCAGGCAGAGCCGGACCAGTTCGTGCAGTCCGGGCGGCAGCTGGGAGAGGTCGGGCTCCTCGTGCACCGCCCGGTACAGCGAGGCGGGCTCGGGCCCGTCGCCGAAGGGGGGAGTGCCGGAGCCGACGTAGGCGATCAGGGCGCCCAGCGCGAAGACGTCGGTGGCCGGGGCGGCGGACAGGCCGAGGGCCTGTTCGGGGGCCATGAAGCCGGGCGAGCCGATCCGCAGACCGGTGCCGGTGAGCGGGCTGGCGTCGGCGGCCCGGGCGATGCCGAAGTCGATGACGCGGGGGCCGTCGGTGGCGACGAGGACGTTGCCGGGCTTGAGGTCGCGGTGGACGACGCCCGCCGCGTGGATCGCCTGGAGGGCCTCGGCGATGCCGGCGAGGAGCAGCAGGACGCTCCGTTCGGGCAGCGGTCCGTAGTGCTGGACGACCTGCTGGAGGGAGGGACCGGGCACGAAGGTGGTGGCCAGCCAGGGAGTGGCGGCGTCGGTGCCCGCGTCGACCACCTGGGCGGTGTAGAGGCCGTGGATGCGCCGGGCGCTGGCGACCTCCTGGGCGAAGCGGTGCCGGAACTCGGGATCCTCGGCGAGTTCGGGCCGGACGACCTTGAGCGCGACCGGCCGCCCGCCGGGGGTGTAGGCCAGGTAGACGAGGCCCATGCCGCCTGCGCCGAGCCGCGCGCAGAGGCGGTAGCCGCCGACCTCGCGGGGGTCGTCCGGGGACAGCGCCTGGAACGCCGTGGGCGACGGGGCGCCGAAGGGCTCTGCGGTCATGCTGGCTCCCAGCGGGTCGTGCGGGTGGGACGGGGGAGTGGCGGAGCGGGGGCGGGGCACAGCGAGGGTGCGGCGGGTGGGCCGGGGCCCGGGCGGACGCCGGTGTCGTGAAGCGCACCGGATCATACCCCGACTGGGATTTCAGTCAGGAATGGGGTCCTCCGGTCGGTCGGTGCCCCGTCCGGGTAAGGTGATTCCTTGTGGCTGACCGTCGAACCTTGATCATGGAAGCGGCTGCGCGGGTCATCGCCCGGCGCGGCGTCCGCGGGCTGCGCGTGGAGGAACTGGCGGCGGAGGCGGGTGTGTCCACCGCGCTGATCTACTACCACTTCAAGGACCGCGCGGGGATCCTCCGCGCGACGCTGGAGTTCATCAACGACCGGGCCGAGCGCTACACGACGGAGCGCGCGGCGGACGCGCCGCCGCTGGACGCCCGGGGCGAGCTGGAGCAGACGCTGCTGCTGGAGCTCCAGGACACCCCCGAGGTGCGGGAGAACAGCACGGCCTGGGGCGAGCTGCGGGCGAGTGCGGTGTTCGACCCCGAGCTGCGGGAGGACCTGGCCCGGGCCACCCTCGTCTGGGTTCAGGAGGTCGCGGAGTTGCTCGGACAGGTGCGGCCGATGAACGGGGCCGCCGCCCTGGCGGCCTCGGCCGAGCGGCTGACCGCGCTGCTGGAGGGGCTGAGCGTCCGTTGGCTCAGCGGCAGCCTGCCGGTGGCGCACGCGCGCGAGCTGATGGCCGGCGCGATCGAGGCCGAAGTGGAGCGACTGCGCGGGTAGCGCGCGTCGCGTTCCGGCCCCGGGCGAGGCGGCCCGGGGCCTTCTCGCGTGCCGGGGCCTTCTCGCGCGCCGGGCCTCTTCCCGGGCCGGGCCTTTTCCCGTGTCGGGGCCGGCTGGGCAGTTCCATGATCTGGAGCTTGACTGAAAATTCAGTCAATGTCAGAGTTGCGGCTGCGGGGCCACCGGTCACTCGGTGGGCAATACTTGATTCGGAGATCGTCATGAGCAACACCCACGGTGACAACCGCTCCCTGTTCGACCGCCTCTTCGGGGCCCCGCCCCCGCACCAGGCGGAGCACGGGCTGCCGTACGCCGGCGAGGCCGGGCTCCCGCAGTGGTGGGTGGACCGCGACGACGTCCCGCACGCCCGCACCTGGATGTCCTGGCCGTCCCGCAAGTCCGTCTGGGGCCGGCAGCTGGCGGGTGTCCAGCAGGACATCGCGCTCATCGCCCGGACGATCGCCCGATTCGAGCCGGTGGTCATGTGTGCCCCGGACGACTACAGCGTCCGGGAGGCCCGGTCCCTGTGCGGATCCGCCGTCACCGTGACGGACGCCGTCCCCACCGATGACCTCTGGATGCGGGACACCGCCCCGGTGTTCCGGCGCGACGGCTACGGGCGGCTCGACGCCGTCGGCCTCAACTTCAACGGCTGGGGCGGCAAGCAGACCCACCGCGACGACGCGGAGGTCGCGCGCGGCATCGCCGAGATGCTCCGACTCCCCTTCTCCTACGCGGAGTTCGTCGGCGAGGGCGGCTCGGTCGAGACCGACGGCGACGGCACCCTGATGGCCACCGAGAGCAGCCTGGTCAACAAGAACCGCAACCGGGGCATGAGCCGGGACGAGATCGAGGAGGCCGTCCTGGAGGTGTACGGCGCGGACAAGATGATCTGGGTCCCCGGGATCAAGGGCCGGGACATCACCGACGACCACATCGACGTCACCTCCCGGTTCGTCCGGCCGGGCGTCGTCCTGGTGCAACTGCCCCCGGCGGACCGCCACGACGTCTGGGCCCGGGACGCCCGCGAGCAGTTCGACATCCTCTCCCGGGCCACCGACGCCAGGGGCCGCCGGCTCCGGGTGATCCGGGTGGACGGCCCCGACACCGTCCGCTCGCGGGACTCGAAGTTCGTCGACTCGTACCTGAACTTCCACGTCGTCAACGGGGGCGTGATCGCGGCGCAGTTCGGCGACGTGTACAAGGACGAGGCCGCCCGGCGCACCCTCGCCGAGGCCTTCCCCGGGCGCGAGGTCGTCCAGCTCGACGTCGACCGCCTGATGGCCGGGGGCGGCGGCATCCACTGCTCCACGATGCAGGAACCGCTGCCTTAGGGCCTGTCCGGTCGGCCCGGGAGACGTTCGGCCCGCCAGCCCGCGATCTCCGTGCCGATCGCCTCGCCGAGCAGGCTGCGCGCGCGGTCGAGCGGCAGCGAGCCGCTCAGCCACCGGATGGAGAGGCCCTCCAGGAGTGCGGTGAGGCGTTCGGCGGAGGCCGCGTGCGCGGGCGCGGTGCCGAACGGGTGGGCGCGGCCGAGCAGGCCGGCGATCTCGTGCACCCAGGTGTGGGTGGCCCTGGCCAGGTCCTCGCGGAGGCGGGACTCGAAGACCGCGCTGGCCCGCAACTCGCCCCAGGCGGTGCTGTTCTCGCGGACCTCGGTGGAGTCCTGGAGTTCCAGCAGCAGGGCCTGGGCCAGTTCGCTCCAGGGGTCGTTCGCGGGCGCCCCGGGCTCCGGTTCGGCGGTGTAGCGGTCGGCCCGTTCGCCGATGAACTCCAGGGTCTCGCGGAGGATCCCGGCGCGGTCGGTGAAGTGGTAGTAGATCAGCGAGGTCGACACCCCGGCCGCGGCCGCCAGTTCCCCCACCCGCAGTCCGCGTACGCCGCGTCGCGCGATGAGTCTCGTGGCCGCTCTCAGTATCTCTGTTCGACGGTCTGGCATGGTGGTCCACTGTACTCGAATTATTGACTGAACTTTCAGTCTCTCCCGGGAGGTGCCCACCCGGCCCACCCGGCCCACCCGGCCCGGCGGATCGCCCGATTCGCCCGATCGGCGCCGCGCGGGCTCGCCGCCGGACCCGCCGGCCGCCCCTACTGTCGGATATCGCCCGTTTCGGGGTGGAATCCGTGTCAACGAGGGGACCTGCCGTGAGAGAACCCGCCCTGTCCCGCCGGGCCGTGCTGCGCTCCGGGGCGGCCGTGGCCGTGGTCGCGATGGTGGAAGGCTGCGGTTCGTCGGGGGCCTCGTCCCCGAAGGACGAGCCGACCACGGCCGCCGGCACGGGCACGGGAGGAGCCGCGAGCGCCGCGGCGTCGTACGCGATGCCGGCCGAGTGGCGTCCGCACACCAGGACGTTCATGGCCTGGCCGGCCCTCGACTCGGTGTGGGGCGACCAACTGCCCGCCGTCCGCCAGGACATCGCGCACGTCGCGCAGGCCGTCGCCCGGTTCGAACCGGTGGTGCTGATGGCCCGACCGGACCAGAGCGCCGCGGCCCGGCAGCTGTGCGGCTCCAGCGTCGAGGTCCTCGACCTGGCGGTGGACGACCTGTGGGCCCGCGACACCGGCCCGACCTTCGTCACCGGCCCGGCAGGGCTGGCCGGCGTCGACCTCAACTTCAACGGCTGGGGCGGCAAGCAGACCCACGACAACGACGCCAAGGTCGCCCGGAACCTCCTCGACCACTACGGGATCCGGCGCATCCAGGCGCCGATCACCGGCGAGGGCGGCGCGATCGAGGTCGACGGCGAGGGCACCCTGATGGCCACCGAGAGCTCGTGGGTCAACTCGAACCGCAACCCGGGCACGAGCCGCGACCAGATCGAGGGGGCCCTGAAGGACCTGTTCGGCGTCCAGAAGGTCATCTGGTTCGCCGGCGTGGCCGGGCAGGACATCACCGACTGCCACATCGACGCCCTGGCCCGGTTCGCGGAGCCGGGCGTGGTCGTCATCCACCGCCCCGGCCCCGACACGCCGCCGGACATCTGGTCCCGCGCCTCCGACCAGGCCTTGCAGGTGCTCGGCTCCACCACCGACGCCAAGGGCCGCAAGCCGCGGATCGTGGAACTCGCCGAACCCGACCTCACCGGGCAGCCGGACCGGGGCAAGGACTTCCTGGCCACCTACCTCAACTACTACGTCGTCAACGGGGCCGTGATCATGCCCCAGTTCGGGGACAAGGCCTCCGACGACCGGGCGGCGGGCGTGCTGGCCGACCTCCACCCCGGCCGCGAGATCGTCCCGGTGAGCATCAACGCCATCGCGGCCGGCGGTGGCGGCATCCACTGCTCGACCCAACAGCAGCCCGAGGCCGCCGGGGCCTCCGGCGGCTCCTCGGGCCCGGCCTGACCGATCGGTCCGAGCGGCCGGGCCCGACCGGCCGACCAGGCTTGACCGAGCGGCCGGGCCTGACCGAGCGGCCGGGCCGCGCCGAGCCCGGAAAGCAGGGGCGGCGCAGCACGGCCGATCGGGCCGTTCCCGGACGGTCAGCCCGTGATCGGCCGGCTGTCCAGGCGGACGTGGTCGACCGCCCAGTACCAGTTGTTGCCCGCGTCGTACATCCGGAACTTCAGCGTCACCGCCTGCGCCCCCGCCGGGACGGCGAGGCGGCGGGTGACGAGGGCGTTCTGGACGTCCTTGCCGGCGTTGTCGTTGCCGGTGGCGTCGGCGCTGTAGAACACCAGGCGGGTCTCCGTGCCGTTGTCGAACACGGCGGTGACGGACGCCTTCTGCGGGGCCTCCTGCCGGTAGTGCGAGTCGAAGGCCAGGTACAGGGTGTCGGCGCCGGCCGGGAGGCGGACGGCGGGGGAGACGAGCGTGGAGTCGAAGACGCCCTTGCGGGAGGGGGAGCCGGTGTCGTCCCAGTCGTCCGGGTCGGCGACGGCGAGGACGCCCAGGCCGCGGGTGAAGTTGCCGCGGTCCTGCCCGGCCGGGGTGGACCACTCCCGCTTGGTGTGGAAGGTCCAGCCCTGGAGACGGACGGTGCCCTGCGGCATGCCGGGGGCGTTGACCACCGACCAGCCCTGCGGCGCCTGAGCCGTCCAGCCGAGCACGCCGTCCTGCGGCTGGAGCACGCCGGCCAGCGACTCGAAGTCCTCGCCCAGCAGGTGGCCGGCCATCACGGGGGCGGGGCGGGCGGCGAGTTCGCCGTCGGCGATCGCGAAGCGGTCGCCGGCCAGCGCCCGGGCGGTGACCAGGATCCGGTGGGTGGCGCCGTCCGGCAGCTGGGCGGGCGGGGTGACCTCCCAGACGGCGGTGGCGGTGGCGCCGGCGGCGAGCGAGGCGGGCGGCGCGGTGACGGCGGTGACCGTCCAGCCCGGCGGGACGACCGGCTGCGCCTCGACGGCGGTGAGCGCGGCGGTGGCGGTGAGCACGGCCGAGACCCGGGCCGGGCGGCCGGGCAGCAGGACGGGTTCGTCGATGGTGCTGGAGGCGGCCCCGAGGGCGACGTCCACGGCGAGCGGGTCGGCCAGGCCCAGGGCCGGGTCGGTGACCGTCCGGTCGTCCCAGGGGAAGCGGCCGGCGATCCGGCGGCGGAAGGTGAGGTCCCCGCGGACGGCCACCGCGACGTCGTACCAGCCCTCGGGCCGGACCGCGAGGTTGACGGTCCGGTCGTCGCCGGCCGCGACCCGCACCTCGCGCAGCCCGTCGCCGTAGGCGAGGTCGCCGACCAGGAAGGTCTGGGCGGTGCGCGAGCGGTTGATCACGTCGACTTCGAGGACCTTGCCGTCGCGCTCCTCCGACAGCGACACCTCGTACGTGGCGGCGGCATCGCCGCGCAGGTGCCACAGCGCGCCGTTGGGGCCGTGGACGCGCAGGTCGTAGCCCTCCGGGCCGACCGTCCAGACGTCGGAGAGCCGGCTCTTCGCGCCGACGGTGTAGTGCCGGGGCGCGCCGCCCGGTGCCGGGTAGACGGCGAACACCGCGCCCTGGCGGCCCTGGTTGACCAGGTCGAGGGTGAGCTCGCCGCCCTTCAGCCGGGGCTTGACCAGCAGGTCGTAGGGCGCCGGGCGGGCCGAGCGGGTGCCGCGCTGCTGCTGCGGGAAGGCCTGCGGGCTGGGCACGGTGGGGGCGGGGAGCTTGCCGGTGTCGACCACCTTCTGCCGGTTGCCGCTGGTGTCGGGCAGCTGCGGCCAGACCGGGTTGCGGCCGGAGAAGTCGAAGACGTTGGTGAGGTCGCCGCAGACGGTGCGCCGCCACGGGCTGATGTTGGGCTCCTGGACGCCGAAGCGCTGCTCCAGGAAGCGCAGCACCGAAGTGTGGTCGTAGACGGTGGAGTCGACGACCCCGCCGCGGGTCCACGGCGAGACCACGACCATCGGCACCCGCACGCCCAGACCCATCGGGTACGGGCCGGAGACCAGGGTCTCGCCGGCCGGCAGGGTGTCGGACCAGGTGAGCGAGCCGTCCGCGGCCTTGACCCGGTACTTGCCGTCCTGACCGACGACCCGGTGGTAGGTGGCGGAGCCCTTGCCGACGCGGACGACGACCTCGCCGTCCACCGGCACGGTCGACTTGCCGCGCCCGGTGGCCAGCGGCGGGACGGGCGGCAGCTGGTGGTCGAAGAAGCCGCCGTGCTCGTCGTAGTTGAGGATGAAGACGGTCTTCTGCCACACCTCGGGCTTCGCCGCCAGGGCGGCGAGCAGCCGGGCGGTGAGGTGCTCGCCGTTCGGCGGCGCGTAGTTGGCGTGCTCGGAGAGCGCGGCCGGGGCGACGATCCAGGACACCTGCGGCAGCTGGTCGGCCTGGACGTCGGCGGCGAAGGCGTCGACCAGGGCGTCGCCCATCGCGAACGGGTCGTTCTTCTTCGCCGGGTCGCCGACGGCCCGCATGCCGCGCTCGTACAGCGGCTCGCCGGGCTTGGCCTTGACGAAGGGGGCGAACCAGGCGAGCGCGTTGTCGTCGAAGTTGTCCAGCGCCTGGTAGGTCTTCCAGCTGACGCCGGCCCGCTCCAGGCGCTCGGCGTAGGTGGTCCACTCGTAGCCGCCGGGGATCTCGGTGTTGTCGGTCACCGGGGTGTCCCGTACGGTGCCGCCGCTGGTCCCGGTCATCAGGTGGTCGCGGTTGGTGTTGGTGTTGCACTGGACGGACGCGTAGTAGGCGTCGCAGGTGGTGAACACCGAGGCGAGCGCGTGGTAGAAGGGCATGTCGGCGCTCTCGTAGTAGCCCTGGCCGAGCCAGCCGCCGGAGCGGCGGGTGACCGAGCCGTCGGCGAGGCCGTCGTTCCAGGCCTTCATGGAGTCCACGAAGCCGAAGGCGGGCGCGCCCTGCTGGTAGGCGCTGGTGTGCGCGGCGTTCATCGGGAAGGGCAGCAGGTGGCCCTCTTTGCGGCCCGGGTCGGGCTGGTGGAACACCGAGCGCCCGTTGATCCCGCGCACCGCCGTCCGGTCGCCGAAGCCGCGGACGCCCGCCAGGGTGCCGAAGTAGTGGTCGAACGCGCGGTTCTCCTGCATCAGCACCACGACGTGCTGGATGTCCGCCAGCCGTCCGGGCTTGGCCGGCGCGGCGAGCGCCTCCTGGACGCTGATCGGGAGGGCGGACAGCACGGCGGCCGCCGCCGCGCCGCCGAGCAGGCTGCGGCGCGACAGTTCGGGCATCGGACTCATCGGGTGGGGCTCCTTGCTGACGGGCGCCGGACCATCGGTTCGACCCGGACCAGTCATGTTTCTAAGTGACCGAGGTGACCGGGGCCGGGGAGTTCGATGACGATCCGATGGCCGCCAAGGGGCCCGGAGCTGTACAGACAACTTGACTTGACGCCGAGCCACGGAGAACCGCGGTCGACGAAGCCCGGTGAACTCTCGCGCCCCTCCGGGCCGTAGCACCGGGGTGGGGGCGCGGAAGCGGCGCGCCCGGACACCGGGGAGGAACTGGATGCAGTCCCGACGCGACCAGGTGCAGGCGCACCTGTTCGTGATGAGCAGGCTGGCCTCCGGCATGCTGCGGGCCGAGCCCGACGCGCCGGACACCCCCACCGGGCGGACCACCCGGGGCACCACGACCGGACTGGCCGTGGCCGTCCTGATCGGGCTCGGGGTCGTGGTGTACGGGGTCATCAAGCCCGGCGGCGACGCCGGCTGGACCAAGCCCGGCACGCTCGTGGTGGTGGAGGAGACGGGCGCCCGCTACCTGTTCGTGGGCGGGCAGCTGCACCCGGTGCTGAACGACACCAGCGCCCGGCTGGTGGCCGGCGACCAGATGGCGGTCGCCCAGGTCGGCCGGGCGTCGCTCGCGGACGTGCCGCGCGGCGCTCCGGTCGGGATCGTCGGCGCCCCCGACGGGCTGCCGCCGGCCGCCGAACTCGCGGGCGGCACCTGGCTGGTGTGCGGGACCGTCCAGCCCGGCCCGACCGGCGCCCCCGCGCCCCGGCTGGGCCTGCTGATGGACCCGGTCAAGGAGGGCAAGGCGCTGACCCCTGGTCAGGCCGTGCTGGTCTCCCTCCCGGACGGGACGGTGCACCTGCTCTGGCAGGGCCAGCGACTGCGCGTCGACACCGCCAACCAGGCCCTGCAGGCACTCGGCTACGGCGGAGCGACGCCCTTCCCCGTCCCGGCCGGGGTGCTGAACGCGCTGCCCGCCGGACCGGATCTCGCCTCCCCCGCCGTCCCCGGGCGCGGCGGCGACGGCCCGGTGCTCTCCGGGAAGCCGACCCGCATCGGCCAGCTCTTCGACGTCGCCGGCGGTGCGCACTACCTGCTCACCAAGGACGGCCTGGTCCCGCTCACCACGACCCTGTACGAGCTGCTGCGCGGCGATCCGCGCACCCAGAAGGAGGCGTACGCGAACAACGCCCCGGCGCCCGCGCTGATCGGCCCGGTCGACCTGGCCGCCCACACCGCGCCGGGCGGGGCTCCGGCCACGGGACTGCCCGAGACGCCGCCGACCCTGGTCACCCCGCTGCACGGCGAGGGGGTCTGCGCCGACCTGCACACCGGCGCCGGCTCCCCGGTCACCGCGATCACCCTCCTGGACGCGGCCGCGGCGGACACCGGCCGCCCGCCGACGGTCCCGTCGGGTGCGGCGGGCGGCACCTGCGCGGTGGCCGACCGGATCTCCGTCCGGCCCGGGCGCGGGGCCCTGGTCAAGGCGGTCTCCGGCGCGGGCACGGGCAGCACCGAGTACCTGGTCACCGAGGCCGGGGTGCGGTATCCGTTGCCCTCGACGGCCGTCGCCAAACAGCTCGGCTACGGGGGCGCCACGCCGGTCTCGGTGCCCGCCCCGGTGGTCGGGCTGCTCCCCGCCGGGCCGCTCCTCGACCCGGCGGCGGTGGCCGACGGGGCCGCCGCCACGCCGACGGCCGCCTCGACGGCCGCCGCCGCGGCCGCCGCGCCCGGTTCGGCCCCGTGCAGCTGAACCACCCGGTCTCGCGGGCCCGTTGAGTCGGTCAGGAACGTGTGCGGGGTCGCAGTCGCGCCCCCGCTCGTGCAGGGAAGGGAGCATGCCGTGGGCACACCGTCCATGTTGACGAAGGAAGACGAGGCGATCCGCCAGGTTCTTTCGAGCCTGGAGCAGCAGATCGAGAACATGGTGACCGCCGGCCGCACGGTCGAGCGGATCAAGGAGGAGCTCGCCGCCGGCTACATCTCCGGGGCGAGCAGCATGTTCCAGTCGAGGGTCGACGACTGGATGCAGCGCTACCAGCAGGTCATCGGTGCCTTCGAGCACTTCGTCCAGTCCACCCAGGGCGCCAACCAGATCCTCACCCAGGCCGAGGACGACGCCCGGGCACACGCCGCGGACGGCATCTACAACGGGCTCCAGGGCGCCTGAGGGCGCGTCGGAAGAGCAGGAAGACTAGGGAAAGCGAACCGATGGACTTCGGAAACATCCAGCTCCACCACGAGACGGTCGAGCAGTCGGCGGCCGAGCTCCGGCAGGCCGGCAACCTGATGCGCAGCAACCTGGACGAGCTCATGGGCAAGCTGAGGGGCGTGATCGACGGCGGGCACTTCCAGGGTGTCGCCGCCACCGCCTTCGAGGAGCTCTCCCGGGTCGTCGCGGCCAACGAGTCGAAGATGGACGAGGACATCGAGGGCGCGGCGGGCACGCTCACCAAGATGCACGACATCATGATCGAATCGGACTACAACGCCGGCAAGCAGTTCTAGTCCGGGCGGGGGCACGCGACCATGGGTGAATCGACGATCAAGGTGACGGTCGAGGGTCTTGAGACCTTCGTGAAGGACCTGAACGCCTTCGAGCAGGACGTCAACGGCCAGAAGACGTCCTGGAGCGAGGTGCCGGCCCTGAAGCCGGGGCGGGAATCGTTCCCCGCGACGAAGGCCTTGAAGGCCAACTTCGACGCCTTCTCCAAGAGCGTGGGCGAATCGATCGAGGCCATCCGGGGCGACGTCGACAAGATCGTGCTCGACCTGATCAAGGCGCGGGAGAAGCTTCACCTCGGAGACGGTGAAGCCCTGACGGAGGCCCAGATGATGGACGTCCTCAAGGACGTTCTCGGCGGAGTCACCGGAGCTCCCGCCCCGCCCAAGTGAGGGCCGTCGTCGGATCGGACGGTTGTGGGGCCGCCCGATCCGACGGCACACCGATGTCCTGACCCGTGTCACCGCGTTCGGAGGAAACCATGGCGGACGAGCCGCCCAAGACAGAGCCGCCCAAGGTCACGTACACCTGGGAACAGATGCTGGAGGCGTTCGCGGGGTCGGACCACAGCGCCATCGTGAAGCGGGGGGACGTCACGGGGCAGCCGTGGATCACCGGGCAGGAGCTGGTGACGGACTCCCGGTACAACAACAACCTGCGCAAGAAGAAGGACGGCCTGTCCACCCACAACGCCGGCTACGACATGTGGGCGGAGTGGGACTACGGTGACGGCAACGCCACCACCGCGTTCACCACGATCCTGGGTGTGACCTACAACTGGCCCTTCTTCGACGACAAGCCCTCCGGTAAGACGGGGAGCGTGCTGCACCTGTTCCATACCGACCCCGGAGAGATCCTCGGCGGGGCCATCTTCCAGGGGGGCCCGGGTAACGACAACACGAACTACAAGACGCTGACCGAGGCGGCGCGGATCCTCGCCCTGGTGGACACGTTCTTCGCGGACAACCGGGCGAAGATCCACCAGTGGGCCGAGTCCGTGGACGGCGCGGGCAGCGATTTCCAGGGCAGTGCGGCCGGCCGGTTCAAGGAGGTCCTGGTCGGGCTGCAGAACGAGTTCAAGACGCTGCACTACCGACTCAGCGGCGACCTCGACGCGTTCAAGGACGACGCCCCCGCGCCGGCCGCGGGCAGCAGCATCGCCGACAAGCTGAAGGCGGCAGGCGATGCGCTGGTCAAGGTCCAGCAGGACATGTACAACAACGGGTACAACCCCTGGCGCGGGTACAGCGCCTTGACGGACCCCACGGGCTCGTGGGCGTACAAGAAGAACGACGACCCGGACAAGCACGCCACGTACGCCTGGCCGGACCTGTGCATCCACTACGCGTTCACGCAGGAAGTCCAGAAGCTGACGGCGACCCGCTACCCGACGAACGACGCCTCAGGGGATTCGTATGAGGCCACGGTCACCGGCGGCTCTACGACCATGACGAGCGGTTCCACCGGAACCGCGTCGGTCGCCGCCTTCGCCACGGTCCTGAACAACGCGGCGACCAAGCAGTGGACGGACGAGGTCGTCAGGGTGCTCGACAAGGCGGCCACCGACGCCGGGACCGCCCTGGCGACCGCCTACGAGGCCGCGGCCAGGGTCCTGATGTCGTTCGCGGCCCCGGGCATGGACCTGGCGCCGGACAAGGTGGACCCCCCGAAGGACGGCCCCGACAAGGGGCCCGGCGGTCCTGACGGCCCGAAGGACGACACCAAGGGCCCGCCGAAGGGCGGCGCCGGTGCTCCGCCGCCGGGCATCGCGCCGCCCCCGCCGCCGAAGCCCGGCGGGATCGGCGGCGGGGGCGGTGGCAAGGGCGGCGGCACCGGGACCGGTGGCATCGGCGGCATCGGTGGCATCGGGGGGATCGGCGGAGGCAACGGCCAGGCGCCGCTGCTCGACAAGAACGGCAAGCCGGTCCTCGACAAGGACGGCAAGCCGATGTACGTCCCGCCGGGGACGACGGTCAACGGCAAGGGCGAACTCATCGGCCCCGACGGCAAGCCGCTGCTCGGCCCCGACGGCAAGCCCCGGCACGTGCCGGTGGGCACCGTCGTGGGCCAGCCGACCACGGGGTCGGGCGGCTCGGGCGGTTCGGGCGGTTCGGGCGGGTCGACGTCCAATACGCCGTTCAAGGTGCCGCCGGGCTCGAAGATCAACGACGACGGCACGGTCACCACCCCCGAGGGCAACCTGCTGAAGGACTCCAACGGCAACCCGGTGGTGCTCCGCAAGGACGACAAGATCGACGCGGACGGCACCGTCCGCACCGCGAGCGGTCGGCCCGTCTCGCAGTTCGAGCAGCTGCTGTCCGACGAGGAGCACGCGCTCTCCGGGCGGGGCGGCGGGCTCGTCCTCGGTGGGGGAGGTGGCAGCGGCGGCAGCGGCAGCAGCTGGACCGGCCTGCCGAGCTCGCTCGGCGGCGGCGGAATCTCCTTCGGCGGTTCCGGCGGTTCGAGCTCCCTCAAGAGCGGCACCGACCTGTTCGGCGAGCCCTTCAGCGGCCAGGGCTCCGGCCCCAAGACCATGGGCGGCATCGCCGCTCAGGGGCCGCCGCGCATCGGCGTCAGCGACCGCCTGGCCTCCGCCCTGGGCATCGACAAGGGGGCGACGGCCGCCGAGGAGGCCATGGCCTCCCGCACCATGGCGGCCGAGCGGGCGTCAGCGGCCGGGCTGGCCGGCGAGGAGGCCCAGCTGATGGGCCGGGGGGTCTCCACCACCGGTGGCGGCGGCCCCATGATGCCGCCTATGGGCGCCGGTGCCGGCGCGGGCGCGGGCGGTCAGGGGGAGAAGGAACGGCAGCGCACCACCTGGCTGGCCGAGGACGAGGAGGTCTGGGGCACCGACTCGGGCGCCGTGACGGGCGTCATCGGCCGCTGACCGGGCGATTCGCGTCGGCGGTCGAACCGCAGGACCCCGCCCATCCGTAGAGAGAACCGTACGACCCCACGAGCCGGCGCGTCCCGGGCCTCACCCCCGTAGGCCCGGGACGCGTCATCGGGATTCGGGACGAGACGGAAGTGCGGGTGAAGGCGTTGTCGTACGCCGAGCAGATCGAACAGGCCATGGCCGCTCTGGAGGAGCAGCAGGCCAAGATGGCGGTGGCCGCCAAGGAGTTGCAGGCGGCCACCGCCTCGGTGACGTCCAAGGACCGGATGGTCACCGCGACGGTCGGGGCGCAGGGGCAGGTGGTGTCCCTGGTCTTCCACACCACCGCGTACCGGTCGATGGCACCGGCCCAGCTGGGGCAGGTCCTGGCCGACGTGCTGAACACCGCGCGGGCCGACATCGGCGAGCGGGTCGCGGAGACCATGGGCGCGTTCAGCGGCCTGGGCGAGGCCCTGCGGGCCTCGATGACCGGCGGGACCGAACTCGACGACCTCTTCGCGCCGCTGCGGGACATGCGGCCCGGCTACGCCGACGAGGCCGCCGCGGCGGACCGCCGCAAGCGCGACCGGCAGGAGGAGTTCCGTGGCTAAGCCCCAGCTGACCGCGATGGCGGACCTGAAGGACAAGTTCGCCAAGTTCGGCCCGCTCTCGGACACCATCGAGGAAGTCCGCCGGTGGACCGACGAGATCAACGAGTTCAACAAGAGCTCGGCGGGCAACGACGACATCGGCAAGGAGTACCACAAGAACGTGGACGGGCCGACCGCCGATCTCGACGACCTGTTCAAGAAGGTGCGCGACCAGGTCGAGGGCGCCGGAACCAAGGGTCAGAAGACCTCCGAGATGCTGAAGAACGCCGACGAGGAAGCCAAGAACCAGAACTGACGATTCGTCAGGTTCTCGGTCCGGCCCGCTTCGCCCAACCCTCGACGAACGCCAGGAGTACGCCCCCGTGTCGATCATGCTTCCCCCGGCCCTGGCCAAGCTGTTCGGGTTCGTGACCGGCATGAAGTGGCCCGAGGCCAACGAGGACCGGCTGCGCACGGCCGGTGACGACTACCTGGAGATCTACAAGAAGGTCCCCGAACTCCGCTCCTACCTGCTGGAGTTGGTGAACTACGTCAAGGAGGAGTTCGAGGGCGAGGCGGCCGACCGGTTCGTCCAGCAGATGGGGCAGCTGATCGGCGCCGACGGCGGCACCGACTACGTGACGGCCTCCGGGGATTCGGCGAAGGAACTCGGCGACTACGCCCACAAGACCGCCAACCAGGTCGAGTACGCCAAGTGGATGATCATCGCCCAGCTGGTCCAGCTGGCCGCGCAGATCGCCTGGGCCATCGCCAACATCCCGCTCACCTTCGGGGCTTCGCTGGCCACCATCTTCGCCGCCGAGGTGGCGACCAGGGAGCTGGTCAAGCAGGTCTTCATCTGGCTGTTCAAGCAGATCGCCCTGCACGAGTTCCTGAACATCACCACCTCCATGATCATGGACGGGATCATCCAGGGCATCCAGATCGGCCAGGGCCACAAGGACCACTGGGAGAAGGACACCTTCCTCCAGGCGATCGAGTTCGGCGCGATCAACGGCCTGCTCACCGGCCCGCTGGAACTGTTCACCTTCGGCTTCGGCAAGCTCTTCGGGAAGATGTTCGGCGGCGGCATCGGCAAGGAGCTGCAGAACAACCTCAAGAACCTGGCCGGCGCCGAGCTGAAGACCGCGGCAGACCTCGCCAAGGGCGCGGGCCGCTCGCTGGAGAACGCGGGGCTCAACACCCTCAAGAAGACCGGCGAGGGCGGGCTGGCGGGCCTCGGCAAGACCGGGGTGAAGGACGGCCTCAAGGGCGCGGCGGAGGGTGCGGCCAAGACCACGGCCAAGGACGCGGTCGAGGGTGCGACGAAGACCACGGCCAAGGGTGCGGCGGAGGGCGCGGCCAAGACCACGGCGAAGGACGCCGTGGAGGGTGCGACGAAGACGACGGCCAAGGGTGCGGCCAAGGACGCGGCGGAGGGGGCGGCCAAGACCGCAGGCAAGGACGCGGCCAAGGGCGCGGCGGAGGGTGCGGCCAAGACCACGGCCAAGGACGCCGTGGAGGGTGCGGCCAAGACCGCAGGCAAGGACGCGGCGGAGGACGCGGTCAAGGCCGCCGAGAAGAAGCTGTCCAACGTCGAGAAGTTCACCCAGGAGATGGGCAAGTCCTTCGAGGAGCAGCTCGGGAGCCTGGGCATCTCCAAGGACCTGGCGAACGAGGCCGGGCGGAAGGTCGCCGAGACGATCGCCGGCAGCGGCGCCCGCTACGCCGTGGACCTCGGGACCGTCCGCAAGCTCCTGGACGCGGCGGTCAAGGACGCCGGCAAGGGCGGCGAGCACCAGGCCGTCAAGGACCTCGCGGACCGGACGCTCCACCTGATGGACGGTCTGCGGCCGCAGACCGGACTGCAGATGCTCTACAAGTTCGGCGAGGGCATCGGCGGCTACCTCAAGGGCGGCGTCCAGAACATCCTGACCGAGGGCACCTACAACTCGATCTTCGGCGACGGCTCGTTCTCGGTCACCGCCGAGACCTTCTTCGCCGGCGTCGCCATGGGCGCGATCGGCCACGCCGGGCACACCCTCACCGGCCCGGCCCGGCTCCGCTTCCAGGACAAGATCCGCGCGTGGGACGAGGAGTCCAGGAACAGCAGCGACGACAAGTACTACGGCCTGGGACACCCGCGAACCCTGCTGGCCATCGCGTCCACGCTGATGGGGCACCCGACCTCGCTGCTGATCCCCCGGCCGGAGGGGCCCAAGGCCCGCGAGGCGCGGCTGGCGGCGGAGGGGAACTTTGAGCACGCCACCCAGCCGAAGGACTTGCCCACCAGTTCCGACGGCTCCAAGTCGCAGCCGTCCACGACGGGGGAGCGGCAGACCAAGGACGCTCCGACCAAGACGGAGGCCAAGGCCCCCGAGGAGACGTCGAACAAGCCCGAGCCGCCGGCCAAGGTACCGACGTCCGGCGGCGGCTCGCACGAGCAGGGGCAGAAGTCGACGCAGCAACCCCCGGCGCACGAGACGGTGCCCGCGCCCGCCACGACGTCCGAATCCAACGTCCCCGCCCCCGCCCACGTCCCGGTGACCGGCGGGCACGAGCAGCCGAACCCCCGGGAGCAGCAGAACCCCCGGGGGAACGAGAACACCCGCGACAACGAGAACCCCCGGGAGAACGAGAACCCCCGGGAGAACCCGAAGACCCCCGAGCAGCAGAACCCCCGGGGGAGCCAGAACTCCCACGAGAACCAGAAGACCCCCGAGCAGCAGAGCGCCCACGAGAACCAGAACACCCACGAGAACCAGAACACCCACGCCCGCAACGAGGAACTGCAGTACCTGGAGGTCGACGAGTCCAACGCCCCGAAGGAGCACGGCCACCACCTGCCGTCCGCC
This sequence comes from Kitasatospora sp. NPDC088861, assembly GCF_044750105.1. Lineage (NCBI taxonomy): Bacteria > Bacillati > Actinomycetota > Actinomycetes > Kitasatosporales > Streptomycetaceae > Kitasatospora > Kitasatospora sp. NPDC088861. The sequence goes on from NZ_JBIVJF010000005.1 coordinate 168,059, forward strand.
GGCCCGGAGCGGCAGCCCGGCTGGGTGCTCGGTGACAGGCCGTCCCAGGAGACGTTGAAGGCCCTGGAGCGCCTGCCCCTCGACCCGTCCCGCTTCGCCCTGGTGATCCACACCAACGAGCACGGGATGCCGATGCACAACGGCCGCGAGCTGTCGGTGGAGAAGCTGGCCTCCGTCGTGCGCGGGCTCGCCCAGACCGGGCACCTCGGCGGGGACCGGCGCACGATCGAGTTCGTCGCCTGCGACCTGAACGGGCCGCTCAACTCCCGGTACGTCCAGGAGGTGATGGAGCACGTCTGGGCGGACCCGAAGCTCGCCGACGTCAAGGCGGTGGCGGCCGACGGCCCGGTCTGGGTGGTGCCGGGGTTCGACTCCCCGACCGCGATGAAGGAGGGCCCCGGTACGGGCCACGTCGTGGTCGCCGCGAAGGTCGGCTTCGGCCGGGACGGCAAGCCGGTCGTCGAGGGCGGCGGGAACTGGTACGAGTACGTCAACCCCGCGTCCGAGGAAGGCCGGGCGCGCGTCGAGGCCGGCGAGCCGCTGGTGCGCTCGTACCCCTCGCCGCTGCCCGAGCACTACACGTCGGGGCCCAAGCACACGGACATGGCGGAGGCCGCGGTCTTCGGCGACGCGGCGAAATCCGCGCAGGAGCACGGACAGCCGGCCCCAGGACAGGAACCGCCACCGGCCTACCACTACACCGACGCGCCCGAACACGTCCGCGCCGACGAGGACGGCCGGCGCGAGGAGCAGTGGCGCCAGGCCCAGCGGGACCTCCAGGACGCCTACGACGCCAAGCTCGCCGAGGCGGCCGACAAGCTGCGCCAGGACCCGGACGGCAGCGGCCACGTCCATGACGCGCAGGCCGAGGAACTGCTCCGCGAGTCCTTCACCGAGGGGCCCGTCCGCTTCCCCGACGACGCGCCGCCGGGCCTGCCCACGGCGGTGTGGAAGCGCGCCAAGGACCTGATGTACCAGGAGCTGACGGCCCGGCCGCAGGACCGCGAGCAGATCCTCGACGGCCTCGACGGCCTCACCCACCTCGCCGCGGTCCGCGAGGCGGCCGTCCGGGTGGCGATGGAGCGCTTCGACCGGACGGTGACCGAGTGGAGCGCCCCGCCGCGCACCCTCGGCGACGGCCCCGTCACGGTTTCGCACGCCGACCTCCCGGCGATGACCCGGGACCTGATCCGCAGCGAGGCGCGGGGCGGCTTCAGCGCCCGGGCCGAGGCCGAGGTGGCCCGGATCTACGCCCGCCCGGAGGACCTCACCGGCGCGGGCAACGCGCAGGCCCAGCACGCCCTGAACCGGCTCACCGAGCACCTGCGCGGCGAGCTCGACTTCCGCGCCGACCACGAGACCGCGCTCGCCCAGGCGGAGCACCTGGTCGAGCGGGCCACCGCCGACTGGTACGACCGCCTCTCCCCGGCCGACCGGGAGCTGCTCGCCGCCGCCGGGGTGACGGAGCGCCCCGAGCTGTCACCCGACAGCGTGACCCTGATCAGGGAACAGCTGCGGGACCGCCTCGGCACCGACTTCGAGGAGGTCGCCGGCCCCGTCGACACGGCCGCCGGACCGCGCCGCGAGCGTACCCAGGCCGCGGACCTCTTCGGCCTGGCGCTGGCCGGCCGCGCCCAGGGCCTGCCGCACGAGTTCGCCGTCCAGGCGGTCCGCGAGGCGGCGATCCGGCGCGCCGCCACGGAGGCGGAGAAGGCGACCGAATCCTGGAACACGGACGCCGGCGCCGAACGCAAGGACCGGGCCACCGCCTTCGGGGCGACCGAGCACGACGTCCAGCAGGCCCGTGGCACCGTCACCCGCGAACTGGCCCGGGACGTCGACCGGCTGGTCGCCGACCACCTCAACCGGAACACCGAGGACACCGAGGCGTTCGGGCGGGAGCTCGACGAGCTCACCGGCACCGGCGCCGTCCACGACCGGCTCACCCACCAGGCCGCCCGCCTCGCGGCCCGCCGCGCCGCCGAGGAGGCCGCCGAGAAGGCCGCCCAGGAGCACGGCGGCCTCACCGGGCACGGCATCGGCCGCCTGAAGGAGGGGCACAGCGGCCGGATCGCCTCGGCCTTCGACGAGGTGTTCGGCAAGCCCGAGGACCTGAAGGTCCGGCAGGAGGAGTGGGAGGGACGGCACCGGGAACTCACCGAGGAGCTGGCCGAGCACGCCGCCTTCGAGGCCGAGGCCGCGCCCGCCCTGCGCGACGCCGCGGCGGGGTTCGAGGACCGGGCGGCGCCGCACGTCCTCACCGACGACGTGATCGCCTTCCTCAAGCGCGAGTACGGCGACGAGTTCTTCGAGCGGTACCGCGAACTGTGGAAGCTCGCCCACCTGGACGCGGCCGGCTGGCGCGCCCACGAACGCGGCCACGAGGACGCCTTCGCCCGCCGCCGGGAGGAGGAGGCCGCGGCCGCCGAGGAGCAGCTCGCGCTGATCCGGACGACCGCTCGCCCCGACACCCCGGAGGGCTCGGGTGACCGCACGGATTCGCACGAACGCCCCCGGCAGGACGACCTCCCCGAGTCCATCGAGACGGCGCTGACCGGCGCCACCACCCGGACCGACCGGACCGAGGAGCAGCCCGCACCGCCGCCGCGCACCGAGGCCCCGTCCGATCTCACGATGCGGCCCCGGCCCGACGACGAGGCGGTCGTCCACGAGCCCGACCAGACGGTGGTCGTCCACGAGTCCGTGGAGCCGCTCGTTCCGGCGCCGCGGATGGTGCTGGATCGGACGCCCCGTTTCGTCGTGCATTCCTCGTTCGAGGCGCGTCGGTTCGATCACGAGGGTCCGGTCACTGATCTGACGGTGCGGATCGACTTCGTCGAGGGTGGTCGGGGGCACAACACCGCTCTGGTGTGGGACAAGGTCGTTCAGGGTGTGGAGGAGTATCTCAACGCGCCCGGTTACCGGTTGGCCAATGGCGACCGGATGCATGTGACGGTGTTGCCTGCCAGGCTGGGTGAGCAGGCGCATCTGACGGTGGACCTGGTCTCGCGGGGCCGGGAGATGGACCAGAAGTCCTGGTGGCTGGACGCCGATCCGATTGACTACGCGCACGAGTTGGGCCACCAGATCGGCCTGCGGGACGAGTACCGGACGGTGGATCTTCCGCACCGTCCGGCGGTCGAGGGCAGCCTGCTGGGTGACCATCGGGCTCCGGCGGCGGATGGTTTGCGGCAGGGTGGTCTGCGGGAGCGGCATCTTCAGCTGATCTCGTCGGTCGTGGGGCACCTCGATGTGCCGACCGGCGGAGGGTCGCACGGTCGGACCTGGGATGAGGCGCGGGAGTTGGCGTCGCCGCATGACCGTGAGCACGTCTGGGTGGACCCGGTCTCGGCCCCGCACGGGACCGGCTCGCACGAGGGCGGCCCGCTCGACGTCGCACCGAGGGTGCTCGGTGACGACCACCTGCCGCCGGGCAGTCGGCGGGTCATCAAGCAGCCCGGCTACGCGTCCGGTGACCAGTTCGGCATCTCGGTCGCTCTGCTCAACGACGCGAACCTGCACGTCATGATCGCGCGCGGGCCGCAGACGGCGGACGGTCGCGCCGTCGACCCCAAGGACAAGTCCCGGGAGATCGAGGCCTTCTACCGCTCCATCGGGATCCCCGCGGACCGCATCCACATGGTGGACGTGCCGAGCATGAACAAGGGCAGACTCTTCGAGGTGCTGGACGGCAGGGCCGGGCAGATGGCGGAAGGCTGGGGCGCCGTCTCGAAGACGGACTACGAGGCGATGGTCAGGGATGTCACGTTCGCCTCCTTGAAGGTCTCCAAGGATTTCTCGGACGAACTGCGGGAGAGGGTCCGCGAAGCCTGGAGGATGACCTCCGTGCGCGACCAGCAGATCGCCGACTGGCTGACGAGTCGTGGGATCACGCTGCCCGCCGAGGGCTCGAAGGTTCTGGTGCTGTGGTCCCGTTTCACCGGCAAGGCAACCCGGTGGGACGACTTGAGCAGCCGGATGGAGCACGACACGAGTTTCCAGGGGGCGCGGCAGATCCTGCGAGAGTTCGCCCGCGAACACGGCATGGTGATCATCACCGGTGACCCCCACCCCTCCCGGAACACCAAGTGGGACGAACTGGTCGCGGAGATGCGCGAGGAGCTCGGGATCGACACCATCCACCACATCACCGGCTTCTGGAGGGACGGCGGATCGGACCCCTCCGTCTGGACGGAGAACCTCAGGACCGGGCAGCTGAGGCTGTACGACTTCCTGAACCGCCGGTACGACATGAACCACCTCGGGGCCCGCTCCGGCAACCTGGAAGCCGCCGCGCTGCTCGGCCACGACGTCACGTACCTGGAGGAGGTGGGCTCCAGCGGACGGGCGCGGATGGAGCGGTGGCACCTGGACTACAGCACCGGCAGGGCCGCACTCGGAGGCAAGGCGCCAGGCTACGAGCGCGTGACGATCGACTTCCCGCCCACCGCGTCCGGCAAGTACACCACCCAGTTCGACGCGAAACACGGCTCCTTCCTGCCGGCGGGTGAGCGGGGCATGGGCAACGCGCCGGCGGGAAAGAACGAGATTCAGCCGTCGGGCACGGTCGACCGCGGTCACCAGCCGCGGGGCGAGACCGCCCTGTGGCGCAAGCCCGTGGAGGTCTACGCCGGGGAACGCGGCTTCGACTACGAGGCGCTGCGCAAGATCCGCGCGGAGCTGGGGCTTCCGGGTGACCGGCCGCTCGACGCCGGGCAGTTCGCCGCCAACCGCGTCCAGCACCTGCGGAACCGGTACGAGAAGCTGCGCCAGGAGTTCCTGAGGTCTTCGGGCAGCGAACCGTGGGTGGAGGGCTACATCGGCGAGCTCGACTACTTCTTCAAGGACAAGCCGGAGTTCGCCAACGCCTCCCCCGAGCAGATGTACCAATGGATGGTCACCAACGGGTTGCCCAAGCTGCCCGGACTTTGGTCGTACCACCGCGCGTCCCATAACAATGCGCTCGTGGCCGCCGAGGGCTACCGGATCCAAGACGTGCCCCGTGACGGGGACTGTCTCTACAACTCCGTCAACCAGCAGCTGTACTGGTTCGCTGACGCGTTGCAGATGCGCGCCCACGTCACCGAATGGATCAACCAGAACCGGGAGCTGGTCACCGCATTCGCGACCGAGCACGGGTCGACCTTCGGGGACCTTCGCTGGATGGCCCAGTCCCAGGGGTGGTGGGCGGGGTCCAACGGGGACCTGATCCCGTCGATCGTCGCCTCGGTATTGGGGGTGCGGTTGAACATCTTCGACGGGGTCAACTGGCACCCCGTGGTGCCGATAGCCGGTGCCCCCGCGACCAATGGAGAGGTCCGCCTGTTCCTCTCCGAGAGCCACTACTCCTTGCTGGTTTCCGAGCCGGCCCCCGTCACCGTTCCGGTGGACGAGGGTGGGCAGAAGCGGCAACTCGACCACAACAGTGACTCGGAGCCGGAGGATTCGGCGGAGAAGAGGCTTCGGCCGGCGCCTTCGGGGGTGTCGGAGGGTTCCGTCATGGTGAATCCGCTGGCGGTGGAGCACGGTGGTGGTATGCCGGTGCCGGGGCCGTTGCATGAGCGGGTGCAGGCGTTGGAGCACCTCGGTCCGGAGGCCCGGCGGGAGCTCGCGGCGGACACGGTGTTCGTGGCGAGTCTGCGGTCGGAGTTGTCGACGGAGGACTTCGCGCAGGCGGCGGCGCGGTTGGTGATCGACGTCGATCCCCGTGTGCATCAGCCGGTTGCTTCGCGGCGTGAGGCTGAGTTGCAGGTCGCGCGGATGTTGCAGGACAAGGAGGTCGCGGCCAGGCTGGTGGCGGCTGGTGTGCGCGTGGTGGTGGTGCCGCGTGATGTGCCGTTGACCGGTGTTGCGGGTTTCGAGAAGCTTCGCGGGCTGGTGGCCGGCGGTGAGGCGGGCAACGGGCGCGGCGTCGAGCAGTTGCGGGGGGCGAACGACGAGCTTGTGGTGGCGATCCCTGAGGAGAACCTGCTCGGTGAGCGGACGTCGGTGGGGCCGCACACTACGCAGCCGGAGGGGTATTCCTCGGCGACTCATGAACTTGCGCACGCGGTCCTGGAGTTCGGGCTGAGTCGTGAGCAGAGGGCGCTGGTCGAGGAGGTGTACCGGGGCAAGCGTCTCGCCGACGGTCTGGCCGATCTGTTCGGTGAGGAGTCCGTGACGGTCTGGCCCGATGGATCGCGGCGCAATGCTGCGGGTGAGTTGGTCGGCAACTATTCGTCGGCGGATGTGCATGAGTTCTTCGCTCAGTTGAGCAACACGTATCTCGGGACGAATCACGGGAACGATCCGCAGACCGGGAAGCCTCGCAATAACGGTGTCGACTGGGTCCGTGAGAACGAGCCGGAGCTGCTGCCGCTGCTGGAGCACCTTTACGGCACCGACCCGCAGTCCGTCCAGGCGCGGCCCTCGAATCAGGTCAGCCGGGCCCGGGCCGAGGAGGAGATGTACGAGGGCTTCCGTGAGTTCATGGAAGCGACCGGAGAGGAGCGGCACACCGTCTCCCACGAGGAGTCCATGCCGCAGGAATCGGTGGTTGTCCATGAGTCCGTGGAGTCGCCGGTGTCGGCGCCGCGGATGGTGGTGGATCGGACGCCGCGTTTCGTGGTGCAGTCGTCGTTCGAGGCGCGTCGGTTCGATCATGAGGGTCCGGTGACGGATCTGACGGTGCGGATCGATTTCGTCGAGGGTGGTCGGGGTCACAACACGGCTCTGGTGTGGGACAAGGTCGTTCAGGGTGTGGAGGAGTATCTCAACGCGCCTGGTTACCGGTTGGCCAATGGTGACCGGATGCATGTGACGGTGTTGCCTGCCAGGCTGGGTGAGCGGGCGCATCTGACGGTGGACCTGGTTTCGCGGGGCCGGGAGATGGATCAGAGGTCCTGGTGGCTGGACGCGGATCCGATCGACTACGCGCACGAGTTGGGCCACCAGATCGGTCTGCGGGACGAGTACCGGGCTTCGGGTCTGTCTCATCGTCCTGCGGTCGAGGGGAGTCTGCTGGGTGATCACCGGGCTCCGGCGCCGGGTGGTCTGGGGCAGGGTGGTCTGCGGGAGCGGCACTTGCAGCTGATCTCGTCCGTGGTGGGGCACCTCGACCCGGCTCCCACGCATGGTCGGACCTGGGATGAGGCGCGGGAGTTGGCGTCGCCGCATGACCGTGAGCATGTCTGGGTGGACCCGGTTTCGGCCCCGCACGGGACCGGTTCGCACGAGGGCGGCCCGTTGGACGTCGCTCCGAGGGCGAACATCCACGAGGACAACCTGCCGCCGGAGCACCGGCGGTTGGTCAAGCAGCCGGGTTACTCCTCCGGTGACCAGTTCGGTATCTCGGTGGCGCTGCTGAACGATTCGAACCTGCACGTCCTGATCGCGCGGGGGCCGCGCACGGCGGAGGGCCACGCCGTCAACCCCAAGGACAAGTCCCTGGAGATCGAGGCCTTCTACCGCTCCATCGGGATCGACGGGGATCGCATCCACACCGTGGAGGTGCCGACCATGGAGACGGGCCGCCTCTACGAGGTGATGGACGCGGAGGCCCGCCGCATCGTGGCCGAGGACTGGGAGGTGCTTTCCGAGCAGGACCAGGAGGCGGTGGTCAAGAGCGTCACGTTCGGTACTGACAAGGTCGCCAAGGTGTTCTCGGACGAACTGCGCCAGACCGTCCGCGACGCCTGGAAGATGACTCCTGCGCACGATCAGCGGATCGCCGACTGGCTGACGGGCCGTGGGATCACGCTGCCTGCCCGGGGTTCGAAGGTCTTGGTGCTCTGGTCCCGTTTCACCGGCAAGGCCACGCAGTGGGCCGACCTGGGCGGCCGGATGGAGCACGACACCAGTTTCCAAGGCGTGCGGCAGATCCTGCGGGAGGTCGCCCGTGAGCAGGGCATGGTGCTCATCACCGGTGACCCCCATCCTTCTCGGCAGAACAAGTGGAACGAGCTGGTCGCGGAGATGCGCGAGGAGCTCGGGATCGACACCATCCACCACGTCACCGGCTTCTGGAAGGACGGTGGATCGGACCCGTCCGTCTGGACGGAGAACCTCAGGACCGGCCAGTTGAGGCTGTACGACTTCCTGAATCGCCAGTACGACATGAACCACCTCGGGGCCCGTTCCGGCAACCTGGAAGCCGCCGCACTGCTCGGCCACAAGGTCGCGTACCTGGAGGAGAAGGGCTCCAGCGGACGGGAGCGGATGGAGAAGTGGCACGCAAACGACGTGGGGGAGACTGGATTCGGAGGCAAGGCGCCGGGCTACGAGCGGGTGGTGATCCCGACCCCGCCCACCGCGTCCGGTCGGTACACCATCCCGTACGACGAGAAGCACGGCGCCTCCAAGCAGTCGGGGGCGGGCGGTAAGGGCAAGGAGAAGAAGCAGTCGGGTGGGGGCGGCAAGGGCAACCAGCCGCAGGCCAAGCCCAACCACGGTTTCCACCTGAGGGGCGACATCCTCCGGTGGCGCAAGCCCGTCGACGTCTACGGCCAGGAACGCGGTTTCGGGTACGACGCTGTGGCCAAGATCCGGGAGCAGCTGGGGCTTTCGGGTGACCGGCCGCTCGACGCCGGGCAGTTCGCCGCCAACCGCGTCCAGCACCTGCGGAACCGGTACGGCAAGCTGCGCCAGGAGGTCGTGACGGCCTCGGGCGGCGGACGGGCGGTGGAGGATTACCTGGGCAAGTTCGACGAGGTCTTCGCCGACGGGCCGCGGTACGCCGACAACCCCCCGTGGCAGGTGTACCGGAGGATGGCCGAGGAGGGGCTGCCCCTGTTGCCCGAACTGCAGTCGTACCACCGCAGCCTCCACGACGGCGCGTACCTGTACGAGATGGGCTACCAGATCCACGAGGTGCCCCGCGACGGGGACTGTCTCTACCACTCCGTCAACCACGTTATGGGCACGGCCGTCAGCCCTCAGAACGCGGCGATGCTGCGCAACCGCGTCTCCAGGTGGATCGGCCACAACATGGAGCTGGTCACCGCATTCGCGCAGACGCACGGGGCGAAGCCCGATGATCTCGGCTGGATGGTCAAGACGAGGGGGTGGTGGGCCGGGTCGAACGGTGATCTGATCCCGTCGATCGTCGCCTCGGCTCTGGGGGTGCGGCTGCACATCTTCGACGGGGTCAACTGGCACTCCTTGGCGCCGGTACCCGGTGCCCCCGAGGGCAACAGGGACGTCTCCCTGTTCCTCTCCGACAGTCACTACTCCCCGCTGAGCCCTGTCCCCGCTCCGGAAGGGGTACCGGCTGCCGCCAGCACCCAGGAGGGCGATGGGGCTCCGAAGCGGCCGCTTGAGCACAACAGTGACTCGGAGCCGGAGGATTCGGCGGAGAAGAGGCTTCGGCCGGCGCCTTCGGGGGTGTCGGAGGAGTCGGTGGTGGTGAATCCGCTGGCGGTGGAGCACGGTGGTGGTATGCCGGTGCCGGGGCCGTTGCATGAGCGGGTGCAGGCGTTGGAGCACCTCGGTCCGGAGGCCCGGCGGGAGCTCGCGGCCGATACCGCTTTTGTGGCGAGTCTGCGGTCGGAGTTGTCGGCGGAGGACTTCGCGCAGGCGGCGGCGCGGTTGGTGATCGACGTGGACCCCCGTGTGCATCAGCCGGTTGCTTCGCGGCGTGAGGCTGAGTTGCAGGTCGCGCGGATGTTGCAGGACAAGGAGGTCGCGGCCAGGCTGGTGGCGGCTGGTGTGCGCGTGGTGGTGGTGCCGCGTGATGTGCCGTTGACCGGGGTGGCGGGTTTCGAGAAGCTTCGCGGGCTGGTGGCCGGCGGTGAGGCGGGCAACGGGCGCAGTGTTGACCAGTTGCGGGGGGCGAACGACGAGCTTGTGGTGGCGATCCCCGAGGAGAACCTGCTCGGTGAGCGGACGTCGGTGGGGCCGCACACTACGCAGCCGGAGGGGTATTCCTCGGCGACTCATGAACTTGCGCACGCGGTCCTGGAGTTCGGGCTGAGTCGTGAGCAGAGGGCGCTGGTCGAGGAGGTGTACCGGGGCAAGCGTCTCGCCGACGGTCTGGCCGATCTGTTCGGTGAGGAGTCCGTGACGGTCTGGCCCGATGGATCGCGGCGCAATGCTGCGGGGGAGTTGGTCGGCAACTACTCGTCGGCGGATGTACATGAGTTCTTCGCTCAGCTGAGCAACACGTATCTCGGGACGAATCACGGGAACGATCCGCAGACCGGGAAGCCTCGCAACAACGGTGTCGACTGGGTCCGTGAGAACGAGCCCGAACTGCTGCCGCTGCTGGAGCACCTTTACGGCACCGACCCGCAGTCCGTCCAGGCGCGGCCCTCGAACCAGGTCAGCCGCGCCCGGGCCGAGGAGGAGATGTTCGAGGGTCTCCGGGAGTTCATGGACGGGAGGGCCGAGGAGCAGCGCGTAGAGGAGATGTTCGAGGGTCTCCGGGAGTTCATGGACGGGAGGGCCGAGGAGCAGCGCGTAGAGGAGATGTTCCAGGGCTTCCGGGAGTTCATGGACGGAAGGGGCGAGGAACAGCACATCGTCGTGCCCGAGGAGACGGCGGTCGTGTCGCAGGACACCTCCCACGTCGTCTCCGAGACCGAGTCGGTAGAGCAGGCCGTCGACCACACCGTCTCCCACGACGAGTCCACCACGCAGGAATCGGTGGTCGCCGAAGAGAGCGGCCTGCCGCTGACCACGGACGATGAGGGGGCTGCGCTCCAGCAGACCTCCTCGCACACCGAGGAGACCACCGAGGAGACCACTGAGGGGATCACTGAGGGGATCACTGAGGGGATCACCGAAGAGTCGCTGACGGTGGCGAACTCCCATGAGGTCACGCAGAGCTCGCAGCAGCAGCAGGATCAACAGCAACAGCAACAGCAGCTGGAGCAACAACAGCAGCAAGAGGTGCAGCCTCCGCCGCCGCCCGCCCCGCTACCGCCGTCCCGTGTCGGCGAGCGCGGGTTGGCCGCGTACGACGTCCTGGTCGCTCTGAACCACGACGACGTGCGGATTCTGAACCAGCTCACCGACCGGTTCGCCGAGGCGCTGCACGGGGACCGGGATGCCGCGCGGACGCTGGCGAACAGCCTGTTCGGCGGCGAGGTGCTGCGGCCGACGGTGTCCGCGCTGTCCCGGGGCGATGTCCGGGAGGTGGACTTCCAGGCGGGCCAGTGGTCCGGCACGGTCCGGATCACGGGTGGCGCGGGGGACGGCACGTACGTCGAGACGGTGTCCGGCTTCGAGTTCGAGTACGGCTCGGAGCAGCAGAGCATGATCGGCGTCACCTCCGACGGGTTGACGCAGGCCAACCTCGGTGTGCAGTTCAAGGCGAAGTTCGGCAGCTCGGGGGATCTCACCGAGACGCTCGGCTATCAGCACGGCTGGCTGCACGGCAGTGCCACCGCCGAGGCCAGCAGGACACTGGCCCGGGGTAAGACCGTCGAGCCGGCGGCGCTGTTCGACACGCCGTTCAACGTGCGGGTGGAGTTCCTGGACGCCCGCCTCCAGGGCGCACCGGGGCCGTGGAAGGTGCCGCAGCCGATCGACCTCGGTTTCACCGGGCGGGTCGCCGTGCCGGTGCGGGAGACCGCGAACGCGCCGCAGGTGCCCCAGGCCCACTACACGGTGCCGCGGGAGACCGCCGAGAACCTGCGGCTGGCCGGCTCGCACATCGTGACCGACGTCTGGACGACCGCCCGCCCGCCGGCGCCCGTGCCGAACGCCGCGGGCGACATCGAGCTCGCCCCGGTGAACCAGCCCGTCGCGCCGGCCGGGCACGGCGCGGCGGCCCTGGCCACGTTCGTGGCGGGCTTCGAGGGCCAGGCCGAGCAGTACTTCGAAGGGCGCTGGCCCGCCCTCAAGCGCAGGCTGCTGGAGGAACTCGACCTCGGCACCCTGCACCAGGAGCTGAAGGGGGTGATGTCCGGCCAGAAGCTGACCATCGTCGACGACAGCCTGACCGGGCCCGCCGCGGTGATCACCATCGGCGGCGGGACCGTCTCCCGGATGCAGCAGGTCCACACCCTGCCGAGCACCGAGTTCAACATCGCCACCGCGACGACCCGTTCGCACGTCGAGCAGAAGACCGGCAGCAAGGACTGGCAGACGCTGCCGTCCTCGGTCGGCAACTGGATCGCCAAGAACGGCGGTGCCGGGGGCGGGCTGGGCGGCCGGGCCGGCCGGGACGACGTCGAGCTCCACGGCTCCGGTGACGACCTGGGGCTCGGCACCAAGGTCAAGAACCCGGCGGTGCTCTTCGAGGGGGCGGCCGACCTGACCGTCACCTTCGGCTGGCGGAGCAGGCTGGCCCAGCCCGCCGACCAGGACGCCCACGTCGATCTGGGCTTCCGGGTGGTGATCGACCAGGCCGAGGCGACCCTCGTCACCCCGGTCGAGGAGGTCGTGCCCGGCACGCAGCCGCCCGTGTTCACCGCCGCCCAGCAGCTCACACCCCCCGAGCACGCCCACGCGGTGGGAGACGAAGTCCTGGCCCCCCGGGACGAGTTCTGGCAGGGGCTGCCCGACACCGCCACCGTCCGGGACCTGCGCAGCGTCGCCCCGCTGCACGCCGAACTCGACCGGATCGGCCGGGAGGTGTTCGGCGGCGAGCAGGGCTGGTCGGCGGTGCGCGAGGACATCCTGCAGGCCTACTCGCACGCCGCCGTCAGCGCCCACCTGGTCGGGATGTCGCGCGGATCCGAACTGCGCGGTCCCGAGGTCACCCTCGGCCCGTTGGAGAAGATGCACGTCTCCGTCACGGCCCGGGTCACCCGGATCGACCACGTGCGGCCCCAGAGCAACGCCGAGCTCAACCCGATCCGCGAGAGCAGCACCTTCGACTCGTCGCGTCACCTGCGCTCCGACACGAAGACCGTGCAGGGCCAGGGCGGCGGCAAGGGTCCGGTGCACACCCGGGAGGTGCTGGACGCCGCGGGCAAGCCCTTCAAGGACACCATGCAGGGCAACGTCACGGCCTCCGTGGAGTCGCGGGTCCGCGACGGGTGGCGCGGCGGGGAGTCCAGCAAGAGCTACGCGAACGGCAAGTACGGCAGTGCGCAGGAGCTGTTCCGGACGGAGATCACCCTGGACGTGACGGTCAACGGGGAGCATCGCGGGTCGGTCCCGCTCTCCGCCGAACTGAGCCTGGAGCAGGTGCACACGGCGCTGCGCCAGGTCGGCGAGCACGACCGGAACGGCTTCACGGCTCCCTCGGCCCCGCACCAGGAGGTCGCGGAGCAGGTGGCCACGCAGCGGACGGTCACCCGGCTCGGCCAGTCCGACGTGGTGCTGAGCCTCGGCAGGGGCGACACCGCCGTGCTGAGGCAGATCAGGGAGACGCTCGAACGGCAGTCCGGCCACCCGGTGCCCGAGCGCGTCCTGGCGCGGCTCGCCAGGGCGGTCGACCCGTACGGCCTCAAGGCCGCGCTGTCCCGGCTGAGCCGGGGCGAGCGGATCCGGATCCCGGTCGACCTCGACGGGTGGAAGGGAACGGTCGTGGTGGCGGCCGAGCTGATCAACCCCCGGCCGAGGGAGACGCTGGTCACCGGCTTCGAGTTCGAGGTCGGCAGCCAGCAGCGCACCACCACCGGCACCACCTCCGACCTGCGCACCCGGTTCCGGTTCCGGCTCAAGCTCGGGGGTTCCGTCCCGCACGTCGACCTCGCCGGGGAGGCCTCGCACACCCGGGACTTCGTCAAGGGGCTCTCGATCGACCGCACCGGCGGCACCAACAGCCGGGCCAAGGCCACGGAGTTGGCCCGACTGTCCGACTCCACCGCCGAGTTCACCGTCTCGTTCGAGCCGTCGAAGCGGTCGGCGAGGCTTGACGACCTGACCGTTCCGGTGTCGGCCGTGGTGGCCGCGCCGCACCGCACCATTGATCCGGCCGCGCCCGTGCGGCAACTGCCGAGCCACCGGCTCGGCTCCTCCGACGTCGTCACCGCCGTCTACCGGGGGCTGGGCCGGGAGGGGACGGTCCACGAGGTCGTCCAGGATCTGGGCCGCAGGGCCGCGGGCTTCCTGGGCAAGGACTGGCCCGGCATGCAGCGGAAGCTGCTCGCCGAGCTGGACTTCGACCGGCTGCACACCGACCTCAAGTCGGTGATGGCCGGCCACCCCATCGTGGTGAAGCACGGCCGCAGCCGGGCGTGGATCACCGCCGAGGTACGGGAACTGACCCCGACCGGTCCGGCACCGGTGGTCGAGTTCAACATCGGCCACGGCGCCCAGACCTCGCTCACCAGCGCCGACGGCGGGACCAACACCGGCGGCGGCCAGGGCACCGCGATCACCGGCAGCCTGCTGGCCACCACCGACGTGCTGGCCACGGGGGCGGCGTTCGTCGGCGGCGGCAGCGTCACCGGAGCGTGGGGCGTCGACCGGCTGGAGCACGGCAGTGCCAGCACCGCCAGCGGGACGGCCGTCAAGAGCAAGGTGACGGACGGCCGGTCCTACCGCGCGGACGTGGTGCTGAAGGTCGAGTTCGAGCGCAAGCCGGCGGTGAGCCTGGCCTCCCCGCACAAGATCCGCCCCAGCCGCGAGGCACGGGAGCAGATGTTCCGACGGCAGGACAGGGAGCGGCAGGACGCCGGCGGCAGCGCCGCCCCGTCCAAGTTCCAGGCCCTCAACCGGGAGCTGGTCAGGACCGGGGACCGCCTCGCCCGCGTCGGCCTGTACCGGCGGACGGTCGTCGAGACGCGGATCCACGCCGACGTGCTGCTGGAGTCCGGCCGGGGCGAGCCCGTCCGGCCGCCGCGCCCGGACGATCCCGACCGGCAGTTGCCCCCGATCCCCCCGGCCGTGCCGTCCGCGACGCAGGTCGTCCGGCGGCCGCCGGAATCGGTGTTCACCCACGGGGTGCACGAGACCGGCGTCGTGCGCTGGCTCGACGACACCTCCGGCGTGCGGGACCTGCTGACCGTGTTCGGTGAGCGCTTCTTCCGCGAGGGGACGTGGTCCTGGCTGGAGTCCGTCGCCCGGAACACCCACAGCCACGCGCAGTTGTCCGCCCTGTTCGGGTCGGTCGCCCGGGGCCGGGAGATCCTGCCGCCGTCGGAGGAGCACCCGAACGCCCCGCGCCGCGACGCGGTGGTGCAGGACGGCCGGACCATCGAGACCCCGTCGGCCGGCAAGCGCCTGTTCGTCGACGACGCCGGCATCAGCGCCACCATCTCGATCGTCCAGTTGGAGTACCACAGCGACAACCGGGTGGCCGCCTTCAGCCCGGCCAACGACTCCACCAGCGGCGGGCGGCACACCCGTCTCGACTGGCGGCGGTGGAACGTCCAGGGCCAGCTCGGCGCCAAGTTCGGCGCCAAGGGCGCCGCCGAGTTCACCACCGGCGTCGTCGGTGGGGGCGGCCACCGGTGGCGTGAGGGGCCGTCCGCGGGCTCCTCCGGGAAGACCGTGGCCAACGCCAAGATCCCCACCCCGGCCGCCCGCTACGTCGGCCAGGCCGAGGTCCAGCTGACCTTCCGGGACGGCGACCGGACCGAGACCGTGCAGGGCCTCGTCCCGATCGAGATGGAGATCCCGATCAGCGAGACCACCGTCGTCCAGTCGGTGAGCAACCACCGGGTGCTGTACTCGGTCCTGCACCCCGAGGGGCAGACGATCAGCCGCGGCTCCACCGCCGACGCCGTCGCCGAGACGCTCGCCACGCCCCTGCCCGGCCCCGCCAACGGGGTGCACTACCTCGCCGACCTGAACGAGCGGGGCACCCCCGCCGCGCAGGCTGTCCTGGAGGCGCTGAGCCACCTCCCGGCGGATCCCCGGTACTTCACCCTCGCCTACCACACCCTCCAGCACGACGGGGCGCCGACCTGGCTCGGCAGGGAGCTGAGCCCGGAGGAGATGGCGGGCGCGCTGCTGCGGCTGGCCGAAGGCGGCCAGTGGCAAGGCGAGCCGCTGCGCTTCCTCTCCTGCAACTCCGGTTACCGCCCTCCCGGCCCCGAGGGAAGCGCCGAGCGCCAGGCCTCCTACGCCGACAGGACCCTGCTCGCCCTCCACGAGGCGCTCGCGGCCCGCCGGGCCTTCGCCGAGGCCAACAACCTGCCCCTCAGCCCGGCGCTGGAGCGCCTCGGCCGCCCCGAGGCCTTCGCCGCCGGGGGCCTGGTCCACCTCACCGGCGGGGACCAGCCCCGCATGGTCGTCGCCGCGCGCGTCGGCTACACGGGGAACGGCCTCCCGAGGGTCGAGGGGGCCGGCGACTGGTACCACCTGGCGGTCACCGAGCACGGCACCGTCCAGTCCACCGCACACGGCCAGGAACTCCTGCGCCCGGACGAGGAGCCCGTCCCCCAGGCCACCGAGCACGACCCCATCGACCCGGACCAGCCGGTGCCGGTCGTCCTGGGCGACGTGGGCCAGGTCGGCGTCGGACATCTGGGCGATGAGGATCAGGTCGGCGTCGGACATCTGGGCGATGAGGATCAGGTCGTCGCCGGGCATGCGGGCGATGAGGACCAGACCGCCGCCGGATCTTCGAGCAGCGACGGCGATTCCGTCTACTCGGTCCTGATGACCTTCCACGTGACGGTGCCCCTGCCGGTGGCGGAGACCCCGGCCGCGCCGAGGCCCCCGGCCGAGTGGTCGGTTCAGCGCACCCGCGCCTTGGAACTGCTCCAACCGCCGAAGCGGAACCGGATCGAGGGGGAGGTGTACGGCCCGACGGACGGCGGCGGCGCACCCGGGTCGAGGAGGCTGGAACGGCTGGCGTACGACTACGGCACCGGAGAAGCGGCCCGCACCGCGCTGGAGCTGCGGCTGCGTGATTCCGCCACCGTGGCCACGGTGGCCGTCACCCGACCGGGCGGCTTCGCCGAGGTGTGGACCGTCCGCGGGAACACCGAGGAGGAGGGAGGCGGCCTGCGCTGGGAGCTCAAGGAAGCACAGGAGAACGTGGAACAGTCCGCCAGCGCGGTCGTTCCCCCGTCGATCACGCCCGACACCCACCTGTGGGTGACGGCGTCCGGTGACCACGTATCGGCGGACGGTCTGAAGCTGCTTCCGAAGACGACTTACACCATCAGGGCGGAGAACTCCGGCGACATGTACCACATGCGCGCCGCCCTGGTCGCCTATCCGGACCGCGGCCTGGTGATCTGGAACGTCACCGAAGCCACCAAGGGCCAGGTCGAACAGATCATCAATCTGCATGACGACCTGATCCGGTCGGGGCGCACGGTGGTGTACACGACCGAGACGCAACTGCCGAGCAAGTTCGGTCGCAACGAGACCGACGCGTCGGAGGATCTCGCCGCCTACCTCAAGCGGCCGCTCGTCGCCGACCATCTGAAACTGGTCAACAGTGCCGTGCCGTCCGCGACGAGGAACGCGGAGACCAAGGAGCAGGTGCAGGTGCAGGTGCAGGAGCTGACACGGGCCGTGGGCATGGTCGAGAAGCGCACCGCGAACTATCAGGATCCGACGGGCGAGGTGACGTTCCAGGACGCCCGGGTGACGGAGTTCGCCCGTGGCTACGGGCACTACACCCCGGAAGAGGGCGAGGCCTTCCGGCGGGACCTGGCGAATCCGGACTTCGGGGGCTTCGAGGAGGGGAAGAAGTACGTGCTCGTGGTGTACCGGGGCAGCGGTCACAGCGGCCGGGCCGGCGCCAACGCACCGGCCCTCGACACCGGTACGGAGGGCGTGGTGCAGATCATCGAGCAGGCCAAGGCGGCGCTCGGGGACGGTCACACGATCGTTCCGATGGGCGAGGAGCCCGCCGTCTGGGAGGGGCCGGCCCTGCGGGAGTACTGGAACTGGCCGTCGGTCGGGAACCGCCGCAAGGAGCTCGCGCTCCTCAAGTACCTCTCCGACACGTACGAGGTGGTCGGAGCGGTCGGCATGCGCAGCGGCGTGATGGACGAGCTCTCCTTCGCCGGAATCAAGATCGTCTCGATCGACATCAGCCCGCACCGCAACGAGGGCGACGGGCTGCCGAACCTCAAGCAGTCCAAGGGATGGACGCGCGGACTGAAGTTCGAGGAAGCCATGGGGCGGAACTACGGCCGGGCATTCATCACCGAGGCGAGGGCGAATGACCGGATGCTCGAAGGCGCGTTCCCCGGAAAGTTCCTGGGGGGCGATCCGAAGGTGATTCGAAGTGCGATCGAATTCTATCTGGGCCGTCACGAGAGGCCCATGGAAGTCGGGCACGAGTCCCACCCGCACCTGGCGGATCCCGTGCGCGTGGGCCTGGATCAGATGAAGGCCGTCGAGGAGATGACCGGCTTCGAACTGGCGAAGCAGACCCTGCCCTACCTGCGTGAATTCAACGAATTCAAGGAGCGCCTCGCTCCTGACGCGTGGGAGCAGGTGGAGGGGCAGCTGGCTCTGGCGGAGGACATGGCGCACGAGATCGAGTCGGCGGCCGCCAAGGTCTGCGCGACTGCCGTGCCGGAGTTCGGCGCCAACGGACTCAAGGCGCTCGGAGTCACCTGGATAGCCGACAACCACTGGAAGGTCCTGGCGGAGGACTACACCGGAACCATCGACAAGAAGGTCAGCAACGCCGCTTTCAAGGCGATCAGGGAGGGGCTGGAGGAGGCTCTCGCCGAGTACTTGACGAGGCAGGCCAACCCCGGGGTGGACGAGAAGACCATCAAACAAATGCGGAAGGGTTTCTGGACCCCGGAAGTCAAGGAAATGGTCCGGAAATTGACCGAGGACCAGCTGAAGAGGATCTACCAGATCTGCCGTGAGCAGTACAAGGCCCCGTCGGACGAAGACGGCGAGGCCCCGGCCGGATGATCCGGCCGGGGCCCGCCCCGGGGGCCTTGGCGGCTCAGCCGCCGAGGCCCCGCAGGGTGTGGTAGACGCCGCAGGCCTGGAGGGCGAGCGGAAGCAGGGAGAGGGCGCTGAGGGTGTGCAGGATGTCGGCGATCCGGCCCCAGTAGGGGAGCAGGCGCCGGCCGGGGACCGTCCAGGCGACGACCAGCAGGGCGACGGCCACCGCCAGCAGGCCGCCCAGCAGGCCGAGCCGCTCGGCGGGCGAGGCCGTGTGCGCCGCCCGGGAGACCAGCACCAGGCCGCCGTAGACCCCGGGCAGCAGGATGCTCAGCCGCTGGCGGATGCTGCCGACGGCCCGGCCGTGCAGCAGGAGCAGCAGGCTGAGTGCCGCGGCCTCGGCTGGGCCGGCCCAGCCGTCGGTGAAGGCGAGGACGGTCAGGCAGGCCGCGCAGACGGCGCCGATCGCCGTGTAGAGGGCCATCAGGTAGTCATCGGCGATCAGGGCGCGCGGCAGTACGGCGGCGGCCGGGACGGGCTCGATGTTCTCCTGCAGTTCCTCGGCGTTGCGCGGGAGCATCGGCAGCCGCAGACCGGAGAGCCGGAAGGCGAACGACGGCACGAAGGCGCCGATCAGGACGGCCACCACCGCGACCACGGCGACCAGCTTGCCGAGCGTCAGCCCCGCCAGCACCAGCACCCCCGCCAGCACCCCGAGCACCGCGACCAGCACCACCCCGAGGAAGAGCGGGGCGGCCCCGCCCACCGCCGCCAGGGCCAGCACCGCCGCGCCGGCCCCGGCGGAGGCGGCCGCCAGCACCCGGGCGCCGAGCAGGTCGTCCCCGCCCGGGCCGCTGGGCAGCAGCAGGGCGGCGAGGCCCAGGTACGGGACGGCGGCGGCGCCGAGCGCGGCGCCCGCGCCGGCGTCGGCCATGGCCCGGGAGGCGCTGGCGGCGCCGAGCAGCAGCAGGGCCGCGACGGCCGCCGCGGCGGCCTGGCGCGGGCCGGCGGGGCCGGGCAGGGCGAGCAGCACCCAGGCGGCGGCGAGGGCCGTGAGGGTGACGGCGAGAGCGAGGCGGCGGGTGAGGGCGGGGCGCCAGGTGTCGCCGCGCTCGTTCATGCCGGAGGCCACGCCGTCGACCAGGTCGTCGAAGTGGACCGGCGGCAGGGCCTGGTGGCGCGGGCGCAGGTGGACCGCGTCGCCGTCGTGCAGCTTCAGCGCCTCGGTGCTCTGCTCCTCGTCGAGCGGATCCTCGCCGAGCCGTTGCAGCACCCAGCCGCCGTGCTCCAGCCCGGTCTCGGCGAGGTCCGGGCCCGCGTGGCCGAGGATGGCGGGAAGCAGGTCGCCGAGCGGTACGTCGGCCGGGACGGCCAGCTCGAAGACCACCTCCGGCGCGTGGAACCTCAATCGGCACAGTCCTGCGACGACACTGCTGCTCACGCCAGTCCTCCGGCTCGGTGGTGTTCTCCGCTCGGTTGAACGGGCGGCTCGGCGCGCCGCGTTCAACCGCGGTTGAACCCCGGGTGCCACGCCGTCCGTGAGCCAGAGGGACGGCTGTCGCAGTGAGGAGCCCGTCACAGTGAGGAGCCCTGAGTGAGCGTTGTGCTGGTCACCCGGACGCCCCGGCGCCCGGGGCCCGAGATGCCGGACGGCGAGATCCAGTTGCAGGAGCCGCCGGGTCTGCCGGAGAAGCAGAGCGGCATGGCGAGCGTGATCAGCATGGCCCCGATGGCGCTCGGCTCGCTGTCGATGGTCTTCATGTTCCTGCACCCGGGCGGCGGCGAGGGCGGCGGTGGCGCGCTCAGCTACCTCGCGATGGGGATGATGGCGCTGTCCGCCGTCGGCATGCTGGTCACCCAGCTGATCCGCGGCTCCAGCGACCGCAAGCAGCAGTTGCGCGGCGAGCGCCGCGACTACCTGCGCTACCTCTCCCAGGTGCGCCGCCAGGTGCGGCGTTCGGTCGACGCCCAACGGCAGGCGCTCGCCTGGCGGCACCCGGCCCCGGACGAGCTGTGGTCACTGGTGGGCACCACCCGGCTGTGGGAGCGGCGGGCCGCCCACCCGGACTTCAGCGACGTCCGGATCGCGGTCGGCGCCCAGCGCCTGGCCACCCCGCTCGCCCCGCTGGCCACCAAGCCGGTCGAGGACCTGGAGCCGCTGTGCGCGCACGCGCTGCGCCGCTTCATCCACGCCTACGGCACCGTCGCCGACCAGCCGATGGCGATCCACCTGCGCGGCTTCGCCCAACTGCTGCTGCGGGCCGAGGACCCGGAGGCCGCCCGCGCCCTGGTGCGCGCCGTGCTCGCCCAGCTCGCCGTCGTGCACGGCCCGGACGAACTGCGCATCGCCGTCGTCACCGACGCCGAGCGGCGCACCTCCTGGGACTGGGCCAAGTGGCTGCCGCACGCCCTGCACCCGACCGACACCGACGGCGCCGGCCCGGTCCGGCTGGTCGCCGGCAGCCTCGGCGAGGTCGAGCAGCTGCTGGGCGAGGAGTTCACCAGCCGCCCGGGCTTCGAACCGGACGCCGTGCCCAACCGGGACGAGCCCTTCACCGTCCTGGTGCTCGACGGCCCCGGCGCCCACACCGGCAGCCGCGCCGCGCTCACCGGCTACCGCAACGCCGTCCTGATCGACCTGTCCGACAGCCTGGAGTGGCGCGCCGCCCGCACCACCCTGCGGCTGCGGATCGACGACGGACGGCTCGCCATGATCGGCGCCGACCGCAACCGCAAGGACGTCGTCACCGACCTCGGCCGCCCCGACGCGCTCGCCGTGCCCGCCGCGACCCGCCTCGCCGCGCTGCTCGCCCGCTACCGCATCGCCGACGGCGTGGACGTCGCCGAGCCGCTCGCCACGGACTTCGACCTGACCGCCCTGCTCGGCATCCCCGACCTGAACACCCTGGACGTCGAGGCGCTCTGGGGCCAGCGCGGCATCGCGCAGCGGCTGCGCGTCCCGCTCGGGCTCGGCCCGGACGGCCGCCCGGTCGACCTCGACCTGAAGGAGTCCGCGCAGGGCGGCATGGGCCCGCACGGCATGCTGATCGGCGCCACCGGCTCCGGCAAGTCCGAACTGCTGCGCACCCTGGTGATGGCGCTCGCCGTCACCCACTCCTCCGAGGTGCTCAACTTCGTCCTGGTCGACTTCAAGGGCGGCGCGACCTTCCTCGGCCTGGACGGCCTGCCGCACACCTCCGCCGTGATCACCAACCTGGCCGACGAGGCCGCGCTGGTCGACCGCATGCGCGACGCCCTGCACGGCGAACTCATCCGCCGCCAGGAGCTGCTGCGCGAGGCCGGCTACGCCTCGCTGCTGGACTACGAGACGGCGCGCGCCGGCGGCGCCGCGCTGCGCCCGATGCCCACGCTCTTCGTCGTCGTCGACGAGTTCAGCGAACTGCTTTCCGCGCACCGGGACTTCATGGAACTCTTCGTGATGATCGGCCGGCTCGGCCGCTCGCTCGGCGTCCACCTGCTGCTCGCCTCCCAGCGCCTCGACGAGGGTCGGATGAGCGCGCTGGAGTCCCACCTGTCCTACCGGATCGGCCTGCGCACCTTCTCCGCGATGGAGAGCCGCGGCGTCCTCGGCGTCCCCGACGCCTACCAGCTGCCCTCCCAGCCCGGCAACGGCTTCCTGCGCAGCGACATCTCCACCCTCACCCGGTTCAAGGCCGCCTACGTCTCCGGGCCGTACCGGCCCAAGCGCCGGGCCTCCCAGCAGGCCGCCCTCGCCGGGCAGGTCGTCGCCTACGGCACCGACTACGTGCTGCCGCGTCACCTCCCGGCGACCGCGGCCGAGCCCGAGGAGGAGCAGGCGTCCGACGGTTCGCTGCTGGAGGTCGCCGCCGGCCGGCTGCGCGACGCCGGACCGCCCGCCCACCGGGTCTGGCTGCCGCCCCTGGACGTCCCGCCCACCCTCGACGAACTGCTGCCGCCGCTCGTCCCGCACCCCGAACGCGGCCTCACCACCGAGGACGAGCGCTCCCACGGCTCGCTCGGCCTGCCGGTCGGCATCGTCGACCGCCCTTTCCAGCAACTGCGCGACCTGCTCACCGCCGACCTGGCCGGCGCCGGCGGGCACGTCGGCATCGCCGGCGCCCCGCAGAGCGGCAAGAGCACCATGCTGCGCACCCTGATCACCGGCCTCGCCCTCACCCACACCCCGCGCGAAGTCCAGTTCTACTGCCTGGACTTCGGCGGTGGCACGCTCTCCGCCCTGCGCGGACTGCCGCACCTCGGCGGCGTCACCGGCCGGCACGACGGCGAACGGGTGCTGCGCACCGTCGCCGAGGTCAACGGCATCATCACCCGCCGCGAGCAGTACTTCGCCGAACTCGGCATCGACTCCATCGCGTCCTTCCGCCGCCGCAAGGCCGCCGGGGAACTGCCCGACGACCCGCACGGCGACGTCTTCCTCGTCATCGACGGCTGGAACACCCTGCGCCAGGAGTTCGGCGACCTCGTCCAGCCGCTCACCCTGATCTCCCAGCGCGGCCTCAACTACGGCGTCCACCTGGTCATCGCCACCACCCGCTGGGGCGAGATCAGCGGCGGCCTGCGCGACCAGTTGCAGACCCGCTTCGAACTGCGGCTCGGCGACTCCGTCGACTCCGTCATCAACATGCGCGCGGCCGCCAAGGTCCCCAAGCTGCCCGGCCGCGGCCTCACCGACGAGCAGCTGCACTTCCTCACCGCCCTGCCCCGGATCGACGGCTCCGGCGACACCGACGACCTCGGCGACGGAGTGGCCGACCTGGTCGACGCCGTCGCCGCCCACTGGACCGGCCCACGGGCCCCCGAGGTCAGGATGCTCCCGCTCACCCTCGACGCCGCCGGGCTCCCCGCCCCCGAGGGCCGGCTGCGCGTCCCGATCGGTCTGGAGGACACCGAGGTCTCGCCGCTGTGGCACGACTTCGAGGAGAACCCGCACCTGCTGGTCGTCGGCGACAGCGAATCCGGCAAGACCAACCTGCTGCGGCTCATGATCAACGCCATCACCTCCGCCTACACCCCCGCCGAGGCGCGGATCATGCTGGTCGACTACCGGCGCGGCCTGTTCGACGCGGTGCCCCAGGAGTACCAGCTCGGCTACGCGGTGGCCGTCGACAAGCTCCGCCAGATCGTCGACGGCGCCTCGCGCGCCATGAAGAACCGCATCCCGCCCGCGGACATCACCCCCGCCCGGCTCAGGCTGCGCGACTGGTGGACCGGGCCCGAACTGTTCATCCTCGTCGACGACTACGACCTCGTCGGCTCCACCAGCGGCGCCCACCCCTTCGCGGCCCTGCTCGAAGACCTCTCCCAGGGCGCCGAGATCGGCCTCCACCTGGTCGTCGCGCGCGGCGCCAACGGCGTCGGGCGAGCCCTCGGCGACCCGCTGATGCGCAAGCTCCAGGAGGTCAACTCGCCCTCCCTGCTGCTCTCCTGCCCGCCCTCGGAGGGGTACCTGTTCGGCAACGTCAAGCCCCGGCAGTTCCCCGCCGGGCGCGGCCTCTACATCACCCGGCGACGCACCGTCCAGGTGCAGACCGGGCACGTGGCGGACGAACCGGAGGCCGGCCGGTGACCGCCTCCACGCTGCGGGCGCTCGGCCCGCACTACGTCATCGCGCCGCCCGGCGCGGAGGCCGCCGGACTGGCCGAAGCCCTCGCGCCCGTCGGGGCCGAACCCGGCGCGCTGCTGCTGCTGGCCGCCGCCGCGGACGCCGCGCCCGTCCTGCTCGCCTCGCTCGACGACCTCGTACGGGCGGCGGGTGAGCGCGGCGCCGACGTGCTGGTGCTCGCCGCCTCGGGACTCGCCGCGATCGGGCCGGACGGACGGCGGCCCGCCGAACTGCTCGCCGCCCGCTCCGGGCTGACGATCGTGGCGCCCGACGCGATGGTCAGCATCGAGCCGGACGGAACGCTGTCGGCCCCGGACGGCTCCTGGTGGCGCTGCCCGCCGGGCGGCGCCCAGCTCCGGGCCGAACCGCTCGGCGCGCGGTGGCCCGCCGCGGCCGCCATCACCCCGCTGACGCGCGATGCGTACTGGGTCACCGAAATCGCGGGCCGGGCGCGGCCCGCCGCGCTGGACCACGCGGCCGCGACCGACGGCGGACTGCTGCTCGTCCTCGGCGAACCGGCCGGGCGGCTGCCCACCGGGGCCCAACTCGCCAACGCCGCCGCGCTGCTGCTCGGGACGGTCGCGGAGGACGCGCGCCTCACCCTGAGCGCGCCGTGGGCCGCGCCGGTCGAGCTCATCGAACTCGCGGCGGTCGCGGCGGCCTCGCTGGGGCGCGAGGTCCGGGCGGCCGTCGGCCTGCCGGTACGGGGCGCGGCCGGGCTGCGCCACGTCCACCTCGCCGCGGACGGCACCGAAGGGTGGGAGCCCTACCTCACCGAACTGGTCGCCTGCCCGACCGACCGCACCGTCACGGCCGTCGGCTGGCGCAGCCGGCCCGACCTGCCCGCCGCCCCCGGGCCCGCGCGCTACCCGGCCTTCCCCGGCTGGGAACTGGAAGCCGTCGCGGCCGGACTCTGGCTCCGCCCGGCCGCCACCGCGGACCGCGGCCCCCGCCTTCGGAGGCCCGACCCGGCCGGCCCCGCGCTGGTCGTCGGGTCCCCGGGACGCCCCGTCCCCGAGACACTCTGGGACCACCTCGGGGCCGTGCTCGGCTCGCTCCCGCCGGCGCCCGCGCGCCTCGCCCTCGCCGTCGAGGGGACGCTGGACGTCGAGTCCGGGGCGGTCGGGCGTTTCTGCGCCCGGCTGTACGGGCTCGACTGGGTCGGACCCGCCGCTGCTTCGGCTGCCGTGGCGGCGCCCGGCCCGGAGGCGGCGCCCGCGCTTGCGGCGGGGCCCGTAGCTGTACCTGAGCCCGCGTCGGTGGAGCTCGGAGCGTCGGCGGAGGCGGACCCGGCGCCGCTACCGGTGTCGACCGAGCCCGGGGCGCCGGAGCCGGTGGCCGCGACCGGTCCGGTGTTCGAGATCGAGACGGAGGCTGGGACCGGGACGGAGACCGAGACCAGGACGGAGTCCGAAGCCGGGATTGGGACGGAGAGCGGGATCGAGACGGATCCGGTGGCCGTACCGGTCCCTATGGCCACGATGGGGGTCTTCGGAGGAGAGCCCGGGGAACGCCCCGCTTCCCCTCCCACCCCCGAGCCCGCCCCCGGGCCGACTGCGGCCGCGGTGGGCGACACCGGCACGACGGTGGCCCCGGACGCCGGCCCCGGTCCGGCCGTGGAGCCGGGGGCGAGCGTCGCACCCGGGGGAGGAGACCGGACGCCGCCCGACGGGGAGGCCGGCCCCGGGCCCGCGCCGGCAGCCGCTTCGGAGGAGAGCATCCCCGCAGCGGAGGAGGTGCCGACCCCTGCCCCGGCACTCGACCCTGAGCCCGTGCCCGTGCCCTCCGTGGCCGTGTCCACGGAGGCCGCCGAGACCGCCGAGTCCACGGAGCCGCCGGGAACCATGGCGGGCCAGGCCGGGGCACACTCGACGCCCGAGCCCGCGGCCGGCTCCACGCCAGTGCAGGCCCCGGGGCCGGCCCCCGAGCAGGTCCCCGAGCAAGCTCAGGCGCAGTCGACCGCCCCCTTGTCGGACCTGGTCGAGCTCTCCACCCCCGCCGAGGACCGCGCGGCCCTGGTCGCCCTCCTCGGGCCCGCCTACCAGCGCTTCGTCCGGCGGGCCGAGGACGTCGCGACCCGCCTGCCCGGCCTGCGGGCCCGGGCCGACGAGGGCGATCCGCGGCCCGAACTGGTCGCCGTGCTGCTCCACCACACCGACTCGACCGTCCTCGCCGAGCGCGCCGAGCTCCGCGCCGCGGCGCGGTCGGGCGCCCCGGGCCCGTTCGGCCCCTACCTGCGCTGCCTCGCGGCCGGGCTCCGGCGGCTGCCCAGCCACTACGGAGGCGTGCTGGTGGCGGGCCCGGTCGAGTCGGCCGACCTGGCCGCCTACACCCCGGGAACCGTGGTCACCGAGCGGGCCCCGGTCAGCGGCCTGGCGGCGCCGGGCGCGGACTTCGGCGAGGACGTCGGGGTGGAGTTCGCCATCTGGTCCGTCGGTGGCCGCCGCAGCTCGGTCTTCGGCGAGCCGGGCGATCAGCCGACCGTGATCTTCGCCCCGGGGACGGAGTTCGAGGTGGTGGACGTCGACCTGCCGGACGAGACGACCGGGCGTCCGGCCCGCGTGCTGCTCCACGAGATCGGCGGCGTCCGCCCGCGCCCCGACCGCCTGCGCAGTTGGCTGGCCCGGCGCGACGCCGTCGCTCCCGCCGACCGGATCCGCCCCGCCGACCCGGCCCGTTACCTCCTGGACCTCGGCGGTGCGGCCGGACGGTGACGTCCTGTGGGGGCCGGGCGGCCGTCGTGGCGCGGATCACCTGGTCCGAGGCGCGGCACCGGCGCCTCTCCCGCTCTCCCCGGCCGGTGGTGGGCCCTGGCCCCGACCCGGCCGGTCGGGCCGTCGGCCGACGGACCGGCACCGCGATGAACCCGGGGCGGCCTTCCGTCCGTCGGACGAAGCGTAGGGGCGAACCGGCGGGAGGAGTGCGGGATGAGCGGGACGAGCGGGACGATGCGGGACGACTTCCGGTTGGCGTCGGTGTTCGACGCCGTGGACCCGGTGACGGGGCCGGGCTTCGGGCCGGACCGGCCGAGGATCGAGGAGCGCGCGGAGCGCGAGGCACTCGTCGGCTACCTGCGCGCGGGCGCGCCCGTGCTGCTGACGCCGATGCTGATGGACGACGTGGTGGACCGGCAGCGGCGCTCCATCGTCCCGATGGGCTTCCGTACCGACGGGTCCTGGATCTGGACCGACACCGTGACGTACTACCTGGAGGAGTACGGGCTGGCGCCCGACCCGGAGCTGCTCGCTCACGTCCGCGCGCAGGGCGACGGTCCGTGGGCGGCGCCGGACGCGGCGGTGCTGGAGCGGGCGGTGTCCTTCGTCCTGACCCCGCCGGACTCCGACGAGGAGCCGGTCTGGACGGTCGGCTCGTAGCGGCTGAACCGGTTCGGCCACTCCGTCCGTACCTCCCCACAGGAGTGTCGTCGAGTGCAGGGGATGCATGGTGGCCGAGGAGAAGCGCGGCGAGGCGGGGCGGACGGGCGCCGGGTTCCAGCTCCCGGAGGTGAACTGGGCCCTGGCGGCGGAGGTCGAGCCGCCGGAGGGTGCGTCGGCGGCGGCCGCCTCGGAGGGAACCGCCTCGGCGAAGGGTGAAGCGGCGGAGGCGGGTTCCGGCGCCGCGACCGCGGTGCTGCCCGCGCAGCCGGAGCGCGAGCAGCCGGCTGCACCTCCCGCCGTCCCGCCCGTGCCCGCACCGGCCACGGCCACGACGACCGCAGCACCCGCCACCGCAGCACCCACCGCAGCCGGGACGCCCGAGGCGGTGGCCGCCGCGAGCGTCGCCGAGCCCTCCACCGACACCGGCACCGACCAGGGCCCCCGGCCGGGCCGGGTCTCCCGCCCGATGATCGCGGCGGCCGTCGCCGTCGGCCTGGTGCTGGTGGGCACTTCCGTGGTGGTGACCCAGCTCGGCGGCAACGAGCACAAGGGCGGCCCGGCCCAGGCGGACGCCCCGCCCGGCTACGGGCAGAGTGGTGGGGACGGCGGCAACGGCTTCGTCCCGAACTTCGACGAGCACGGTGGTACCAGCGGCTCCGGCGGCACCCCTGCCCCCGGTCAGCCCGACGCGGTGGTCCCGGCCGCGGACGCCGGCACGGGCACGCCCGCCCCGGGCGACCAGCCGGCCTCGGCCCCGAACGGCACCGGAAGCAGCGGAGGCGCGGGAGGCACTGCCGCTCGATCCGGCGGAGCCGCTAACTCCGGTGGTGGAAACGCGAGTTCGACCACCGCTCCAGGTCGCGCCCAGGGCGGTTCCGGCTCGGGTTCCGGCTCGGGTTCCGGTTCCGGTGGCGCCGCCGCTGCCGCCGCAGGTGGCGCGGCGGGGAGCGCGGCCGGTGGCGCCGCCAACCCCGCCCCGCAGAACCCCGCGCCGCAGCAGCCGGCCCCGCAGAACCCCGCGCCGCCGCCGGCTTCCCAGCAGCCCGCGCCGCCGCCCCCGCAGAAGGCCGCGCCCACCGTCGTGGTCACCGGCCCGTACTGCGGCAACAAGAGCGGCGTGTACAGCCAGAAGGGCTGGTTCGACCAGGGCGACTCCGGCTGGCGGAGCAACTCCGGCGGCTACAGCGGCGACGGCTGCAACGGGACGTACACCTCGGTGCCGATGTCCGGGGACGGCTCGGACGACAAGAACTCGGTGGTGTGGACCTTCACCGTGGACAAGGTCACCAGCTGCACCCTGGACGTCTACATCCCGGCCAGCGGGGACGTGAAGAAGGTCGGCGGGAACCCGACCTACTACACCGTGCAGAGCGGCAGCGGGTCGAGCGACTTCAAGATCAACCAGACCTCCAACCAGGGCCGTTGGGTCGGCGAGGGCACCTTCCAGTACCGCGGCTCGCTGTCCGTCACCCTGCACACCCGCGGCCAGGACTGGGTCGGCGGTAACAAGACCTACGCCCACCACGCCGCCAGCGCCATGCGCGTCACCTGCACACCCTGACCTGACCCTCATCCTCCGAGCAGGTCACGAACGAACGCCCCACGACGAAGGGAACCCCCAGGCATGTCGCGCCCGGTGCTGACGGTCTGCGCGGAGCAGCGGGAACGCGGCTCCTACCGTACGATCGGCGAGGCCCTCCAGGCAGCCCGCAGCGGCGCGGTGATCTCCGTACGCCCCGGCCGGTACGAGGAGAACCTGGTGCTCACCAAGGTGGTGACCATCACCGCCGAGGACGTCCGGGGCAGTGTGCGGATCAGTCCGCGCCGTGGCTCGGTGGTCCAGGTCCTGGCCGAGGCCGTCCAGCTGACCGGCCTGGTGATCCAGGGGCAGGACGACGACCTGCCCGCCGTCGACGTCCCGCGCGGCCAGCTCGCGCTACAGGACTGCGAGGTGATCGGCAACGCCTGGACGGCCGTCCTCACCCGCCAGCAGGGCGAACTGGCCATGCGCGGCTGCCGGGTGGTCAACACCGCCGGCGCCGGGCTGGTCGAGACCTCCACCGGCGCCAGCGTCATCGAGGACAGCGTCATCGAACACCTCGGCACCTCCGCCCTGGTGATCGGCGAACGGGCCAACCCCACCGTGCGGCGCTGCGTCCTGCGCGACGCGCGCGGCAACGGCATCTGCGCCAACGGGGAGGCGCGCGGAGTCATCGAGGACTGCGAGATCTCCGCCACCGACAAACCCGCCGTGGCCCTGGAGGAGCAGAGCACCACCCGCCTGCTGCGGACCGAGGTCCGCGACAGCGCGGTCGGCGTCTTCCTCGGCTCCACCGCGCGGGTGGTGCTGGAGGACTGCACCGTCACCGCCGTGCGCGGCCACGGCTACGTCCTCACCAACGGCACGGACCCCCTGCTGCGCCGCTGCCGCGCCGTCCGCAGCCAGGGCCACGGCCTGCACATCGCCGGCCGTGCCCGCGGCACCTTCGAGGACTGCGAGGTCACCGCCGCCGCGCAGGCCGGCATCCACGTCGACGAATCGGCCAGCCCCAGCCTGGTGCGGGCCGTGGTGCGCGACAGCGAGACCGACGGCGTCGACCTCACCGGGGAGAGCGCCGCGGAGTTCGACCGCCTGGAGGTGCGCGACGCGGCCGGCGCCGGCATCGTCATCCGTGACGGCGCCAACCCGCTGCTGCGCCGCATCACCGTCACCGACGCCGGTGGCCACGGCGTCGAGGTGGTGCGGGACGGGCGCGGCCGGATCGAGGACGCCACCGTGCTCGACGCGGGCAAGAACGGCATCCGGATCGCCGACGGCGCCAACACCTACCTCGGCGGCAGCCTCGTGCGCGGCAGCAAGGCCTGCGGCATCTCGATCGGCGCCGAGGGCATCGCCACCCTGCGCGACGTCGAGTCCGCCGACAACGCGTTCGACGGCGCGAGCGTCGAACACGGCGGCGAACTCACCGCGACCAGGACCAGGCTGCGGGCCAACCGCCGCCACGGGCTCCACCTGCTGCCCGGCGCCCGCGCCACCCTCACCGGCTGCCAGCTGACCGACAACACCGTGGACGGCCTGCGCTCGGAGTCCGCCGAACCCGTCCGGCTCACCGACTGCGTCACCGCCGAGAACCAGGGCGCCGGGCTGCGGCAGAGCGAGCCCACCGACCGGCTCGCCGTCGAGAACCTCGACAGCCGGGACAACCGCTCGCCCGACGCGCACGGCACGGTCACCGCCGCGGCGACCGCCGCCGGGGACGAGGGCGAGTCCGCCGACGGCACTCCGCAGGAGGCCCCCGCCGCTCCCGGGCCGCAGGGCCCGCAGGCCGTCCTGCAGACCCTGGTCGGGCTGGAGGGCGTCAAGGAGCAGGTCGCCACCCTGGTCAACCTCAACAAGCTGGCCCGGCGCCGCGAGCAGGCCGGGCTGCCCTCCCTCCCGATGAGCCGCCACCTGGTGTTCGCCGGCCCGCCCGGCACCGGCAAGACCACCGTCGCCCGGCTCTACGGCGCCATCCTCGCCGAACTCGGCGTGCTGCGCAGCGGCCACCTGGTCGAGGTCGCCCGCGCCGACCTCGTCGCCTCGATCATCGGCGGCACCGCGCTCAAGACCACCGAGGTCGTCATGGAGGCGCTCGGCGGCGTGCTCTTCATCGACGAGGCGTACACCCTGTCGGCCGGCTCCGGCGGGACCGGACCGGACTTCGGCCGCGAGGCCATCGACACCATCGTCAAGCTGATGGAGGACCACCGCGAGGACCTGGTGGTGATCGTCGCCGGGTACGAGAACGAGATCCGTGACTTCCTGGCCTCCAACCCGGGCCTCGCGTCGCGGTTCAGCCGCACCGTCGAGTTCCAGAACTACAGCGTCGACGAACTCACCACCATCGTCGAACACGCCGCCGGGGGCCACGGCTACGAGCTCGCCGACGGCACCCGCGAGGCCCTCGCCGTCCACTTCGACCGGATGCCCAAGGGCGCCGACTTCGGCAACGGCCGCGCCGCCCGCAAGGTCTTCGAGGAGATGGTCGACCGCCAGGCCTCCCGGCTCGCCGAACTGGAGGACTTCGACAACGCCGACCTCAGCCGGCTGCTCCCCGCCGACGTCGGCGAGCAGGCCGCCGCCGCCGTCGCCCGCGCCGCCGCCGGAGCCGACCAGCCCGAGGAGCCCGGCCTGCTCGACCGGCTGCGCGGCATGGTCGGCCTCGCCGCGGCCAAGGAACAGGTCGAGGACCTGGTCAACCTGACCCGGCAGACCCGCCGCCGCGTCGAGGCCGGACTGCCCGCTGCCACCATCAGCCACCATCTGGTCTTCTCCGGCCCGCCTGGCACCGGCAAGACCACCATCGCCCGGCTCTACGGCGAACTCCTCGCAGAACTCGACGTCCTGCCGGCCGGTCAGCTCATCGAGACCGCCCGCGCCGACCTCGTCGGCCGCTACATCGGCCACACCGCGCAGCTCACCCGCGACGCCTTCGAACGCGCCCGCGGCGGCGTGCTCTTCATCGACGAGGCCTACACCCTGACGCCCCGCAACGGCACCGGCGGCGACTTTGGCCAGGAGGCCGTCGACACCCTGATGAAGCTGATGGAGGACCACCGCGACGAGGTCGTGGTGATCGTGGCCGGCTACCAGGAGGAGATGCGCGGCTTCCTCTCCTCCAACCCCGGTCTGGCCTCCCGCTTCTCCCGCGAGATCACCTTCGACCACTACGCGGACGACGAACTCGTCACCATCGTCCGCCTCCAGGCGGAGACCGCCGGGTACAACTGCACCCCGGAGACGCTGGCGGCGCTCGGCGAACTCTTCGCCGCCGTCCCGCGTGACCGGTCCTTCGGGAACGGGCGCTTCGCCCGTCAGGTGCTGGAGTCGATGATCACCCGGCAGGCCGGCCGGCTCTCCCGGCTGGAGGTGGCGGACCTGGACGAACTCAGCCTGCTGCTGCCCCAGGACATCCCGGCCGGGCGGATCGGCAGCCTCGCGTGAGGACGGCGGCCGCCCTCCTCGCCGTCGGACTGCTGCTGCCGACGGCGGGCACGGCCCTGGCCGACACCCCCGCCGGCGACGACAGCCTCCCGGGCGTCACCCAGCTGCGGCGCGACGCGTCCGGGAAGCCGGCCGGCTGCCTGCCCCCGTCCACCAAGCGCACGTCGCTCACGCCCTGGCCCCAGACCTTCCTGCGCCCCGACCGGGTCTGGCCGCTCAGCCAGGGTGACGGCGTCACCGTCGCCGTCCTCGGCTCCGGCGTGACCGACGGCACCGGCCTGCTCGCCGGTCGCCTCGACTACGCCCCCAAACTCACCGGAGGCGGTGACCCAGCCCGTGACTGCGTCGGCCACGGCACCTTCCTGGCCGGCCTGATCGCCGCCGACCGCCGCGACGGGACGGGCTTCGCCGGACTCGCCCCACGGGCCCGGATCCTCGCCGTATCCGTCACCGACGACGGCGGTGCCACGACGGCGGACCTGCTCGCCCAGGGGATCACGGCGGCGAGCGAACGGGGAGTGCGGATCATCGCGGTCGGGGCGGCGTTGCCGGCCGGCAACGACGCGCTCGCCGGGGCGGTGCGGGCGGCCCGGAGCAAGGGGGCGGTCATCGTCGCGCCTGCGGCCCCTGACGTCCAGCCCGGCTCGGGGAAACCCGGACCGGCCTATCCGGCCGCCTACGGCGAGGTCCTCGCCGTCCGCGACCTCGCCCCCGGCGGCGCCCTCCCCTCGGGCGCCGGAGCCGTCCCGATCGGCGGCCGGGTCGACCTCGCCGCCCCGGGCGACGCCGTCACCGGCACCGGCCCGTCCGCCGGCGGCAACTACACCGGCGCCGGGCCGAGCTTCGCCGCCGCCTTCGTCGCCGCCACCGCCGCCCTCACCCTCGGCAGCCACCCGGACCTCACCGCCGACCAGTTGATCCGGCGCCTGGAGACCACCGCCTACCACACCGTCACCACCCCCGACCCGCAGGTCGGCTACGGCACCATCGACCCCGTCGCCGCCGTCACCCAGCTCTCCGTCCCCGACCAGGCGCCCCCCGCCGCGACACCGGCCGCCCTCGCCATGCCCCCCGCTCCACCCGCCTCCACCGCCCCCACCCAGGCCGTGGTGATCTCCCTGGCCGCACTGGCCGTCATCGCCCTCGTTGCCGCCGCCGGCGCCGTCACGCCGCGTGCCCGTGCTCGCGGCTGGCGCCCGGGGAGGGCGGAGGACGGCCAGGCGTGAGAGGTCGGCCCGGCCGTCCTCCCGCTGCACCGTCGCGCCGCTCCTCGGGCGTGGGCACCGCGCCCTCGACCGCCGGGCTCCCGGTGGCCCCGGCGCTCGTAGCCGCTCTCCGGGCGGGGGCGCCCCCTGGTTCGTCCCGTGACGCACGTACCCCGAGGCCGCCCATCCGTCCTCCGGGCGGGGGTGCGGCCTCAGACGGTGTGGCGGATGGCCAGGGCGTCGCCGACGAGGGCGGCGAGTTCGAGGTAGGCGAGGTGGGTGTGGGGGCGGAGCCGGCCGGGGGTGCCCGGGGTGTGCGCGGGGAGGAGGACGACGTCGCGGCAGAGGGTGCGGAAGTGGGCGAGGAGCTGGCGGTCGGCGACGGGGCGCTCGGTGGGCGGGCTGGGGACGAAGACGACGGTGCCGCCGCGGACGAGGTCGCCGTGGCCGCGGAAGGTCAGGTGGTCGATCAGCGCTGAGGCGTTGCGGGCGCCGTCGGCGGAGGCGTGTTCGCAGATGACCAGTTGGTCGGCGAGTTCGACGGCCGTGAGCTGGACGTCGTCCGCAGCGGCCGTGGTGTCGCTGAGGATCATCGGGTAGCGGCCGCTGAGGTCGGTCAGGGCGTCCCGGAACGCGGGGCCCGGGGTGTCCGGGCAGACGGCGAGGATGTCGAGCCGGCCGGCCGCGCTCCGGTCGAGGATCCGCCGGTCGGCGTGCGAGACGCGGGAGGCGTCGGCGAGGTCGAGGACGATTACCGGGTCGGGCCGGTGCTGCGCCAGGAGGGCGCCGAGCGTGACCGGGACGCCCTCGGCGGGCCTGCCCAGGAGGGCGATGCGGTGGCAGCTGCGCAGCGGGGTCCGGATCCGCTCCACGAGGCGGCGGCGCCGGGCCTCCGTGCCGCCGCCGAAGGGCAGTCGCAGGGCGCGCGGGTGGGCCGCCCGGTCCTGGCGCGCGGCGGGGGCCGTGGCCGGGGACGGCGTGGGTACCGCGAGCAGGGCGGTGGGGGTGGGGTCGCCGGGCGGTGCGGGCGGTTGCGCCTGCGGCGCCGGTGTGCGGGTGAACAGCCGCCGTTCGGCGGGCGGGATCAGGACGGTGCCGAGTGGGTCGAGGGGCTGCCGGGGGAGCAGCGGGACGGGCTCGGGCCAGGCGGCGGGTGTGTAGTCGGGCCGTTCCGGGGTGGCGGCGGCTCCGTCGGGGCTGCCGTCGGAGAAAGCCATCGGGTGATCTCCTGGTTCACGGTGCGCCGGGCCGGACCGTCGGTGCGTTCAGTCGGGACTACGGGCGAAGGGCCCGTTCCGGTTCAACGCGCGTCACCCTGCGGATCGGTGAACCGCCCCCGGTGGAAGGTCCGTTGAGCGGGACAGGGCGCACCTCGCGTTCCTCGTCACGCTCGGAGGAGCTCATGCGCGCCACCAGGAACCGCGCCGTCACGACGGCCGGTCCGCCGTCGTCGGCCGGTCCTCCGGCCGGTGCGACCGGTGCCACCGGCGGCGGCCCGGCCTCGACGGCGGTCTGGGGCGGGGCCGGTGTCGTGGTGCGGGGTGGGCGCCCGCCCGGTGGCCGCGGTGTTGCCGAAACGCGGAGGCCCAGCCGGGCGCCTCGTCGCCGGCCGAACCGGTGTGCGGGCGGCAGCTGAGCGGCAGCTGCCCGGCCGTACCGGAAAACCCTCTGCTGGACCGGCTGTCAGTAGATACCGTCTTCGGATGGCACTCGATGCGGAACGAGTGCCATGCAGGAGCAGCCGGCGTGACTCCCGTGGGACG
Organism: Kitasatospora sp. NPDC088861; assembly: GCF_044750105.1. Classification (NCBI taxonomy): domain Bacteria; kingdom Bacillati; phylum Actinomycetota; class Actinomycetes; order Kitasatosporales; family Streptomycetaceae; genus Kitasatospora; species Kitasatospora sp. NPDC088861. The sequence continues at coordinate 203,683 of NZ_JBIVJF010000005.1, forward strand.
GGATGGGGGAGGGACAACGATGGATCCGGACGGGCCGGACGTGCGCGAGGTGGTCGCGGCGCTGGTACGGCAGGAGGAACCGAGCAGGCCCGGGCCGCCCGCGCTGGTGGTGCCCGAGGGCACGGCGGAGGAGGTGACCGCCGCCGCCCGGCGGCTCGCCCTGCGGGCGCTGCCGACCGAGCGGCGGAGGCCGGAGCCCGCACCGGGGCTGCGGGAGCTGGCGGCGGCGCTGGTGGTCGACGAGCACCCCTCGGCACCGGCCTGGTCGGCGGTGGAGCGGGAGCAGCTGGCGACCTGGGTCGCGGTGCTGATCGAGCACCGGGGGGAGGACGGGGTCCAGGAACTGGTGCGCGTGCTCAACGAGGCCTGAGGGGCGGCCTGGTGGCCGTGGGGCGACCGGGAGATGGCTGCGAGATGGCTGGCTGGTGTCCGTGCGGAGTCCTGGCCTGCGGCCCGGCCGTGCGGGGCCGGGGCGTTGGCGGATCGTTGGTGCGGCCTTGGCGGCTGCGGGCAGTCTGCTGCTTGTAGCCGCCGGGGAAGTCCGGTCGGTGTGTCGCCCTGCCCTTGCCCGATCTGAGAGGCCGCGCGTGTCGAAGCAGCCCGTCGCCCAGCCCACGTCCGTCGCCCAGCCGCCCGTCGGCCCGCCGGCCGGCACGGACCCGTCGGCCACCACGGGATCCGCCCCCGCGCCCGGCACGCCGAAGGCGGCCCGCCCGACCCTCGACCCGGACACGCTCGCCGAGATCCACCGGCTGCACGGCGGTTACCTGCTGCGCGCGCTGCTGCGCGCCACCGGCGGCGACCGGGGCAAGGCCGAGGACATCCTCCAGGAGACCCTGCTGCGCGCCTGGCAGCACCCCGAGGCGCTGGCGGCCGGGGCCGAGCAGAGCCGCCCCTGGCTGTTCACGGTGGCCCGGCGGATCGCGATCGACCACTACCGGATGGCCGCCGCCCGCGCCAAGGAGGTGATCGGCGAGCCGCTGGAGGACCGTCCGCTCGCCGAGGACCCGTACGAGCAGGTGGTCGTCGCCCGGGACATCGCGCTGGCCCTGCGCCGGGTGCAGAAGCACCACCGCGAGGTGCTGGTCGAACTGCACCTGCGGGACCGCTCGGTGGTGGAGGCGGCGGCCCGGCTCGGGGTGCCGCCGGGGACGGTCAAGTCCCGCAACTTCTACGCGATCCGGGCGCTGCGCCCGGTCCTCGCGGCGGAGCACGGCTACGGCCCGGCCGACGGCCGGGGCCAGGCGGCCGCGCTCGACCGCCCGGGTGCCGCCGTCTCCCGCTGACCGTTGACCGTTGACCGCTGACCGCTGACCGCTGACCGGCTCCCCGTGGCGGCCACCCGGCGACCGGGTGGCCGCCACGGGGAGCCGGTCAGTGCCGGTGTGGCGCGCGCGAGTTCAGCGACTCCTCCAGGCTGGTGGTGAACTCGCTCTGCACCCCGGCCAGTCGATCGTGGCTGCGGAAGCGGTCGAGCGCCGAACGCAGCCGGTCCAGGGCCTCCAGTTCACGGCCCCGGCTCAGCAGGTAGGCGGCGTGCGACTGTTCGGCGATGGCCTGGAGGTAGAGCAGGCCCGCTTCCTCGCAGCCGGCCAGCAGCCGGTGCCAGGCCAGGTCGACGGTCTCGCTGCGCCCGTGCGGGGGCAGGGTGTGCGCCTCGGTCAGCATCGACCACAGGTGGATCGAGGTGACCGGGCGGGCGGGCAGCAGCTCCCTGGCCTCCCGGGCCTGCCGCAGCGCGCCCTGCCGGTCCCCGGCCAGCAGGCTCACCCAGCTGTGGTGGACCAGGGCGACGGCCAGCGGCCGGGGGTCGCCGGACTCCACGGCCAGCGCGGCCGAGCCGGACGCCAGCCGGGCGGCCTCGGTCGCGCTGCCCAGGATCGCGGTGATCAGCGACTGGGTGGCGAGCGCGCGGGCGTACGCGGCGCGGCCCGCGGGCCCGGTCGCGGCCTCGCCGGCGGCCACCGCCCGGCGCGCGGCCTCGGCCGCCTCCTGGCGGCGTTCCAGCCCGAGCAGCGCGTTCGCCCGGGCGCCGTGCAACTGGGCGGCGGCCAGCTCGTCGCCGCACCGCTCGGCCTCCCGGACGCCCGCGCGCAGGCAGCCCAGCCAGTCGGTGAACCGGCTGGAGCCGTAGTACAGCGGGCCGGCGGCCTGGGCCAGCCGCCAGACCCGGTCCGGGTCGTCGGCGGTGCCGGTGATCAGCGCGCGGATCGCGGGCTCCTCGGCCTGGAACCAGTCCAGTGCGGCGCGGATGCCGTCGGCCGGCGGCAGGGCCCGCGGGGGGTGGACGAGCGTGTCGAAACCGTCCTGGCCCGGCTCGATGAACTCGCCGCCCTGCCGCAGCGCCGCCTGGTAGTAGTCCAGCAGCCGCTCCCGGGCGAGGCGTCGGCGCGGCTCGGGCTGCTCGGCGAGCAGCCCGGCGCTGAACAGCCGGACCAGCTCGGCGCGGCCGTAGCGCCCGGGCGCCGCACCGGTGAGCAGGTGGTGGGCGGCGAGTTCGCCGAGCGACCGGCGGGCGGTGGCCGGGTCGGCGCCGAGCACGGCCGCACTGGTCAGGGTGTCCACCTCCCGGCCCGGGTGGGCGGCCAGGAGGGTGAGCAGTTCGGCGGCGCCAGGGGAGAGGCGGCGGTACGTCAGGAGGAGCTCGGTGGTGACGCCGGTCGCGCCGTCGGCGTCCAGGACGGGCAGTCTGGTCTGCTCGTCGGCGAGTTCGGCGACCAGTTCGGCGATCGTCCAGTCCGGGCGGGTGGCCAGCCGGGCCGCGGCGATCCGCAGCGCCAGCGGCAGGTGGTCGCAGAGCCCGGCCAGTTCGGTGGCAGCGGCCGGTTCGGCCCGCAGCCGGTCGGGGCCGAGCGCGCGCTCCAGCAGCCGCAGGGAGTCGTCCTGGGGCAGCGGGGGCAGGCGCAGCAGGGCCGCACCGTCGGCGGCCACCAGCCCCTCCAGCGAGCCGCGGCTGGTCACCACGGCGGCGCAGCCGGGCCCCTGCGGCAGCAGGTCGGCGACCTGGTCGGCATCGGCGGCGTCGTCCAGGACCACCAGCAGGCGCCGCCCCCTGGTCCGGTCGCGGTAGAGCGCGGCCCGGTCGTCCCGGTCCTCGGGGACGGCGCCCTCGGAGACCCCGAGGGCCCGCAGGAAGCCGCCGAGGGCGGCTTCCGGGTCGGCCGGGCCGGCCGGGTCGAGGCCCCGCAGGTCGGCGAACAGCTGCCCGTCCGGGAAGTGCGGGGCGCGGCGGTGCGCCCAGGCGGTGACCAGCGCGCTCTTGCCGGCCCCGGCCGGTCCGACCACCACGGCCAGGCCGTCACCGGCGCGGTCCGGGCCGCACTCGCCGTCCAGCCAGCAGCCCTCGCTGTCCCGGCCGACGAAGTCGACCGGGCGGCGCGGGAGTTGACGGGGAACCCGCGGCGCGGCCGGAGGGGCCGCCGAGCGGGCCGGGGCCGGCTGCTCGGCCCGGCCCCCGGACAGCACCTCGGCGAGCGCCGCCTGGAGCGCCGGGCCGGGCCGGATCCCCAGCTCGCGGTCCAGCCGCACCCGGGCCTGGTGGTAGGCGGACAGCGCGTCCGCCGGCCGTCCGGCCTGGTGCAGACAGCGCATCAGCAGCGCCACCAGTTCCTCGCGCAGCCCGTCGGTCCGCACGTGCTGCTCCAGGGCCGGCACCGCCGCCACCCCGCTGCCCTGGCGCAGCCGCAGCCCGGCCCAGCTGAGCACGGCGGCGGTGCGGGCCTGCTCCAGCTGGTCGACCACGGCCGCGCGCACGGCGGTGTCGGGCAGGTCGGCCAGGGCCTCGCCGCGCCACAGCCGCAACGCCTGCTCCAGCAGCGCGATCGCCTGCGCGTCCGCCGTGCCGCAGCCGAGTCCGGCCTGTTCGGCGGCCCGGTCGGTCAGCGCCTCGAAGCGCAGCGCGTCCACCTCCTCGGCCGGACCGGCCAGCAGGTAGCCGGACGAACGGGTGTGCAGCACGAACGGGGTGTCGGCGATCGCCTTGCGCAGCGCCGCCACGTGCCCCTGTAGGGCGGCCCGGGCGCTGGCCGGCGGCCGCTCGCCCCACAGCAGCTCGCAGAAGCCGTCCACCCCGACCACCCGGCCCAGCCGCAACGCGAGCAGCGCCAGGATCGCCCTGCGCTGCGCCCCCGGCAGCGAGGCGAAGCCGTCCGCCCCGGCCCGCAGCTCCACCGGGCCGAGGAGCCGAATCCGCACCAGTACCCCCACTTCACCCACGACGGGCAGGGCGTCCCCCCGCCCCATTGACGTCCGGGGTGTGCCCCGGGGTGGAGCAGTGTAGTGCCCTGAAGTGTCCTGTTCGCGCCAGATCGCCCACTCCCCGGGCGCCACCGGGTGGCGGCGCCCGGCGGAACGGACGTCGATGCCGGGCCCTGCGGATCTTGCCGGGTCCGGGTCCGACCCGACAAGATCCACCAGATCCGAGCAGACCCCATCCGGCCGCGTGCACGTGACCGGACCAGGCCTATCCTCTGACGACGCCGGGAAGACGCCGGAGGTTGTCGTCGGCGGCGGATCCGATCGGCGACAGGGGAGGAGAGGGCCGCATGCACATCGACCTGCTCGGGCCGGTCGCCGTACGACGGGACGACGGGACGACGGTCACACCCTCGGCCCCCAAACGCCGGGCGCTGCTGAGCACCCTCGCCATCCGGCTCAACCAGACCGTCGGCACCGACGAGCTGATCGAGCTGGTCTGGGACGGCGACGCGCCCCCCACCGCCCGCGCCGCGCTCCAGGGGCACGTCGCGGCCCTGCGCCAACTGCTCGACTGCCCCGGGCTCACCCTGGGCACCCGCGGCGCCGGCTACCTGCTGGCCGGCGACCCCGACCGGGTGGACCTGCTGCACTTCCGCGGGCTCTGCGACCGGGCGGGCGTGCTGCGGCCCGCCCCGGCCGCGCCCGCCGGGAGCACCGAGCCCGAGCCGCACGATCCGGCCGTGCCCCTGCTGCGCGCCGCCCTGGACCTGTTCCGCGGCCCGGCCCTCGTCGACTGCGGGTCCGTCCTGCTGCGCGAGCGCACCCTGCCGCACGTCACCGACCTGCGGCTGCGCGCCCTGGACCGGCTCGCCGAGGGCCTGCTCGGGGCCGGCCGCGGCGGCGAGCTGGCCGGCGAGCTGGCCGAGGCGGCGGTCGCCCACCCGACCCGGCAGACGCTGGTCGCGCGGCTGGTCCGCTGCCTCGACCAGGCCGGCCGCCGGGACGAGGCGGCGGCCTGGTACGACCGGGCGGTGGCCCGGCTCTCCGGCCCGCCCGGTCCGGAGCTGCGCCACGCCGGTGAACGGTCGGCGGACGGCCCCGAGCGGGACGCGCCGCCCAGACCCGCCCGGCTTCCGAGGCGTGGTGCGCCGGACCGCAGGTTCACCGGCCGGTCGGCCGAATTCGCCCGGCTCGACGAGGCCCTGGCCGCCGCCGTCCGGTCCGGCCACCCGATCCTGGTCACCGGACCGGCCGGGGTCGGCAAGACCAGCCTGGTCCAGCACTGGGTGCAGCGGTCCACCGGGCACTTCCCCGACGGAGTCCTGCACGCCGAGCTGGGCGGCTTCGACCCGGCCGGGCCCCGCGAACCCGCCGACGTGCTGGCCGGGTTCCTGCTCGCCCTCGGCGAGCCGGCGGGCGCCCTGCCCGCCTCGCCCGAGGAGCGGGAGCAGCGCTACCGGGAACTGCTGGCCGGCCGCCGGCTGCTGATCGTGCTGGACGACGCGCGCTCGTACGAGCAGCTCGCCCCGCTGCTGCCCGACCCGCCCCCGCCGGGGGACGGCCCGGACGGGAACGGAGCCGGGGACGGGGACGCCGGCACCCGCGGCACCCCCGTCGTCGTCGTCACCAGCCGCAGCCGGCTGCGCGACCTGCTGGTCCGCGACGGCGGCATCCCGCTCCCGCTGGGCGTGCTCGGCGCCGAGGACGCGGCCGAACTGCTCGCCCGGACCCTCGGCCCGGCCCGGGTCGCCGCCGAACCGCAGGCGGCCGCCGACCTCGCCGCGGCCTGCGACCACCTGCCGCTCGCCCTGCGGCTGGCCGCCGCCCGGCTGGCCGCCCGCCCCGGCTGGACCCTGGGCGACCTGGCCGCGGAACTCGCCGACGAGCAGACCGGCCTCGCCACCCTGGCCGGCACCGACCGCGGCCCGATCGGTGTCACCACCGCCCTGGACCACACCTACCGGACTCTGCCGCCCGCCCCCGCCCGGCTGTTCACCCTGCTCGGCCTGCACCCCGGCGCGGTGATCGACACCGCCACCGCCGCCGCGCTCGCCGACCTGCCGCCCGCCGCCACCCGCACCCTGCTGACCCGCCTCGACGCCGTCCACCTGCTGGAGGAGACCACGCCCGGCCGCTACGCCCGGCGCGAGCTGGTCCGGCGCTACGCGGCCGGGCAGGCCGCCGAACTCACCTGCGACGACCGGTTCGTCGCCCTCGACCGGCTGATCGCCCACTACCTCGCGGTCACCGCGGCCTGGACCACCGGCGGCTGCACCACCGCCGCCTGGACGCCCGAGGGCGGCGGCGCGGCCCCGGCGGAGGCGGCCGCCTGGTTCCGCCGGGAGGAGAGCGCCCTGCGCGCGGTGGTGGTCTGCGCCGAGCAGTTCGGCCGGACCGCCGAATCCTGGCAACTCGCCCACCGGATAGGCCTGCTGTACGAGACCACCGGCCACGACCGGACGCACTGGCGCGCCGTCACCGAGGCCGGCCTGCGCGCCGCCCACAGCTGCGCGGACCAGGCGGCCGTCGCCCGGCTGGCCACCGACCTCGCCGTCCTGCACGTCGACCGCGCCGCCCATCGCACCGCCGTCCAGCAACTGGAACGGGCCGTGGCCGCCGCAGACCGGGCCGGCGACCAACTGCTGCGCCACCAATGCCGTGCCCGGGTGGCCGGTGCGCTGCTGCGGGCCGGCCGCTACGACCAGGCCCTGCCGCTGATGACCGACCTGGTGAGCGCAGCCCGCACCCCGGCCGTCGGCGGCCTGCTCGTCCGCGCGCTCACCGACCTCGCCGACGCGCTGGTCCTGGCCGGCTCCCCCGGCCCGGCCCTGGTCCACGCCGACGAGGCCGTCCGGGTCGCCACCACCCGCTCCGGCGCCGAGGCCGTCCTCGCCACCCAGAGCCGGGCCCGCGCCCTGCACGCGCTCGGCCGCCGCGACGCCGCCCTGTCCACGGCCCGACTCGCCGTCGCCCTGGGCCGCACGGTCGGCGACACCGGACTGGAGTCCCGCACCCACGGCCTGCTGGCTGACCTGCTGTGCGAACTGGGCCGCACCACCGAGAGCGCCGTCGCCAGACGGCAGGCGGCCCGGGCCCTGGCGGCGGGGGAGCGCTGACGGTGCGCCGCCCCGCCGCCGCCGCCGCAGCAGCAGCAGCCCTGCCCGTCCCGCTCGTCCCGTCCGATCGGCACAACCACAGGCGGAACTATGGGCAGAACCAGCACGCACGGCCGTCCCACCAGCAGGTGGGACGCCGCGGCCCGCACCGGGGTGCCCGGCGCCTGAGCTGGGCGCTCGATGCTGGGAAAGGGCTGGGTGCGAGGCATACTTCTGCCCGGGCATACTTCTGCCTGGGACGGTCGATCAGGCACAACGCCTGGCAGAAGTAACGGCGCTAGCAGGGGCGGGACATGACGGCTGTGAGCGGCACGGGAGCGGGCACGGAGTCCGAGGGGGCCGGCGACTTCGGCCGCCTGCTGGCCGGGCACCGGGTGGCGGCGGGCCTGACCCAGGAGGAGCTCGCCGCGGCGGCCGGCGTCAGTCTGCGCGCCGTCGGTGACATGGAGCGAGGCCGCACCCGCGGGCCGCAGCGGCGCACCGTCCGGGCCCTGGCCGAGACGCTGGGCCTGGACGCCCCGCAAACCGCCGCGCTGGACCGCGCCGCTCAGTGCGGCCGCCCCCGGGGGACCAGGCCGGTGCCGGCCGCCGCCCCCACCCGCGGGCCGGCCGCCCCCGCCCCGGCCCCCGCCGGACCGGCCGAGACCGGGGACGCCGTGCCCCCCGTCCCGCTCGTGCCGGGCGCCCTCGCGCTGCCCCGCGACATCGCCGACTTCACCGCCCGCGAGAACGCCCTCGCCCTGCTGGCCGAGCTGGCCGAGGACGACCGACCCGCCCACCCCCGGGTGGTGCTGATCAGCGGTCAGCCCGGCCTGGGCAAGACCGCCTTCGCCCTGCACGCCGCCCACACCCTGGCCCCCTCCTTCCCCGACGGGCAGCTCTCGCTCGACCTCGGCGGCATGGCCGCCACCCCGCTCTCCGCCCGCGACGCGCTCGGCCAGGTGCTGCGCGCCCTGGGCGTCGCCGACAACGCGGTGCCCGCCGGGACGGAGGAGCGGGCCGGCCTCTACCGGGCCCTGGTGCGCGAGCGCCGGCTCGTCCTGGTCCTGGACAACGCCGCCGACGAGAGCCAGGTGCGCCCGCTGCTGCCCGGCTCCGGGCCCGCCGTGACCCTGGTGACCAGCCGCAACACCCTGCCCGGACTGGAGTCGGTGCTCCGCCTGCGGCTGGACGCCCTGGCCCCGGGCGAGGCCGCCGACCTGCTGGCCCGGATCGCCGGCCGCGAGCGGATCGACGCGGCGCCCGACGCCACCGCCGAACTGGCCCGGCTCTGCGGCTACCTGCCGCTCGCGCTGCGCATCGCCGGGCAGCGGCTGGTGGCCCGCCCGCAGCAGCCGGTCAGTCATCTGGTGCGCCAACTGGCCGCCGAGGAGCACCGGTTGGACCTGCTGGAGACCGGAGACCTGGCCGTCCGTCCGGCCTTCGCGCTGTCCTACCGGCGGCTGCCGGCCGAATCCCAGCTGGTGCTGCGCCGCTCGGCACTGACCGCCGGGCACGACTTCACCGCCGCCGTCGCCGCCGCCTACGCGGGCCTGCCGGTCGGCCGGACCGAACTCGTCCTGGAGCAGCTGATCGACGCCGGGCTGGTGCAACTCGCCACCCCGGAGCGCTATCGGCTGCACGACCTGGTCCGGCTCTACGCGGGCGAGCGGCTCGGCGCCGACGAGGGCCCCGAGGCGGTGGCGCGGGCCCGGGCCAGGGCCGGTGACTGGCTGCTGAACCGGGCCGCCGAGTACGGCCTTCGGTTCGACCCGGACCACGCGACGGCGGACCCCGAGACCGATCCCGACGCCGACGCGGACCGGACCGGCCCCCCGGTGCCGCTCACCGAGGCGGCGCGCTGGCTGGAGGAGGAGCACCCGGAGTGGCTGGCCGCCCTCCACCAGGCCTTCGCCGCCGGCCGGCACCGGGAGGTGATCGACACCGCCGAGGCCATGCACTGGTTCTCCGACCGGCTGCTGAGCTGGGACATCTGGGCCGAGGTCTTCCAACTGTCGGTCGACGCGGCCCGCGCCTGCGGCGACCAGCTGGCCGAGGCCGTCCACGTCAACTACCTGGCGTGGACGTACGTCACCTGCCTGCACCGCTACCAGCGCGGCATCGACCTGGCCAACGAGGGGCTGGAACTGGCCCGCCGGATCGGCGCCCGCGAGCAGGAGGGCTGGGCGCTGACCTACCTCGCGGCGGGCCTTCGGCACCTGCACCGGCACCGGGAGGCCATCGACGCCTACCACCGGGCCGCGGACACCTTCGCCGCCGTCAACAGCCGCTCCGGCTGGATCGGCCGGCTGGTCACGCTGCGCGGCGCGGCCAACTGCCTGCGCGACTCGGGCCGGGCCGAGGAGGCGGTGGAGTCCCGCCGGCGCGCGCTGGCCGGCGCGTTGGAGCTGGTGGAGCGCTGGTCCTCGCCGCTGATGCACCTGGCGGCGGCCATGACGGCACACGAACTCGGCCTGGACCGAGCCGCGCTGGGGCGCTGGCCGGCCGCCGAGAAGGCCTACCGGCAGGCCCTGACCCACTACGAGGAGATCGGCCGGCCGGACAGCATGACCAAGACCCTCACCGAGCTCGGCACCGCCCTGATCGAGCAGGGCCGCGCCGAGGAGGCCCGCGAACTCCTCACCGAGGCGCTCACCGACCTCAGCGCGGACGGCCCCCGGCAGGGGCGGCGCCGGACGGGGTGAGGCGGGAAGCCCGGTGGCGGGCGAAACGCGCACGCCCGCACGGCGGGTGGGCCGTGCGGGCGCGTGAGCGGCGGACTGTGCGGGACGGTCAGATCCGGGTGTCCTCGACCACCGGCAGCGTGTGGTTCTCGGCGAAGGCGCTCGGGGCGAACGAGGTCCGCGGCGCGACGGTCGGCTTCTTGCCGCAGAAGGCCGGCTCCAGCGCGTTCATCAGGCCCTGCGTCACGGAGCCGTTGTTGGAGGCGTTGGCGAACACGACGACGGAGCGCTTGCCGTCCGGGGTGGCGAACGACTGGGTCTGGAAGCCCTGGACGATGCCGCCGTGGCCGTACACGTCACCGCAGGACAGCGAGATGCGGCGCAGCCCGAGGCCGTAGCTGATCTTGGCGGTGGGGGTGGCCAGGGCGGCCGTCATCTGCTTCAGCGAGTCGTCCGAGACCAGCCCGCCGGAGCTGCCCGCCATCAGCGCGGTGAGGAAGTGGTCGAGGTCCGCGGCGTCGGAGATGACCGCGCCGGCCGTCCACACCCAGGAGCCGGTCTGCGCGGTGGAGTCCAGCAGCGGCTTGGTGCGGTCGTCGTTGGTGAGGTAACCGGTGACGTGCGCGCCCTGGATCTCCTGGTCGGGCACGACGAAGGAGGTCTTGCTCAGGCCCAGCGGCTCGATGATCCGCTCGCGCAGGACGTCCTCGTAGGGGCGGCCGGTGAGGTGCTCGACCGCGAGGCCCATCAGGACGAAGTCGGTGTTGGAGTAGGAGTACCGGCTCCCGGGCGTGTACTGCTGGCCGTGCTTGACGGACATCGCCACCAGGTCGCGCGGCGCGTACACGTTGGTGCGGATGCGCGCCTCGAAGGCGCTGGTGGTCTCCTCGCCGGCCTGCTCCAGCAGGTCGTTGGTGTGGTCGTAGATCCCGGCGCGGTGCTCCATGACCTGGCGGCCCGTCATGGTCCAGGTGTCCGGCAGGGTGCCGGCCGGCAGGTAGTCGCGCAGCGGCTTGTCGAGGTCGATCAGGCCCTGCTCCGCCAGCTGCATCACGAGAACGGCGTTGAACATCTTGCTGTTGCTGCCGACCCGGAACCTCCACGAGGAGTTCATCGGGGTGCCGTCCAGATCGGCCTTGCCGACGGCCAGCGACCGGGTGGACTCGGCGTCGCCGTGGTCGCGGATCACCGCGAAGGCGCCCGGGGCGCCCGCGTCGGTGGTCGCCTGGAGGGCGGCGCGCACCGCGGCCGTGTCCGGGGTGGGCGCGCCGGTGGTGCCCTGGTCGGCGGCCACGGCGTGCGCGGCTCCGGTCGCCAGCAGGACGACACCCGCGGCCGCCACCGCGAGCGGACGCAGAAGGCTGATCTTCGCCATGATCCTCTGTTCTCTCACTCGGCTGACGCGGCGTCCGGCCACGTCCTCGAAGATCCACTATCACCGGAGGGGCCTGCGGCTGGCAAAGTGAACCCGATCGGCCGCACCATCCGTTTCCCGACCCGGGGTCAAGGTTTTACCTGCTGTCGTCTACCCGCGTCGACCGATCCACCCGATGCTGTTCGGGCGCCTCGCGCGTGCTCCCGCACCTTCGCCCAGGCCTTCCCCCTCATCGATCGTGGAGTTCCGCATGCCCCTGGCCACCTCCGCGCGCCGGGCCGGCGCGCTGCTGCTCGCCGCCGCCGGCCTGATACCGCTGTCCGGCACCGCCCAGGCCGCCACCGCCGCCACCGCCGCCACGTACACGCCGATCGTGTTCCCGGACCGGGACCACGGCGTCGTCTACGACCTCATCAACTCGGCCACCCGCTCGGTCGACGTGACCATGTACGAGCTGCGCGACACCACCGCCGTCAACGCCCTGATCGGCCGCCAGCGGGCCGGCCTCACCGTCCGGGTGATCCTCGACGGCCGGCACACCTCGGTCAACGGCGCCGCCTACTCGGCCCTGCGGGCCGCCGGCGTCGGGGTGACGTACTCCTCCTCCGCGTTCGTCTACACCCACCAGAAGACCGTCACCGTGGACGGCGCCAAGTCCCTGATCCTGACCGGGAACCTGGACTCCACCTACTACTCCAGCAGCCGCGACTACGGCGTCGTCGACACCGACGCCAACGACGTCGCCGCGATCGAGCAGGTCTTCGCCGCCGACTACGCCCAGACCTCGATCACCCCCTCCGACGGCGACAACCTGGTCTGGTCGCCCACCGACTCGCAGGCCCGCCTGCTGGACCTGATCAACGGCGCGCAGCACACGCTGGACCTGGAGCAGCTGGAGTTCGGCGACCAGGCCCTGGTGGACGCGGTCGCCGCGGCCGCCGGCCGGGGCGTCACCGTGCGGGTGGTGGGCATGAACCCCTCGTCCTACAGCAGCTACTTCGACCAGGTGGTCACGGCCGGCGGCCAGGTGGTCACCTACTCCTCGACCACGGGCCTGTACATCCACGCCAAGGCGATCGTCGCCGACTACGGCACGCCCTCGGCCAAGGTGTTCGCCGGTTCGGAGAACTTCTCCGACAACTCGCTGAACAACAACCGCGAGCTGGGCCTGATCACCACCGACCCCGGCGTGCTGACCACCGTCGAGTCCACCGTCGCCCGCGACTTCGCCAACGGCACGCCGTACTAGAACGGTTCGTCGCGCGGGCCTGATCGAGCGTCCGCGCCCGGGCCGCTCCCTACCCGAGGAATTGTCATGACTTCGTCCACCAAGCCCGGCTCCCGTCGCACCGCCACCGCCCTCGGCTCGGTGGCAGCCCTGGTCGCGGCCTCCGCCGGCCTCTGGGCCGCCACCGCCTCCACCGCGCAGGCCGCCGCCCTGCCCGCGCCCGACCACATCGTCGTCGTGGTGATGGAGAACCACGCCTACAGCCAGGTCGTCGGCAGCAGCAGCGCCCCCTACCTCAACTCCCTGGCCACCGGCGGCGCCAACCTCACCCAGTCGTTCGGCATCACCCACCCCAGCCAGCCGAACTACTACGCCCTGTTCTCCGGCTCCACCCAGGGCGTCACCGACGACAGCTGCGTCTCCGTCGGCGCCCTCCAGGGCCCCAACCTGGCCTCCGAGGTCACCGCCGCCGGCAGGACCTGGGCCAGTTACAACGAGACCCTGCCCGCGCAGGGCAGCACCGCGTGCAGCAGCGGCAAGTACGCGCAGAAGCACAACCCCTGGTTCGGCTTCGGCAACGTCCCGCTGAACTCGGCCAGGACCTTCGCCCAGTTCCCGACCGACTACACCACCCTGCCGAACGTCTCCTTCGTCGTGCCGAACCTCTGCAGCGACATGCACGACTGCTCGGTCGGCACCGGCGACACCTGGATCAAGAACAACCTCGGCGCCTACGCCACCTGGGCCAAGAGCCACAACAGCCTGCTCGTGGTCACCTTCGACGAGGACAACCGGCTCGCGGGCAACCGCATCCCGACCGTCTTCTACGGCGCCCACGTGACCCCCGGCAGCACCTCCGCCGCGACCTACAACCACTACAACGTGCTGCGGACCCTGGAGGACCTCGCCGGCGCCACCACCCACGCGGGCAACGCGGCCAACGCCGGTGACATCACCGGCATCTGGAACTAGGCCCGGGCCGGCCGATCTTGCCGGGCTGATCCGCCGACATCGGCCGGGCAGGACCTGAGGCCCGCCGCTCGGACGATCCACCAGGAGCCGCACCCGGACCACCGGCCGCCCCGCGCCCGCCGCGCGGGGCGGCCGGTGGTCCGGAGGTCGACAGCGGCGCGGGGGGCGGCGAGGATGGGGGCGTGCGATTCGATGCGGTGCCGATGCCGGAGCGGGTGGGGGAGCGGCCCCGGGACGTCCGGGGCTATCCGGTGCCGGCGATCACGCCGTGGCGGGGCGGCGAGCCGCAGTTCGCGTTGACCGACCACGAGCGCAGCGCGAACTGCGCGCTGGAGCGCCTCTGTTCGGTGTGCGGGGGGTTCATGGCCCGGGGCCCCGTGTGGCGCGTGGTCGGAGCGGCGGAGAGCGCGGCGATCGCGGCCGCGATCGCCGAGGGGCGGCCGTACCGCAACCTCGCGCCGACGATGGAGGGGCCCGGTCACCGGGCCTGCATGCTCTACGCGGCGATGGTGTGCCCGTACCTGGCCCGGCCGAACGCCCGGCGCCGGGCGACGGCGCCCGGCGGCGTGGACGAGCTGACGGCGGCCGCCGTCCGCGGGGCGGTGCGGGGCGGCACGGGGGCGGTGGTCGGGTTCGGCGACTACGAGTTCGCCGTCACCGGGAGCCGGGTGCTGTTCCGCTTCCTGGACCCGGTCGAGTTCCTGCCGCACGAGTCCGCCGACGAGCATGTGCCCGCGCTCCGGGCCGAGTTGGCCTCGCGCGACGGACTTTAGCGGAGGATTTGCGCGGTTCGCCCCGTACCGGCCACGAACCAGTGTCAGACTGAGGCGGACATGACCAGTCCTGGATCGGGGGCGGCCGTCCATCGGCGACGGCTTCAGGGCACCGACATCGAGGAGTACGTTTCTTGACCACTCACCTCAGGCACGGCACCGGCGCGCGGAAGGTGCTGGCGCTGCTGGCGGCACTGTGCGGGATCGTCGGCCTCACCGCGCTCGGTACGACCCCTGCGGCGGCGGCCGATTCGCGTCACGCGATCTACGCCATCGCGCACCGGGTCGACACCCTGGACGGGGTGGACGCCGCGCTCGGCCACGGCGCCAACGCCATCGAGATCGACGTCTGCGCCTGGTGGAACCCGAACGAATGGCGTGCCTACCACGACTGTTCCTCGGCCGGTGAGAACCGACTGGGCCCCAGCTTCGACAGCATGATCGACCGCATCCTCTCCAACGCCAACGCCGGACGCCGGCTGTCGCTGGTCTGGCTGGACATCAAGGACCCGAACTACTGCGGGGAGCAGCCCAACCGCACGTGCAGCGTCGCCGGACTGCGCGACAAGGCGCAGCGGCTGACGGCAGCCGGGATCCAGGTCCTCTACGGCTTCTTCGAGTACCACGGCGGCAACACCCCGGACGTCGGCGGCAGGGGTTGGCAGAGCCTGGAAGGCAGGCTCGGCCCGCTGGAGGGCATCACGTCCACCGGCACCCGCGACCAGGTCCAGGGCGCCTTCAACCGGTCCGGTTCCGGATTCCCGGCCGGTCACCGGGCGATGGACTACGGCGACTCCGACATCACCAAGGGCTTCGGCAACTGCACGGAGGCCACCTACAACACGTGTGCGGAGCTGAAGAAGGGGGCCGGGGACCGCGCCGCCGGGCGGCTCGCGGCCACGCTGTCCTGGACGACCACCTACAACGACCCGTGGTACGTCGACAAGCTGCTCGGCGATGCGGGTGTGGACGGCATCATCGCGGGCTACGGCGCCTTCACCGGCGTGCGCGAGTACGACAACAGCTGGCAGTGCGCCAATGCCATCAACCTCGTCCGTGACTGGGTGAACCGCCACAGCGGCACCCACCGCATGGCCAACAGCGGCGACCGGCTGTTCCGCTAGGCCTTTCCGCCAGGCCTGTTCCGTGGGGCCCGTCCGCTGGGACCGTCCACTGGGCCTGTTCCGCTGGGCCCTGCCCGGCCGAAGGCACCCGCCGTCCCGCCCGCCGCCCGTGCGGCGGGCGGGACGGCGCCATGGCTAGCGGGTGATGGTCCACTGCTGCTCGGCGGAGCCGTCGCAGGTCCACACCCCGAGCTCCTTGTCGTCCTCGTGGTAGGTCAGGCAGTCCTGGTCGCTGATCCGGATCACGTACCGGTCGCCCGAGACGTTCTTCACCTCCCACTTCTGCTCCGAAGAGCCCTTCCACCCCTTGGTGTTGGCGAAGTAGGTGCCGGTGTTCTCGGTGAGGTCCCGCCCGAGTGCGTTGGTGATCCGGTAGCGGCCGCCGCCCGCGTCGCGGAACGTCCAGGTGCCGCCCGCGTCGCCCGGCTTCCCGGCGATCACCGAGGCGCCCTCGCCGGAGCCGGTGGCAACGGCGCCGAGGTTGTTGACGGTCCGCAGGTGCACGGGTGTGTTGAGCGCGGGCCGGCCGGAGCCGGTGGGGGTGCCGGTGCCGGGCTTGGTGCCGGGCTCGGCCGGCTCACCGGGCTTGCCGGTGTGCGGAGGCCTGGCCGGCGTGGCGGGCACCCCGGGGTCGTACGGCGTGCCGGGGTCCTGTGGCATCGCGGGGACGATCTGGGTGGCCGGCAGCCCGCCCGGCGCGGGAGTGCCCGGGTCCCTCGGCACGCCGGGGAACGCCATCGGGGAGAAGTTCACGACGCCGTCGGTGTGGTTGTAGCGCTGGCCGGCGCTGCCCGTGCCCCTCGGGTACGTCCAGGTGTGCTCGCGGGTGGTCCGGTTGAAGAGGCCGTAGAACCCCCAGTTGCCCCAGCCGCCGTCGAAGCCGTTGGCGAAGCTGCCGCCGCCGGAGAAGACCCAGATCCGGTAGGTCTGGTCCTCGCGCGAGGTCTTGTCGTGGTAGTCGACGTCGTACGTGAAGGCGACGTTCTGGAAGCTCTGCTCGTAGTTGTGGACGTACCAGGGGTCTCCGAAGGCGTTGTCGCCCTTGATGTTGAAGACCATGATGTTGTAGCTGCCGCCGGTCGCCTTGATCAGCATGTCGAGCGTGTCCTGGACGAACTCGCCGCGGGCCCGGTTCTTGACCTCCGAGGTGTGCTGCGCCGCCTGGATGCACCACACCAGGCTGGTCGAGCCGGGAGTCACCGCGTTGGCGGCGTTGCAGTTCTCCTGGGCCGGGTCGTACGAGCCGTCGGCCATCGCGGGCCCCGCCAGGCCGAGGACGGCCACGGCACTCATTCCTGCGGCCAGGGCCGACAGCTTCTTCGTCGAACGCACGTGCTCTCCTTGCGAGTTCTGTGATGGGCGGGACAAAATATGGCATTCCGGTCAGCCGATCAGTGCCACTTTGTCTCGATCCATACGCATCCCTTGCGTAGGCCTGACGCCTGCGGTGCGCCGGCCCGAACCCGTGCGGGCGATTTCTCAAGCCCCTTGTGAAGGACGGATGATCGGGCCGCCCGGGTTCAACGGGCCACGTCCGTCGATCACGCTGCCCGATCCCGGGGGCTCACGGCCGGTAGGCGGGGAGGCCCTTGACGGTGGAGACCTGGGCCGGGGCGGCGGAGCCGTCGGCGGGGAGGGTGCTGACGCCGTCGGGGGTGCGGGCCGCGATGGTCCGGCCGTCGGGGGACCACGCGGGTTCGGTGTAGTCGGTGGCGGCGGCGGGGGTGAGGTCCTTCTCGTCCTTCTGGTCGATCCGGCTGGAGCGGGTGAACAGGTGGTCGTGCCCGTCGACGGAGCGGACGAAGACGACGTGCTCGCCGTCGGGGGAGAGGGCCGGCTGGGAGCCCTGGCCCAGGTCGCGGGTGGCGGGGCGGATGTAGTCGTCGTAGAGGTAGACCTCGTCGGCGGGGGTGTTGGCGTAGATGATCTCGCCGTGCCGGCCGCCGGCGTCGGCCCAGGTGTTGCCGGTCTGCGGCGGCTGCGGCATGTTCGCGTTGCCGTCCAGGGAGGTGTGCGGGGTGAGCACCTCGGGGGTGCCGCCGACGGCCTTGGTGGGGATCTTCTCCAGGCGCAGGACGCCGCCCTTGGCGGCGGCGAAGACGATGGTGTCGAAGCGTTCGGCGGATTCGGGGAGGTCGCTGGGGCCCTGCGCGGCGTGCTGCCAGGTGGGGTGGGACCAGGTCTCGCCGCCGGGGGCCGTGGCGAGGGTGGCCTTCGCGCCGCCGTCGGGGTCGGCGACGACGAGGTCGCCGTTCCCGTCGATGAAGGCCGCCCTCCTGCCGTCGGGGGACCAGGCGAGGTCGCGGACGACGGTGCCGAAGTCGACGGTGGTGCCGTTCATCGCGACGGCCCGGGTGCCGGTGCTGATGGTCAGGTGGTTGGCGGCGCTGGTGCCGTTGACCTCCTTGGCACCCGGCGTGGGGGTACCCGGCGTGGGGGTGCTCGGCGTGGGGGTGCTCGGGTGGGTGGAGCCGCCCGGGGCCGGGGTCCCCGGAGCGGTGGCGCCGGGCGCCGCGCTGCCGGGGGCGGCGGTCGGGTCCGAGCCGGCGTTGTCGGGGCCGCAGGCGGAGAGCAGGACGGCGCCGACGGTGGTCATCACGGCGAGCGCGGCGGTGGTGCCGAATCTGTTGCGCACGGACATTTCCAGGTCCCCCTCGGGTGCTGTTCGCGTTCGAGGAGGAGCATCCCAGGGGGAGTTCAGCGGCCGGTGCGAGCCGTGTCACGGTCGTGGAACGACAGCCGCCCCGGCCGCCCTGCCGGGAGCGGAGCCTGATGCCGGGTCAGAGTCCGAGGGCGGTGAGGCCGGGGTGGTCGTCGGGGCGCCGGCCGAGCGGCCAGTGGAAGAGACGTTCGGCGGCGGTGATCGACAGGTCGTTGATGGCGGCGTGGCGGTGTGCCATCAGGCCGTCGCGGTCGAACTCCCAGTTCTCGTTGCCGTAGGAGCGGTACCACTGGCCGGAGTCGTCGTGCCACTCGTAGGCGAACCGGACGGCGATGCGGTCGCCGTCGTGCACCCACAGCTCCTTGACGAGGCGGTAGTCGAGTTCGCGGTGCCACTTGCGGGTGAGGAAGTCGGCGATCTGCTCGCGTCCGGTGAGGAACTCGGTGCGGTTGCGCCACCGGCTGTCGGGCGTGTAGGCGAGGGCGACGCGGTGGGGGTCGCGGGTGTTCCAGGCGTCCTCGGCGGCGCGGACCTTCCGTCGGGCGGTCTCCGGGGTGAACGGGGGCAGGGGAGGGCGCTGTTCGGTCACGGGGTCTCCTCGGGTGCGGCGGAGCCGACGGCGAGAACGGTCGTTCTCGCCGTAGCGGCTACCCTAGGAGAACCATCGTTCTCACGCAAAGGGCACGGCAGATGGACCAGCACGACCCGCGGGGCCTGATCCTCGACGCGGCCGAGGAGCTGTTCTACGGGCAGGGCATCCAGGCGGTCGGCATGGACGCCGTCCGGGCGGCCTCCGGCCTGACGATGCGCCGGCTCTACCAGCAGTTCCCGTCCAAGGACGACCTGGTCGAGGCGTACCTACGGCGCCGGGACGGGCGCTGGCGGGCGAACCTCGCCGCCTACGTGGCCGGCGCCGCCACGCCGCCGCGCGACCAGCTGCTCGCCGTCTTCGACTGGCTCGGTCGCTGGTTCGCCGAACCCGGCTTCCGGGGCTGCGCGTTCGTCAACTCCTTCGGCGAGCTGGGCGCCGTCTCACCGGCGGTCGCGGCGACCGCCCGGCAGCACAAGGAGGAGTTCAACGCCTACCTCGTCTGCCTGGCCGAGGCCGCCGGCGCCCCGCCCGCCACCGCCGCCCAGCTGGCGCTGCTCGCCGAGGGGGCCATGACCACCGCCGCCGTGCACGGCGACCCGAGCGCCGCCGCCGATGCCAAGGCAGCCGCCCGCGTACTGCTGGACGCCGCCCTGTCCGCCCGCACCTGACGGACCGGGGGGCCGTCAGCCCGGGACGGGGGCCGTGCGCCGCTCGAAGACCTCGGGGCGGGCCGCCTCCAGGGCGGTGGCGACGGCGCCCAGCAGGACGGCGTCCTGGCCGAGCCGGCTCGGCTCCAGCCGGGGCCGCAGCGGGGAGCGTTCGTACAGGGCCTGCTCCAGCGGGCGCAGCAGCAGGTCGGCGCTGCGCCCGATGCCGCCGCCGAGGACGATCACGTCCGGGTCGAGCAGCGCGGCGACGACGGCGAGGACGTAGCCCAGGTGGTCCACTTCCTGCCGGACGGCCTCGACCGCGGCGGGCTCGCCGAGCCGGGCCCGGGTGAACACCTTCTCGGCGGTGAGCGGCCGCCGCATCCCGAGGTCGAGGGCGGTGCGCACCACGGCGTCGGCGGAGACGGTCTCCTCCAGGGTGGTGCCGGTGCCGGTGCCGGTGCCGGTGTTGGTGTTGGTGGTGGTGTTGGTGGTGGAGGTGCAGCCCGGCAGGCGCAGCAGCCCGAGTTCGCCGGCCGCGCCGTGCGCCCCCGTCAGCAGTTCGCCGTCCTTGACCACACCCAGGCCGAGTCCGGTGCCGACCAGCAGGTAGACGAAGAGCCGGCTGCCCGCGCCCGCGCCGTAGGTGTACTCGCCGACGGCGGCGAGGTTGGCGTCGTTGGCGACGGTGACGGTGGTGCCCAGGCCGTCGGCTATTCGGTCGAACAGGCCGGGGCGGCCCCAGCCGGGCAGGCTGGCGGCGAGTCTGACACTGCGTCTGCGCTCGTCCCAGACCCCGGGCGTGCCGGCCACGGTGTGGGCGACGGCGGTGCCGGGCAGGCCCGCCTCGGCGATGGCCTCGCGGGCGGCCGCGACGACGGCGTCGGCGACGGCGTTGGCCGAGCGGCCGCGGTTGGGCAGGTCGCGGCGGGCGACGACGCATCCGGACAGGTCGGCGACGGCGACCCGCAGCCGGGCCCGGCCGATGTCGAGCCCGAGGACGTGCCCGGCGGCCGGGTCGGTCTCGTACAGGACGGCGGTGCGGCCGCGCTCGGGGGCGAACCGGCCGGCCTCGCGGGCGAGTCCGGCGAGTTCGAGGGTGGCCAGCGCGGTGGAGACGGTCGGCTTGGACAGCCCGGTGTCGCGGGCGAGTTGGGCCCGGGAGAGCGGGCCGTGCCGGCGCAGCCGCTCCAGCAGGAGCCACTCGTTGTTGCTCCGGAGCCGCTGCCGGTTCCACGGCTGTTGTCCAGGCCCTGACAGTGGAGCGAGGGTGGCGGGCTGCGGCGCCCCGTCCGTGGCCGTAGTCCGTCCTGCTGTGCTCATTCGGTCGATCGTAGGGCACTCGTCAGCCGACGAACGAGGACGGACGGTGAGAGGACGGGCGGTGAGCGGATCGGCGGAGTGGAGGAGTGGAAGCGCGGACCGCCGGTGGCGGCGGGGAGTCCCGGCTCCCTGCCGCCACCGGCGGTCGGATCGCCCGGCGCGGCCGCGCTCCGCCGGGGTCGGGGAGTCCGGCGGCGGGCCTCGCCGGGCCGGGGTCCGGTCCCACACACCGGACCCCGGGCTCGACGGGTGCGGGTGGGTCAGTCGATGGTGTAGCCGGAGCCGAAGGCGGTGACGCTGAGCGGGCCGTCCAGGTTGTAGTTGCCGGTGGCGGCGATTCGGCGCAGGCACTCGACCCGGTCGACGGACTTGCTCCATTCGGCGGCGGTGGAGGAGTTGGCCGGGTTGGTGAGGTCGTCGACGCGGACGTCGAAGAAGGCGTTCAGCCAGGTGCTCTCGCCGGCGCCGGACGGCGAGCCGACCTTGGCGTTGGTGCGGCTGATGAGGGCGGGCAGGGCGTCGTACTCGCTGCCGTTGCCGTGCTGGATGGAGGCGTCGTACAACTCGGCGCGGGCGAGGGCGGTGGTGAGGCCGAGCTGGTCGGCCTGGTTCATGGCGGGGGTGAAGTAGCGCTGGTCGACCTGGTCGTCCTGGACCTGCCGGAAGGTGGCGTCCTGGGCGGCCTGCTTCCAGGCGGCGACGTAGTCGCTCTCGGGCAGGCCGCTGGTGTCGCCGCTGCCGGCGGCGGCCAGGCGCTCCAGCTCGGGGATGAAGCGGGCGAGCGGGTTGTCGGGGGAGGCGGCGGTGTAGGCGCGGACGACCTTGAGCGCGTCGCCGTCGTTGGTGGTGAAGCCGGCGCGGCCGGCGGTGACGCCGCGGCCGTCGTTGATGTTCTCGGCGTAGCCGTACTGGAGTTCGGTGGTGCTGTTCTCGAAGATGCTGATCAGCTGGTCGGCCCGGCGGTGCTGATCGGGGGTCAGGCCGCCTGCGGACGCCCGCTGCACGGCCGCGGCGGTCGCCCGGGCGGGGGCGGCGGACGCCGAGGCGGAGGTGGCGGCCCAGGCCGCACCGGCGACCAGGGCGGCTGCCGCGGTGGCGGCGGCGAGGCGTCGGGTTCGGGAAACTCGCATGGGTGTGCTCCGATCTCCGGGGCGGTGCCGCCGGAGGCAGTGGGGGGTGGCGCGCCGGCCGACCGGGCGCTGTGGGGGCAAGAGCGCGAGCTCGCGGCAGCAGAGTACGGTCTGCGGTCGGTGACGGTCTATAAGGTAAGGAAAGTTTCCTAATAAAATTACTTCGGTCTCGGAGGCGGTACTCGGTCGTCGCCGATCGGGCCACCCCGGTGATACCGTCCGAGCGTCTGGCGACCGACTGCCCGGCCACCGCCGGGCCCGGCCCGCGAGCTCCCTGCACCGCCGACCCGGGTGCCCCGCGCGCACGCACACACCGCGTGCCCGCCGCGTGCGCACCGCCTGCGCCGTACGCGCGCGTACTGGACACGTCCCCGCGCCCGGCCGCCCCACCGAAACCCCGACCAGCACGGAGCACCGACCCATGAGCCTCCCGAGCACCACCCCACCCACCGTCACCCCGATACGGCCGCCGCGCCTGGTGGCCACCGACCTCGACGGGACGATCGTGCGCGGCGACCGCACCGTCTCGGCCCGTACCGTCGCCGCCCTCGCCCGGGTCGAACGGGCCGGCGGGCTCGTCGTCCTGGTCACCGGCCGCCCGCCGCGCCTGATGGGCGAGATCGCGGCCGCCTTCGGCCACCGGGGCGTGGCGATCTGCTCCAACGGCGCCTTCGGCTACGACATGCGCACCCGCACGGTGATCGCGGAGAACCCGATCCCGGTCGACGTGCTCGGCGAGAGCGCCCGGCGGCTGCGCGAGGCCGTGCCGGGGATCGGGCTGGCCGTCGAGTACGCCCAGGAGCTGGCCGGGGACGCGCACTACGAGGCGGGCGCCTGGGACGCCGACACCGCGGTGCAACGCCTCGACGACACACGGCTGTTCGGCCGCCCGGCGCCCAAGCTGATCGGCCGTCACCCGGAGCTGTCCGCGGACGAGCTGCTGGCGCTGGCCCGTCCGGTGCTCGGCGAGCTGGTGACGGTCTACCACGCGAACGGCGAGCGGCTGGTCGAGGCCGTCGCGAAGGGCGTCAGCAAGGCCGCCGCGCTCGGCGACCTGGCGCGGCGGCGCGGGATCACCCGCGAGCAGGCGGTCGCGTTCGGCGACATGCCCAACGACCTGCCGATGATGGCCTGGGCGGGCACCTCGTACGGCGTCGCCAACGCCCACCCGGAGGTGCTGGCCGCGGTGGACCACGTCATCGGCAGCAACGACGAGGACGGGGTGGCCGCCGTCCTGGAGGGCCTGTTCCCCGAGGGGTGAGTCACGCGCGGAACGGGCGTTCCCGGGAACGCCCGTTCCGGGACCACCTGTTACCGGAAGGCCCGTTCCCGGAACGGACGCTCCCGGGAAGGGAGCAGCCGCGACGGCGGCTCCGGGCGGGTGCACTCCCGGAACCGCCGCTTGCCGCCCGCGCCGTCAGGGCGCGCTGGTGTGGGTCAGGGTCTCCCAGCCGATGAAGTAGTTGGCCCCGAACGGGCTGTGCGCGGCCACGTACTGCTCGGTCTGCGGCATCGCCACGCCCTCGCGCAGGTGGTACTCGTTGTACGCGAGCTGGACGGCCGGGCCGAGGCCGGTCTTCGCCGAGCCGTCGCAGAGCCAGTCCGGCACGTTCGCGCCGTTGTCGTAGGCGGTGTGGAACTCCAGGGCCTTGACCAGCCGTTCACGCCCCTCGCCCCACAGGTCGAGGCCCTGGAGCCGGGCGGTCTCGGCGGTCTGGGCGGCGGCCTCCAGGCCCCAGCCGGTGTGCCCGAAGTCGCGGCAGGTCTCCTGCGAGAGCCCGTCCACGAAGGTCGACTGGCCGGACCAGTACTTCACCAGCGCGGCCTCGCCCTCGATCCCGGCCTTGGGCGGCGGCACCGGCAGATCGCCGTCGGAGGACAGGTAGACGTAGGCGGGCAGGCGCTTGCGCCACATGCCGGCGGCCTGGTCGAACAGGCCGCGGTCGTCGAGGAAGACCGCGATGCCCATCAGGGCGTCGGTCTCGATCAGCTCCCAGTTGCCGTTCTTGCGCGGGCTGCCGGGCGACAGCAGCGGCACGTAGACGGTGCGCAGCATGGTGGCGAAGCGGTCGACCGAGGCGGCCGGCCAGCCCGCCCCGGAGTGGCGGATCAACTCGGCGGCCCGGGACCAGTTGTTGCCCGACCAGCCGGTCTGCAGCGGGGCGTTGCTGTTGGTGTGCTCCTGGATCACGGCCGACCAGGCGTCCATGATCTCGATCGCCTTGTCGGCGTACCGCTGGTCGCGGGTGAGCACCCACTGCAGGGCGTGGGCGTAGGCGGCCATCGCGTCGTCGCGCTCGTCCGAACAGCCGTTGTCGGGGTGGGAGCTGGACCCGCACTCGACGGTGGCGCGCGGCCGGGGCCGCCAGTCCAGCGAGGCGTACTTGCTCGACCGGAGGCCGGCGAAGGCGGACGTCCAGGGTTCGGCCCCGGCCGCCAGCTTGTCCTTGAGGAAGCCGAGTTGCTGGTCGCCGACCAGCACGCCGGGGTGCTGGAAGGCGGCCCGCGGGCTGTGCGGGGCGGGTGCGACGGGTGCGGTGGCCCCGGCCGGTGCGGAGGCGAGCGGGAGCAGGGCGGCGAGTGCCGCCGCGGCGATCAGTGTCCTGGTGCTGCTACGTCCCATGGGGAGGTGTTCCTCTCGCGGGGGAGGCGGTCGAGCGCTGATGTCATGTTAGGAAAGTTGCCTAACATGGGAAGTGAACCACCAACCCCCGCGCGCGCCAAGAGGACCGGCTCCGTTCACCGCCGCACCCGTAGGCGTGCGTTCCGCATTTATCGCCTGTTGATCGTCGGGGCGTAACGTCGGACCCATGAACGAGATGACGGCCGAGTGGCCGGGGGCGGCGCCCGAGGGGCGGATGACGGAGCAGGACACCGAGCGGTTCCGGGAGTTGCTGGCACGGTTGGAGAACTCGCTGGCGGCGGATCGGACGGCTGACCGGGCGAGGCGACGGGCGGCGGCCGGGTCCGATGCCTGACGGGTCGGAGCGGCGCCCGGTGGTGGTGCTGCCGCTCTGGCGGCGCGGTGAGGCGTACGGGCCGGCTGACCGGCCCGGGGTGCCGCGGGGGCGCTCCGGGCCGGTGGCGGTCGATCAGGTGGCGGTGTCGCAGATGCCGCCGCTGCCGCCGGCGGCGCGGTGGAATCCGGACGGCTGACGGTACGGCACGTCAGCAGCTGCAGTCGCAGCAGTCACAACCATCACAACAGCCACAGCCGTCGCAGCCATCGCAACCGTTGCAGCAATTGCAGGGGTCGCAGCAGTCGGCGCAGTCGCAGTCGTGCCGCTGGCACCAGCCCTCCCGGCGCTCCCGGTTGAACGGGTCGTTGTGCTCGCAGCAGAGCAACTGGCAGGTGCAGGCCATCAGCGCCCACACGGCGCACCCGGCCAGCAGGTTGCGCGGTCGCGGCGGCTTGGCGCCGATCGGGGTGAAGCCGGGGTCCTGGGGCACCCACGGCGGGAGCGGGGTCCGGCCGGGATCCTGACCGGGAGTCTGCCCGGGCGGCGCCTGGCGCGGCGGCGCGTCGTGCGGGTGCTCCCCGGCGTCGTGCGGGTGCCCGCCGGTCGCCGCGTGCGCCGACCCGTCGGCGGCGGGTCCGGCGTTCCGGGTCTGGCAGGCGGCTGCGTGGGCGGCCGGGCCGAAGACCCGCTCGACGGCCCGCTCGGTCTCGTGCGCGAGCAGCAGGTGCACCAGGGCCCGGTCGGTCAGTTCGACCTCGCGCAGCGCGAGCCGGATGCCGTGGACGGCGTCGCGGCACAGGCGTTCGGCTTCGGCGCGCCCGGTGCCGGTGGCGGTCAGCGGGTTCCAGGCGCCGCCGGCGGCGTCGGCGGCCTGGTCCTCGGCGGCGTCGAGGAGGTGGGCGAGCCGGCCGAAGAGCCGGCCGGCCTCGGCGAGCGGGGCGGCGTTGCCGGGGCGCCCGGCGAGGACGGCGGTGTGCGCGAACGCGGCCGAGGTGGCGGTCTCGGTGGGCTCGGTGACCAGCAGGACTGAGCCGCCGGGCGGCAGCGACCGCTCCAACTCGCCCTGCCGGGAGGCGGCTTCGAGGAGTACGCCGGTGTCGAAGCCGACCGTCGAGGCGCTGCCGGCGCTCTGCCGGTCCCACCGCCGGGTGACCGCGCGGGCCCCGACGGCGACCGGGCGGCGGCCGAACACGCCGTCACGGTCCTCGACGTGGTCGCGGATCTTGACCGAGGCGAGGGCGAGCGAGACGGCGGCGGCGAGCCGGGCGCCCTCGCCCCGGGCGACGGAGGCGGTGCGCATGCCGCGCAGCGGGCAGGGCCCGGCGGTGCGCCGCCAGGAGGCGTCCTCGCGGGCGGCCTGGGCCTCGACCAGGACCGAGATGATCAGGCCGTCGTAGTTGGTGGCGGTGCGGGCGAGTTGACCGTGGTCGTCGCGCAGCGCGAGGCAGAGCCCGCACAGGTGCGCCAGCCACGACGCCTGAAGCCGTTCGGACAGCCGGTGCTTACACGGTCTGATGATGCCGAACATGGTTCCCCCTCGCCGGTGGGCCGCTGACCAGCCCTGATCCGCCGCACATCATATGATCACCGCCCCTCCCGGGCCGAGGGGGCGGAAGAGTCGAGGCGGCGGAGGAGCCGGAGGAAGGGAGAGGGCGCGAGGAGCGCAGGGGCGCGCACCCGAACGCGGCGCGCCGTCCCGGCCGAGTCCACGCCTCCCGCCCTTCTCCACGCCCCGGTCACAGCGGCCCGCGCCCCTGGGAGTGATCTCATATCCGGGATAGCATCGCGAATATGGGAATCGAGACGGCCGTCGACGAGCGGCTCGCCAACCGGCTCGCCGAATTGAGGCTGGAACGGGGCTGGACGCTGGAGGAACTGGCCCGGCTGGCGGACGTCAGCCGTTCGACGCTGTCGCGCGTCGAACGGGCCGAGGTCAGCCCGACCGCCGCGCTGCTCGGGCGGCTCTGCGCCGTCTACGGGCGGACCATGTCCCGGCTGCTCGCCGAGGTCGAGTCGGCGCCGGCCCGGCTGGTGCGGGCCGCGGACCAGCGGATCTGGCGGGACGAGACCACCGGCTTCGTCCGCCGCTCCGTCTCCCCGCCGCACGGCTCGCTGCGCGCCGAGATCGTCGAGGGCCGGCTGCCCGCTGGCGCCGACATCGCCTACGACCGCCCCTGCCTGGCGGACCTGGAACACCACCTGTGGGTGTTCGAGGGGGTGTTGGAGCTCACCGTCGACGGCGAGCGGCACCTGCTCGGCCCCGGCGACTGCCTGCGCTACGTCTCCGGGACCAGCCGCTTCCGCGCCCCCGGCCCGGACGACGCCCGGTACGCCCTGGTGGTGGTGGAACCGTGAGGCGCCCGAAGACCCGGATAGCCGCCGGGCCCCGCGAGCGCTTCGACGCCGCCGGGCGCCGCGTCCTGCTGGTCTGCGTCGCCGGCGGCTTCACCACGCTGCTCGACCAGTCCGTCCTCAACACCTCCATCCCGGCCCTGCGCGAGAGCCTGCACGCCCAACCCGCCCACCTCCAGTGGATCGTGGCCGGCTACTCACTCGCCTTCGGCCTGGCACTGATCCCCGGCGGGCGGCTGGGCGACGTCAGGGGCCGCAAGTGGTTCTTCGTCACCGGCCTCACCCTGTTCACCCTGGTCAGCCTGGTCTCGGCGACCGCCACCGCGCCCGAGGTGCTGATCGCCGCCCGGCTGCTCCAGGGCGTGGGCGCCGGACTGGTCAACTCGCAGATGATCGGTACCCTCCAGGACGTGTTCGACGGCCAACTACGGGCCCGCGCCCTCGGCATGTACGCCGTCACGGGCGGGCTGGCCTTCGCGCTCGGCCCGCCGATCGGCGGCGCGGTCCTGGCGGCGGCCGGCCCCGAGCACGGCTGGCGGCTGACCTTCCTGCTCAACGTGCCGTTCGGCCTGGCCACCGTCGCGCTGGCGGTGCGTCACCTGCCCAGGCCGCGCCCGAGTGCCCGGCACGCCGACCTCGACCTGGTCGGCCTGCTGCTGGTCGCCGCGCTCACCCTCGCCCTGATGCTGCCGTTCGTCCAACCGCCGGGCTGGACCGGCTGGCTGGCCTTCGCCGCCGTCGCCGTCCTGCTGCTCGGCGCCCTCGCCTGGTGGCAGCGCCGCTACGCCCGCTCCGGCGGCCACCCGCTGATCCACCCGGCACTCACCCGCTCCGCGCCGTACGCGCTCGGCACCGCGACCGCGATGGCCCAGTTCGGCTCCTCGCTCGCCGCCGGACTGGTGCTCACCATGTTCCTCCAGGACGGCCTCGGGCTCTCCCCGATGGGCGCCGCACTCGTTGCGCTGCCCTCGGCGGTGGCCATGGGCGTCGCCTCCGCGCTGGCCTGGCGGGTGGTGCAGCGCTTCGGGCGGCGCACCATCACCGCAGGCATGACCGGCTCCGCCCTGGTCATGCTGGCGAGCGGACTCGTCGCGCACTGGGCGCCCGCGGCCGTCCTGCCCTGGCTGCTGGCGCTGCTGCAACTGTTCGGCGGCGCCTCGATCGGCGTGATGGGCGCCACCAACCAGGCGTACGTGCTGCGCCACGCGCCCGCCGAGGCGGCCGGGGTGAGCGGGGCCATCCTGCAGATGGCCCAGCGGATCGCGGCGGCGGTCGCGGTCTCGGCGCTGTCCGGCGTCTACCTGCGGCAGACCGCCGGGGGCGGCGACCACCGCTCCGCCTACCTGGCCACCAGCGTGGTGTGCGCGGCGGTCGCCGCCCTCGCCGTCCTGGCCTCGGTGTTCGCCGGCCGGCGGGCGGCCCGGGAGGCGACCGGCGAGCCCGTCGCGGTGAGCCGTGGGCGAACAGCGGTCCGTTAGCGCAGGCCCGCACGTACGGTGGCGGGCATGACCGAGAACCGGATCGTGGACCTGCCCGAGGTGGCGCTCGCCTACCGCGAGAGCGGCCCGCCGGACGGCCCGGCGCTGGTGCTGCTGCACGCCCTCGGGGAGCGCGCCACGGACTGGGACGTCGTCCTGCCAGAGCTCGCCCCCAGGCACCGCGTGTACGCGCTCGACCTGCGCGGCCACGGCGACAGCGGCCGCACCGCCCGGTACGGCCTGGAGGAGATGCGCGACGACGTGCTCGCCTTCCTCGACGCGCTCGGCCTGGCGCGGGTCGACCTGGTCGGCCACTCGATGGGCGGCGTGGTCGGCTACCTGGTCGCCCAGGCCCGGCCGGAGCGGATCGGCCGTCTGGTCCTGGAGGACATCCCGGCACCGCACCCGCGCCCGGCCGGCGCGGTGCCGGACGCGCCGGAGGAGCCGGTGCACTTCGACTGGGCCGTGGTGAAGGCCGTCAAGGCGCAGGTCGACACCCCCGACCCGGCCTGGCTGGCGGGGATGGCCGGGATCACCGCCCGCACCCTGGTGGTCGCGGGTGGCTCGGCGAGCCACGTCCCGCAGGAGCGGCTCGCCGAGCTCGCCCGGCTGATCCCGGACTGCCGGATGGTCACCATCGAGGCCGGGCACCTCGTGCACAGTGCCCGGCCCGTCGAGTTCGTCGCCGCGGTGGCGCCGTTCCTGTCCGCCTGATGCGGGCGTCCTGATGCGGGCGTCCTGATGCGGGCGTCCTGACCCGGACGTCCTGACCCGGGCGTCCTGACGCGCGGGCCCCGTTCGGGCCCGGTGCCCCCGGTCAGACGCCGAACTCGGCCGGCAGACGGCCGGCGCGCACCGCCGCGACCAGGTCGGCGTGGTCGGCCTCGGTCCGGTCCGCGTACGCGACGGCGAAGGCGGCGACCGCCTCGTCCAGCGCCTCGCTCCTGCCGCAGTAGCCGGCCAGCAGGCCGGGGTCGGCGGTGTGCGCGTGCGCCCGGGCCAGCAGGGCGCCGGTGATCCGCGCGTAGTCGTCCAGTTGGCCCGGCAGCAGCGCGGCCGGGTCGACGCTGCCCTTGCGGTTGCGGAACTGCCGGACCTGGTAGGGGAGTCCGTCCACCGTCGTCCAGCCCAGCAGGGTGTCACTGACCACCTGCATGTGCTTCTGCCCGAGCACCACCCGTCGGCCCTCGTGGCCGTCCTGACCGGCCACCGGGTGGCCCGCGCGCTCCAGGTACGGCAGCAGCACGGACGGTCGGGCCTCCTTCACCTGGAGCACCAGCGGCTGGTCCCGGTGGTCGGTGAGCAGCACCACGTACGAGCGGGTGCCGACGCTGCCGGTGCCCACCACCCGGAACGCCACGTCCTGCACCCGGTAGCGGGACAGCAGGGTGCGCACCTCGGCGGGCACCGTCGCCACGTACGGGCCGAGCGACTGCGCGACGGCCCGCGCGGTCGCGTCGGTCACCTCGGTGAGCACCGGCGGAGCGGCCGTGAACCGCCGTCCGCCGTCCGCCGTACGGGCGGTGCTGCGGGCGGCGAACCTGGCGCTGGTGTTGCCCAGCGCCTTCGCGCCGACCTTGCGCAGCACCTCGGCCAGGTCGTGCGCCTCGGTGAAGGAGACCAACTGCTCGTCCGCGACGGCGTTCCAGGCGTCCAGCGCGGGCAGCTTGGCGAGCGTGCGCATCGTCCGGCGGTAGGAGCCGGCCGCGTGCTGGGCGGCCTCCCGGGCGGTGGTCTCGTCGGCCCCGGTCTCGCGGCCGGCCAGCACCAGGCTCGCGGCCAGCCGCTTGAGGTCCCACTCCCACGGGCCGGGCACGGTCTCGTCGAAGTCGTTGATGTCCATCACCAGTTGCCCGCGGGCGTCCCCGTACAGCCCGAAGTTGGCGGCGTGCGCGTCCCCGCACAGTTGGGCGCCGACCCCGGTGTCCGGGGTGCCCGCCAGGTCGGCGGCCATCAGTCCGGCCGAACCGCGCAGGAACGCGAACGGCGTGGCGGCCATCCGCCCCACCCGGATCGGCACCAACGCGGCGATCCGGCCCGCGTTGGACGCCTCGATCGCCTCGACGGCCGTCGGCCGCCCGGGCCCGGGCGAGAACTCCGCGTGCCGTTCCCGGGGGATGCGCCCGCGCAGCGCCTTCCCCCGTTCCCGCGCCCGCCCGCCCCGCCCCGACGCGAACCCGGCCACCGCGAACGCCCGCCGCCCCTGCGGCGCAGCTCCGTCCACACCGGCCACGGCCCCGTCCGCCACCTCGGTCACCTCGGTCACCTCGGTCACCTGCGTCACCGTTCCCCACCCGTCCCTTCAGGCTCCCACTCGCCCGCGACCTGCGCGAACGGCTTGCAGGGGGAGTGACGTCCGACATCTGACGACGGTTCCTGAGCCCGCCGGACGCGGGACGGCCGGCGAGCAGTCGGCGGAGGACTTCGGAGGTCTTCGGAGGTCTGCGGAGGCGGGAAGGGCGGCCGCCCGTATCCTCGGGGCACGGCCCGCCGTGGAGGCCGGGCGTGGAGCTGGTCGGGACCGGGGGGACAGCGGTGAGCGACGGGGGGAGAGCCCGGCGGGGCAGGCCCACGGTGAACGACGTGGCGGCGCTGGCGGGCGTGTCGATGGCGACGGTGTCGCGCGTGCTGGCGGGCGACTACCCGGTGGCCGGGGCCACCCGGGAGCGGGTGCTGCGCGCGGTGCGCGACCTCGACTACGTCGTCAACGCGCAGGCGCGGGCGCTGGCCGGCCGGCGGTCCCGGACGGTGGCGATCCTGCTGGGCAACCTCGCGGCGCCCTTCCACAACCGGGTCGCCCACGGCGTGGAGCGGCAGGCGGTGGACGAGGGCTGCCTCTGCCTGGTGGCGGCGACCGACGACGACCCCGACCGCGAACTGACGCTGGTCGAGGAGATGCGGGCGCGCGACGTGGAGGCCGTCGTGCTGGTGGGCGGGGTGGAGGACAGCCCGGGGTACCGCTCCCGGATCGCCCGGTTGGCGCGCATCCTGGACGCGGCCGGCTCCCGGCTGGTGCTCTGCGGCCGGCCGGCCCCGGGGGAGGAGCTGCCGCTGACGGCCGTGCACTACGACAACGCGGGCGGCGCGCGGGCGGCCGTCGACCACCTGCTGGCGCTGGGCCACCGGCGGATCCTCTTCCTCGGCGGACCGGCCGCGACCACCACCACCCGGGAGCGCCTCGCCGGGTACGAGGCCGCGCTGGCGGCCCACGGCCTGCGCCGCCCGGCCGAACTGACGGTGGAGGGGTGCCACACCCGGGACGGGGCGCGGGCCTGGCTGCGCCGCCGCCTGGCCCAGGGGCCGCCGGACTTCTCGGCGGTCTTCGCGCACGACGACGACGTGGCGGCCGTCGTGCTGACGGTCCTGCGGGAGCACGGGATCGCCGTGCCCGGACAGGTCTCGGTGGTCGGCTTCAACGACCTGCCCGGGGCCGAGGACCTCAGGCCCGGCCTGACCACCGTGCGCATCCCGCACCTCGGCCTCGGCCGCACGGCGCTGCGCCTCGCGCTGCACCGCCCCGGCCCCGAGCCGCAGCGGGCCGTCCTCGCCACCGAACTGGTGCCCCGCGGGTCGACGGGGCCGGTCGGGTAGCCGGCCCTCCGGTCACGGGCCCGTGCCGGAAGCGTTGTCCTCGCGATAGAAAGCGCTTACTCTCCGGTCAGACAAGGGAGTTCGCGAGGAAGGACGGCCCGATGGACAGCTCGTGGACGGAGACCGGTGACCTGGCGGCGATACCGGTCCTGAGCAGGCGCGGACTGCTCAGGACCAGCGCCGCCGCCACCGCCGCGGCGGCCGCGTGGTGGCTCGGCGGGCCCACCGAGGCCCGGGCCGCCGACGGCTACGACGCGATGCGCGCGGCCTGGTCCGAGCAGCTGACCGGAACCGGGTACGACCCGGCCGCGCCGCCGTTCGCCCGCGCGCTCACCGCGCTGGGCGACCAGGCGCGGGGCCACCAGGCCGCGTTGAGCCCGCAGCCCGGGTCGCTCTGGCCCGACCTGCCGGTCGGCTCGGCCTCCGCCGCCGTCACGTCGACGGTCGGGCGGCTTCGGCTCATGGCCCTGGCCCTCACCCGGCCGGCCACCGGCTCGACGGGCGATCCCGGCCTCGGCGCCGCCGTCGCGACCGGCCTGGACTGGGTGCTCCAGCGCGCCTACACCGCCACCACCACGTCGTACGGGAACTGGTGGGACTGGCAGATCGGCGCCCCCCAGGCGCTGCTGGACGTGTGCGTGCTGCTCGGCGACCTCCTGACGGCCGAACGGGCGGCCGCGTGCGGTGCGGCCGTGGACCACTTCGTCCCGTCCACGGTGGTCGACAAGTACACCGGGACCAGCACCGGGGCCAACCGGGTGGACCTGTGCCGGGTGCTCGCGCTGCGCGGTGTCATCGGCCGCTCGGCGGCCCCGGTCGCCGCCGCGCAGCGGGGGCTGTCACCGGTGTTCCGCTACGTGACCACCGGCGACGGGATCTACGCCGACGGCAGCTTCGTCCAGCACACCTGGGTGCCGTACACCGGCAGCTACGGCGAGGTGCTGCTCGGCAGCCTGAGCCGGCTGCTGCGCCTGCTCACCGGAACGCCCTGGGCCGTCACCGATCCCGCGCTGCGGAACGTCTTCACCGCCGTGGACCGGGGGTTCCTGCCGTTCCTGTTCAACGGCCTGGTGATGGACGGGGTTTCGGGCCGCGCCGTCAGCCGGGGCGTGCAGGCCGGCGACGCACGGCGGGCCCGCCTGGACGACCACGTGCGCGGTCACGCCCTGCTCGGGGACGTCCTGCGGCTGGCCGACTCCGGGTCGGTGCCGGCCGCCCAGGCGGCGGCCTGGCGCGCCGCCGTGAAGGGCTCCCTCCAGCGCGACCAGGTGCTCCCCTACCTGTCCAACGTCCTCGCCGACATCCCCGAACTCGCCCGCGCACAGGCCCTCCTGGCGGACTCCGGCACCTGGGCGGCGGACGAGGGCACGGGCAGCCGGGTGTTCACCATGGACCGGGCCGTCCACCGCCGGCCCGGCTGGAGCGCGCAGCTCAGCCTGTCCTCGTCCCGGACCGCCTTCTACGAGTGCGGGAACGGCGAGAACCTGCGGGCCTGGCACAGCGGCAGCGGAATGCTCTACTGGTACGGCGGCGAGCAGGGCGACGAGCAGTACAGCGACTCCTTCTGGCCCACCGCCGACCCCTACCGGCTGCCCGGCACCACCGTGTCGACGCGCCCGCTGGCCGACGGGGCCGGCGGCGACTGGGGCCAGGCCCGCCCGGCGACCGCCTGGGCGGGCGGGGCGAGCGACGGCGACTGGTCGGTGGTCGGCCAGGACGTCCGGGGCCTCGGCTCCGCCCTGGTCGGGCGCAAGTCCTGGTTCTGCCTGGACGATTCGATCGTCTGCCTCGGCGCGGGCATCGGCTGCACCGACGGCGTCGCCGTCCGCACGACCGTCGACCACCGCAACCTCGGGGCCCGCGAAGATCGGGAGTTCGTGCTGGACGGCGTCCGCCAGCCCGCCGACCCCGGCTGGAGCCGGAGGGCCGACGGCGTCCGCTGGGCGGCGCTGGCCGGGTCGGGCGCCTGGGTGTTCCCCGACGGCGCCACCCTCGACCTCGCCCGCGAACGGCGGACCGGGGCGTGGGCCGACATCAACCGGGGCGGGGCGCCCGACCCGATCACCCGGACCTACCTGTCGATCGGCCTCGACCACGGCACCGACCCCGTCGACGGGACGTACCACTACGTGCTGATGCCCGGGGCCGGCCCGGACCAGGCGGCGGCCCGCGCGGCGGCCCCGACGGCCACCGTGCTCGCCAACACGGCCGACGCCCAGGCGATCAGCGTGCCCGGACTCGGACTCACCCTCGCCAACTTCTTCGCCCCCGGCACGGTCGGCCCGCTGACCGTCTCCGCCCCCTGCTCCGTCCTGCTTCGCGAGAACGGCGGCGACCTCTCCATCGCCGTCGCCGACCCCACCCGGAAGGCGGCCACCGTCCAGCTGACGCTGGCGCGGGACGGCTACCGGCTCGCGAGCGGCGGCACCGGCATCACGGTGCTCTCGGACTCCGGGCCGCTGGCGCTGCGCTGCGCGGTGGCGGGCACCGGGGGAGCGAGCCTGTCGGCGGTGTTCCGGCGGGGCGCCGCCTTCCAGCGAGGCGCCGCCTGACGGGGCCGCCCGCCGAGGTCAGCGCACCGGGACGGGCCTCACTGGCCGACCCGCCCGTCGAGGCACTCGCGCAACAGGTCGGCGTGCCCGCAGTGACGGGCGTACTCGTCGATCCTGTGCACCAGCAGCTCTCGCACCGCGATGCCGTTCTTCCCCAGCCGCACGCCCAGATCGGGGTGTGCGGCCAGGGCGGCGTCGGTGGCGGCCTGTTCGCGGGCGAGGTCGGCGAAGGCCGCGTCGACCTCGGCCTGCTCGGCGACGGCTCCGTCGAAGTCCGCGTCCCGCCGGCCGTAGAGCTTCGGCAGCGGATCACCGTCGCTGATCCAGCCGCGCCAGTCCCGTTCCACTTCGGCGAGGTGCCGGACGAGGCCGAGCAGTGACATCGTCGACGGCGGGACGGAGCGGCGGGCCAGCTGCTCCGGGTCCAGGCCCTCGCACTTCATCCGCAGGGTGTGGCGGTAGTTCGTCAGGAAGTCGTTCAGAGTCGGGAGTTCGCCGTCCGGGCTGACTCCCTCGCTGTTGCGGGGGTCGTCGTCCGGGTCGGCCCACATGTCGGGGTAGACGGTCGCCTGGGTCCATCGCTCGGGTTGGTCGCTCATGCGGGCCATGTTCGTTCGTGCGGGCCCGAGCCGCCAGTGGGTTTCGCCGCGATGGTGGCGGCTCCTCAGAGCGTGGGCGTGGGTGTCGGCGTGGGCGTGGGCGTGGGAGCGGCGGCCGGAGGCGGGGGGCCGGGGAGGGCGCTCGCGCGGGCGGCGAGGTCGGTGACGACGCCGGTGCAGCTGTCGCCCTCCTTCTGGTGGCCGCACACCTGCAAGGTGGTGTCGCCGGGGCTCGCGTCGACCATCACGGAGTAGTTGTCGTAGCCCCAGTGGATCAGGGCGGTCTCCTGCGAGCCGTGGTTGGTGGTGATGGTGGCGCTGTCCCCGGGGGAGCCGTCGGTGATCCCCGACCAGGCGGCCCGGCAGCGCGGGCTGTAGTGGACGTAGAGGACCACCTTGCCCACGTTGCCGGTCAGCAGGGTGCGCTGGTCGACGTCGCACCGCATGTCCTGGGGGTCCTTGCCGGCGCAGCCGACGCCCTCGCAGAGCGGCGCCGACCCGGCGGTCGCCGTCGTCGCCGCCGTCTTCGGCGGGAGCGTCGCCGCCGATGCCGTGCCGTTGCCGCCGTGCGGGCCGCGCAGGTACAGGGCCGCGAACAGGATGAGCACGGCGGCGACGGCGGCTCCCACGCCGGCCGCCGGCCGCCGCCACGGGGCGGGCCGCGGTGAGGCGGGGGCGGCGTCGGGCGCTTCGGCCGCCGGCTCGGGCACCTCGGCGGGCGGTGCGGGTACGGGCGCGGGTACGGGCTGGGGCTCGGGGGCCTCGGCGGGCGGTGCGGGTACGGGCGCGGGTACGGGCTGGGGCTCGGGGGCCTCGGCGGGCGGTGCGGGTACGGGCGCGGGGGCTTCGGCCGGCGCGGGCGCGGCCTCGGGGGAGAGCGCCTCGTCCGCGTCGCGCGCGGCCTCGGCCTTCCGCAGCAGGGAGGTGAGCAGATCGGCGTCGCACTCGACCGTGGCGATCAGGCCGGCCAGGGCCTGCGGGGTGATCAGGCGCTTCCCGTTCAGCCAGCGCTCCCAGGAGGCCTTGCTGAGGTAGGTCCTCTTCCCGAGTTCGGCCAGTGAGATCTGGTGCGCGTCCTTGACCGCGCGCAGCTCCTCGGCCAGACGCCGAGCGGGTTCCGAAAGATCGTCAGGGAGCGGCTTCCAGGACTGGCTCATCGCGGGTACCTCGGGCGGGTCGGTGGAGGATGCAAACTGATCCACTTTCGGATGATCAGTCTAATCGGTCGACTTCCCTCGGCCACCGCCCGCTTCCCCGAGCGCCGTGCCCTGCGGCGCGCCCACCCGGGGCCCGCGTCCCGGACACCGTCTCACGATGCCTCCGCCCCGGCGTCCCAAGGTGCAGCTCCGGGCCGTGGGACGACCTCGGACCGTCTCAGAACCGCCGAAGACGCTCGAAGATCGGCGGAGAATCCCGCAGAGTGGGCCGCGCCTTGGCCGGCACGCCGGCAGGCTCCCGGCCCGGGCACGGTCACAGTACAGAGCAACGGGGGAGAAGCCACATGGACCGCCACCACGCGTCGTACACCACGTCTCCAGCCCCTGCCGACGAACTCGCCAGGGAGCTCCGGTCGCTGAAGTCCGAGTCGGGCCTGACGTACGCCCGGCTCAGCGAACGCACCCACTACGCGAAGTCCTCCTGGGAGCGGTGGGTGAACGGCAAGCAGTTCCCGCCGCGCGACGCCGTGGAGAGCATCGCCTCCGTCTGCGCCGGCGACACCGACCGGCTGCTCGACCTGTGGCGCCGGGCGGACGGCTGCCGCGCCGCGGGCGCGCCGGTCGGCGCACCGCCGGACACCGCCGTGCCGCCGGCACCCGGGCCGACGGGGACCCACCGCTGTCGGACGGCCCTGCTGCGGCCGCTGATCGCCCTCGTGCTGGTGCTGGCGGCGGGCCTGGTGCTGGCCGTCACCGGCCGCCGGCCGTCCCGGCCGGACAGGACCTTGGGCTGACCACGACGACGCCCCCGCGGACGCAACGGATCCGCGGGGGCGTCGGGTGGTCCGGGCCAGGGCCGGCGGGCACGGGGTCAGGCGACCAGCCGGCTCCAGGTGCGGGCGTCCACCACCCCGTCGGCGGGCAGTCCGGCCGAGGTCTGGAAGGCCGTCACCGCGGACCGGGTGCCGGGGCCGAACGCGCCGTCCACGCCCACCTGGATGCCGTGCGCGACCAACTGGTTCTGCACGGCCAGCACCGCGCCGCCCGAGGCGCTGTCGGCGAGGGGCGCGACCGCCTGGCTCCACGTCTGGTTGCCCGCGATGCCGTCCGCGGTGGCGTGCGTGAGGTTCTGGAAGGCCGTGACGGCGCTCTGCGTGGCGGGCCCGTACGCCCCGTCGACGGTCAGGCTCGCGCCGTGCTGCACCAGCAGGTACTGGAGGGTCCGCACCGTCTCGCCCGAGGCCCCGCCGGTGAGCACCGGCCACACGGGCCCGGTCGGGTCTCCTCCGATGCGGGCCGCGACGTCGCGGCGCAGCTGCGGGATCAGCGCGTACAGGCGGTCACCGGGGCACTCGGTGTTGTTGAAGTCCCGGTGCCCGTAGATCTGGTAGGCCCGCAGCCCGTACTGGCGGCAGATGTAGGTGATCAGGTCGACCAGCGCCGCGTACTGCTCGCCGCGCGGGTCGACGGTGGTGTAGGTGCCCTCGTTCTCGATGCCGATCGCCACCGTGTTCTGCGCCGTGCAGTGGGCGGACTCGACGTGCTGGGCGCCGCCGCGCAGCGTGGACAGGCTGTTGTGGCGGCCCTCCAGGACGTACGCGCCGCGGCTGATGGTGAAGTGCTGCCCGGTGTCGATCCAGCCCTCGCTGTCCATCTGGTACGTCTGCATCGACCGGGCCAGCGAGAACGCGGCCGCCTGCGAGTAGTCCGTCACGTTGGGGGTCGCGGTGTGGTGCACGATCACCTTGTCCGGCACCCCGGCCAGGACGTTGACGGGGATGCTGGAGGGCCGGGCGCCCCACGCGGCCGTGTCGGCGACCGTCGGCCCGTCGGCGGCTCGCGCCACCCCGGCGGGCAGGGCGGACGCGAGCAGGGTGCCGCCGCCGACCGCGAGGGCGGCGGTCAGGAAGGAGCGGCGGCCGGGGCGGGGCGGGGTGAAGTCGGGGTACATGAACGGGGCCACCTGTTCCTTGGCGGGCTGGCGGGCTGGCGGGCGGGTCCGGGCGGGTCCGCGGGCGGTCCGCGGTCCGCACCGGTCGGACCGGTCGGCCGCCACGCTAGGAGCGCGGAGGCCCGGTCCACCATGGCTTCGCCGTCCCTCCCCGTCCCGGGACGCCGCAGCCCGGGGCGGGAGACGCGAGGGTGCGTTCCTCGGGGCGCCTTCGCGCACCCGGCGCCGATCACCTACCATCGCGGTCGGCCGCGTCGAGCGACGGGCGGGGCGACGGGCAAGGGCGATCCGAGAGGCGCGGAGCATGGGCGACGAGCGCGGCTACCTGCTGGACAACCGGCAGCGGGAGGCGGGTCGACGGTTCGAGGGCATCGCCGAGCTGTTCGACCCGTGGACGCTGGAGCACCTGGACCGGCTGGGCCCGGCCGACGGGCACCACTGCTGGGAGGTGGGTGCGGGCGGCCCGGGGATCCCGCTGGCGCTGGCCGAGCGGGTCGGGCCGACCGGCCGGGTCCTGGCCAGCGACCTCGACACCAGCTGGCTGACCGGACTGCCCGCCGACCGCGTCGAGGTCCGCCGGCACGACGTCACCCGCGACCCGCTGCCCGACGAGCTGTTCGACCTGGTGCACGTCCGCCTGGTGCTGGTGCACCTGCCGGACCGGGCCGAGGTGCTGCGACGGCTGGCGTCGGCGGTCCGGCCCGGGGGCTGGCTGGTGGTGGAGGACGCGGACCCGGCCCTGCAACCGCTCGCCTGCCCGGACGAGCACGGACCGGACCAGGAGCTGGCGAACCGGGTGCGCCGGGCGTTCCGGGCCCGGCTCGCCGAGCGCGGCGCCGACCTCGCCTTCGGCCGCACCCTGCCCCGGCTGCTCCGCGAGGCGGGCCTGACGGACGTCGCCGCCGAGGCGTACTTCCCCGTCACCTCCCCGGCCTGCCGGGAGCTGGAGGCGGCGACGGTCCGTCAGCTCCGCGACCAGCTGGTCGGCCCCGACCTCACCGCCGCCGACCTGGACCGGCACCTGGCCAACCTCCGCGACACCGAACTGGACGTGACCACCGCCCCATTGATCACCTGCTGGGGCCGGCGCCGGTAGCCGACCACCGCGGGAACGCTCAGTCCCCGACCGGCCGGGTCGTCGAGGCGACGGCGTAGCCGGTGAGCAGGGCGGTCACGATGTCGGTGAGGCGGGGTTTCAGAACTCGGAGCTGGGGGCGTCCGTGACGGGGCCGAGGTCGGGTCGGTCGCGGAGGTCGAGGGCCTCGCCGTGGCGGGTGAGTTCGAGGAGGACGAGGGTGTTGGTGCCCGGGCGCCAGAGCGGGGCGGGGGCGTAGAGGGTGCGCTGCGGTCCCTCGTCGGTGTAGCGGCCGAGGAGGAAGCCGTTGAGCCAGAGCAGGCCGCGGCCCCAGCCGGGGAGGGCGAGGAAGGCGTCGGCGGGGGTGTCGAGGTCGGTCTCGAAGCGGTGGAAGGCCGGGTCGCCGTCGGTGGCGGCGGTGGCCGGGTCGAAGGCCAGGCCGCTCAGGTCGGTGAGGGGGAGCGGGCGGATCTCCCAGTCGTGGAGGCGCTGGCGTTCGTGCGAGACGCCGCGCCGGATGCCCTTGCGGTCGTCGAGTTGGGGGCCGTAGTTGGTGCGGCCGAGCGCCTCGACCAGGATGTCCAGGGTGGCGCCGGCCGGCGCGGTGGCCAGCGGGAGGGTGGCGCCGGGGTCGTTGCGGTCGAGGGTGCCGAGGGGGTTGCCGTCGGCGAAGACCTGGGCGCGGTCGCCGAGGCCGTCGACGCGCAGCGGCAGGGTGGGGCGGGGGCCGGGGACACGGGTGCGGTAGTGGATGAGGCCGAGTGACTGGCCGAGGTTCTCCATGGGTTCCGGGACGGGCCGGTGGTGCGGGGTGGCGAGCGCGTCGAGGGAGTCGAACAGGCGGGCCCGGCCGGTCCTGCG
Organism: Kitasatospora sp. NPDC088861; assembly: GCF_044750105.1. Lineage (NCBI taxonomy): Bacteria > Bacillati > Actinomycetota > Actinomycetes > Kitasatosporales > Streptomycetaceae > Kitasatospora > Kitasatospora sp. NPDC088861. The sequence goes on from NZ_JBIVJF010000005.1 coordinate 244,061, forward strand.
GTCGATGCGGCGCGGGGCCAGGCGGGGCGGCTCGGCGGGGAGTTCGCCGTCGGGCAGGGGGAGGTACCGGCCGATGACGTCGCGCAGGGCGTGGAACTTGGGGGTGAGCTCGCCGGCCTCGCCGATGGGGGCGTCGTAGTCGTAGCTGGTGGTGGTGGGCTCGTAGCCCGGGGTGTCGGGGCTGGTGCCGGTGTGGTTGGCGCCGGACCAGAGGCCGAAGTTGGTGCCGCCGTGGGCCATGTAGAGGTTGACGGAGGCTCCGGTGGCGAGGAGTGCGTCCAGGGAAAGGGCGGTCTCCTCCGGGTCGCGGACGTGGTGGGGCCCGCCGACGCGGTCGAACCAGCCGATCCAGAACTCCATGGCGGCGAGCGGCCCCTTGGGCTGCTGGCGGCGCAGCACCTCGAAGCGCTCGGGGGCGCGGGAGCCGAAGGTCGCGGTGGCGAGCAGGCCGGGGATCGCGCCGCCCTGCTGCATGAAGTCCTCGGCGCCGTCGGCGGTGAACAGCAGGCAGTCCACGCCGCGCGCGAGGAGGCCGTCGCGCAGGTGGGCGAGGTAGGCGGCGTCGGTGCCGTAGCTGCCGTACTCGTTCTCGACCTGGACGGCCACGACGGGGCCGCCGCGGCTCGCCAGCAGCGGCACCAGCTCGGGCACGAGGGCGTCGAACCAGCCGTCCACGGCGGCCAGGAAGGCGGGGTCGGCGCAGCGCAGGCGCAGGCCGTCGACGGCGAGCAGCCGGGCGGGCAGGCCGCCGAACTCCCATTCGGCGCAGATGTAGGGGCCGGGCCGCAGGATGACGTCCAGTCCGTGCTGCTGGGCCAGCCGGACGAACCGGGCCACGTCCCGCCAGCCGGTGAAGTCGATCTCGCCGGTGGGAAGTTCGTGGAAGTTCCAGGGGATGTAGGTGTCCACGGTGTTGACGCCGAGGGCGCGCAGGCGGCACAGCCGGTCGTCCCAGAGCTCGGGGTGGACGCGGAAGTAGTGCAGGGCGCCGGCGACGATCCGGTGCGGGGCCCCGTTGCGGCGGAACCCGGAGTCGTCGTAGTCGAGTTCGATCGTTTCGATCATGGCGTGACCAGCTTTCGAGGGGGTGGCACGGGCTGCCAGGGTAGGGCAGGGCCGAACGGCGGACGCCCGACGGCTACCGGCGCGGCGCGGCGACCATGTGGGTGCGGTGGCGGTCGGCCACGGTGGCGAGGGTCTGCGCGCCGGGGGTGGCCCAGATCCGCTCGTTGAAGATCTCGACCTCGATCCAGCCGGTGTAGCCCGCGGCCGTGACCTGGTCGGTGAGGGAACGGAAGTCGATGTGGCCGTCGCCGACGTGGCCGCGCCCGAGCAGGACGTCGGCGGGCAGCGGCAGCGTCCAGTCGCACACCTGGTAGGCGGCGATGCGGCCGTCCCGGCCCGCCCGGTCGAGCTGTTCGGGCAGCGCCGGGTCCCACCAGACGTGGTAGCTGTCGACGACCACGCCGACCTGGGCGGCCGGGTGCGGCGCGGCGAGGTCGAGCGCCTGGCCGAGGGTGGAGACCACGGCGCGGTCGGCGCAGAACATCGGATGCAGCGGTTCGATGGCCAGCCGTACGCCGAACTGTCCTGCGTACGGGGCGAGTTCGGCGAGCAGGTCGGCGATCCGGGCGCGCGCGCCGGGCAGGTCACGGCTGCCCTCGGGCAGGCCTCCGGCGACCAGCACCAGGGTGTCGGTGCCGAGTTCGGCGGCCTCCTCGACGGCCCGCCGGTTGTCGTCGAGCGCGGCGCGGCGGCCCTCCGCTCCGGCGGCGGTGAGGAAGCCGCCCCGGCAGAGGCTGCTGACGGTCAGGCCGCTGTCGCGGACCAGCCGGGCGGCGCGGGCCGTTCCGGTCTCGGCGACCTTGTCCCGCCACAGGCCGATCGCCGGGATGCCCGCCTGCGCGCAGCCCCGGACGGCCTCGGGCAGGGACCAGTGCTTGGTGGTGATCTGGTTGAGCGAGAGCCGTTCCAGTCCGGGGGCGGCGGTGCCCCGTTCGGCGGGGTGAGGTGCGGTCACGCCGACCACCCGGCCAGGGCGAGGTAGCGGCGCATCCGGTCGGCCGCGAGCTCGGGGTCGGGGAGTACCCCGGCGGCGTCGGCGAGTCGGAGCAGTTCGACGAGGTGCGGTACGGACCGGCCGCTCTGGGCGCCGGCCACCATGGTGAAGTGCTCCTGGTGGCCGGCCAGGTAGGCGAGGAAGACCACACCGGTCTTGTACTGGTAGGTCGGCGCCGCGAAGAGGTGCCGGGCCAGCGGAAGCGTCGGGCCGAGCAGCGCGTCGTAGCGGGCGGTGTCGCCGGCGTCGAGGGCGTGCAGGGCTGCCGCGGCGTGGCCGGCGATCGGGTCGAAGACACCGAGCAGGGCGTCGCTGTGGCCGAGTTCGTCGCCCTTGATCAGTTCGGGGTAGTGGAAGTCGTCGCCGGTGTAGAGCCGCACCCCGGCGGGCAGGGCGCGGCGCAGCGCGATCTCCCGGTCGGCGTCCAGCAGCGACACCTTGATGCCGTCGATCCGCCCGGGGTGTTCGCGGATGAGGGTGAGGACGGTGTCGGTGGCCGCGTCGAGGTCGGCGGAGCCCCAGTAGCCGGCCAGTGCCGGGTCGAAGGCGGCGCCGAGCCAGTGCAGGATCACCGGCCGGGCGGACTGCCGGATCAGCCCGTCGTAGACGCGGAGGAAGTCCTCCGGGCCACGGGCGCGGGAGTTGAGGGCCCGGCTGGCCATCAGGACGGGCTGCGCGCCGGCCGCCTCGACCACGGCGAGCTGCGCCTCGTAGGCGTCCGCCACCTCGCTCAGGGCAGCGGCTGTGATGTCGCTCAAGGAGCTTGCCGGGTCGGTGAGTTGGTCGGTGCCGACACCGCAGGCGAGCCGGCCGCCGACGGCGCGGGCCGCCGCGCCGGAGCGGGTGATGAGTTCGCGGGTGGCGGCCCAGTCCAGGCCCATGCCGCGCTGGGCGGTGTCCATGGCGTCGGCGACGCCGAGGCCGAGCGACCAGAGGCGGTGGCGGAAGGCGAGGGTGGCGTCCCAGTCCAGGGCGGCCGGGGCGCCGGCGGCGTTGGCGCCGAGCGGGTCGGCGACGACGTGGGCGGCCGCGAAGGCCGTGCGGGAGGCGGGCGGGTGCGCGGGCAGGTCGAGCGGTGCGGGCTCGCGCAGCCGCAGCCGGCCGTGCCCGGGCAGGTCCAGTTCGGCCATCAGAGCACCAGCTCGGGGACGTCGAGGCGGCGGCCCTCGCGCGCCGAGCGCAGGCCGAGTTCGGCGAGTTGGACGCCCTTGGCGCCCTCCAGGAGGTCCCACGGGTAGGCGGAGCCGGTCGCCACGTGGCGCAGGAACAGCTCCCACTGCACCTTGAAGCCGTTGTCGTACTCCTCGTTCGCGGGCACCGGCTGCCACTGGGCGCGGAAGGGGTCGGTGGCCGGGAGGTCCGGGTTCCAGACCGGCCGGGGGGTGGTGGCCCGGTGCTGGACGCGGCACTCGCGCAGCCCGGCGACGGCGCTGCCCTCGGTGCCGTCGACCTGGAACTCGACCAGTTCGTCCCGGTCGACCCGCACCGCCCAGGAGGAGTTGATCTGCGCGACGACGCCGCCGGCCAGCTCGAAGACGCCGTACGCGGCGTCGTCGGCGGTGGCGGGGTAGGCCCGGCCCTGCTCGTCGACGCGGCGGGGGATGTGGGTGGCGGTGTGCGCGTACACCGTGCGGACGGGCCCGAAGAGGTTGTCCAGCACGTAGCGCCAGTGCGGGAACATGTCGAGGATCACGCCGCCGCCGTCCTCGGCGCGGTAGTTCCAGGACGGGCGCTGGGCGCTCTGCCAGTCGCCCTCGAAGACCCAGTAGCCGAACTCGCCTCGCACGGACAGGATCCGGCCGAAGAACCCGCCGTCGACCAGCCGCTTGAGCTTGCGCAGCCCGGGCAGGAACAGCTTGTCCTGGACGACGCCGTTGCGGACGCCGGCCGCCCGGGCGAGGCGGGCCAGCTCCAGGGCGGCGTCGAGGGATTCGGCGGTCGGCTTCTCGGTGTAGACGTGCTTGCCGGCGCCGATCGCGGCGCGCAGGGCGGCCTCCCGGGCGGGGGTCACCTGGGCGTCGAAGTACACCTCGGTGAGCGGGTGGGCGAGCGCCTCGTCGAGCGAGGTGGTCCAGTGCTCCAGGCCGTGGCGTTCGGCCAGGGCGCGCAGCTTGGCCTCGTTGCGGCCGAGCAGGATGGGTTCGGGCCAGAGCACCCGGCCGTCGTCGAGGTCGAGGCCGCCCTGCTCGCGGATGGCGAGGATCGAGCGGACGAGGTGCTGGCGGTGGCCCATGCGGCCGGTGACGCCGTTCAGGACGACGCCGATCACCTTGCGGTCCACGGGTGTTCTCCTTGCAGCTGGTAACGGGGGGGCGGTCAGGCCGTGCGGTGGATGCCTTCGGGGTGGACGGCGTGGGCGAACGGCAGGCCCCGCGCGTAGCGGGCGAGTTCGTCGGCCGCGGCGGCGGCCATCCGGTGCAGCTCGCCGCCGAGCGAGCCGGCCACGTGCGGGGTGAGCAGGACGTTCGGCAGTTCGTACAGCGGTGAGTCGGCGGGCAGGACCTCGGGGACGGTGACGTCGAGGACGGCGTCCAGGCGGCCGGCGACGAGTTCGTCGGTGAGCGCCTGCTGGTCGACCAGCGAGCCGCGGGAGGTGTTGACCAGGGTGGCGCCGTCGCGCATCAGGGCGAGCCTGCGGCGGTCCACCAGGTGATGGGTCTCCGGCAGTTCGGGGGCGTGCACGGTGACCACGTCGGAGGAGGCGCACAGGTCGTCCAGGCCGACGGCCCGGGCACCGAGCGCGGCGGCCTCGGCGGCCTCCACGTACGGGTCGTACAGCAGCAGGTCGAGGTCGTGCGGGCCGAGCAGTTCGAGCACCCGGCGCCCGATCCGGGAGGCGCCGACGATGCCCACTGTGCGCCGGTAGTTCCCGGCGGCGGCGTAGGCGCCCTGCCAGTCGTGCGGGGCGCGCCGGTGCCGGTAGTCCTCGCGGATCGCGAGCAGCCGCTTGTTGGCGAGCAGCACGGCGGCGACGGTGTACTCGGCGACGGGCAGCGCGTTGGCCCAGGCCGCCGAGGTCACCTGGAGGCCGCGCCGCCAACAGGCCTCGGTGACATGGTGCTTGACCGAGCCGGCGGCGTGGATGACGGCGCGCAGCCGGGGCGCGGCGGCCAGCACGGCCTCGTCCAGCGGCGGGCAGCCCCAGCCGCTGATGATGACCTCGGTGCGGGCCAGCGCGGCGGCGGCCTCGGGGGCGGCGAAGTCGTCCACGACCAGGTCGGGGTCGAGGTCGGCGAGGTCGGTGAGCCGCTGGACGGCGTGCCGGTCGAGCAGCCGGGCGGGCAGGGCGCGGTCCATTGCGAGCAGGGCGCGGGGCCTGCGGGCCGGGGCGGCGGGGGAGCGGATGTCGGCTGTGGTGGTGGTCATTTGACGCTTCCTGCGGTCAGGCCGGCCCGCCAGTGGCGTTGCAGGCCGACGAAGGCGGCCACCAGCGGGAGGACGGCGAGCAGCGAGCCGCTGACGACGAGGGGGTAGTACTCGGGGAAGGCGTGGGTCTGGGCGTTCCAGCTGAACAGGCCGAGGCTGACCGGGAAGAGCCGGTTGTCCGAGAGCATCACCAGGGGGAGGAAGAAGTTGTTCCAGATCGCGGTGAACTGGAAGAGGAACACCGTGACGAAGCCGGGCGTCATCATCCGCAGGCCGATCGACCAGAAGGTGCGCAGTTCACCCGCGCCGTCCATCCGGGCCGCCTCCAGCACCTCCCCGGGGACGTAGCCCGCGCAGAACACCCGGGCGAGGTAGACGCCGAAGGGGTTGACCAGGGAGGGCACGAAGACCGCCCAGAAGGTGTTGACCACGCCGAGGTCCGAGGCGAGCAGGTACATCGGCAGGGCCAGCGTGGTGGTGGGCACCAGCACGCCGAGCAGCACCAGGCCGAACAGCTTCTCCTTGCCGGGGAAGGCGTGGACGTGGAACGCGTACCCGGCGCAGACGCAGACCAGGGCGCAGGCCAGGGCGCCGAGCCCGGCGTACAGCAGGGAGTTGAGGTACCAGCGGAAGTAGATGCCGTCCCCGGTGGTGGCCAGCGCGTGCAGGTTGTCGCCGAGGTGCCAGGTGGCGGGGGAGAGGGCGCGCCCGCCGAGCAGGTCGCCGGTGTTCTTGGCGGCGGCGGTCACCAGCCACAGCAGCGGCAGCAGGGTGTAGGCGGTGGCGAGGACGAGGGCGCCGTTGACGGCGGCCTTGGAGAGCGTCCACGGCCGGCGGGGCGGGTGGCTGCGGGCGGCGGAGCGCTGCCGGGGGCGGCGTCCGGGGGCGAGCGTGGTCATCCGGTGGCCTCCGTCCGCCGGTCCGGGCGCGGGCGGGTGGCCCGGGTGACGAGGAAGGACAGCGCGGCGGCGGCGAGCGCGAGCAGCACCGAGGCGGCGGCGGCCAGGCCGTAGTCGCCCCGGTCGAAGGCGGCGGTGTAGGCGTACATGCTGGGCGTCCAGGTGGAGACGACGCCGGGGGAGGCGCCGTGCAGGATCATCGGTTCGGTGAAGAGCTGGAGCGAGCCGATCAGGGTGAACAGGCCGACCAGCACGATCGAGGCGCGGATGAGCGGGATCTTGACGCTGACGGCGGTCCGCAGCGGTCCGGCGCCGTCGACGACGGCCGCTTCGAGGACTTCGCGCGGGACGGCCTGGAGCGCGGCGTAGAAGATGACCATGTTGTAGCCGGTCCACTCCCAGAGCGCGATGTTGACCACGGCGGGCAGTGGCGCGCCGAACGGGTCGGGGTGGGCGCCGCCGGCGTTCAGCACGTCGATGACCGGGCTGATGCCGGGCGTGTACAGGTAGACCCAGATCAGCGCGGCGATGATGCCGGGCACCGCGTGCGGCAGGAACAGCGCCAGCTGGAAGAACCGGCGGGCGCGGGCCAGCGCCGAGTCCAGCAGCAGCGCGAGGAGCAGTGCCAGCCCCGTCATCAGCGGGATGTAGAGCAGGCAGTACTGCGCGGTGGTCCAGAAGCCCGAGCGGAACGCCTGGTCGCCGAGCGCCCGGGCGTAGTTGCCGAGGCCGGTGAAGACTGTCTCGCCGCCGCCGAAGCCGAGCCCGGACCGGTGCTCGGTGTACAGGCTGAGGTGGACGGCGTAGCCGATCGGAACGAGCGTGCAGGCCGTGAACAGGAGCACGAACGGGGCGAGCAGGACGGCCGGGGCCCCGTACCGCCCGCGCCGGCGGGCGCGGGCGGCGACGGCGGGCCCGGGCCCGGGCCCGGTGCGGGGCGGGTGGGCGGTCACTGCTTGACCTTGAGGCCGCGGTTCTTCAGCTCGGCCTGGGTGGACTGCTGCGCGGCGTCGAGGGCCGCCTGCACGGTGCCGCCCTGGGTGAGCTTGCCGAACGCGTCCTTGAGCGCGTTGTTGGTCGCGTTCATCGTCGGGCCCCACTGCCAGTTCGGCTTGATCGACTTCGCGGCGTCCGTGTAGAGCGCGTACACGTCCTGGCCGCCGTAGAAGTCGGCCTTGAAGGCCTCCTCGGCCACCGGGACGAGGGCGGGCGCGGCCGGGAAGGCGGAGGAGGTGCCGGAGGCGATCCGGGCCTTGATGCCCTCCGGCGTGGTGGTCGCCCAGGTGGCGAACTCGACGGCGGCCCCGGCCTTCTTGCTGTCCTTGGAGACGGCGAAGGTGGTGCCGCCGACCATGCCGCTGGCCGGGGTGCCGTCCCAGCTGGGCACCGGGGCGACGGCCCACGTGCCGGCCGCGTCGGGCAGGGTGCCCTTCAGCACCCCGCCGCCCCAGGAGGCGCCGAGGTAGCCGGCGGTCTCGCCCTTCTGCAGCGAGGCCGTCCACGGCTGGCTGAACGAGGGCTGGACGCGGACCAGGTCCTCGGCGATCAGCTGCTGCCAGTAGTCCGCGGTCGGTTTGGTCCCGGCGCCGTTGAGGTCGACGCTCCAGGCGTCGTCGCGGCCGGTGAACCAGTGGGCGCCGGCCTGCCAGGCCATCGCCTCGAAGGTGGCCGGGTCGTCGGGGAAGAAGGTGGCGATCCGGGTGTCCGGCTGGGCCTGCTTCAGTTTCTGCGCGGCGGTGCGGAATTCGTCCCAGGTCTTCGGCGGGGTGAGGCCGGCCCGGTCGAAGAGGTCCTTGCGGTAGTAGAAGGCCTGCGGCGAGGCGTCCAGGGGCAGCGCCCAGGTGCGGCCGCCGAGGGTGGTCAGGTCCATGGTCTGCGGCAGGTACTTCGCCCTGAGCTCGCCGGGGACGAGCTTGGAGATGTCCTGGACGGCGCCCTGGCTGACGAAGTCCGGCAGTTGGGCGTACTCGACGTTGAACACGTCGGGGGCGTTGCCGGCCTTCACCGCGTTGGAGATCTTGGCGTACCCGCCGGCCGTGCCGGAGGGTATCTCCTCGTAGACCACGTTGACGTCGGGGTGGGAGGCGTTGAAGGCGGCGACGACCTCCTTCGTCCCCTTGGACCAGGCCCAGAAGGTCAGCGTGACCGGCTTGCCGTCGTCGGCCTTCGGGGCCCCGCCGCCGCTGCCGGCGCAGGCGGCGAGGAGGACGGTGGACAGCAGGCCGCCGGCGGCCGCGCGGAGGAGTCTGCGCCGGGGGTGGGGGAGGGGGAGCGGGAGTGAGGGCATGCACGACTCCGGGAGAGGGGGGCGCGGCCGGGGGTCAGGGGGGCTGCCGGTGGCCGCGACCGGGCGGGCAAGTGGTCGCCATCCTGGGCGGGCGATCGATCGAAGTCAAGAGATCTGGATCAAATGATCCATTGCGATCAAAAGCCTTGACGAACGATCAACCGCTTTCTAGATTCCCCGCACGGGGCGCGACTCCCGAGCCCCGGGCCATGGAGGACACCGCCGTGCTGCTGCCCCCGGAAGACCACGCCCTCAGCCCCCGCACCGGCTGGACCAGAGCCCACTGGGAGGCCGCCGCCGACGGGCTGCTCGACGCCGTCCTCCCCTGGGCCGGCCCCGGACACGCGCTGATCGACCTCCCCGGCCCCCGGCCGAGCTGGTCCGGCCGCCGCTCCGACGCCCTCGAAGGCTTCGCCCGCACCTTCCTCCTCGCCGCCCTGCGGATCGCCGGCGCCGGCGGCGCCGACCCCCACGGCCTGCTCGACCGCTACGCCGCCGGACTCGACGCCGGCACCCGCCACCCCACCACCGCTCGCGACCTCACCGACGACGACCCGGCGTCCTGGCCCGTCGTCACCGACCGCGGCCAGGCCATGGTCGAGGCCGCCGCCATCGCGTTCGCCCTGCGGCTGACCCGCCCCTGGCTCTGGGACCGCCTCCCCGCCGACGTCCGGACCAGAACTGCCCGGTGGCTCGCCGAGACCCTCCACCGCACGCCCAACGACAACAACTGGTGGCTCTTCCCGCTCGCCGTCGGCGGCTTCCTCGCCGAGGCCGGCATCGAGGAGCACGCCGCCCGCGCCGCCGTCCGGCGCGGACTGGACCGCGTCGACCGCTTCTACCTCGGCGACGGCTGGTACACCGACGGCCGCCCCCGCGCCTTCGACCACTACAACGGCTGGGCCCTGCACCTCTACCCCGTGCTGCACGCCCACCTCGCCGACGACCGCGCCCTGCTCGCCGAGTACGGCCCCCGGCTCGCCGCCCACCTCGCCGACCACGCCCACCTGTTCGGCGGCGACGGCGCGCCGGTGCACCAGGGCCGCTCGCTGATCTACCGGTTCGCCGCCGCCGCCCCGCTCTGGGCCGGCACGCTCACCGGCCACACCCCGCTCACCCCCGGCACCACCCGCCGACTCGCCTCCGGCGCCCTGCGCCACTTCCTCGACCGCGGCGCCACCGGCCCCGACGGCCTGCTCACCCTCGGCTGGTACGGCCCCCACCCCCCGCTCGTCCAGCCCTACTCCGGCCCCTCCTCGCCCTACTGGGCGGCCTCCGGCTTCCTCGGCCTGCTGCTGCCCGCCGGCCACCCCGCCTGGACCGACCGCGAGGAGCCCGCCCCCGCCGAACGCCGCGACACCGTCCGCGCGCTGCCCGGCCCCGGCTGGCTGGTCCAGTCCACCGCGGCCGACGGCCTGGTCCGCCTCCACAACCACGGCAGCGACGACCAGCCCGCCGACCGCGTCCACCCCGACGACCCGTACTACGCGCGGCTCGCCCACTCCACCGCCACCGGCCCCGTCCACACCGGTCCGGCCGACAACCACCTCGCCCTGCTGGTCGACGGCGAACCCACCGAACGCGGCCCGATCACCCCGCTCGCCACCGGCGACGGCTGGGCGGCCTCCACCCACCGCCCCCGGGCCGGCGGACACCCCCTGCCCGGCGTCACCGTCACCTCGCTGACCCTCGCCCACGGCGCCGACGAGGTCCGCGCCCACCTGGTCGTCGGCGCCCCGCCCGGCACCCCGCTGCGCGAGGGCGGCTGGGCCGTCGCCGGAGACCACCTGCCACCCGCCCGGCCCGGCACCGCCGCTGCCTCTGCCACCGCGACCGCCCACACGCTGGACGGCCGGCTGCTGACCAGCGAACTGCGCGCCCTGCACGGCTACGCCGCCGCCCGCACCAGCCCCGTCCCGGACGGCACGGCCTTCGGGTCGGCCGCCGCCCTGCCGGTCCTGACCGGCGCCACCGGCGGGGCCGTCCACCTGCTGGTGTGCGCAGCCCGCCTCACCGCAGCCCGCCTCACCGCCGCCGCAGGCGAGCTCCCGCCGCTAGGTGGCCCGACGGCGGACGTGGCGGCCGCTCCCGACGAGGCCTACCGGCTGCGGGTGCGGTGGGCCGACGGCACCGTCCACGAGGCGGAGCTGTCGCCGGGAGCGGCCTTCGCCCGCCGACTTCCGCCCGGCGACCGAACCTGAGGAGCACCCGTGCCGCTCGCCCTGTCCACCCTCGGCCTGCCCGATCTGCCGCTCGCCGCCGCCGCGCGCCTGGCCGCCGACCACGGCTGGCACGGGCTGGAACTGCGCTGCGCCCCGGGCCAGCCGGTCCACCCCGGCCTGACCGCCGACGGGCGGCGCGCCGCGGTGCGCGCACTGGCGTCCACCGGGACGGTTCCGCTCGCGCTGGCCTCCTACCTCGGCATCGCCGCCCCGGGCGCGGACGCCCCGCTTCTCGCCGACCTCGGCGGTCACCTGGAACTCGCCGCCGACCTGGGTTGCCCGGCCGTCCGGGTCTTCCCGCGCGGCGGTGCCGCGCCCGGCCCGGCGGCGGCCGACGAACGGGCTGATGAGCGTGCCGCCCGGCGGCTGGCCGCCGTCGCCGGCCGCGCGGCCGAGCTCGGCGTCCGGGTCCTGGTCGAGACGCACGACTCGCACCCGACCGGCCGCGACCTCGCCCGGCTGCTCGCCCCCGTCGACCACCCGGCCGTCGGCGCCCTGTGGGACCTCCAGCACACCGTCCTCGGCGGGGAGCCGCCGCAGGCCACCCACCGGGCGCTAGCCGGCCGGCTGGGCCACGTCCAGGTCAAGGACGTCGCCTCGGCCGTCGACCGCACGCCGCTGCCGCTCGGCGCCGGCACCCTGCCGATCGCCGCCTGCCTCGCCCTGCTGCCGGCCGACGCCTGGGTCTGCTGGGAGTACGAGGCGCCGTGGTACCCCGAGGCCGCCCCGCTGGCTCCGCTGCTCGGCGCGGCCGCCGCCTGGCTGGCGGGACTGCGGCGGTAGCGCTCCCCGGCCCGGCCCGTGGGCGGACCGCCCTGCGAAGGTGGCAGCTGGACGGGCCCCCGGCCGGGGGCTGGGGGTTCAGCCGCCGCAGGAGGTGCGGATGCGCAGGGCCGGGAGCAGGGAGATCCGGTGCACCGGCAGATCGGGCCCGGCGGTGAGACGGCGCAGCAGGAGGCCGACGGCGGTCTCGCCGACCGCGCGGGTCGGCGGGGTGACGGCGGTCAGCGGCGGGGCCGCCAGGGCGGCGAACACGTCGTCGTAGGCGATCAGCGCGAGGTCGGCGGGCACCGCGAGGCCGCGGGCGCGGAGCAGCGGGAGCAGCTGGATCGCGTCCTGGTCGTTGTGGATGAGGGCGGCGCGGACGCCGTCGGACACGGCGTCGGCGATCAGCCCGGCGAGCCGGTCGGAGTCGGCGGGGCGGCCGTCGTCACCGAGGGTGTCCAGGACGGGCAGGGCGGCCAGTCCGAGCAACCTGGTGCCGTACTGGTAGCCGGCCCGGACCTCCCGGGCCGTCCAGGAGTCGCCGCGGGCCGCGAGCAGGACCCGGTCGTGGCCGAGGTCGGCGAAGTGGCGCAGCGCGAGGAGGACGCCCTGCCGGTGGTCCGAGCCGACGGAGTCCAGGCCGGCGCCGGGGCCCCCGTACTCGGGGGCGCCGCGTTCGACCAGGACGGCGGGCACCGGCAGGTCGTCCAGCCAGTCGTGGGCCTGCGCGGGCCGGCCCGGCAGGAGGTTGGGCGCGAGCAGCAGCCCGTCGAGGCCGGACTCCAGCAGCCGTTCGGCCTGCGTGCGGTCGTCGCGGGCCTCGTACGGGGCGATGCCGAGGACCAGCCGGGCGCCCGCCGCCGTCGCGGCGGCCCGGGCTCCGTTGATCAGCTCGTCGAAGTACGACCCGACGGAGGGCACGAGCAGCCCGAGGGCGCGGGTCCCGCCCTCGCCGTCCGTCGGCTTCTCCGGTGTGCGCCGTACGACGAATCCGTGTGAGCGCCCCACCCGGCCGGCCTCGGCCAGCGCGGCGACGTCCCGCCGCACGGTCACCGCCGGAATGGCGAGCCGCGCCGCCAGGTCGGCGAGCCGCAGGGGCCCGCTCGCCTCGCCGACGGCCTTGAGGATCAGGTCCCGACGTTCCTCGGCCGAGATGGTCATCGCCTGTCCCCCGTACTGCTCCGAACCGCCGCTGGTTGATCGGACCATATCTTTCGATCGACTTCCGATCAAGTATGACCGTGATGCCGCACCCGGTACCGCACCGGCCTGCCCGCGCGTCCACGGCGACGGCCCGCCCGGCCTGACCTCAGGCGCAGTCCTTCCGCCCGCCCTTCGCACTCGCGGGGAATCCGCCGCGCCCGTGCATGATCGGATTCCAGCCGCGCACTGGCGGAAAGCCACCTTGCCCACCCGTCACGTCGAGTGAGAGCGTCGACACGTTAAGTGTTGATCACCGGCCGTCGCGTTCCCGGCGGCCAACGGCTTGTGAGGTGGCGGGTTTGACGGAGGTTCAGCATCTGGCGCGGGTCTACAGCGACCGCTCCTATGTGCACACCACGACCGTGCGGCACCAGGGCAGCACGGTCGCCTTCGCGATGGACGACCAGCGACGGATCGTCTACACGGTCCTCGACCTGTCGCAGCACGACGAGGCGCGCGGGGAGGCGGATGCGGCGTACTGGTCGGAGAACCCGCTGCCGCTGCCGTTCCCGGCGGAGCTGGCCCGGGTCGGCTACGCGGTGGCCGGTGCGGTGCGGATGCCCGTGGTCAAGCGCGGCGGGCGGGTCGAGGCGGATCCGGCGGAGCGGCTCGGCGACGACGAACTGGACCCGTTCCTGTCCAGCACGGCCAGGCTCGGTGCGGCCGCGCCCTTCCACGTGGTCTCCGACGGCACCCACCTGTACGTGCTGCGCCAGTCGATCCGGGCCGACGACGCGGACGCGGTCTTCCGGCTCGCCGACGGCACCGGCTCCTCGGCCGACCCGACCCGCACCGACTACCTCGCCGGCGGCGGTGCGGGCCGGACGCCGGTGGTCGACGCCACGCTGCTCTGCGACCGGTTCCTGCTGGTCGGCGGCGAGTTGAAGCCGGTGCTGGAGGTCCGCTACCGCCGCAGCCGGCACAAGGGCCGCCCGGACTCCGCGAAGGACAGCCTCGGCACCCGGGACATGGAGGGCCGGGCGTTCATCGAGCCGACCCAGGAGCTCAACTTCGTCCGCAACCTCTCCCGCGGCCGGTTCACCGCCCTGCTGGTGCCCACCGCCGTGCACGGCAGGGAGCGCTGGCAGATCTTCGCGCACAACGACGCCACCGCCCGGATCGACGGCTTCAGCGTCGAGCGCAGCCGCGACGGGCTGTTCAACACCCAGGGCTCGCAGGCCTGGACCAGCCCCGACGAGCGCTACCGCGAGGCCGTCTACGAACCCGCCCCCGGCACCTGCCCGTTCACCGGCCGGCCGCTGGTACCGGCGGTGAGCGAGAGCGGCCACGCCGAGACGGCGCTGCGCTTCGACGGCGTCGACGACGTGGCCGAGCTGCCCGCCAACACCCTCCAACTCGCCGACGCGGACTTCACCGTGGAGTTCTGGGCCCGGCGCACCGCGACCGGCGGCCGGGAGGACTTCCTGATCGGGCACGGCGCGGCCGCCGGCGCCCGGCTGCGCAGCCTGCACATCGGCTTCCGCTCGGACGACACCTTCGCCTTCGCCTTCTACGCCGACGACCTGAACGTCGGCCGGCGCACCAGCGACACCGACTGGCACCACTGGGCCTGCGTCTTCGTCCGCGCCACCCGCGAGCAGATCGTCTACCGCGACGGCGTCGAACTCGGCCGCCGCACCACCGACATGCCCTACGCCGGTCTCGGCCCGCTGACCCTGGGCCGCGCCCTCGGCTCGTTCGGCCGCGCCGAACTGGACGAGGTCCGGATCTGGAACCGCCCCCGCAGCGGCGACGAGCTGGCCGCCGACCGCGGCCGCCGCCTGATCGGCAACGAGCCCGGCCTGGCCGTCTACTACCGCTTCGACGAGGGCGCCGGCGACACGCTGTACGACCAGACGGACAACGCCCGCAACGCGGCTCTGCGCGGCGGGCCGGCCTGGATCACCTCCGAGGCCCCGATCGGCGACAACCCCGGGGTGCGCCGCGACAGCTTCGCCTTTACCGGGCGCACGGTGGTCTCCGGCCTCTCCGCCGTCCTGCACCACCAGCAGGAGGCCTCCCCGGCCGGGTACGACGGCGCGGCCAAGCCCGTCAAGCGCCAGGCCCGGGTGCTGCTCGCCTGCGCCACCGGCGGGCCCGACCCGGTGACCGGCAAGGCCACCGACGACGCCTACCTCGCCACCCTCGACCTGGGCGTCGGCGGGGACGGCCGGCTGGCCGAGATCCCGGACCGGGTGGCCCTGCCGGTGCTCGCCGCCCCCGACTCCAGCGGCGCCGTGGACGCCGTCGGTGACCTGGACGCCCAGGTGGCCAAGCTCGTCCGGGACGTGGCCAACTCCGAGGCGGAGATCGCCCGCCTCCAGCAGGAGACCGCCGAGGTCCCGGAGTTGGAGCGCCGGCGCGCCGAACTGCGGGCAGGCCAGGACGACGACGTCACCCTCTGGCGCTACCGGCTGCGGTTCAGGCTGCCCAAGGACGGCCGGGACCAGTACCTCGCGGTGGAGAACGACCGCAAGGACGCGACGGCCCCGCTGGTGCGCACCGCCAACCGGACGGCCGCCTCCACACTGTGGACCTTCGAATCCACCGGCACCAACCTCAACGGCGTCCCCTGCTACTTCCTGCGCAACGTCGACTCCGGTCTGGACATGAACCTCTCCGGCGGGAAGACCGACAACGACACCCCGCTGATCCAGTACCGCCGGGAGGCCGACAACGACGCCACCCACTTCGCGCTGGACAGCTGGAACGGCCGAGGCCTGGTGGTCCGCCGCAGCGGCAAGCTGGTCTGCGCCCGGGACAGCCAGGGCGACCGCATCGTGCAGTACGACTACGGGACGGTCAACGCCTCCGGCGAGGGCGTCATCGTGCTGGAGAAGGACGGCGCCTCCGGCAGGCCGGGCGCGAGTGCCGCCCAGCGGAACCAGCAGATCCTGGACATCGACAATCGGCTGCTGACACTGGGCGGAAAGCAGGACGCGCTCGCCCGCCACCGCCGCGACCTGCCGGCCCGGCAGGCCCTGCTGGCAGCCAAGCGCGAGGAGCTGGGCCGGCTCACCGGCGGCGTGCGCGGCTCCGACGACATCGCCCTGCCGATGTCCCAGCTCTCCGTCGACCGCACCGGCCTCAGCAGCTCCGGCGCGCTGCTCGCCTTCGCCCGGGGCAGTGACCGGCCGTTCCTGCTGGACAGCGCCACCGGCAGCCTGGTGCTCTACTTCCGGGGCGCCAACGGCCAGTTCTTCGCCGGCTACTACGACACGCAGGTGCTGCGCTCCTCCCGGCGGCTGACGGCCGGCGGCAAGGCGCTCGCCTTCACCGCCCGCGATGCCGCCACCGACCTGGCCGCGGCGGAGATCACCGTCGAGGTCGGCGACAACCCGGCCCAGGTCAAGCTGACCATCCGCCGGGACGGGCAGAGCGAGCAGTGGTCCCACCTGCCCCGCCGGGCCGAGGACTTCGCCGCCGTGGTCAACGGCGCGGCCGAACAGCCGGTGCCGATCGGCACCGTGCTGCGGATCGACGGCGGCGTGGTGGAGTTCACCGAGGGCACCCTCGCCCGGCTCGCCGGCCCCGGCTTCGTCACCGTCGGCGGCCACGGCTTCCGCTTCGAGGGCGACCACCCCGCCGGCAGCAAGTCGCTGAAGCTGGGCGCGGGCGCGGACCCGACGGTGCTGAAGCCGGGCATGGGCGTGCAGCGGGTGCGCTACGACCAGCGCTGGGCCACCGCCTCCGCGCCCGGTGTGGCGCTCTCGTCCGGCTCCCGGCTGGTCACCGTCGACCCCGGCGGCCTCGCCGAGATCCCGGTCGGCACCGCCGGCGACCTGCTGCGCGGCCACGGCGGACGCTGGCGCGCCGACATGCCCGGCCGCGCCTACGCCTTCGACGGGCAGGGGCGCTTCCTGGCCCTGCCCGCCGAGCAGCTGCCGCGGGCCGCCACCCCCGGTGACCTCACCCTGGAGGCCTGGGTGAACCCCGAGCGGGTCGAGGGCCCGGTGCGGCTGGTGCACGCCAACGCGGGCGACACCCCGTACGGCCTGGGGCTGCTCGGCGGCCCCGCCGCCTCGGCGCTGGCCTACGACGGGGTGAGCGCCGCCGCGGTGGTGCCCGGCGCGTTCGGCTTCGGCGACGGCGACTTCACCGTCGAGTTCTGGGCCCGCCGCACCGCCGTCGACGAGCGCGACCACTTCGTCCTCGGGCACGGCGGCGACCAGGGCCGCAACAACGAGAGCCTGCACATCGGCTTCCGGTCGAACGGCAAGTTCACCTTCGCCTTCTTCGGCGACGACCTGGACACCACCCAGCGGTTCGGCGACACCCAGTGGCACCACTGGGCCTGCGTCTTCGAACGCGGCACCAGCCAGCAGGTGGTCTACCGGGACGGCCAGGAGATCGCCCGCCGCACCGCGAGCGCCCCCTACCGGGGCCAGGGCAGGCTCTCCCTGGCGCAGGTGCCCTTCCAGGCCACCAAGTTCGCCTCCCTACAGATCGACGAAGTCCGGCTCTGGTCCAGCGCGCGCGGCGGCGACGACGTGCGCGCCGCGATGAAGCGCCGGCTCACCGGCGGCGAGACCGGGCTGCTCGGCTACTGGCTCTACTCCGCCCCGGCGGCCGGTGCGCAGCCCGTGCTGGCCGACCGTTCCGGCAACCAGCGGCACGCCGAACTGCGCGGCAAGCCGGGCCCGGTGCCCGCGCCGTCGCCGATCGAGGGCGGCCGCTACTGGGCCGTCGCCACCGTCGGCGATCGCCGGGTGGTCAGCCGGGAGACCTTCCCGCTGAGCGAGTGGAGCCACTTCGCCGCCGCCTACCAGCAGTCCTGGGCCGTCCGGTTGGACGGCGAGGCCTACCTGGAGGTCGCCGACGACGACGCCCTCGACATCGCCGACGACCTGACGCTGGAGGTCTTCGCCCGCCTCGACCGGCTCGGCGAGACCCAGGGCCTGCTCTCGAAGGGCCGCACCGCCGACGGCGCGGGCGGCAGCGTGCCGTACCGCCTGGCGGTGCTGCCCGACGGCAGGCTGGAGTTCGCCTTCGAGGAGCCCGAGGGCCGGGCCGTGCGGTACACCTCCACCGAGGGCGTCAAGGCCGGGGCGTTCCACCGGATCGCGGTGGTCCGCAAGAGCGGGCGCTCG
This sequence comes from Kitasatospora sp. NPDC088861, assembly GCF_044750105.1. Lineage (NCBI taxonomy): Bacteria > Bacillati > Actinomycetota > Actinomycetes > Kitasatosporales > Streptomycetaceae > Kitasatospora > Kitasatospora sp. NPDC088861. Next base: position 261,952 of record NZ_JBIVJF010000005.1, read on the forward strand.
ATGCAGGAGCAGAAGGGCACCCGCCAGATCACCGCGGCCGGGGCCGACGGCAAGCCGGTGACCCAGAGCGTCGAGCTGGTCGAGTCGGTGGCGGTCCGCGAGTGGCAGGACATCCGCTTCCACCTGGACGGCCGGGAGATCGGCACGGCCCGCTACGAGGGCCCCGGCCCGCGCGGCAACGACGCGCCGCTGGAGCTGGGCCGGGCCCGCGACGGCTCCGTCGTGCAGCGGCTGACCGGCGTGCTCGCCGAGGTCCGGATCTGGGGCGCCGCCCGCGACGCCGCCCGGCTCGGCACCGCCGTCACCGCCCGCGACCGGGGCCTGATCGCGCACTGGCGGTTCGAGGAGAACGCCGGCGGCACGGCGGCCGACGCCACCGGCTCGCACCCCGCCCGGCTGCGCGGCGCCCGCTGGGTCCGCAACCCCGACCCGCGCGGCAGCGTCTTCCGGCTCTACCGCAACGGCGTCGCCGTGGCCTGCGACCCGGCGGGCACCCCCGGCGCCCCCGACAGCGCGGCCCTCGCCGACGCCGGCGACGCCCAGCTGACCCTGGGCGCGGTGATCAGGGGCGGCAAGGCCGCGGAGTCGTTGAACGGCGTGCTGGAGGAGGTGCGGATCTGGCGCACCGCCCGCACCCACGAGCAGTTGCTCGACAACCTCTTCACCCGGCTCAAGGGCGAGAAGGAGGACCTGGTCGCCTACTGGCCGTTCGACCGCGACTCCACCGAGCCGGACGTCGCCCAGGTCCGCGACGACGGCCTGCGCGGCAACCACCTGCGCCTGGGCGCCGAGGCCACCCGCCCGCGCACCGTCCTGTCCAGCGCGCCGGTCTCCACCGACACCGCGCAGGTCCGCTCGGCGCTGGCCGGCATGCGCACCCCGTTCCACGAGACCGTCTCCGCCGCCCCGGCCGTGGCCGAGTACGCCGACATGCAGTACGGCGTCCGCGGCGAGGCGTTCGGCGTCCTCAAGCGCGCCTACAGCTACCTGCGGGACGGGCGCTGGCACCTGGTCACCGGCTACAAGGTCGGCGAGCTGGTGAGCGAATGGGTCAGCCAGATCCAGTTCGACCCGCAGCTCGTCGGCTACGTGGAGGGCGCCCCGCCGGTCCCCTCGGAGAACCTCACCGCCGGGCTCACCGACCCCGGCAGCGACACCTTCGAGGGCGCCTCCTCCGTCCAACTCACCGAGGCCGAGCAGGTGGTGCGCTCGCTGTCCTCCGCCAAGGAGCGCAGCGTCGACGCCGCCTTCGGGTTCGCCCTGTCCAACGAGGTGGACGTCGACGTCTGGATGATCACCGCCCCGCTCGGCTTCGGCATCGCCAAGGCCATCGCCAAGGGCGGCGTCTCCGCCGGCGTGCGCGGCAACCTGGAGTTCTCCAACAGCTGGGCGGAGGAGACCTCCGTCTCCCAGGGCGAGAACACCGCCCGCACCACCAAGGTCTCCCTCACCGGCCACTGGGAGGACCCGGGCCGCCTGCTCAACCCCGCCACCGGCCGCCGCTACGTCCCGGCCAACACCGGCTTCGCCGTCGTGCAGTCCCAGACCGCCGACGTCTTCGCCCTGCGCCTGGCCCACAGCGGGGCCCTGGTCGCCTACCGCATCCAGCCCAACCCCGACATCCCCAAGGACTGGAACGTCATCCCGTTCCCGATCAACCCCCGCTACACCAAGCAGGGCACCCTCGACGGCACCGTCGGCTTCGACGAGCGCGGAAAGGTCGCCGACCCCGACTACCGGGGCACCCGCGAGCGCGGCGAGTACAGCTACTTCAAGCCCCGCGAGGCGTACGCGCTCAAGCGCCGCATCCAGCGCGACCAGCAGCGCCTGCACAGCTACTACGACACCGTCTCCACCGAGACCCACGCCCCCGACCCCACCGCCCAACGGGCCGGCCGGGTACTCGGCGGCGCGATCGGCACCGACGCCTCGCCGGCCCGCGAGCGGGGGACCACCGACAGCGCCACCGGCCAGGGCTTCTCCCGCCGGGACCTGGTCAACACCTACGTCTGGACCGCCGCCGGAGGGTTCTTCGCCGAGACCACCGAGACCACCGACGTGGTCAGCGAGACGACCTCGGGCTCGTACTCGCTGTCCGGATCGGTCGGCACCTCGGTCGGCACCTCCTTCCAGATCGCCGGCATCGGCATCGGCGCCCAGCTGGACGCCTCCGTCGGCGGCGGGATGACCGCCACCCGCGCCCGGGGTAAGGAGGCCACCCGCTCCTTCGGACTGAACGTGGAGGTCAACCCCGCCACCAACCTCCAGCGCTACGACCAGGACCGCAAGCCCGTCTTCGACCAGGACGGCCAACCCGTCAAGGTGCCCGGCAAGGTGGACGCCTACCGCTTCCTCAGCTTCTACCTCGGCGAGGACAGCGAGCACTTCGAGACCTTCTTCCACAAGGTCGTCGACCCCACCTGGCTCGCGAACGGCAACGACCCCAACGCGGCGGCGCTGCGCCAGGCCCGCCAGTCGGACCGCAAGCCCCCGTGCTGGCGGGTGCTGCACCGGGTCACCTTCGTCAGCCGGGTGCTGCCCGCCGTCCCGCCGGCCGGGGCGCCGCCGCTGGAGAAGGCCATGCGCCAGCTCGACGTGGAGAGCAACTACGAGCTCATCCGCCGCCTCGACCCGTACGTGAAGGGCGCCGCCACCGGCCTGCCCGAACTCGCCGAGGCCACCCGCTCCGCGCTCGCCGCCCAACTGCCGGAGTTGCTCCCGCACGCGGCGGACGTGACCGGCTTCCTCGCGCAGTACTACGGCGTGGACGCCTGAGCACCCAGGTCCGCTCTGTCGGATCACGTCGCGCGCCCGGCGTGATCCGAAAGAGCGGGCCCACCACCGAGGGCTGACCTCACGGCTCAAGGCCTCGCCGACGGCGAGGCCTTGAGCCGTGTTCAGGTCCCGTGCCCGCTCGCGCGCGGCCGTTGGAGCAGCAGGTCGGCCTGGAGCCTGCTGGTCACGCCGAGTTCGGTGTTGATCCGGAGACGATTGGTTGACAACCGCACCCGCAGGAGCCCGGCGCGGCGTCAGTAGTTCGCGGACTCCTCCAGGACCCACCAGGCCCACAGGCTGAACGGGGTGCCGATCCCGCCCACGACGACCGCGATCCACAGCGGCCAGTAGCCGCCGTCGGTGACGGGATCCCGCTGCGGGTGGACGGGATCGATCCGCACGTCGACCCGGTGCCCGTCGGGCCACTGCACGTCCGTGCCCTCGGCGGCGCGGTACTCGTGCCCGTCCGCCGTCCAGAGGAAGGTGCACTCGGTACTGGTGTCACCGCTGTTGTGGCAGCCGGTGACGGTGGCGGACACCCGCAGCGTGGCGTGCAGGTCGCGGTCGTGCTCGTGGAACCAGCCGCTGAGGGAGAAGGCGAAGCAGCCGGCGAAGGTGCAGAGCATCAGGGCGAGCATGGCGCCGTGGAACAGGGCGGCGACGGAGCCGGAGCGCGGGCTCTCGCCCAGGGCCGGCCGCACCGGTGAGGCCAGCGCCGCGAGTGCCGCCGCACCGGCCGCGCCGATCCAGCCGGTGTACCAGGGCGTGGATCCCCACGGCGTGCAGGCCGTCGTCACCGCGCCGACCAGCGTGGTGGCCCAGGCCGCCCGTTGGAGCAGACGCGTGGCGGCGCGCGCCCGGCGGCGCAGCCCGCCGGAGGGGGCAGGAGGAGGGGCGGGGGGTCGCTCGTCCGCGATGGTGGTCACCCGGCCACGCTGGCAGAGGGCCGGGCCGGGCACCAGCAAGCGGCGCTCACCCCCGGCGTTCAGCAGCGCTTACGGTGTCGCGACGGGCGGGTCGGCGGGTGTGTTCGGCTCGCTGGGGTCGACCAGGTGGCCGTTCACGCGCGGCTCACTCTCGGTCAGGCCCTGGGCCGCCAGCCGCTCGCTCGCCGCCAGCAGCGCGCTCTGCAGCGCCTCGGCCGCCGCCCGCACCGCCGGCGGCGCCCCCCACGGTCCGGTGCGGCGCAGCAGGCGCACCAGGTAGGTGCCCGGTACCGGCAGCGTGGTGACGGTGCCGGCGCCCGGGCCGATCAGGGCGGCGGCGTTCGCGGGCAGGATCGCCGCGCCCAGACGGGCGGCGAGCATGGTGTAGACGGCGAAGCGGTAGCGGGCGGTGTGCTCGACCAGGGGCACGATGTCGTGCCGGGCTGCCAGGCGTCGGAAGGCCAGCTGCCGGGGTGAGCCGGCCGGGGCGGCGATCCAGGGGCGGCCGGACAACTGGGCGGGGTCGGTGAGCGGGGGCCAGTCGGAGGGGACGACCAGGCGGTAGGCGTCCTCGAACATGACGCTCGCCTCGACGCCGGGCGGCAGCGGGGTGGGTTCCTGCCGGTCGTCCTCGATGACCAGGACGTCCAGTTCGCCCAGGCGCAGGGCGCGCAGGCCCTCCTGCCGTCCGGTCTCCACCAGGCGGGGGGCCAGGTCGGGGTGGGTGCGGGCGAGCAGGTGGACGGCGGTGGTGGCGAAGAACGTGATGGCGGGCGGCGGCACACCGATGGCGACCGGGCCGGCGGCGGCGGCGCCGAGTGCGCGCAGGTCGCGGGCGGCGTCCTGGAGCGCCTGGCCGATCCGGTCGCCGTAGCCCGCCAACAGGCGGCCGGCGGCGGTCAGTTCGGCCCGTCCACCGGTGCGGTCCACCAGGGGGACGCCGACCTCGCGTTCCAGCCGGCCCAGTTGCTGGGACACCGCGGAGGGGGTGTGGCCCAGCGCGCGCGAGGCGCCCGCCACGCTGCCGGCGTCGGCGATCTGGCGCAGGATCAGCAGCCTCTTCGGGTCGAGTTCCACCACTGTGCCGCCCTTTCGCCGCGCCCGGGGTCGAGGACGCCCATCCTGGCAGAGGCCGGACGCGGCGGCGGCGGCCGGGCGGCGGGCCTGCCGGTCGGTTTGAGGGCGAAGCCGTTCGCCGGGCACCTCTCCTCGCCCTTCCCGAAGGGCAGGCAGGCGCGCCGCTGCCCGTCGGCCGGCCGCTCCCGGCGCGAGGGGCGGGACTCCAGCGGGTCGTCCCACACGCCGCGTGCGCAAACAGTCACCGGCGTGCAGCCGGAACCATCCGATCGAAGCCGGGTGCTGGCTCGCGGCCGACGAATCGTCGGGAAAGCGCTGCTGCGGCCGCCATGCGAGGTCCGGGCCTGGCGGAGAGTAGCCTGGACATCACCGAAGGCACCTCGCATGCCGGGCAAGACAACTGGCGTCGTCTCCGGCGAACGACGATGCCGGATCCGGCCCGAGGCCGGGTCCGGGGACAGGTCTTCGATCATGACCACGACCCTCGATCGCGCGATGGCGCCCACCGCCCCGGTACCCGCAGCACGGCTCTCCCGGGTGCCCGAGGGCACCCGGCCCGGTCGGCTGGACGGCGCCTGGTGGCCCCGCTCGCGTGACCTTCTCCTCGAACTCCCTTCCCTCGCCGCAGCGTTGGACGGTCCGTGGGGGCGGGTCACCCGGGCCACCGTGAACCCCGCGCAGTGGCCGACCGTCCCGCACCGGGCCCCGGTCGCCGGGCACACCGTCCACGTGGGCTGGTTCACCGTCGAGCAGGACGAGCACCTGATCGTGGTCTGCTCGTACGCCCCGCTGCGGCTGAACCTGCTGGTCGTACCGCCGGAGACGGACGCCGTCACCGCCGAGCGGCTGATGGCCCGGGCGGCCGACCCCGCCGACAGCCGGACCGCGAGCGAACTGCTCGCCTCGGAGCCGGCCCGCGGCGCGGCCGGACCGGAACCCGGTACCGACGTCCTGCCCTCGGCGGTCGTGCCCGCCACCGGCGCGGGCGAGGCCGGCCGGCGGGCGGACGTCGCCCGAAGCCGCGCCGCCTCCTGGCCCGCCGGCGCGTAGCGGTCCGGGTGCGGACACGCTGGACAGTCCTCAGACGTGGAACGGGACGGTGGTGACGACGATCTTCGGCAGTGGGCGGAGCGCCCTGCGCAGGCGGGGGGCGAGTCGGTTGTGCAGGAGGCGGTGGCGCCGGTGCCGTACGACGATCTCCGGGAGGACGACGGTCAGGGTGAGGTCCGGGCGCTGGTCGTGCAGGGCCTCGATGTAGTTGACCAGGGGCGCGACGATCGTGCGGTAGGGGGAGAGGAGGATCTTCAGGGGCAGGTGGTCGCCCCACAGGTTCCAGTACGCGCGGAAGCGCTGGGCCTCCTCCTCGCTGGCGCTGATGTGCAGGGCGAGGACGGGCTGGCGGAGCGAGGCGGCGTAGGCGAGGGCGCGCATGCCGGCCAGGTCCAGTGCGGCGATCGGCACGATCAGCAGCGGGTGGATCTCCTCGGGAGTCTCCTCGCTCTCCGCCTCGCGCTCACACTCCGCTTCCGCCTCTGCGGAGGGCGCGGGCGCGCCGTCCCGTGGGCGCGGGCGGGTGAGGGCGCGGCCGGGGACCTCGACGGCGTGCGGGTGCAGGGCGAGCGCCGCGGCGACCTGCTCGTAGTGGTGCCGGATCCTGGTGGCCACCAGGATGAACAGGCCCACCACGAGCGCGGCGAACCAGGCGCCCGAGGTGAACTTGGTGATCGCGGCGGTGACGAGCACGGTCGCCGAGAGCAGCGCGCCGACGGCGTTGAAGATCAGGCTCTTGCGCCAGTGGCGGTCGCGCAGGCGCCACCAGTGCACGACCATGCCGGTCTGCGACAGCGTGAAGGCGAGGAAGACGCCGACCGCGTACAGCGGGATCAGCGGCGCCGTCATGCCGTCGAACGCCGCGTAGATCGCGGCCGCGGCGACCGAGAGCACGACGATGCCGTTGCTGAAGGCCAGCCGGTCGCCCAGCCGTAGGAAGATCCGCGGCGCCTGGTTGTCGCGTGCCAGGAGGTAGAGGACGCGGGGGAAGTCGTTGTAGGCGGTGTTGGCCGCCAGGAGCAGGATCGCGGCCGTGGCGGCCTGGGTGAAGACGTAGCCGAAGCCCGGGCCGAAGGCGCGGTGGGCGAGCTGCGACAGCACCGTCTCCTGGGCGTCGGGGACGACGCCGTCGAGGTGGACCAGCGCGACCGTGCCGGCGAAGAGCACGATCAGCAGGCCGACCATCCAGGTCAGGGTGGTACGGGCGTTGCGCCACTCGGTGGGCTGGAAGGCCGGGACGGCGTTGGAGATCGCCTCGATGCCGGTCATCGCCGTCGAGCCGGAGGCGAAGGCGCGCAGGACCAGGAGCACGCCGACCCCCTCGGTCGCGGTCGACTGCGGAGCCGCGGTGGGCTGGAAGCCGTGGCCGGCCGCGTCGTACAGGCCGAAGGCGATGAGGGCGAGGACGGCGAGGACGAAGGCGTAGGTCGGTGCGGCGAACAGGGCGCCCGCCTGCCGTACGCCGCGCAGGTTCCCGGCGAGCAGCACGCCGATCACGGCGAGGCCGATCGGCACGGCGTCGCCCCGCAGCGAGGGGATCGCCGAGGTGACGGCCTCCATGCCGGAGGCGATCGAGACCGCGACCGTGAGGATGTAGTCGGTCATCAGACCGGCGGCCGCCGCCAGCCCGGGGAGGCGGCCGAGGTTCGCGGTGGCGACGATGTACGAGCCGCCGCCGTGCGGGTAGGCGCGGATCGTCTGACGGTAGGACACCCCGACCGCCAGCATCAGGAACGCGATCGTCGCGGCGATGGGCACCGAGTAGCGCAGACCGGCGGTGCCGGCCAGGACCAGGACGGCCAGCATCGCCTCGGGCCCGTAGGCGACGGACGAGAGCGCGTCGGCGGAGAGCACCGGCAGCGCCACCAGCTTGCGCATCCGCTCGTGCGCGATCGCGGTACTGCGCAGCGGGGCCCCGAGCAGCACGTGCCTGACCCCGGCGCCCGCCCGGCCGAGTCGGGAGGTCCGGGTGTCCTCGCCGCCCGCCTCGACGGGCGACGGCTGCCCGCCGACCGTGGCCACCCGCACGAAGCGGCCGAAGCGCACCGGCCGGATCTCGGAGGAGGCCGGAAAGCGGCCGAGCTCCGGGTCCACCGGCAGTGCCCGGCGCCACGCCTGCGGATCCCCGGCCGCCCGGCCCCATTCCCGGCCCACCCGGCGCAGGACCCCGACCTGCTCCCGGTCGAGGGCCGGCAGCGGGGCGTCGGGACTGGGCGCACCGCCCGCCCCCGCGCCACCGTCGTCATTCTTCGCATTCGACACAACACACAGTGTTACGCATCGCGGCTCCCGGTGACGCGGGGCCGGCCCCGGGCCGTCGAGCAGGGCCGCCCCTCCCCGCGCAGGCGTCCGCCGGCGCCCGTTCGCGCCCGTTCGGCCCCGGTGCGGTCGGAGTACCGTGGGAGGGCGGGGCGGCCCAGTTGCTGGAACCGAAAGGCCGGCCCCGTTCAGCGGGCCCGATCCGCGCCCGCGGAGAGGTGGCGAGCCATGTCGGACGATGCCGGTGCCCCGCACCCCGGGCTTCTGCCGGACCGCTTCCGGCAGGCGGTGAAACCGGGGACGGTCCTGCTGCGCCTGGAGACCACGCGGTCCCGCGAGGGCGCACTCGATGGCGCCTGGTGGCCGCGGTCACGGAACATCGGCGCCGAACTGCCCGGCCTGGTCGGCGCGTTGACCGAACACCTCGGCCCCGTGGTGAGCGTGGGCCTGGACGCGGACGCCTGGGACGAGGTGCCGGCCCGGATCGTCGTCGAGGGCCGGTCGGTGCGCATCGACCGGTATCCGGTCGGCGACGACACGGTGATCGTCACGCGGGGCGACCGTGATCACTTCAGTCTGCTCGTGGTTCCGCCGCAGGCGGGCCGGGAAGCGGCCCTGGCCTCGATGGCCCGTGCGGTCCGGGCCGGCGGCACCGACTCGGCGCGGCAGATCCTCCTGGCCACCGGCATCGGCTCCGAGCCCACGACCGAACTGCACTGACCGGACCGCACGGACCGGACAGCACCGAGGAACGGCCCCGGGCCGGAGGAGGTCAGGATGCGGCACTACCGATGGGTCCTGGAGACCCAGGACGACGACGGCGACTGGGCCCGGCAGAGCGGCGCGCCCATGCCGAACCCCCTGGAGTACGACGGGCCGCCCCAGCAGGCCGCCAACCACGTCCGGGAGGTGTTCGTGCGCACGCTCTCCCGACCGGCCCCGGGGCCCCGGGCGGTCAGGGTCCGGGTCTGGGGCGGGTCCGACGCCGTCGGCGAGCCCGAGGCCGAGACCGAGTGGTCACGCGAGTGACGTGCCCGGTCCCGGCCCACGGGCGGTGTCCGTGGGGTCGGATCAGGAGCATCCCGAGCTGATCTCGTGGAAGTTGGCGTAGTGGTCGTCGCTGTACCAGACGTGGTCGGTGGCGGGGTCGCGGACCAGGCGTTCGGCGTCGCGGTGCTGGCCGGGCTGGCGCGGGTTGACGTCGTACTCGCGGTAGTGGCCGTCCTGGGGGAGGTCGCCGCTGCGGTTTCCGTAGACGTTGCTGCCGCGGATCACGAAGGGGGAGCCGGCCACCGGGTAGTCCCGGGGGGCGTTCGCGGTCGGCCACTGCAGGTCGTGCCAGATGTGGCACGCCTCCTCGACCTGGGGCGGGAACTGGTCGACGGGCAGCGGGGGTTCGAGGATGCCGCGGACGATCCGCGGCGCGGGGTGGGCCGCGGCGGCGGCGCCGGCCGGAGCGGCGGAGGGAACGGTGACGGCCGTCAGGAACAGTGCGGCGGCGGCCATCCGGAGCAGGCTTCGGTGTGCGGTCACGCAGCGGCCAACGACGCCCGGGCGTCACGGATGCGGGAGGTCACCCGGACGGCCCAGCCCTGGACCCGGCGGCCGGGCCGTAGGGTGGGGCGGGTGGATGATCTCTGGGGGCGCCTGCGGGTGCGGGTGGTGCCGCTGCTGGCGGCCGGGGCGACGGTGGCGGCCGGGCTGGGCGTGCGGGCCGTGCTCGGCGGGGACGTCGCGAAGTACGCCGGGGACGCGCTCTACACGGTGCTGGTGTACGCGCTGGTGGTGCTGGTCGCGCCCCGTGTTCGGCCGGGGCGGGCGGCGGTGGTCGCGGCGGGACTGAGCTGGGCGGTGGAGCTGTTCCAGATCACCGGGGTGCCCGACGAGTTGGGGCGGCGCAGCGGGCTGGCCCGGCTGGTGCTGGGGTCGACGTTCAATCCGCCGGACCTGTTCTGGTACCTGGTCGGTGCCGCGTTCGCCGCGCTGGCGCACCGGGTGCTGCGGACCGCGAAGGCCGCGCGGACCGCGAGGACCGCAAGGGCTGCGAGGACGACCGCAGCACCCGGTGCCGCCTGACGTTGCGTCAGAGCGGAAGCAGGTCAGGCCGCTTGGCCTCGACGTGGTCCCCCGAGGACTCCCCGCGCAGCCGTCGGCCGACCCAGGGCAGCAGGTACTCGCGGGCCCACTGGAGGTTCTCGCGCCGCTGGTCGGCGGCGGACGGCTCCGGGGTGGCCGGCCAGGGCGCCTCCGGGTCCTGCTCGGTGCGCAGCCCCAGGGAGCGGGCGGCCAGCAGGGCGACCCGCTGGTGGCCTTCGGGGGAGAGGTGCAGCCGGTCCTCGCTCCAGGCCCGGCGGTCCTGGACGGCGCGCAGCGACCACAGGTCGGCCACCTTGCAGCCGTTGCGGTCGGCGACCGCCCGCATGTGCCCGTTGTACGTGGCGATCTTGCCGCGCAGGTGCTTGAACAGCGGTACGTCCCGGGTGTCGAAGCCGGTGCAGATCAGCACCGTCCCGGCGGAGGCGGTGAGTTGGACGATGGCCGCCTCGAAGCGCTCGGCGACCTCGTCCGGGTCGCTGCCGGGCCGCAGGATGTCGTTGCCGCCCGCGCAGAAGGTGGCCAGGTCGGGCTGGAGCCGGCGGACCTGCGGCACCTGCTCGGCCATGATCTGGTCCAGCAGCCGGCCGCGCACCGCCAGGTTGGCGTAGCGGAACCCGCCCGGCGGCCGTCCGTCGGCGAGCAACCCGGCCAGGCGGTCGGCCCAGCCGGCGAAGGCGCCGTCGGCACCGGGGTCGTTCAGGCCCTCGGTGAAGCTGTCGCCGAGGGCGGCATACGAACTGAGGTCAAGGGTCTCCTGGAGGTTCGGCATGAAGGAGATAGTTCACCCATTCAAGTGACCTACGCCACCGTAGGTGACCCCGCCGGCACGTGAGATGGGCCACGTGCCCCACCCGGAATACAACCGGAGTGCAGAGCGGCGGCCCCCGGAAACCGCAAGATCCCGCCCCCTTCCGCTTTTGGGCCCGCCCGGACGATGCTCGAAGGGCGCGGCCGGCCCGGCCGCCGTCCTTCCAGGGGGAAGACATCCATGGCTCTGAATCCGACCTCCGGTCTGCCCGGGCAGTGGTCCGTCGACGACCGCTGCACCAACTGCGACGTGGCCCGGCAGCTCGCGCCAGGACTGATCCGTGAGCGCGCCGGCCGCTCCGAGCTGGTCCGCCAGCCGCGCGACGAGGCCGAGCACCGCCAGCTGCTCGCCGCCGCCCACGCCTGCCCGACCCGCTCCATCCGGCCGGGCACCGGCCCGCTCGACCCGGCCACCGACCCCTTCCCGCTGGCCCTCGACGACAGCCTGCTGCTGCTCGGCCACAACTCCCGCCACAACGCCGGGGCCAACTCCTACCTCTGCCGCCGTCCCGCTGGCTGGCTGATGGTCGACACGCCCCGCTACGCCGAGCCGCTCGCGGCCCGGTACGAGGTCCTCGGCCCGGTCACCGACATCCTGCTGACGCACCGCGACCACGCGGCGCACGGCCGGGCGTACGCCGACCGGCTCGGCGCCCGGCTCTGGATCCACGAGGGTGACCTGGACGCCGCGCCCGACGCCGACCGGGTGCTGCGCGGCGTCGAACCGGTGGAGGTCGCCCCCGGCGTCACCGCCCACCCCTTCCCGGGCCACACCCGCGGCAGCGTGCTGTACCTGGTCGACGAGCGGTACTGCTTCACCGGCGACACCCTGTACTGGTCCCGCACCACCGGTGACCTGGAGGTGTACGACACCGTCACCTGGTACTCGATCGAGGAGCTCTCCGCCTCGCTGGACCGCAGCCTGGACGCGCTGCGCTTCGAGTGGCTGCTGCCCGGCCACGGCCAGCGGCACCGGATGCCCGCCGAGGAGGCGGCGGCCCGGCTGCGGGCGCTCGCCGACCGCTGCCGGGGCCTGCGGCCCGCGCCGGTGGACTTCGGCGCGGTCCGCTGGTGACACCTCGGCGCGGCCCGTCCTCGTGACGTTCGGAGCGGCGCGTCCCCACGACGCTCGGTGCGGTCCGGCCCGTGGCGATCGGCCGCGCGTGCGCCGGAGCCCGCGCCGGGTGCGCGGGGGCCTGCGCCCGCCGGGGGCGCCCGCGCGGGTGTGCGAACAGCCCCGCCGGGGCAGCGGCCTGGGGAACGGAATCCCCGAACTCCCCTGCACCCGAGGACGGTTGAGGAATGCCCATGCAGACCCCGGAGCGCACTGCCAGGCCGCGGCGCTACCTGATGTGCCGGCCGACGTACTTCACCGTCGACTACGCGATCAACCCGTGGATGGACCCGGCGCAGCCCACCGACACCGCGCTCGCCATCCGCCAGTGGGAGCGGCTGTACTGGCTGTACCGCCGCCTCGGCCACACCGTCGAGCTGATCGACCCGGTGCCCGGCCTGCCCGACATGGTCTACGCCGCCAACGGCGCGACCGTGCTGGACGGCCGGGCGCTGGTCGCGACCTTCCGCTACCCGGAGCGGGCCGCCGAGTCCGAGGCCTACCAGGCCTGGTTCCGCTCGCACGGCTACCGCGAGGTGCACCGCGCCGGGCATGTCAATGAGGGCGAGGGCGATCACCTGGTGGCCGGCGGCCGGGTGCTCGCCGGGACGGGCTTTCGCACCTCCCGGGCCGCGCACGCCGAGGCGGGCGAGTTCTTCGGCGTCCCGGTGGTCGGCCTGACCCTGGTCGACCCGCGCTTCTACCACCTGGACACGGCGCTGGCCGTGCTCGCCGACGACCACGTCATGTACTACCCGGAGGCCTTCGACGCCGACAGCCGGGCCGTGCTGCGCACCCTGTACCCGGACGCGATCCTCGCCGACCGGGCCGACGCCGAGGTGTTCGGCCTCAACGCGGTCTCGGACGGGCGCCGGGTGCTGCTGCCCGAGGCCGCGAAACACCTGGCCGGGCGGCTCGTCGAGCACGGCTACCAGCCGGTCCCGGTGGACGTCTCGGAGCTGCTGAAGGGCGGCGGCGGAGCCAAGTGCTGCACGCTGGAGCTGCGGCCCGCCTGAATCGGACCCTGCCGTCCGCACTGCCGTCCGCACTGCCCTTCGCGCTGCCCTTCGCGCTGCCCTCGCGGACCTTCCCGGCCGCCCCGCCGTCCGGTAGAGGTTGGCCAGGGCATCCGGGGCGGTGCCGTGCCGACAGGAGGGCCACATGCGCGATCAGGCTTCCGCATCCGAGGACGAGGCGGCGCGGCGGCGCAGGGCCGCGTCCGAGCGCCGGAGCACGGACCTCCCGGCCGAGGGCGCCCGGGAGGCCGCGGCCGTCGGCCCGCTGTCCCCTTCGACGGCGCTGCCCCTGCAACGCACCCTCGGCAACGCCGCGGTGGCCCGGCTGGTCGAGCAGCAGCGACACGGCCACGACGCCTCCGGCGGCGCGGGGGTGTCGGTCCAGCGGGCCCCCACGCCCGGAGCCGGGCCGGCGACGCAGATCGCGCTCACCCATCTGACGGCCGACGACCTGGAAGGCGAGTGCGGCTACTTCGAGCGCAGGCGGCAGTTGAGCGTCGCCGCGCCCCAGCAGGGCGTCATCATCCAGGAGATCAACCGCGTCTTCGCCGTGGAGGAATGGGACGGCACGGACTGGAACGCGATGTCGGGCAGCCGGATCGACTCGTACATCACCGCGAAGGGGTCGAGCGCCCACGCCACGGTCGCCCGCTACTGGGAGCTGTGGACGGTCGACGCGGCGGGCAACGTCTCGGACGGTGCCGAGGACACCTTCTCGCTGTGCTCGGTCATCCCCGGCCGCAAGCGCAAGGACACCACGCGGGGGACGTACACGATTACGGGCCGGGCGGTGTTCTACCCCACGGCCGTCGCGCCCGCGGACCTTGGCTTCACACCTGGCGGCGCCCCGCCGGCGGGCGGCCTGTTCAGCACGCTGGCCGACCCGTCGGCGGCCATCGCGGGGCAGGGACTGGCCGCTTCCGGGCGGCCGGTCGACTGCCGGGTGCAGGTGGCCTGGGACAGCTCCCAGGGCGACCGGTACAGCGAGGTGACGATGAGCTGAGTCGCCGCGGCCCCGGTCGGCGCGGTCAGCCGTCGACCAGCAGCACCTCCAGGGTGCGCGGGCCGTGCACGCCCTCGACCCGGTCGAGCTCGATGTCGCTGGTCGCGGACGGCCCGGAGATCCAGGTCTGCGGGCGGGCCGGGTCGAGCCGGGGCAGTGCGAGCGGCACGGAGGCGACGACCTGCCCGGGTGCCCGGACGACGCACAGGTGATGGTCCGGGACGAGGGTGAGCAGCCGCCGCCCCTGGCCCGGCCCGGCGTCCAGCACGATCGTCCCGGTCTCGGCGATCGCGAGCGCGCAGCCGGTGACGACGCTGTCCACGGCGTCGAGCCGGGCGGCGGTGAGCGTGCCGTCGTCGGGGACGGCCGTGACGGCGGTGGCGCTGAGCCAGGCGGGCGGCAGGCCGGGCGGCACGGCGACCGTGCGGCTGCCCCGTTCGGCCAGCAACCGGGCCAGGACGGCGGGCAGTTCGGCCTCGGTGCAGCGGTGCACCCGGGCCCGGTAGTCGGCCAGGTTGTGGTGCAGCAGGTCGAGCAGGGCCGCCGGATCGTCCGGACTGTGCGTGCGCAGGTAGTCCCGGGCGACCGGCCCCTCCGCTGCCCGGTCCCGGCCGGGGGCGGGGTCGGCGAGCGCGGCGCGGATCCGGGCGAGGATCAACTCCCGTGAGGTCATGAGCGGTTCCTCCGCCACCAGTCGCGGAACGGCTCGGCGGGCAGCTCCGGGAGGTCCCGGGTGTCGGTCCAGGCCCGGCCCGGGCCGGGCAGTCGGCGAGGGTGCAGCGCGCGGGTGCGCCCGGCGAGCCGCTCGGCGGCCGCGAGCGCCGCCGGGTGGTCGAGCACGTACCCGGCGGCCGCGATCGCGGCCCGCTCCAGCGGGTGCCCGCCCTGCTCGGCGACCCGCTCGCGCAGGTGCACCAGCACCTCGGGGATGTCGATCGCCACCGGGCAGACCTGGTAGCAGGCCCCGCAGAGTGAGGAGGCGTACGGCAGCGAGGCGTCCAAGGGGCTGGTGGTGCCGCGCAGTTGGGGTGTCAGGATGGCGCCGATCGGGCCCGGGTAGACCGAGCCGTAGGCGTGGCCGCCGGCCCGCTCGTACACCGGGCAGACGTTGAGGCAGGCCGAGCAGCGGATGCAGCGCAGCGCTTGGCGGCCGACCTGGTCGGCGAGCACGGCGGTGCGCCCGTTGTCGAGCAGCACGAGGTGGAAGGCGGACGGGCCGTCGCCTTCCGTGGTGCCGGTCCAGAGCGAGGTGTACGGGTTCATCCGCTCGGCGGTGGAGGAGCGGGGGAGCAGCTGCAGGAAGACCTCCAGGTCCTGCCAGGTCGGTACGACCTTCTCGATCCCGACCACGGAGATCAGCGTGCGCGGCAGGGTGAGGCACATCCGGCCGTTGCCCTCGGACTCGACGACCACCAGGGTGCCGGTCTCGGCGACCATGAAGTTGGCGCCGGAGACGGCGACCCGGGCGCGCAGGAACTTCTCCCGCAGGTGCAGCCGGGCCGCTTCGGCGAGTTCGGCGGGGGAGTCGGTCAGCCCCTCGGGTGCGGGGCGGCCCCAGGCGGCCATCCGTTCGGCGAAGATCTCCCGGATCTCGGCGCGGTTGCGGTGGATCGCGGGCACCAGGATGTGCGAGGGCCGGTCCTCGCCCAACTGCACGATGAGCTCGGCGAGATCGGTCTCGTACGCGGTGATCCCCTCGGCGGCGAGCGCCTCGTTGAGCCCGATCTCCTGGGTGGCCATCGACTTGACCTTGACGACCTCCGTCTCTCCCGTGGCGCGGACCAGGTCGGCGACGATCCGGTTGGCCTCCTCGGCGTCGGCCGCCCAGTGCACGATGCCGCCGGCCGCGGTGACGGCCTCCTCCAACTGGACGAGGTAGCGGTCGAGATGGCGCAGCGTGTGGTCCTTGATCGCCTTGCCGGCCGCACGCAGTTCGGCCCAGTCGTCGAGTTCGGCGACGGCGCGGGCCCGTTTGTCCCGGATGGTGTGGGTGGCGTGCCGCAGGTTGGCGCGCAGCCGTTCGTCCCGGACGGCCGCCGCTGCGGCCTGTGGGAAGGTCGCCTGCGGAGAGGCCGCCTGCCGGAAGGCGGGCATGCCGAGGAAGGCGCCGGTCATGCGGGCCTCCACGGGTGTTCCTCGGTGCTGGCGAGGATCTCCGCCAGGTGTAGCGGGCGCAGGGCCGCGCCCCGGCGGCGCAGCGTGCCGCCGAGGTGCAGCAGACAGGAGTTGTCGGCGCCGCACAGGACTTGGGCGCCGGTGCCGAGCGCGTGGGCGATCTTGTCCTCGGCCATGGCCGCCGAGACGGCCGCGTTCTTGACCGCGAAGGTGCCGCCGAAGCCGCAGCACTCCTCGGCGCCGGGCAGTTCGACCAGTTCCAGTCCCCGGACGGCGCGCAGCAGCCGCAGCGGCCGTTCGCCGAGGCCGAGCACCCGCAGGCCGTGGCAGGAGGGGTGGTAGGTGACGGTGTGCGGGAAGTGCGCGCCGACGTCCTCGACGCCGAGCACATCGGTGAGGAACTCGGTCAGTTCGTACACCCGGGGCGTCAACGCGGCGGCCATGGAGTCGAGTTCGCCGCCCCGGCCGTCGGCGGCGGCCCGGGCTCCGATCCGCGGGTAGTTGTCCCGGACCATGGCCACGCACGATCCGGAGGGCGTCACCACGTGCTCGTACCCGGCGAAGGCCCGTGCGGTGCGCCGCAGCAGCGGCTCGCACGCCCGCCGGTAGCCGGTGTTGTACTGCGGCTGCCCGCAGCAGGTCTGCCCGGCGGGGAAGTCCACGGTCACGCCGAGGCGTTCGAGCAGCCGGACGGTGGCGACCGCCGTGGCGGGGAACAGAGCGTCGTTGACGCAGGTGGCGAACAGTGCGACCCGCATCGGCCCTCCCTTCGTCCGGCGACACCGGCCGGCCCGCTCGCGATCGTACCGAGCGGGCCGGCCGGGGCGGGGGATCTCGGGGACGTCGTGGGGTCCCAGGGGATCTCAGGCGAGCCAGAGGTCGGGGCCGAACACCTCGTAGTGGATGTCCGCCGCCGGGACGCCCGCCGCGAGGAGCTGCTCGCGGACGGCGCGCAGGAAGGGCAGCGGGCCGCACAGGTAGGCGGTGGTGCCGGCCGGGACGTCGACGGTGGCGAGGTCGACCAGGCCGGTGCGCTCGGCGGGCCAGTCGCCGAGCGGCCGCTCGTAGAAGACGTGGGCGGTGGCGTTCGGCAGCTTGGCGGTGAGCTGGGCGAGGTCGGCGCGGAAGGCGTGGGTGAGCTGGTCGCGGTCGCCGTGCACCGAGACGACCTGCCGGGCGGAGCCGGTGGCGGCGAGGTGGTCGAGCATGGCGGTCATCGGGGTGTTGCCGATGCCGGCGGAGGCGAGCAGCACCGGCCCGTCGCCGTCGGCGAGGGCGATGTCGCCGAGCGGGGGCGCGAGGTGGACGAGGCCGCCGGTGTGCAGGTGGTCGTGCAGGTGGGCGGAGACCTCGCCGCCGGGCTCACGCTTGACGGTGAAGCGCAGCGCGCCGTCGGCGGTGCCGGAGAGGCTGTACTGGCGGATCTGCCGGGCGCCGTCGGGCAGTTCGGTGCGCACCGAGACGTACTGGCCGGGCCGGGCGGCGGGGACGGGGCCGCCGTCGGCGGGGCGCACCAGGAAGCTGGTGACGGTGTCGGTCTCCTGGTAGCGGGCGACGACGGTGTAGGGGCGCCAGAGGTCGGCCTGGTCGCCGCCGGCGGCGGCCTCGGCGCGCAGCCGGTCCTCGACGGCGACGAGGGCGTTGGCCATCAGCCAGTACACCTCGTCCCAGGCGGCGGCGACCTCGGGCGTGACGGCTTCGCCGAGCACCTCGACGATGGCGGCGAAGAGGTGCTCGTGGACGATCCGGTACTGGCTGCTGTCGATTCCGACGGAGACGTGCTTGTGGGCGATCCGGGCGAGCATCGCGTCCGGCCGCTGGTCGGGGTGGGCGACCAGCGCGCCGGCGAAGGCGGCTATCGACCCGGCGAGCGCCTGCCGCTGGGTGCCGTTGGCCTGGTTGCCGCGGTTGAACAGGTCGCGCAGCAGCTCCGGGTGGGCGGCGAACATGCGGTCGTAGAAGAGCGGGGTGATGTCTCCGATGGCGCCGCCCACGACGGGCAGGGTGGCCTCGATGACCTCGGCGGACTTGGCGGACAGCATCAGTCCGGCTCCTAACTGGTATGTGAGATTCGCATTAAAGGCCGTGCGTGAGCCCGGCCCCGGGGGGTGGGGGATCAGTCGGTGGGTCTGGCGGTGAGGCCGAGCAGCACCGGGCCGGTGGGTGCGGCCACCAGGTCGTCGATGCTGAGCGGGTCGAGTGCGGCGAAGAACGCCTCCTGGGCGGTCCGCAGCGCACCGCGCAGACGGCACGCGGCCCGCAGCGGGCACGGCGGGTCGTCCTCGCAGCCGACCACGTCGCCGACCCCCTCCAGCTCGCGCAGGAGCAGCCCGAGTGAGCCGGTCCGCCCGGCGAAGGTGAGCAGCAGCCCGCCGCCGCGCCCGCGCCGGGCCTCCACCACGCCGAGGTGCTGCAGGCGGCTGACCACCTTCGCCGCGTGGGTGTACGGCACGCCGACCGCCTCGGCCACCTCGCGGGTGGTCGGGTTGGCGTCCTCGCTCAGGACGGCCAGCCGCATGGCGATCCGCAGGGCGATGTCGGTGCTCTTGGTCAGCCTCACGTTCGAAACGCTATCGAATGCGACTCCACAACTCCAATTTCCTGCACGCCCCCGCCCCGACCGGCCCCCGACCGGCCCCCGACCGACCCATGACCCATCCACGGTCGGCCCGCGCCCCGCCCCCGGCCAGTCCCTGGTCGCGACGGGGCGCGGCCGGCGGGGTGGCTTCTGTCCGAATCTCGGTCGAATCTGAACAGTTGGCGACATTACCGATCAGCCCCTGACGGATGGTCATACCGGCTTCTACGCTTCGTGCGGCTCCGGATCCGCAGGGGGCTGGAGCGACCGGCGTTGCATCCCTTGACCGACCATGCTGGAGAGACTCGTGAGAACACGTCGCGCACCCGGGCGCACCTGGACGGCCGTGACCGCGATAGCCGCGGCCACGGCCGCACTGCTGTCGCAGCCCGCCACCGCCGAGGCCGCCACACCGCCGCCGACCGTCAAGGCGCACGTGCCGGTGGCGCCCTACCCGGCGGGCGTGGCGCTCACGCCGGACGGCGGCCACGCCTACGTGACGAGCCAGAGCAGCGGCACCGTGAGCGTGCTGGACACCGCGAGCAACACGGTGGCCGCCACCTTCACCGCCGGCACCGGCTCCTACGCGGTCGCCCTGTCCCCCGACGGGCACCGGGCGTACCTGACCCACCACCTCGACGGCACCGTCAGCGTCGTGGACACCACGAGCAACACCGTGACGGCCACCGTCCCGGTCGGCGCCCAGCCGTGGGGCCTCGCGCTCTCCGTGGACGGCTCGCGCGCCTACGTCGGCAACGCCGGGGCCGACACCGTGAGCGTGCTGGACACCACCACCAACACGGTCACCGCCACCGTCCCGGTCGGCGCCGAGCCGCACGGGCTGGCCGTCTCGGCGGACGGCAAGCGGCTCTACGTCGCCGCCTCCGGCGCGAAGGCGGTGAACGTGATCGACACCGCGAGCAGCACGGTGAGCGCCACCGTTCCCGTCGGCCGCAGCGTCTTCGGTCTCGCGCTCAGCCCGGACGGCACCCGGCTGTGGGCCGCCGACGCCGACGACGCCACCGCCAGCGTCCTCGACACCACCGGCAACACGCTCGTCGGCACCGTCGCCGTCGGCGCCGGCCCGTACGCCGTCTCGCTCGCCCCGGACGGCAGCGCCGCGTACGTCTCCAACTACGCCGACAACACGGTCAGCGTCGTGGACACCGCCAGCCGGACGGTCACCGCGACCGTCCCGGTCGGCGCGAGCCCGTACAGCCTGGCGATCACCGGCGACGGCCGGCGCGGCTACCTCACCGACTTCACCGGCGGCGCCGTCGACGTGCTCGACTTCCCGCTGCCCGTCCCGGCCGTCACCGGGATCAGTCCGTCCGGCGGCTCGGGGGTCGGCGGCACGACGGTGACCGTCACCGGCACCGACCTGAACGGCGCCACCGCCGTGACCTTCGGCGCGGCGGGCGCCGCCACCGCCTTCAACTGCACCAGGACCAGCTGCACCGCCACCGCCCCCGCCACCGCGGTGACCGGGCCGGTGGACGTCCGGGTCACCACGCCCGGCGGCACCAGCGCCGCCGTCGCCGCCGACCGCTTCAGCTACACGGCCCCCAGTGCCCACCTCGGCGTCGCCCTGACCGCCACGCCGGTGTCCAACCTGCTGAGCGGCCGGGTCGACTACACCGTCACGCTGACCGGCCAGGGCCCCGACACGCTGACCTCGGGCACCGTCTCCGCCGACCTCCCGGCCGGCCTCGCGGCGACCTCCAGCGACTGCACCATCGCGGGCACCAAGCTCACCTGCAAGCTCACCGGGCCGCTCGCCAAGGGGGCGAGCACCACCCGGCACTTCTCGATCTCGGTCGGCCTGCTCAGCCTGATCCGCAGCTTCGACGTCACGGTGGCCCGCACCGCCGGCGTGCCCGCCGACCCGACCCCGGCCACCAGCCGGGACACCCGCAGCTGCACCGCCGTCCTCGGACTGCTGATCACCTGCCAC
This sequence comes from Kitasatospora sp. NPDC088861, assembly GCF_044750105.1. NCBI lineage: Bacteria > Bacillati > Actinomycetota > Actinomycetes > Kitasatosporales > Streptomycetaceae > Kitasatospora > Kitasatospora sp. NPDC088861. Next base: position 282,723 of record NZ_JBIVJF010000005.1, read on the forward strand.
TGACCCTCCCCGAGCACCGAAGGCCCCGCCTGCGTCGGCGGGGCCTTCGTCGTCGCCGCAGGTGCCGGATGCCCGGACGAAACGGCTGAACGAAACGCCTGAACGAAACGTCGCGGGTGAATCGTCTGGACTAAACGTCTGGCCTGGACGTACAGTCCGAGCATGACCACCGAAACCCCCGACCCGCGCGTCCGGACCTGGACACCGGTCTGCCGCGCCGTGGCCCTGCTGCTCGGGCCGTACGCCGAGGTGGTGCTGCACGACGCCACCGCCGACCGGGTGCTGGCCATCTGGAACCCGATGACCCCCCGCACCCCCGGCGACCCGTCGCTGCTCGGCGAACTGGACACCCTCGACCCGTCCGCCCCGGACGTCTACGGGCCCTACGAGAAGCTGCTGCCCGACGGGCGCCGGCTCTCCTCCGTCAGCGCCGTGCTGCGCGACGACGCCGGACGGCCCTCGGCGGTGCTCTGCGTCAACCTCGACCGGGGCCCGCTGGAGCACGCCGCCGCCCTGCTGGCGGGTTTCGCCGCGCCCACCGCGCCCCGCCCCGAACCGCTCTTCGAGCGCGACTGGACGGAGCGGATGAACGACGTGATCGGCGGCTACGTCCGCGCGCACGGCCGCCCGCTCGAACGCTTCGGCCGCGAGGACCGGCTCGCCGTCCTGCGCGAACTCGACCAGGCCGGGGTGTTCGCGGTCCGCCGCGCCGTCCCGGCCGTCGCCACCGCACTGCGGGTCTCCCGTTCGACCGCCTACACCCTGCTCGCCGAACTCAAGCAGGCCCCCGAGCTCAAGCAGGCCCCCGAGCCCCGGCGGGCCCCTGAGTCCTGGCAAGCCCCTGAGAACCAGCAGGCCCCCGAGCCCCAGCACCGGCACCCCGGCGCCGGCGCCGACGAGAGCGAGTGACAGAGAGATGACCAGGCTCCCCGACTTCCGACTCGAAACCTACTTCTCGCGCTGGGAGTTCAGCGCCCGCCACCACCTCGCCGCCTCCGACGCCCAGACCATGACGATGGCCGAACTCCTCGCCCTGGCCGGCCCCGAGGACCGCCGGGCCTGGGACGGCCTCGCCCTCGGCTACACCGAGACCTACGGCGATCCGGAGCTGCGCCGCGCCATCGCCGGGATGTACCAGGAGGTCGACGCCGACGACGTGCTCTGCTTCGGCGGCGCGCAGGAGGGGCTCAACCTCGCCATGCAGGTGCTCCTCGACCGGGGCGACCACGCCGTGGTGGTGACCCCCAACTACCAGTCCGCCGAGACCATCCCGCTCTCCCTCTGCGAGGTCACCGGCGTCGCCCTGGACGAGAAGGACGACTGGGCGCTCGACCTCGACGCGGTCACGGCTGCACTGCGCCCGAACACCCGGGTGCTGTCGGTGAACTTCCCGCACAACCCGACCGGCAAGGTCATCGACGCGGCCGACTTCACGCGTCTGGTGGAGCTGTGCGACGAGCGCGGCATCCGGCTCTTCTCCGACGAGGTCTACCGCGGTCTGGAGCGCGACCCGGCCCGGGCGCTGCCGCAGGCCGCCGACCTCTCCGCACGCGCCCTCTCGCTCAACGTCACCTCGAAGTCGCTCGGCCTGCCCGGCCTGCGGATCGGCTGGATCGCCTGCCGCGACCAGGAGTTGCGCTCCCGGCTGGAGCGGGCCAAGCACTACACCACGATCTGCAACTCGGCGCCGAGCGAGGTGCTGGCCCGCATCGCGATCAACGCCCGCGAGCAGATCCTGGCGCGCAACCGCGCGATCATCGCGGAGAACCTGCCGCGGTTCGACGCGTTCTTCGCCGAGTTCGGCGACCTCTTCGAGTGGCGCGCCCCGGACGGCGGCTGCGTCGCCTACCCGCGCTACCTCGGGGCGGACGGGGTCGAGGACTTCTGCACCGCGCTGGTCGAGCAGGCGGGCGTCCTGCTGCTGCCCGCGAGCATGTTCCACTCCGACCTGACGCCCGCTCCCGCCGACCGCTTCCGGATCGGCCTGGGGCGCCGCGATCCGGGCCCCGCCCTGGCGGCCTTCGGCGACTGGCTCCGCACGCGCTGACCGCCGGGCGCTGCCGGGAAGGAACGTGGGTCGGGCCCGTGCGGGAGGCGACTGCCTCCCACACGGGCCCGCCGACCTCAGAGCTTCTGCCAGGCCGGCTTGGCGGCGTAGGTGTCGCGGAAGTAGTCGGCGAGCTTGAGGCCGGAGGCGGCGGCCTCGTCGACCACCACGGTGGCGTGCGGGTGGAGCTGCAGCGCCGAGGCGGGGACGGCGGCGGACAGCGGGCCCTCGACGGAGAGGGCGACGGCCTCGGCCTTGGCCTCGCCGGTGGCGAGCAGGACGAGGTGGCGCGCCTCCAGGATGGTCCCGATGCCCTGGGTGATGACGTGGTGCGGGACCTCGTCGAGGCTGTCGAAGAACCGGGCGTTGTCCTCCCGGGTCTGCCGGGTGAGCGTCTTGATCCGGGTCCGGGAGGCCAGCGAGGAGCAGGGCTCGTTGAAGCCGATGTGGCCGTCGGTGCCGATGCCGAGCAGCTGGAGGTCCACGCCGCCGGCCGCGGCCAGCGCGCGGTCGTAGGCGGTGGCCGCCGCGGCGATGTCCGTCGCGTTGCCGTCCGGGCCGAGGAAGGAGTCCTCGGTCAGGCCCAGCGGCTCGACGACCTCGCGCAGCACCACCGAACGGTAGGACTCGGGGTGGCCGGCGGGCAGGCCGACGTACTCGTCGAGCTGGCAGATGCGCGCCCGGGAGGCGTCGAGCCGGCCGTCGCGGACCCGCTCGGCGAGGGCCTGGTAGATCGGCAGCGGCGTCGAGCCGGTCGCCACGCCGAGCAGGGCCTCGGGCTTGCCGGTCAGCAGATCGGTGATCGCCGCGGCGATGAGTTCGCCGGCCGCTGAGGCGTCAGGGACGATCACGATTTCCATACTGGTCCACCGTTCTGAGCCGGGTGCTTGGTCTAGACCCTTGAGGTCTAGACCAGTTTGCCGTGAACGGGTGCCCCAGGTCCACTCGGGCCCTGGTCGGAGCCGCTCTGCCGGCCCCGGACCGCCGGGAGCCGACCTGCGAGGGCGCCGCATGCCGACGGGCCGGCCGCCGGGTGCGCTGGCGGCCGGCCCTGGAGCCGGGGCGCGGGCGCCCCGGCGGATGGGGTGGGTCGGGTCGATCGAGGGCCCCGGTGCTGGTGGAGCGGCGGGGTCCGTCAGAACGGGTTGGTGCAGGTGGTGACCTGCTGGGTCGCCTCCAGTGCCGGGCCGGCGGTGGCGCAGATGATCCGCAGGTCGGTGGTGACGACGCGCGGGGTGACCGCCTTCGCGGAGCCCAGGCGCACGGTGGTCGCGGAGGCGATCGTCTCCCACGGGCTGCCCCAGGCCTTCTGGGTCCGCACCTCGACCTGAACCATCGTCAACTGGCGCGGGTCGGCGGAGACCTGGGCGACGCCGAAGAAGCCCTCACCGTCGTGCTGGTGCGAGATGCAGGGCTTGTTGAGCACGGAGGCGCAGGCCACCGCTTCGTTCTCGGTCGTCGCCGGGGCCGCGATGGCCGGTCCGGCCGCCAGGCCTGCTATCCCTGCCACCATCATCGTCACAGCTGCGATCCGAGCGCGCATGATATGAACCTCCTTGGAAATTAAGGGGATCTCACTCCTTGAGATGAGTCTTGCACAGAACGTGGACATGCCGTGTGTGTGTTGCGTCACACTCAAGGTGACCATTCAACTACGTGCTGCAACCACCCGTCGAGCGGTCGACGGACCGGCAGGTGGGCGGCCCGGGGGCAACTCGGCGACGCCCGGGTCGGGTTGGCGGTGTCCCTTCACTCGTCCGAGTGGCGAACTGCCGTCGGGGCGAATCGGGCCGTTAGCATCGACCCGAACCACGGAGGTGTCGGCGTGGACACGGTCATCGTGCAACTGCCCGACCGGGAGCCCGTGATGGCACCCGGCGAACCGCCCGGCCTGCTGCGGATGGGCCCCGGCGAGGCCGCGGCGTTCGGGCGCGGCGAGCCCGGCCGTCCGGCCCCCATCCCCCTGCCCGACCAGGGCGTCTCCCGGCGCGCGGGGGAGGTCACCGCCGCCGAGGACTACTGGCGGCTGTCCAACTTCAGCACCTCCGCCACCTACGTGGTGGAAAACCTGGAGGGCGCGGGCGAGCACGTCAAGGTGGCGCCCGGCCGGCTCGGCGCGCCCGTGCCGTTCGAGTTCTCCCGGGTGCTGCTGCCCGCCCTCGGCGAACCCGCCTGGTTCAAGGTCTTCGCCCCGCAGCACGCCTACCTGGAGGGCCGGCCCGGCGGCGTCGGCGGCGAACTCACCGTCAGCCCGTTCGCCCTCGACCCGACCGCCAAGTACTTCCTGGTGCTGCTCGCGCTCTGCGAGCCCCGGCTGCGCTCGCCCTCCGCCGCCGTCGTCCCCGGTGTGACGGAGGTGCTGGCCCGGCTGCGCGCCCTGCCCTCCTGCCACGGGCTGACCCGCTCGGCGGTCAACTACCACATCGACTACCTGGTGTGGACGAAGCTGCGGCTGCGCGAGCCCTACGAGGACGGCCCCGGCGGCGGCAAGCGCGAGGAACTCGCGGCCCTGGCGCTGAAGTTCGACCTCGTCCGGGAGGAGCACCTGGCCCTGCTCCCGCCCCGGCGCCCGGCCGCCCGACCGTGAGGCCCGCCGGCCAGGCGCCCGACGGGCAGCCGCCCGACGAGCCGGCGTCCGAGCAGTGGGTGCCGGAGAAGGACCAGCCCCCGCCGGACCAGCAGTTCGAGGTACCGGCCGGCTACCGGCTCGCGGGCTACCGCACCGGCGCCTACCTCGGGGCCGGCGCCTGGGGCAGCGTGTACGCGGCCGAAGGCCCCGACGGTGCCCCGGCCGCCGTCAAACTGCTCAGCCCCGCCCGGCTCAGCCCCGGCCAGCGGCGGACCATGACGGAGGTCGCCCGCAGCGAGATGCGCTTCAGCCGCCGCGCGGACCACCCCCACCTGATCCGCACCCTCGCCGTGACGGTCGTCGACGACCCGGCCCACCCCGGCCTGGACGGCGCCGTCGCCCTGGTGATGGAACGCGCCGCCCGCAGCCTCCAGGACGTCCTCGCCGCCGCCCGCCCCGGCACCCCGGTGCCCGGCGCCGGACGCGTCCTCACCGAGGTCTGCGCCGGGCTCACCCACATGCACCGGGGCGGCTGGGTGCACGGGGATCTCAAACCGGCCAACATCCTGCTGATGCCCGACGGCACCGCCAAGATCGCGGACTTCGGCCTCACCGCCGAACTGGAGGGCACCCACGCCTACACGCCGCCGCTCGGCTCGCCCGACCACGTCCCGCCCGAGTGGTGGTCCGAGCGCACCGGCGCGCGCGGCGTCGCGGTGCGCCCCAGCGCCGACATCTGGGCCTTCGGGGTGATCGCCCACCAGGTGCTCACCGGCGGCCTGCACCCGTTCCTCGGCGCCACCGCCTGGGCCCGCTCGCTGGCCGCCCAGGCGTACGCGCGCGGCGCGGCGCCGCTGCGGCTGGACGAGGCGCTGCCCGGGCCCTGGCGGGCCGTGGTCACCGCCTGCCTGGCCCCCGGGCGGGAGGAGCGGGCCCGCGCCGACCTCGCCGCGCTGGTCGCCCGGGCCGGCGCGCGTCCGGCCTGCCGCCGCGGCGGCGCCCTGCGGGCCGCCACCGGCCTGCTGGCCTGCGCCGCCGCCGTCCTCGCCCTGACCGGGGCCCCCGAGCCGGAGGCCGCGGAGCATGGCGCGGCAGTACCCGCCGTGGGGTCGGCCGCCCACCCGGCCGCGCCCCCGCCGCCCGGCGCGATCCCGGCCGGCTCCGACGTCCCGGTGGCCTACCGCGGCATGATCGAGGTCGCCGCCCGGCGCTGCCCCGAGCCCGAGATCACCCCGGCGCTGCTGGCCGCGATGCTCAAGGCCGAGAGCGGCTTCGACCCGAACGCGGCCCGCCCCGAGACCGGCGAGTACGGCATCGCCATGTGGACGCCCGCCGTCTTCGACGCCTGGGCGAAGGCCGCGGCCCACGACGGCCCCAAGTCCTACCTGGATCCGGGCGACGCGATCGCCGCGATGGGCAACTACGTCTGCTGGCTGGACCAGCAGCTCAAGCACCGGGGCCTCACCCGCGACCTGCCGGCCCTGGTGACCGCCGCCTACCGGACCAGCGACAAGACCGTGGCGGCCTCCGGAGGCGTCCCGGAACGGGTCCGCCCGCACGTCGACAAGGTGCTCCGGTACCTCGCCGACTACGGCGGGTGAGCGGGCAAAACGGGATGAGTTGTACCACATCCCTACGTATCCCGGCGCGGGCAACCGGGTGGGCGGCCCCCGGTCTGGGATGCTCGGCGGCATGATCACGAAGCTCCGCGCGGCCGCCGCGCAATGGACCGTCGTCGTTCCGGTGGTGTCGTTCGTCGTCCTCGCCCTGACCTGGCACCGGGACCTGCCCGGTTGGGTGGTGGGCGTCGTCGCCTGCTTCCTGGCCGGCGCCGTGCTCGCCGCCGTGCACCACGCCGAGGTGATCGCGCACCGGGTCGGGGAACCCTTCGGATCGCTCGTGCTCGCGGTGGCGGTCACCGTGATCGAGGTCGCGCTGATCGTGACGCTGATGGCCGACGGCGGCTCCAAGTCCGCCACCCTGGCCCGGGACACCGTGTTCGCCGCCGTGATGATCACCTGCAACGGCATCCTCGGCCTGTCCATCCTGGTCGCCGCGATCAAGTACCGGACCGCCGTCTTCAACGCCGAGGGCACCGGCGCCGCGCTCGCCTGCATCGGCACCCTGGCGACCCTCAGCCTGGTGCTGCCGACCTTCACCACCAGCTCCCCGGGCCCGCAGTTCTCCACCACCCAGCTGGTCTTCGCGGCCACCGCCTCGATCGTGCTGTACGGGCTGTTCGTGACCACCCTGACCTTCCGGCACCGGGACTACTTCCTGCCGGTCACCCCCGAGGGCCGGGTGCTCGACGAGGAGGATCACGCCGCGCCGCCGACCGCCAGGGCCGCCTGGATCAGCCTGCTGCTGCTCGGCGTGGCCCTGGTCTCCGTGGTCGGCCTCGCCAAGGGCGTCTCGCCGACCATCGAGTCCGCCGTGGACGACGCCGGACTGCCGCACTCCGTCGTCGGCGTCGTGATCGCCCTGCTCGTCCTGCTGCCGGAGACCATCGCGGCGCTGCGCGCGGCCCTGCGCAACCGGTTGCAGACCAGCCTCAACCTGGCCCTCGGCTCGGCGCTCGCCAGCATCGGCCTGACCATCCCGGCCGTCGCGATCGCCTCCTCCTGGCTCTCCGGCCCGCTCGTCCTCGGCCTCGGCCCGGCGCACATGGTGCTGCTGACCCTGACCGTCGTGCTCGGCACCCTGACGGTCATCCCGCGCCGGGCCACCCCGCTCCAGGGCGCCGTGCACCTCGCCGTGCTGGCCGCCTACGTGGTGCTGGCGCTCAACCCCTGACGCCGCCGGTGGCAGTTCCACGGAGCCCCTGCCGTCCGACACCGCCGTCGGAGGCAGGGGCTCCGTGGTCTCCCGGGGGAGCGTGTCGGACGGCGGCCCGCCGACGGGCCGGGCCCCGTCTCCGGCGCGGTGGTCAACGGCGGGCCCCGACCCGGCGGGTGACCGCGCAGCCGCCCCCGTGGCCGGTATTGACCGGTCATCGGGGCGGGCCCGCGTGTCGGGGCGGCGGGCGGGTGCCGTGGTTCTCTATCGTCCGTCTCGGACCGCCGAGTCCGGCCGCGTCCGAATGGCCCCGTCCGAACAACCTGTCCGAATGACCCTGTCCGAGTCCGTCCGGGCAGCCCTGCGGCCCCGTCGGGCCCGCAGTCGATCCGACCCCGTGGGAGTGCGTGATGCCCGGCCCAGAGCAGCAGGTGCCCGCAGACGGCGGCCGGGCCCCCCGGCCCGCCCGGACCGAGGAGAACGCCGACGTCATCGTGGTCGGCGCAGGCCCGGCCGGCTCCACCGCCGCCTACCACCTCGCCCGCACCGGCCTGGACGTCCTGCTGCTGGAGAAGTCCGCGTTCCCGCGCGAGAAGGTCTGCGGCGACGGCCTCACCCCGCGCGCCGTCAAGCAGTTGACCGACCTCGGCATCGACGTCTCCGAGCAGGCCGGCTGGCTGCACAACCAGGGGCTGCGGCTGATCTCGGGCCGGCGCGCGCTGGAGTTCGACTGGCCCGAGCTGTCCGCCTACCCCGGCCACGGACTCGTCCGCCGGCGCGCCGACTTCGACGAACTGCTCGCCCGCCGGGCCGCCTCGGCCGGCGCCCGGCTGATCGAACGGGCCAACGTGGCGGGCCCGTTGGTGGACGAGCGGAGCGGCCGGATCACCGGCGTCACCGCGAAGCTCGGCGACGAACGCCGGCCCGTCAGCTACCAGGCGCCGGTCGTGGTCGCCGCCGACGGCAACTCCACCCGCCTCTCCGTCGCGATGAAGCGCTACCGCCGCACCGACCGCGCCATGGGCGTCGCCTACCGCACCTACTTCACCACCCCCCGCCACCAGGACCGCTACCTGGAGGCCTGGCTCGACCTGCGCGACCCGGGCGACCCCGCCCGCCGCCTGCTGCCCGGCTACGCCTGGGTGTTCGGCATGGGCGACGGCACCGCCAACGTCGGCCTCGGGGTCCTCGACACCGCCCACGTCGACCTCGACTGGCGCGACCTGCTCCGCCGCTGGTGCGACAACCTGCCGCCCGCGTACGGCTACACCCCCGACGCCGTCACCGAGCCCGTCCGCGGCTCCGCCCTCCCGATGGGCCTCAACCGCCAACCCCACTACGCCGACGGCCTGTTGCTCATCGGTGACGCCGGCGGCACGGTCAGCCCCGGCACCGGCGAAGGCATCGCCTACGCGATGGAATCCGGCCGCTACGCCGCCGAGACCATCGTCCAGGCCCTCGCCCGGCGCACCGACCGCGGCCGCGAACTGGCCCTGCGCGCCTACCCGCAGGCGCTGCGCTCCGCCTACGCCGGCTACTTCGCGCTCGGCCGCCTCGCCGCCGACCTGCTCGGCCGGCCCAGGCTGCTCGGCGCGGCCGGCGCCGCCGGGCTCGGCCACCCGGCGCTGCTGAAGGTGGCGTTCCGGCTCATGGTCAACCTCACCGAGCCCAACTCCAAGGACGCCCTCGACCGGCTGCTCCACCTGGTCGGGCGGGTCGCGCCGGGGCGCTGACGGGGCGCTGACGGGGCCGGCCGTCCGGAGTGTCCGGCCGGTGCCGAACCGTTCATTCTTTCGGGTGAACCGGTCCGGCGTCCGGGGGTTGGCCGGAACCGGGGAATTCGGTGCGCCTTCGGCCAAGTCGTGTTGACGGATGATCAGCTGATCCGCTTGCCTGGTGCCGAAACGGACACGGAGGGTGAGCAGGACGCCCCCTCCGTGCGACCCCCCTCACGACGGAGACACCGTGCGCCTTCGCCTTCGCCTGCTCGTCGCGCCACTCGCCGCGGCCGCCGCCCTGATCGCCCCGAGCATCCCGGCCGCCGCGGCCGACACCGCCACCGCGGGCACCTCCGCCCGGGCCGCCACGCCCTCCGACGAGTGCTCCGCCGACTTCTACCAGGGTGACAAGCGGCTCGGCCCCGCCGACCTGCCCACCACCGGCCGGGTCGGCAGGGAACTCGTCGGGTACCAGCGCACCGGCTCCCTGAGCGAGCAGCAGTTCCTCACCACCTACTACGACCCGGCCAGCAACAACGGCGCCGGCGGCTGGATCTACCCGCCGTCCGACGGCTACGTCACCTTGCCCGACGGCACCCCGGTCGAGTTCGATCTCACGCTCTACCCGAACCAGAACATCGACCGCTACGGCAGCGAGTACGGCGCCTTCCTCGCCCCCGAGGGACTGCCCTACTCCACCCGCTCCATCCCGCCGCAGAGCCTCGACGGCACCCCGTCGGCGGGCTGCAACTACCACGACTACAAGGTGGTCAAGCCCTTCAAGGTGCACGCCGGCCCGATCGCCCCGTGGTTCGGCCAGCCCGGCTGGGGCCTGCAGTACCAGCTCGACGCGAGCCTGGTGTCCGGCGGCCCGGCCAAGCTGAACGTGCTCTGGCTGGTCGACAACGGGTACCTGTCCCGGATCGTCTGACCCGGCCGTCCGGGCGGCGCACGGCGGGCCCGCCGTGCGCCGCCCCGCTCACTGGACGTCTCGGGCGTCACCGCCGGGCCGCTCGACCACCGGCCGGTCCGCACGCCCCCGCCGGCCGGGCGGGGGCGGATTGCCGGCCGGGAAAATTCGCTGGCGGGCACCGGAGCGGGCGGGATAGGAAGGCCGGATGAGCACTACCGAGACCTCCGCCGAGCGGCGCGTCCTGCGGCCCGCCACCCTCGACCTGGGCGACGTCGCGCTGCGCCCCTGGGGCAGGGCCCTCGACGTGCCCGGCGGCACCGTCCCGGCCCTGGTGGCGGCCGCGGCCGACCCGGAGATCGCCCGCTGGAACCCGCTGCGCATCGCCGACCCGGCCGGCGCCGAGGCCTACCTCGACCGCTGCGACACCGGCTGGGCCGAGGGGCGCGCGGCCGCCTTCGCGATCACCGACGCCCTCGACGGGACCCTCCACGGCAACGCCTTCCTGGGCTGGACCGACCAGTCGGACGGCATCGCCACGGTCGGCTACTGGCTGCTCCCCACCGTCCGCGGCCGGGGCATCGCCACCCGCGCCGTCACCGCCGTCACCCGCTGGGCCGTCGCCACCGCCGACGCCCGCCGCATCGAGCTCTGGCACGCGGTCGGCAACGAGGCCTCCTGCCGCGTCGCCGACCGCGGCGGCTTCCGCCACGAGGGCACCACCCGGGCCTCCTACCGCTACGGCGACGGCGACTACGTCGACGAACACCTCCACGCCCGCCTCGCCACCGACCCGGACGCCGGGTAGCCGGGTTCGCCGACCGGCCGCCGCGCGGGTCCTCCCGGTGCCGGGAAACCGGTGGGCCGCAGGCTGCGCGCACGGCGGGGGAGCGGCCTAACCTGGAAGGGCGCGTACGGTGCGTGGCCCGGGAAGGGAAACGGTCGGCCATGACGGTGATCTCGGCGGCTCTCTTCGGTACCGATTGGCGCCCTGCGCCGCCCGGTTCCGCCGAACTGCTGCGCGAGTGCGCCGCCCGGGGCTGGACGGTCGTGCTGACCGGGCCCGGGCCGGGCGGGGCACCGGCCCTGACCGTGACCGCCCCCGGGCGTGACCCGGTGCGGGCCGCGCTGGAACTGGTCGGCGGCACACCGCCGCACGCCGTGGCGGTGGCCGGCAGCGTGCGCGAGGTGCTGGCCGCGCGGCGGGCCGGGGTGCCGTGCGTCGCCCTGGCGGCCGGTGCGGACGCCGGCCCCGAGCTGAGGGCGGCGGGCGCGGTCGAGGTCCACCGCGACGCCGACGCTCTGCTGCGCGTCCTGGACGACAGCCTGCTGGCCCGGCCCCGGGCCTTCGGCCCCGTGGGCGCCGCCGCCGGCGCCGCACCACACGCCGCAACCGGCGGCCCCCTGAGCGGTTAGCGCCTGCCCGTACCGGGCAACCGCCCGGGTGCGAGCACGTCACCGGAAGTGTCGGAGGTGACCGAGATGGACGGACCCGCGTTGAGCGGATGGGAGCGACGGCTCCTTGAGGAGATCGAGTCCGATCTGCGCCAGGACACGCGCCTCGACCGGAAGTTGAGCACGATGGGCGCCAAGTCGCCGAGCCGGGCCCGGCGCGTGCTGCGCGGCGTCGGGCGCCGCCTGTCCGCCGGGGTGGTGCTGACCGCCCTGGTGATGTCCGCGATCTGCCTCAGCATCGGCGTGCGGACCCCGACCACCGCGGTGCTGACCGCCCTCGGGCTGGTGTGGGCGGCCTCGGTGGCGGCGGCGATCGCCACCTCGGCGCTGCTGCGCCGCCGGGCCGCGGGCCGGGGTGAGGGCCGGGACCAGGCTGCGGGCCGGGACCGGGGCGAACACCGTGCCGCACCCCCCGACCGGGACGAGCGCCGCGAACGCCGCCCCTGGGACCAACCGGAGGCGTGATGACCACCGACCTGTGGGAGTACCGTCCGGGACCCCACCACGCTGCCGACCTGAACCTGACCGGGTACGAGGTGCAGGCCACCGACGGCCCGCTCGGCCGGGTCGAACAGGACACCGGGGACCACCTGCTGATCGACGCCGGGCCCTGGGTGGCGGGCACCCGGCTGTCCGTTCCGGTCGGTCTGGTGTCGCGGATCGACCACCTGGAGCTGACCGTCCACCTGGACTGCCCGCGCGCCCGGCTCAGCCCCGCCCCGGCCGCCGCCGTCCACCTGGGTTCCGCCTGCGACCCACACCGGCGCTGAGCCATGGGCTGGCCGTCCACCACGCTCACCGGCCGGACGATCGCCTTCCTGGTCGCGCCGTACGGGGCGGAGCAGGTCGAGCTGACCTCGCCGTGGCAGGCGGTGGCCGAGTCCGGCGGCACCCCGCGGTTGCTGTCCACCGGGCCCGGCCGCGTCCAAGCCGTCCGGCACCGAGCCCCGGGCGACACCTTCGCCGTCGACCTCCTCGTCGCCGGGGCGCGGCCGTCCGCCTTCGACGGCCTGGTCCTGCCCGGCGGCGTCGCGAGTCCCGACGCGCTACGGCTGGACGAGGCCGCGGTGGTCTTCGTCCGCGCCTACTGCGCCTCCGGCCGCCCGGTCGCCGCGATCTGCCACGCCGCCTGGACCCTGATCGAGGCCGACGCCGTCCGCGGCCGCACCCTCACCTCCTGGCCGAGCCTGCGCACCGACCTGCGCAACGCCGGAGCCCACTGGGTGGACGAGGAGGTGCACGTCTGCCGCGCCGGCCCCGGCCCCCTCGTCACCAGCCGCCGACCCGCCGACCTGCCGGTCTTCAACGACACCCTGGTCACCGAGTTCGTCCACGCGGCGAAGCGGCGGAAGGGGTGAACCCGCTTCCCGCCCCGGGGAGTTCCCGGCGTGCCCGGCGCGAGCTGCGCAGGGGGGTCAGTCGCCGCGCAGCCGGACGAAGGCGGCGACGGGTGGGCGGCCGGTGAGGGTCAGTTCGGCGCGCAGCGGTCCGGTGAGGGGGTGGACCGGGCCGTGCTCGGGGTCGGTGACGGGCGGGCCGGCGAGGGGACCGACGGCCTCGGCGACCTCGCGGGCCTGGACCGGGGTGAGCCGGGGAGTGCTGAGGAGCACCCGGCCGTCGTCGAGTTCGAGGACGAGGGCGTGCGGACGGGAGGCCGGACCGGTGAAGGCGCGGACGGTGGCGTCGAGGGTGTCGCTGCGGCGGTACTTGACCCAGGCACGGCCGGTGCCGCGCGGGCGGTAGGGGGAGCCGGCGGCCTTGCAGACCAGGCCCTCGACGCCGGTGTCGGCGAGGCGGGCCATCCAGTCCAGCGCCTCCGTCCGGTCGGTGGTGGCCAGTACCGGCTGGATCGGCGGAGGGACGTCGGCCAGCGCGGCGAGCAGCAGCCGGCGCCGGTCGGTGAGCGGCAGCCGGCGCAGGTCGCGGCCCGGCAGGGCGAGCAGGTCGAAGGCGATCAGGCCGAGGACGACGTCCGGGGCGGCGGCCCGGGCCCGGCGGGTGCGCAGCAGTTCCCCGAAGGCGAACCGGCCGGCCCGCCAGGCGACGAGTTCGGCGTCCAGCACCAGCCCTTCGGGCAGCCGGGCGACGGCGGCGGCGATTGGCGGGAACTCGGGGGCGAGGTCGCGGCCGGTACGGGACTGCAGGACGGGCGGGCGGGCGCCGCGGGCGAAGGCGACGCAGCGGAAGCCGTCCAGCTTCAGCTCGTACTGCACGCCCGCGCCGCCCAGGCCGTCGGCGGGCGGGACGGCGGTGACGGCGGCGGGGCGCATCACCTCGACGGGCGGGTGGAGCACCTGGCGGGGCTGCTCCTGCCGGGTCGCCGGGCCGGTGGGGAGCGGCCGGGCCCGCTCCGGGTCCAGCAGCGGCGCGAACAGGTCGCCGTGGGCGGCGAGGCGCTCCGGCACCTCGGCGAGGGTGAACACCAGGTCGTCCGCCGTGCCGGCGCGCTCCAGCTCGGCCCAGGTCAGCGGGGTGGAGACGGTCGGCAGCGGCCGGGCCCGGAGGGTGTACGGCGCGGCGGTGGTCTTCCTGGCGTTGTTCTGCGACCAGTCGACCAGCACCCGGCCGGCCCGCCGGGCCTTCGCCATGGTGTGCACCACCAGCTCCGGGCGGTCGCCCTCCAAGGCGGCGGCGAGCGCCTTCGCGTACGCCGAGACCCGGGTGCTGGGAGTGGGCTCGATCGGGACCAGCAGGTGCAGGCCCTTGGAGCCGGAGGTCTTCACCCACGCCGCCAGGCCGTCCGCCGCGAGCCGCTCGCGCAGCAGGACGGCGACGGTGCGGCAGGTGAGGACGGACGCGCCCGCACCGGGGTCGAGGTCCAGGACGAGGCGGTCGGCGAGCCCGGGCGCGGCCGCGTGCCACTGCGGGACGTGCAGTTCCAGACAGCCCAGGTTGGCGGCCCAGAGCAGCGCGGCGCCGTCGTCGAGGACGACCTGGCGCAGGCCACCGCCGCTGCTCGGCACCTCGACGGTGCGCACCCAGCGCGGGGTGCCGGCCGGCGGGTTCTTGGCGATGAACACCTCGGCCTCCACGCCGTCCGGGCAGCGCAGGAAGGAGACCGGGCGGTCGCGCAGGTGGGGGAGCAGGGCGCCGTGCACGGCGGCGTAGTAGCGCAGCACCTCGCCCTTGAGGGTGCCGGTGCGCGGGTAGTACACCTTGTCGAGGTGGGAGAGCGCGAGGGTGCGCCCGTCCACCGTGAGCTGCGGCATGGGTGCTCCCCGGAGCCTGGGTGGGCCTGTGCGTGGCCCCCGCAGCCAGTCTGCCCGGGCGGCGGCGGGGGCGCAGCCGGTCCACCGGCGTCGGAGGCGGGCCGCTCAGCCCCGCGCGGGGGCGGCGGGCCGCGGCGCACCCCGGTAGGTGCCGAAGTACCACTGGTTGCCCTCCGGGTCGGCGGCGGCGAAGTCGCGCGAACCGTAGTCCGTCTCGGTGAGCGCGGTGGTGATCCGGGCCCCGGCGGCGACGGCGCGGTCGTGCACGCCGTCCGGGTCCGCGGTGACCACGTACGCGGTGAAACCGCCCGGCCGGCCCGGGCAGGGCGCGCCGCCCTCGGGCGTCTCCCGGTCGGAGCCGAGCATCACGCCGCCGCCCTCCGGCCAGGCCAGTTCGGCGTGGGCGACGAACCCGCCCTCACCGTAGGCGACGACCTCCTGGAAGCCGAAGGCGTCGACCAGGAAGCGGATCAGGGCCCGGGCGTCGGTGGCGCGCAGGCTGGGCCAGACCTGTGGGGCGGGGGCGGTGCCGTCCATGGCTGTCTCCTCGGGGGCTCGGGTTGCTTACGCCTCCCACTCTGCGGCCGCCGCACCCGCCCCGCCTTGGACGTTTCGGAACTTCGCCTCCTCCGGCCCCTCCGCCGCCAGCCACGCGCTCGGCGCGGCCCCGGCCAGGGCACGGAACTCCCGGGCCAGGTGCGCCTGGTCGAAGTACCCGCAGCGGACGGCCAGGTC
Organism: Kitasatospora sp. NPDC088861; assembly: GCF_044750105.1. NCBI lineage: Bacteria > Bacillati > Actinomycetota > Actinomycetes > Kitasatosporales > Streptomycetaceae > Kitasatospora > Kitasatospora sp. NPDC088861. The sequence continues at coordinate 298,141 of NZ_JBIVJF010000005.1, forward strand.
GCCGAGCCGGGGCGGCGGCGAGGCGGCCAGCAGATGGCGGGCCCGGTCGAAGCGGATCACCCGGGCGGCGGCCTTCGGCGTCAGACCGGTCTCCCGGCGGAACCGCTCCTGGAGGTGCCGGGTGCTCCAGCCGGTCTCCCGGCCCAGCGCCGCCACCGGCAGGGCGCCGTTGCTGCGCCGCAGCGCCCGCCAGGCCCAGCCGACCTCCGGCGGCACCTGCCCGGACGGGCGGGCGGCCCGCAGCAGCGTCCGGTCCAGCACGGCGAAGCGCTCGGACCAGGTGCGCGCGGACTGCAACTGCTCCTGGAGGCGCGGGCCGAGCCGCCCCAGCACCTCCTCCGCCGGGAGGTCGATCCCGGCCAGCTCGCCGGCGGGCAGCCCGAACAGCGCCCGGGCGGCCAGCGGGTGCACGGCGATCTGCACGCCGGACTGCCGGCCGTCGTGGGTGATCAGCGCCGGGCCGGTGTGCAGGCCGCCGAGCAGCGTCGGGTAACTGCCGGGCAGCTGCGTCGGGTCGGGGTGCCCGGCGATCACCAGTGGCTCGTCCAGGGTGAGGATGAACGTCAGGTACGGGGACGGCAGGCCGCGGTGCAGGGCGGGCGGGATGCCGCGCTGGCGGTACCCGGAGTACCAGGCCACGTACGGGCGCAGCGCGGGCGCGGGCCGGGCGCGGACGGCTTCGTCGACCAGGCCGGCGTCGGTGTCGGCGGCCGTGTCTGCGGCCTCGTCGGCTGTGGCTGCGGCCGCGGGCCCGGTTGCGCCGGCTGCGGACGTCTCGGGGGTTTCCGTCGTCACGTTCCCAGTATCGGCGGCCGGTGGCGAGCGTGCCGCGCGGCGGGGGCGGGCGTCTTGGACAAATGCGCACCGGGGCCGCCGAGTTCGGCCGCTCTGCGGGCGTCCCGGTGGGCGCCCCCGGCGAGGCGGCCGTCTCGCCCAGCGGATCATCCTTTCTTGCCAGGCGAGATGGGCGCACACTGGCGGGCATGGGAAAGCAGTACGAGAGCATCGACGGCAGGCTGCGGGAGTTCATCGAACGGCAGCCCCTCTACTTCGTCGCGACCGCGCCCCTCTCCACCGACGGGCACGTCAACGTCTCGCCCAAGGGCCGCTCCGGCACGCTCGTGGTGATCGACGAACTCACCCTCGCCTACCTGGACTTCGGCGGATCCACCGCCGAGACGATCGCCCACCTGCGGGAGAACGGCCGGATCACGCTGATGTGGTGCGCCTTCGACGGCCCGCCGACCGTGGTGCGGGTGCACGGCCGGGGCGAGCCGGTGTTCCGTGACGACCCGCGCTTCGCCGGGCTGTTGGGCCGCTTCGACCCGGCCGTCGACGGCTCCGGGTTGCGTGCGATCGTGCTGGTGCGGGCCGAACGGGTCAGCGACTCCTGCGGGTTCGCCGTCCCGCTGATGGACTACCGCGCCGACCGCGAACTGCACGCGCAGTTCTTCGGCCGCAAGGACGAGGAGGAGTTCAGCACCTACTGCGAGGGCAAGCAGTACGTCGGCACCAGCATCGACGGCCTCCCTGCTCTCCCGCTGCCGCTCCCGCCCCGACCGGACAGGACCTAGCAGGCCCGTCAGGCCCGCGCTACGGGCAGGGTTCCTCGACGCGCATCGCGGTCAGGCCGATCGCCTGCCCGGTCAGCACATCTCCGGCCGCCGGGCTCTGCCCGCACACCCGCCACTCCCACTGCACCACCACGACCCGCCCCCGCGGACCGGCGTCCCGCACGCTGACCGGGTACCACAGGGGCAGCAGCGCCCGTGCCGCCAGGACGGTCTGGCCGCGCAGCTCGGGCATCGGCGGGTGGGGCGGGCTGGGTGCGGGGATCGCGTAGCCGGGCCGGTCGTCCGGCGGCAGCGTGCGGCCGGGATCGGTGTGCGGATCGCAGGCGGCCAGCCCGAGCGAGGACACGAGCACGAGCAGGGCCCAGGTGCGGCGCATGGTCCCCCCGGTGGAATTCGCCTACGGTCCCGGCGAACCGACCGTACCTGCCGTGCGGTGCGCCGGGTCGGTTCGTGACCGGCTCGCGGCCGGACCGTCGCCACCTCGGTACGCTCCGGGGCCCCGGGCAAGCTCGTGCCGGAGCGGAACGGCGCCGCCGGACTCGCTACGGACGGCATTCATCCGGTTGCCCTGAGTGTCGGACGGGGGGAGCGTGATGGTCATGATGCGAACCCTGCGTGCCGCCGCCCTGGCCGCGCTCTCCCTAGTACTCGTGGCCTGGCCGGCTCAGGCCGTCACCGCCCCGCGCGCGGAGCGGTCGGCGACCGCGCGGCTGTCCGTCGAGCTCTGCCCGCCCCGGGGCCCGGTGGTCCCGGGCGAGAACGGGACCCTGGAGGTGCGCGTCACCAACCAGGGCCCGGCGGCGACCACCGATCCGACCCTGGTGGTCGTCCACCTGCCCCCGCCGGGCGTGGTGAAGTCGGCCGACCCGCCGGTGGAGCTGACGTACTTCGGGACGGGCAGCTCCTATTCCGTCCCGGCCGGCCTGGCGCCGGGGGCCACGTCCGTGGAGCGGCTGTCGCTGTACGTCGCGCCGATCACCTCGCCGTTCACCACGATCAGCGGTGACGTCCAGGCCTTCTACCCGGGCGACCCGGACCAGTCCGGCCACACCACGCCGTACAGCTTCACCACCGCCGACACCCGGGCCCACTTCATGGTCGGCGCCTCCTCCGCCTGGCAGGCCGGGCACCCGGTGCCGCAGCCGGGCGACCTCACCGGCGCACCCGGGGCCACCATCGACCTGCCGCTGTGGGTGTACAACGCGGGTCCGTCGTACTCGACCCACCCGATCGACGTGCGGATCACCGTGCCGGAGCGCACCACGCTGACCGGCCCGACGCCGTACGACTGCACGGCCACCGGGCCGCGGACCCTGACCTGCCACTACGGGGTCGGGCCGCGCTACCAGGACGCGATCTTCATCGACCCGGCCGTGGTGATCGATCCGGGGACGACCGCCGGCCAGGTGCTGTCCGGCGGGACGCTGGACGTGTCCGGTCAGGAGGACTGCCCCTCGCCCGACTGGCACACCGACTTCTCGGTGACGGTGGTGGCCGGCCCGCCCGGCGGCGGCCCGGAACGGGCCCCGGTCCGGTAGCCCGACCGCCGCCCGTGGGCGCGGCCCGCAGGCCGGCGCGTGCGGTCGGCCGCAGCGGGCGGGAACGCGACGACGCCGCCGCGCCCGGGGAGGGTGCGGCGGCGTCGGGGGCCCGGGACAGGCGGGCCGGGGGGTGGGGACTACTTGCCCAGGCCGGCCTTGACGGAGCAGATCGGCCAGGCGCCGGGGCCCTGGGCGGCGAGGACCTTCTCGCCGATGGCGATCTGCTGCTCCTTGGTGGCCTGGTGGGCCTGCGGGGCGTACGCGGTGCCGCCGAAGGCGGCCCAGGTGCTGGAGGTGAACTGCAGGCCGCCGAAGAAGCCGTTGCCGGAGTTGACGGCCCAGTTGCCGGTGGCCTCGCAGGAGGCGACCTTGTCCCAGACGGTGGCCGGCGCGGCGGAGGCGCTGGTGGCCGTGACGAGGCCGGCGACCGGCAGGGCGGTGATCGCCCCGGCCATCAGAGCCATCCGGACGCGGTTGCGGCGCTTCGGGGTGGCGGTGGTGGTGGCAGCGGCAGTCTCGTTACGGAAGGTCATGCGGTTCCTTTCGGAGGAGGCTGCGAGCGCGCGGAACCAGGCCCTCGGAAGGCCGTTGGTTTCGGGGGACACGTCACTCGCGTGGTCCGGCACCGTTCCGGTTCCGGGGCGGTGAAGCCGACCGGAGCGGAGTGCTTGGTGCAACGGATTCGAAGGTACGGGGGCGGTTGAGGCGGTTTCAAGGATTTGGAGGTTTAGGCACGTCAGGGGGCCGTTACCGGGCGTAACGATCAAGGAAATGACATGATTTGGCCCGATTTGCCACCATTTGCAAGATCAAACCACCCGCCGAAGTGGCCTGCGTCACGCCGAAAGTCGTGTGAGCCCGCCCACATCGTCGACAGCGCGTGACGTCCCACCAGCCCCCGGTGTCGAAATCGCCGCACCGCCCGGCGCCCCGGGTGGCCCGCGCCACAACCCTCACCGGGAGGGCCCCCTCCGGTCACGCACGGTGGCGGGCATAGCCTCGGGGCCATGAGCAACGAGAGCGATGCAGAGGACGTGGAGGCCGTCGGCGGCGCCGGGGAGCCCAGGGCGGCAGCGGCCCCCGCGGGCTTCGAACTGGGGACGGACGGGCCCAAGGTGATCCTGGCGGGGCTGGACGGCTCCGACTCCTCCTGGCGCGCCACCGCCTACGCCGCCGGGCTGGCCCGCCGCCAGGGCGCCACCCTCGCGGTCGCGTACGTCCAGCCGATCCTGGGCGCGGCCACCGCGCTGGCCGGGGCCGTGGTGGAGGAGACCACTCAGGAGATCGCCGACGAGTTGCTGACCGCCCTGCGCGAGGCCGAGCACCACGTGAAGGAGGTGTGGCGGGTGGAATGGCGCTTCCTCACCATGCGCGGCGACCCCTATACGGGGCTGGCCAAGCTCGCGGACGAACTGCGCGCCGACGCCGTCGTGGTCGGCGCCTCCGAGCAGGCCGGGCACCGGGTGATCGGCTCGGTCGCCGTCCGCCTGGTGAAGGCGGGCCGCTGGCCGGTCACCGTGGTGCCGTAGCGCGGCCGGGCCGCCCGGCAGGGGGCCGGGTGGCGGCGGGTAGGGTGCGTGACCATGACGGAAACGCCGGGCGCGCACCCCACCGGGCCCGCCCACCCGACCGGCAGCGACCTGCACCTCGACCTCCCCGCCGTCGGGGGCCGCCGTGCCGCGCTGATGGCGGCCCTGCGCGAGGCGATCCGCAGCGGCCGGCTCGCCCCCGGCACCCGACTGCCGCCGTACCGCGCGCTCGCCGCCGACCTCGGGCTGGCCCGCAACACCGCCGCCGAGGCGTACGCCGAACTCGTGGCGGAGGGCTGGCTGACCGCCCGTCAGGGCTCCGGCACCGCCGTCGCCGAGCGCGCCGAGCCCGTCCCGCCGAGCCCGTCCCCCCGACCCTCCGTGCGGCCGGGGCCCGTCCACGACCTGCGCCAGGGCCGGCCGGACGCCGCGTCCTTCCCGCGCACCGCCTGGCTGGCCGCCGCCCGCCGGGCCCTGACCGCGGCGCCCAACGAGGCCTTCGGGCCCGGCGATCCGCAGGGGCGGCGCGAACTGCGCACCGTCCTCGCCGACTACCTGGCCCGCGTCCGCGGGGTGCGCACCGACCCGGACCGGATCGTGGTCTGCTCGGGCTTCGCCCACGCGCTGCGGCTGCTGTTCGCCGGCGGGGCGCCCGCCCTGCCGCCCGAGTCGACCGGGCCGCTGGCCGTCGAGGCGTACGGGCTGGGGTTCCACCGCGGGCTGCTGGCCGCCGCCGGGGTCGCCACCGTGCCCCTTCCGGTCGACGAACACGGCGCCAGGCTCGGCGGGTTGGCGCACCGTCAGGACGTCCGGACGGCCCTGCTCACCCCCGCCCACCAGTTCCCGACCGGCGGACCGCTGCACGCCGGCCGCCGCGCCGCCGTGGTCGACTGGGCGCGCGGGCGCGGCGGCCTGCTGCTGGAGGACGACTACGACGGCGAGTTCCGCTACGACCGCCAGCCGGTCGGCGCCGTCCAGGGGCTCGACCCCGAGCGGGTGGTCTACCTCGGCTCGGTCAGCAAGAGCCTGTCACCGGCGCTGCGGCTCGGCTGGATGGTGCTGCCGGACCATCTGGTCGACCGGGTGCTCGCCGCCAAGGGCGAACGCGAGGGCTGGGCCAGCGCGTTGGACCAGCTGACCCTCGCCGAGCTGATCGACTCCGGCGGCTACGACCGGCACGTGCGGCGGATGCGCCGCCGCTACCGGGAGCGCCGCGACCAGTTGGTGGCCGCGCTGGCGGGGAGCGCCCCGCACATTGGGGTCTCCGGCGTCGCGGCCGGCCTGCACGCCGTCCTGCGGCTGGAGCCCGGCACCGAGCACGCGGTGCTCCAGGCCGCCGCCCGCCGGGGCCTGGGCCTGGACGGGCTCGCCGACTACCGGCACCCGGGGATCGGCCCGGAGGCCATGCCGGCCATGGACGGCCTGGTCGTGGGCTACGCCACGCCGCCCGACCACGCCTACCCGGCGGCGCTCGCCGCGCTCTGCGACATCCTGCCGCCGCCCGCCTGAACCGGCCGGGCCCGGGGCGGCCGGACCGGCACCGGCCTGCCGGGCGACCGGCTCCGGGTGGCCGTCCGGGACGGCGGGCGAAGCATAGGGCCCCGGGCGGGGCGGTGGGGGCGGAACGCAGCCGGGGTGGTCCGCGGTGTCCGCCCCCGACTCGTGCGTCGGTACGGACCGGGGCGGAGCGGGGCAACGGAACCGGTACCGCGCCCTACGCTCCTTGGTCATGCGCAGAACACATTTGAGCCGTGTCGCCCTCGCCGCGTGCCCGGCCCTCGCCGTCGGTCTGCTCCTCTCCGCCACACCCGCCCAGGCCGACACCCCGCTGCCGTTCACGGCCGTCTCCGACCGGCAAACGACCGTCCGGGGCGGCGAGTTCACCCTGACCCTGACGCTCAGCAACCCGTACGACACGCCGATCCAGTTCGTGTACCAGAGCGTTCAGCCGACCTACCAGACCAGTCTGGAGAACGGCCTCAAGTTCACCGCCACGGCCTGCGGCACCCAGACCAACGGCTGCAGCGACAACGTCCACGGCGGGATCGCCCGGTACAACGTGCCGCTCGCCCCCGGTGCCACGAGCAGCTTCACGGTCACCTACACCGTGGCGCCGGACTCGACCTGCGGGGCGGCGACCAGGATCGACTTCTACTCCTACCTGTACTACGAGTACAAGGGGGGCGAGGCCAAGAACTCCGGCATCGTCGGCATCCCCGGCAGTCAGATCGCCTGCGCCTGACGCATCGCCCGACCGGCGCTCCCTCGCCGCTTCCCCGTCGCACCCCCACTGCGCATCCCCGATCCCCCGTCAGGTGCCGGCCGCCCCCGTCCCGGCACCTGACGGGCCGTTCGCGTGCCCGGATCCCGGTGGCGGGCCGATGCCCGTGGTCGGGGCGCCGCTGACCGGCCCCGTTGCGTCGGCCCCGTTGTGCCGGCCCCCCGTTGACGACCCGCTCCCGCCGATGTCGTACGGGAGGTACGCCGCCTGTCCGCTGCCCGCTGTCCGCGCGCGGGCGTCGGTCGCGCGGGATCCGCGGCGGGGAACGGATGTTCTCGCGACCCGGGGCCCGAGCGGAATGGGACTGCTTCAGATTCACCCTATCGGGGGGTAGTCGGCCTCCGTGCGGGCCCGGTCGGGCGCTGGTGATCTAGGGTTCCCGATGGGCCGCCGGGAGACGGTGGCCGTGATCGCGATGAATCGCCAACACCCCCATCGATACGCGTGTCTGATGAGCCGTCATGGCATCAGTCGGGGTGGATCGGGGCGACCCCGTCGCCGTCCTTCCCTGACCGCGTGATCCGACCAGATGAATGGAGACCCCTGCCGATGCCCGTGGACACGAGCCCGGAGACAGCGCAGGTCCCGCAGCAGTCCAGCCTCACTACGGCCGCTGCCCGCAACCTCGCCACCACGACCAAGTCCGCACCGCAGATGCAGGAGATCACCTCCCGCTGGCTGCTCAAGGTGCTTCCCTGGGTACAGGCCGCCGGCGGCGCCTACCGTGTCAACCGACGGCTCACCTACACCGTCGGCAACGGTGTGGTCGAGTTCATCAAGACCGGCTCCCAGGTCCGGGTGATCCCCGCCGAGCTGGGTGAGCTCGCCCTGCTGCGCGGCTTCGAGGACGAGGAGGTGCTGACCGCCCTCGCCGACCGCTGCGAGCAGCGCGACTTCGGCCCCGGCGAGGTGCTCACCACCCAGGGCGGGGCCGCCGACCGGATCTTCCTGATCGCGCACGGCAAGGTCAACAAGATCGGCACCGGCAAGTACGGCGACGACACCGTGGTCGGCGTGGCCGGCGACGGCGACCGCTTCGGCGACGACGCCCTGCTGGACCCGGACGCCGTCTGGGAGTTCACCGCCACGACCGCCACCGCCGGCGTCGCGCTCACGCTGACCCGCCGTGACTTCGCCGCCATCCGGGACAACTCGCCGAGCCTCCAGGAGCACCTGCTCGGGTTCCTGGCCCTGCCGCAGCAGGCCCAGAACGAGCGCGGCGAGGCCGAGATCGCCATGTCGGCCGGCCACCACGGTGAGTTCGAGCTGCCCGGTGCCTTCGTGGACTACGAGCTCAAGCCCCGCGAGTACGAGCTGAGCGTCGCGCAGACCATCCTCAAGGTCCACACCCGCGTCGCCGACCTGTACAACGAGCCGATGAACCAGATCGAGCACCAGCTCCGGCTGACCATCGAGGCGCTGCGCGAGCGCCAGGAGCGCGAGCTGGTCAACAACCCGGAGTTCGGCCTGCTCAACAACGCCGACTTCGACCAGCGGATCCAGACCCACTCCGGCCCGCCCACCCCGGACGACCTGGACGAGCTGCTCAACCGCCGCCGCGACCCCGACTACCTGCTCGCCCACCCGCGGACGATCGCCGCGATCGGCCGCGAGTTCAACGCCCGCGGCCTGTACCCCCACCACGTCGACCTCGGCGGGCAGCAGGTGCCGGCCTGGCGCGGGGTGCCGATCCTGCCGTGCAACAAGATCCCGATCACCAAGGAGAACACCAGCTCCATCCTGGTGATCCGTACCGGTGAGGACAACCAGGGCGTCATCGGCCTGCACCAGAACGGCATCCCGGACGAGTACCAGCCGTCGCTGTCGGTCCGCTTCATGGGCATCGACGAGAAGGCGATCATCTCCTACCTGGTCAGCGCCTACTACTCGGCCGCGATCCTGGTGCCGGACGCGGTCGGCGTCCTGGAGAACGTCGAGATCGCGCACCGCCGCCACTGAGGACGGCCGACAACGGGGCCGGGCCGTAACCGGCCGGCTCGAAGATCGTTTGACCTGATGACGGACGGCCCGCCCCCGGAAGGCGGGCCGTCCGCCTGATCGTGCCTCATCACGTCTGATCACGCCTGCCCGCGTCCTCCTGCGGGCCGGGCGGATCGCCCTGTTCTGATCCCGTCCCCGGCGACCCGAGAGGTGAGTGGAGCCCATGCCGCAGCGCCGGCAGTCCCGACGGATATCGCTGGACGGCGGTGGGGGTGTGGCCTCCGGTCGGCGGACCAGGCTGATCGGCGCCGCGGTCGGCGTGGTCGCGATGTGCGCCCTGGTCGGCGGCGCCTCGGCGTCCGGCACCGAACACCACGGCGGGGAGCAGCAGTACGGCACGACCGTCGACTCCTGCGTCTGCACCGCGACGGACGTGTCGGTGCAGGTCGGGCCGGGCGGGGACGTGAACGTCGGGGTCGACGTGGACGTCCAGGTCGGCGTCACCGTCGCCCCGACGGCCGACGCGCGGCACCAGGGGCCCGGGCTCCCGCACCGGCACCACCCGTGCCGCACGCCGAGGGCCGTGCCCGGACCGGCCTCACCACGGCCCTCGGACACCACGGGGGTCCGTCGGCCGCCCGGCCGCCCGGACGACGAGCACGGCGGGTACGGGGGCCACGACGGGGACTGGTGGCACGGGGATTGGTGGCACCACCACCATCACCACCCGCACCCCTGCCCGAGCCCCACGCCGACGCCGACCCCGACGTCGAGCCCCACCCGCACGCCCAGCCCGACGGCGACCCCGACGCCGAGTGCCACGCCGAGTGCCACGCCGACGCCTTCGCCGACGTCGAAGCCCAGTCCGACTCCGGCACCCGTCCCCACGCAGTCGCCGACCCCCGCGCCGACAACGCCGGCTCCCAGCAGGACACCTGGGCCCACCCCGCCGCCGACGGCACCCGCGCCCCCTCCGCCGCCCGCGCCGAACCCGCCCGCACCCCCGGCGCCGGCCCCGGTGGCACCCGCGCCCCCATCGGACCCGGTGGCCCCCAGCCCGGACGCGCCGAGCCCGGTGCGCCCGAGCCCGCTGTGGCCGACCCCGGCGGCGCAGCCCGTGTACCACGTGCGGGCGGCGCAGCCGCCGGTCCCGCCGCAGCACCACCACAACGCCCCGGCGACGACCACCATGCTGCTGGTCACCGTGCCCGCCATCCTGGCGGCGGCGGCCCTGCGCCCGGGCCGTGGACGCGGCCGCGGCCGTTCCGGGCGGTCCTGACCGCCCCACCGAGGCGGCCCGCCCCGGCCCCCGGTCCGGCCCTGGAGCCCGACCTGCCTGGCCCGGGGCCGGCCTCGATCCTTTGTTCCGTCACAAGCCGAGCCAGAGAAGGGAGTTCCCATGTCCGAATGGTTGGCGTTGGCCATCGCGATGGCGGCGGCCTGTGCCGTCGTGGTGGCGGTGGTGGTGCTGCGGCACCGCCGGGTGGGCACCGAGAAGAACGTCGACGAGACCCCGGACGTCATCGACTACATCACGATGATGATCGGCGTGGTCTACGCGATCGTCCTCGGCCTCGCCCTCGCGGGTGTCTGGGAGGCGCGCGGCGCCGCCCAGGACGACCTGTTCCGGGAGGCGCAGTCGTTGCAGGAGGTGAGCGACCGGGCGGTGGTCTACCCGGCCGAGTTCCGCGACCAGGTCCGGGCCGACGTGGACGCCTACGTCTCGTACGTGGTGAAGGTCGAGTGGGACTACATGCGCAAGAACGGCGAGATCTCCGACAAGGGCACCGAACTGCTGGACAAGCTGCGGGTGGACGTCGCCACCCGGCCGCCGGCCTCCGAGCTGGAGTCGCAGTCCTACCAGCCGATCATGGACCGGATCAGCCAGGCCGACGACGCCCGCAACTCGCGCGGGCAGAACGCCGGGCCGACCATGCCCGGGGTCGTCTGGTTCGGCCTGATCACCGGTGCCGTGGTGACCGTCGGCATGCTGTTCGCGCTGCAGATCCGGCGCACGCCGAGGGAGTTGATCCTGGCGGGCTGCTTCAGCGCGCTGATCGCGTTCCTGCTGTTCATGATCTGGGACTTCGACGATCCGTTCGGCCGGAGCGTCTCGGTGACCACCCAGCCGTTCGTCGACCTGTTCCCCTCCCTCGGGCTCAAGGGCTGAGCAGGGCCCGCCGAACCTCGCCGAAGCGGGTGGGCCCGCGCGGAGATCCGCGCGGGCCCACCGGCGTGCCGGACGTCAGCGCAGGCTGCCGTCCATGGAGTTGAGCAGCGTGCCGGAGGCGTCGTCGTTCTCCAGGGAGAAGGCGAACAGGCCGCCGAGGCCCTTGCTCTTGGTGTAGGCCCCGCGCGCCTGGATGGCCTGCGGGGTGTCGCCGGTCCAGAAGTTGGTGCCGTCGTAGACCCAGCTGCTCTCGGTGACCGGGTCCCAGTGGGTGGTGGCGGCGGTCGGGTTGAGCTCCTTCCAGGCGGCCAGTCCGGCCTCCTGGCTCAGCGGCTTGGCGGCCGTCGGGCCGGTCGCGCTCTGGTACAGGCCGTAGTTGGAGCCGGCCGGGACACCCGTCCAGCCGCGCCAGTAGAACGGGATGCCGAGCACCAGCTTGTTGGCCGGGAAGCCGCCGGGGATGCCGTACTCGGGCAGGCCGGTGGTGTACGCGGCGAGCATGGTGTCGACGTTGTACCTGCGGGTGCCGGGGGTGATCGGCGTGGTCGGGTCGGCCGGGCTGTCGTGCAGCGGGTCCTGGTGGTTGGTCGGGCCCTTGGCGTCCCAGGCGCCGTGCATGTCGTAGGACATGACGTCGGCGTAGTCGAGGTAGTTGCCGATCTTGTCGGTCTCCAGCTGGGCGATCTTGTCCTGGCCGCTGGGCAGGGCGGCGGACAGCAGGTAGCGCTTGCCCTGGGCGGAGCCGATCGCGTCCAGCTGGGTGCGGAACTCCTTGAGCAGGAGGGTGAAGTTCTGCTTGTCGGCGGGGGAGTAGTGGTTGCCGGTGTGGCCGCCGGCCGAGCCCGGGTACTCCCAGTCGAGGTCGACGCCGTCGAAGATGCCGGCCGCCGTGGCCGCGCCGCCGGAGGCGTCGCCCGCGACGCCGGTCGGCAGGTTCCCCTTGAGGAACATGTCGACACAGGAGGAGACGAAGGTCTTCCGGGAGGCGTCGGTGGCGGCCGCGTCGGAGAAGTACTTGGAGTACGTCCAGCCGCCGATCGAGATGGTGAACCGCAGGTTCGGGTACTTGGCCTTGAGCTGGCGCAGCTGGTTGAAGTTGCCCTTGAGCGGCTGCTCCCAGGTGTCGCTGCTGCCGTCCACGCTGGTGCCGGAGTTGTAGTCGGACTGGTAGTCGGCGTAGGCGTCGCCCGCGCCGTCACCGGCGTTGGGGTTGTTCTCGTTGGTCGAGTCGGAGGCCTTCACCGCCTGGAAGCAGGTGAGCTTGGTGGGGTCGATGTTGGCGAACGCGTAGTGGATGACGTCCAGCTTGCCCGCGGCGCCGCTGGTGTCGACGTTCTTCGGGTAGTACGCGTTCTCGTAGACGCCCCACTGGTCGAAGTAGGCCGAGCGGACGGGCTGTTGCGCGGGGGCGGCGGCCGTCGTGGTGCTCACCGCGGCGGACTGGGCGGAGGCGTGGGAGCCGGAGTAACCCTGGACGCTGAAGGTGTACGCCTTGCCGGGCAGCAGCGAGCTGACGGCGACGGAGGTGCCCATCGAGGTGGCGACCAGCTGGCCGTTGGACCACACCTTGTAGGCGATCGGGCCGTCGCCGGTGGTCAGGGTGGAGGGCTGCCAGGTGAGCACCACGGCGCCCGCGGTGACCTTGGTGACGGCGACGCCGGTGGGCGTGGTGACCTTGCCGTCCCCGGCCGGGCCGCTGGCGGTGGCCGTCGCGGTCGGGCTGCCGGATCCGGTGGGGCTGCCGCTGGCCGTCGGACTGCCGCTCGCGGTGGGGCTGCCGGACGCGGTCGGACTGCTGGACGCGGTCGGGCTGGTGGACGCGGTCGGGCTGGTGGAGGCCGTCGGGCTGCCGCTCGCGGTCGGGCTGCCGGTGGAGGTGGGCCCGGCCGGGCCGGTCAGGCTGAGGTCGTCGGCGTAGTAGGCGCCGGTGCCGTACCAGCCGTGGGTGAAGACCGTCACCGAGGTGGTGGTGGCGCTGGTGGTGAAGGTGGTGCTCAGCTGGTTCCAGCCGGTGCCGCCGGGTGTCCAGACCGAGGAGTTGACGCCCGTCCCGGTGGCGCCGAGGTAGACGTAGCTGCCCTGGACGAAGCCGGACAGGGTGTACGTGGTGTTCGGCTGGACGGTGACGGTCTGCTGGCACTGCGCGGTGTCGGAGGCCGAGGCCGCGCCGCTGAGCGAGTAACTCCCGCCGTGCACCGGGGTGGTGACGACGGAGCCGTTGGAGCAGGTCCAGCCGGTCAGGGTGCCGGCCTCGAAGTCGCCGTTGGCCAGCAGGTTCACCGGGGCGGCCGAGGCGGGGCTGAGGGTCAGGGCGAGGGCGGCGCCGCTGGTGCTGAGCGTGGCGGCGAGGGCCAGGGCCATGGCCCGTCTGCGCGGGGCGGTCCGGTGCCCGGCGGCCTGGGCGGGCCGTGCGGGCATGACGCGGTCGTGCATGCGGTTGTCCTCCGGATGTGTGGGGGTTTCCGGCGGTGCGTGGCCCGGGGTGGGCCGGGGGAGCCGCCCGGGCGCTGTGGGGGCGCGCGGGCAGGTGGAGCGTGCCGACGTACGGACGGCGGGCGCGGCGGGTCGGCTGACCCGCTCGCGTCACGACATCACAGATTGGACTGGACCAATATTCGCCGTCAAGGGTGTCCGCCCGCTGGACCGTTCCGGGCCGCCGACGCCCGGGCCCGGTAGGTTGACCGCTGCGGAGCAGGCCCGCCGAACGGAGGACTCGCGATGGACAGCCAGGACTGGGACGACCGCTACGCCGCGACCGAGCTGGTGTGGGGCGCCGAGCCCAACCGCTGGGTGGTCCGCGAACTGACCGGCCTCACCCCGGCCCACGTCCCCGGCCACGCCCTCGACCTGGCTGCCGGCGAAGGCCGCAACGCCATCTGGCTGGCCGGCCGGGGCTGGGAGGTCACCGGGCTGGACTACTCCGCCGTCGCCCTGGAACGTGCCGAGCGGCTCACCGCCGACCTGCCCGACGAGGTCGCCGACCGGCTCACCTGGCGGCACGGCGACGCCCGCACCTTCGAGGCCCCCGCCGCCGGCTACGACCTGATCCTGATCGCCTACCTCCAGGTCCCCGCCCGGGACCGGCGGGCCGCGCTGCGCCGCGCCGCCGCCGCGCTCGCTCCCGGCGGCACCCTGCTGGTGGTCGGGCACGACCTGAGCAACCTCACCGAGGGCGTCGGCGGCCCGCAGGACCCGGCCGTGCTGTTCACCCCGGAGGACGTCCTCGCCGACCTCGCGGACCGCGGCCTGCGCACCGTCCGGGCCGAACGGGTGCACCGGACGGTCGGCCCGGAGCCCGGGCACAAGGGCGAGGGCGACGGCGTCGCGGTCGACGCGCTGGTGCGCCTGGAGCGGGGTGCCGAGTGACGGGGGACCGAGTGACGGGGCACCGAGTGGCGGGGGACCAGGTGACGGGGGGCCGAGAGATGGAGCACCGAGTGGCGGCGCGGCCGACCCGGCGCACCCTGCTCACCGGCCTGGCGATCGCCGCTCCGGTGCTGCTGGCGGGTTGCTCGGCCTCCTCCGGCAAGGCCGGCAAGAAGGCGGGCAAGGAGGCCGGCGCGGCCAGGGCGAGCGACGCGGGCGGCGAGGCCCTGGTGATGATCATCCGGCACGGCGAGAAGCCGGACGGCGGCCACCCGGGACTGGACGAGAACGGCGGCCACGACGGCAAGTCCCTCACCGAGCGCGGCTGGTCCCGCGCCCGGGCGCTGCCCACCTTGTTCGCCCCGCCCGCGCCCGGCCTGCGCACCCCCGCCCGGATCCTCGCCGCCGCCGACCAGGGCCCACTGGCGGGGGCGCACCGGATGCGGCAGACCGTCACCCCGCTCGCCGCCAAGCTCGGGCTGACCGTCGACACCGGGTACGCCGAGTCCCAGGAGACCGCCCTGGCCGGCGCCGCCCTGGCCGGGCCCCAGCCGGTACTGATCTGCTGGGAGCACTCGGGGATCCCGCGGATCGTCGAGGCGCTCGGCGCCGCCGGCAGCGGCGCACCCGCCACCTGGCCGGACCGCTTCGACCTGGTCTGGGTGTTCGCCCGCCCGGCCGGCGGAGCCTGGACCTTCCAGGAGGTCCGCCAGCACCTGCTGGACGGCGACGCCTGATCCGCCTGCGGGCGTACGCGATGTGACGAAGCGTCAACTAGCTTGTGGGTCATGAGGACTCGCACGTTCTTCGCCGCCGCGGCCGTCACAATGCTGCTGCTGTCCGGCTGCGCCGAATCCGGCTCCGAGGACGGGCCGCAGCCCCGGCCGACCCGGGCCGGCGGCGCGCCGCCGACCGGGGGCGAGCGCCGGGCCGACGGCGCCGAGCTGCTCTACCGGGCCGAGGGTGGCCGCAGCGCCCAGAACCCCGCCTTCGCCCCGGACGGCCGCTCGGTGCTGCTGACCGAGTTCAGCGAGGGCTACAACAAGGGCGCCGCCGCCCTCGGGGTGCTGCCGCTGGACGGCGCCCGCGCGCCGCAGAAGGTCCTGGAGGATCCCGACAAGGCCGCCGTCAACCTCCCGGGCACCAGCTGGAACGCCGCCACCGGCGCCTTCACCTTCGCCACCGACCGGGAGTCCGGCCACGACGAGGTCTGGCTGATGACGCCCGGCGGCAGCCCCGAGCGGGTCACCCGGCACGAGGACGGCAGCGGCTACAGCGAGCCGAGCTTCTCCCCGGACGGCGCGTGGATCGTCTTCCAGCAGAGCTGGGAGCCGGAACACGCCGCCGTGCACGGCGACGACGCCGAACAGGACTCGCTCTGGAAGGTCCGCCGCGACGGCGGCGCCCCCCTCCGGCTGGTCGACGGCAAGGGCACCGGCACCGACAACCGGCAGCCGAACTGGTCGCCCCGGGGCGACCGGATCGTCTTCCAGCGGCGCGCCGCCGGCGGCGAGAACTGGGCGCTGTGGACGGTCGGCGCGGACGGCACCGGCCTGCGCCAGGTCACCGACGTGCCGGGCGAGCACACTGATCCCACCTGGTCCCCGGACGGCCGGTACCTGGTGTTCTCCTCCAACCTCGGCAACCTGCCGAACGCCCAGGTCTTCGTGGTCGCGGCCGACGGCGGACGCCCCGTCCGGGTGACCGGCGACGACGGCTCGTACGACGGCGCGCCGAGCTGGTCCCCGGACGGGAAGTGGATCGCCTTCGAGTCCGCCCCGGGCGGCGAGGCCAACCCCGCCGCCCTCTGGCGCATCCCCGCGCCCGCGCTCTAGCTCACCGTCACCGTCACCACCGAGTACTGCACGACGGTCAGCGGCACGCTGACCGTTGCTCCCGTGACGGTGTACGGGACGGGCTTGGGCGTCGGGTCGGTGCCGTCCGGGGTGGCGACGGTGACGGCCGTGACGGCGGCGCCGACCGGGAGGGCGTAAGAGAGCGTGCAGTTGGCGGGCGTGGTGCGGAAGGCCGCCGGGGTGTCGCCGAAGTTGGTGAAGTTCACCAGGTGGACGACGGCGTCGTTGCCGAGCCGCCGCGCGTCCAGGAAGATCCGGGGGTCCCCGGCCAGGGTGACGGCGGGCGGTGCGGACTGGCGGACGGGGGCGAGCAGTTGGTCGGCCGAGGCCTGGTCGGTCTTGGTGAGGTAGCTGAGTCCGGCCCGGTTGCGGACGTACCAGCAGGTGCCGCTGCCGTAGGGGTTCTGCTTGCCGGCCGGCAGCGGGCTGCCCCGGCGCAGCCCGAGCACGTCGGAGAGCGCGAACTCGGCGCGCTGGCCGCCCAGTTCGTCGAGCGCGGTGGGAGCCGGGCCGGTGATCACGATCGTCCCGCCGGCCGCGACGAACCCCCGCAGCACGGCCGCCTCGGCGTCCGAGACAGCCTGGAGGTCGGGCAGCAGCAGCACCTTGAACCGGGCCAGGTCGGCGGCGGCCAGGCCGGGGCTGGGCACCGTGTCGAACGGGATGTGCGCGTACACCAGCGCCTTCACCGCGCCCCGGAACTCGCCCAGCCAGGGGACGGAGGCGCAGCTCTGCTCCGGGTCGTCGCCGCCCCACCAGTCGCTGATCCCGGCCGGCGCGGTCGCGTTGACGTACATCCCGATGCCCGCGCCCGGGCTGACGTAGTCCCGGGACGGGCTGGAGTGGTAGACGCCGACCTGGGCGGCCGAGGCGGCGTTGTAGAGCCGCTCCTGGTTGGTCTGGACGAAGCGGTACATCCGGGCACGCATCGCCGCGTCCACGGTGTCGTTCTTGTACGGCGTCTTCACCTCGTAGGGGTTGCAGCCGGCCGCGATCAGCTGGGACATCACCAGCGAGGCGTCGTCGGCCTGCCAGCCGTAGGAGAACGCCCAGGCGGGCTTGGTGCCGCTGGCGCCGCGCGCGTACTTGTACATCGAGATGAGACAGACCCAGTCGGAGGCGGTGGCGTGCCGCATGCCGTCGTAGTTGCCGAGGATGTCCACCTCCCAGACCTGGCTGACGGCGCCCTCGGCCTGGCGCAGGTAGCCGCCGTCCAGGCCGATCGAGGTGGCGTAGCGGTAGTCCATCGAGACGGTCTCGACGAAGGTGACCAGGTCGGGGTTGACCGCGCGCCCGGCGGCGGCGATGTCGAGCTGGAACTGGAGCAGGTTGCGGTGGCGCCATTCGAGGTAGCGGCGGAACACCGGGTCGGCGAAGTCGGCGGCCTTGGGCAGGGCGAGGCCGCTGTCGGCCTTGAAGGCGGCCGCGCCCCAGGTGGAGGCGTCGCACCAGGAGAGCACGCCGTCGAAGTAGATCGGGACGTCCGGCCAGATGCCGTCCACACCGGTGGCGGCCACGCCCTTGATCCGCTTGAGGTAGTAGTCCCGCCAGGGCGAGTTGGGGCTGAGCCAGACGCTCTCGTCGCCCGGGTCGACCCAGACCACCACGCTGCCGTAGAACACGTTGGGCTTTCCGGCGAGGTCGCGCTGGACCCAGGCGCCGCCCTGGTCGTTCTTGTAGAACGAGCGGCCCTTCTCGCCGCCGGGGGAGATCAGCTCCAGGGAGGGGTAGTACATGACGACCTTGAGGCCGGCGGCGTGCGCCAGGCCGGTGAAGGTCTTCACCTCGGCCATGTGGGCCGCGAACTCGGCGTCGGTGAGCCAGTTGGAGAGCAGGGTGTCGAGTTCGATGACGCTGACGTTCTGCGCCCTGAGGGCGTCGACGGCGCTCTGCATGTCGGCGGGCTCGTTGAAGGTGCCGTCGCCGACGCGGGCGAACCGGGCCCAGTCCGGCCAGGGTTGCGCCGTGGCGGCGCCGCCGCCGGGGAGGGTGGCGGGTGCGGGCACGGACTCCGGTACGGGCGCGGGCGCGGGCTCCGGGGCGGCGGCCCAGGCCTGGCCGCCGGGCAGCAGGCGGACGGTGGCGAGCGCGCCGCCGGTGCCCAGGCCGGCCCGCAGCAGGCGGCGGCGGCCGAGGCGCGAAGAGGTGGCGGCGGTGGCGGGTGCGGGCGGTGTTCCTTCGTGCTCGGACATGGTGGTCCCCCCAGCGTGGGTTGGCGGATCACGGGAACGTGCGCGGAACGCTCGGTGCGTCGGCGGCCGTTCTCCCGGTCGGCGGCGCCTCCGAGCCGACCCTAGTCCGCGGGCCGCCCGCCTGTTCGGGCCCTGTTCGCGGCTACGCCAGACGTCGGATCGCCGGTTGCCAGGTTGACCGAGCCGGATTGCGCGCCGCCCCGCGCAAGCTCCTCCCCGGGGCGCTTGACAGTGTGCAGACCGCCCCCGGTGGTGACGGCGGGGGGAGTGCGGGGTAGGGGTGCTGGGAGCGCGCCGGTCGGATGATCATAGATGTTCGACAGTGCTGTAGATTCACGGCACGGAGCGGCGGCAGGGACGAGGAGGGCACGATGAGCGTTTCGCTGGCCAAGGGGCAGAAGATCAGCCTGGAGAAGCCGGGCGGCGGTCAGCTGAGTGTGGTCCGGATGGGCCTGGGCTGGAAGGCCGCGCAGCCCAAGGGCTTCTTCGCCAAGCTGCTGGCCGCCGGTCGGGAGATCGACCTGGACGCCTCGGCGGTGCTGTTCTCCCAGGGGCGGCCGGTGGACGTGGTCTTCTTCCAGCACCTCAACAGCAATGACGGTTCCGTCCGGCACAGCGGCGACAACCTGGTCGGCGGCGCGGGCGACGCGACCGACGACGAGTCGATCACCGTCGACCTGACCAAGATGGCCGCCGAGGTCGACCAGATCCTCTTCACCGTCAACTCCTTCACCGGCCAGACCTTCCAGGAGGTCGAGGCGGCCTTCTGTCGGCTGGTCGACGAGCAGACGGGCGCCGAGCTGGCCCGGTACACGCTCACCGGGGGCGGCCCGTACACCGCGCAGATCATGGCCAAGGTGCAGCGCACGCCCGCCGGTTGGCAGATGACCGCGATCGGGCAGCCGGCCAGCGGGCGGACCTTCCAGGACCTGATGCCGGAGCTGGTCAAGCACCTGTGACCCGGCCAGGGGCCGGCCCGCCGTGGCCGGCCCCGTCCGCTTCCCCCGCCGCAGCCCGGGAGTCAGCGCGTTTCGAGGTCGCGGCGCCGGAACCCGGCCAGCGCCAGGGCGATCAGGGCGGCCGCGACCAGGGTGAGCGCCGCGAGCGGCGTCCAGTCCATGGCGGCCGCCGGGAGCCGGGGCACCTGCCCGAACGGGGAGAGCCGGTCCAGGCCCGCCGGGAGCTTCAGCAGCGGGCCCAGGTACCCGATCACGAACGCGTACGCCGGCACCAGCCAGGCCAGCTGCGTCGCCCGGGGCAGCCAGCCGTACACGGCGGCGGCGAACCCCACCGTCACCCACTGGGCGGGCGCGAACGCCAGGGCCGCGCCGACCAGTCGCGGGAACGCGCCGGCGTCACCGGTGGACAACGCCCCGGCCAGGCCGAAGCCCACCCCCGCCGCGAGCAGCACCGCGGTCGAGCCCAGCAGCGCCGCCGCCAGGTGCCCGCCCAGCCAACCGGACCGGGACACCCCGGTGGCCAGCACCGGCTCGGCCCGCCCGGCGCTCTCCTCGGCGCGCGGGCGCAGCGTCGCCAGCACCGCGTAGACCGCGCCGACCACCGCCACCACCAGCAGGGTCATCGCGGCGAAGGAGTCGGTGAGCGAGCGGCCGCCGAGCCGGGCGAGGGCCTCCTTCAGCTGGTCGACGTCCTTGACCATCGCGTCGGCGCCGCCCAGCAGTGACCCGTACATCGCGCCGAGCAGCAGCAGCGCGACCGCGAAGCCGCCCAGCAGGCCGCGGTGCAGGCGCAGGGCGAGGCCGAGCGGGGTGCCGAGGGCGGGGCGGGCGGTGGGCGGCCCCGGGCGGGCGGCGCGCAGCCCGGCGCCCACGTCCCGTCGGGTGCTCAGTGCGAAGCCGGCCGCCCCGGTGACGGCGGCCAGGGCGAGCGCGGGCAGCAGCGGCCACCAGCGGTCGTCCACGAAGGGGTAGCTGCGCTGGAGCCAGCCGATCGGGGAGGCCCAGGAGAGCCCGTTCGACCCGGCGTCCCCGGCGGCGCGCACCGCGTAGGCGGTGCCGAGCACCGCGAGGGCCAGCCCGGAGGCCGTCCGGGCGTGCGCGGTGACCTGGACGGCGACGGCGGCGACCGCCGCGAACAGCAGTCCGGCGGCGGTGGTCGCGGCCCCGAACAGCAGCGCGCCGCCGGTGTCGAGCCCGGGGACGCCGAGGGCGGGCAGCCCGGCGGCGAGCAGCAGGCCGAGCGCGAGGTCGGCGACGGCTGCGGCGCCGAGGGCGGCCGCGAGCTGGGCGTGCCGGCCGACGGCGGCGGAGCGGACCAGCTCGGCCCGCCCGCTCTCCTCCTCGGCCCGGGTGTGCCGGGTGACGGTCAGCACGCTCATCAGCCCGGCCAGCACCGCCAGCAGGCCGAGCAGCCGGTGGCCGAGCATGGCGCCCCAGGTGTAGTCGGCCAGGTAGTGCCCGGGGCCGGTCATGGCGAGGACGGCCGGGCCGGCGGAGGCGTGGGCGATCGAGGCGCGGTCGGCGGCGGTCGGGTAGAGGGTGTGCACGCTGTTGGCGCTGGCGAGGGTGAGCAGGCCGAGGCCGAGCACCCAGGCGGGGAGGCGGAGCCGGTCGCGGCGCAGGGCGAAGCGGAGCAGCGTGGCGGTGCCGGCCAGGGTGGTGCGCGGGCGGGGCGGGCGCGGGGCCGTGGCGGGCGCGCTGGTCGCGGTGGTGGTGGCGGTCATCGGGCGGCCTCGCCGTCGACCGGGTGCCCGTTGGCGGCCAGCTCGTCGCCGTAGTGGCGCAGCATCAGCTCCTCCAGCGTGGGCGGGTGGCTGACCAGGCTGCGCAGCCCGGCCTCGCCGAGGCGGCGGACGGCGGCGTCGAGGTGGGCGCCGTCCACGGCGAAGCGCACCCGGGCGCCCTCGGTGCGGACGGCGTGCACGCCCTCCAGCGTCTCCAGCCCGGTGACGGGGCGGTGGGTCTCGGCCTCGACCGTGGTGCGGGTGAGGTGGCGCAGTTCGCCGAGGCTGCCGGTCTGCACCACCCGGCCGTGGCGGATGATGCTGACCCGGTCGCCGAGCTTCTCCACCTCGTCCAGGATGTGGCTGGACAGCAGGACGGTCCGCCCCTGCCGCCGGGCCTGGAGGACGACGTCCTGGAAGACCACCTCCATCAGCGGGTCGAGGCCGGAGGTCGGCTCGTCGAGCAGCAGCAGTTCGGCGTCGGAGGCGAGCGCGGCGACGATGGCGACCTTCTGCCGGTTGCCCTTGGAGTAGCTGCGGCCCTTCTTGGTGGGGTCGAGGTCGAAGCGCTCGATCAGCTCGTCGCGGCGGCGGCGGTCGAGCCGGCCGCGCAGCCGGGAGAGCAGGTCGATGGCCTCGCCGCCGGTGAGGTTGGGCCACAGTTCGACGTCGCCGGGGACGTAGGCGAGGCGGCGGTGCAGTTCGACGGCGTCGTGCCAGGGGTCCTTGCCGAGCAGCCGGGCGCTGCCGCCGTCGGCGCGCAGCAGACCGAGGAGCACCCGGATGGCGGTGGACTTCCCGGCGCCGTTGGGTCCCAGGAATCCGTGCACCTCGCCGGTCTCGACGGTGAGGTCGAGGCCGTCCAGCGCGGTGGTCCGGCCGAAGGTCTTGCGGAGGCCGGTCAGAGCGATTGCCTTCGTCATGCTGCTGAAGCTACCGTAGTTTCAGAAAAACGTGAATATTGGGAAGGCGTTAAAGTTCAGTCGAGTTGTTGATCACCGGAGAGGGGAAGGCGCGCGTGGTGGAGCGGGAAGCGGAGAAGGAGCGCGACGAGCAGGCGGTGTCGGACTTCGTCGAACGGTTCGCGGCCGAGCTGGTGGCCGCGGGCATGGGCCGGATGCCGGCCCGGCTCTTCTCCTGCCTGATGGCCGAGGAGAGCGGCGTCCTGACCTCCGCCGAGCTCTCCGAACGGCTGCGGATCAGCCCGGCCGCGGTGTCCGGCGGGATGCGTTACCTCACCCAGATCGGCCTGGCCGCCAAGGAGCGCGAGCCGGGCTCGCGGCGCGACCGCTACCGGGTGCTGAACGACGTCTGGTTCGAGTCGCTGACCCGGCGCGACGAGTACCTGCTGCGCTGGGTGCGGGTGCTCAGGGAGGGCGAGGCCACCGTCGGCGCGGGCACCGTCGCGGGGGAGCGGCTGGCGGAGAGCGCGGCCTTCTTCGCGTTCATGGTGGACGAACTGCACGGGATGCTCGCGCGGTGGCGGGTGCACCGGGCGACGCTGGGTCCGGGGGCGCTGCCCAGGGCCGGGGCCGGGTCGGATCCGGCGTAGGTCTCGGTCCAGCTCTCGGTCTCGAGCTCGGTCTCGGGAGCTTGGTGCGGCGGGGCGGGGAACGCGGAAGGCCCGCACCAGGGGTGCGGGCCGTCGGCGGATGGGGCGGTGTCAGCGGGTCGGCGGGGCGGCCGAGGGGGAGAGGTCCGCGCTGGGGGTCGTGCTCGGGGCGGCGGAGGAGGGGGTGCCGCCCGGGGTGGGAGTGCCGCCGGGGGTCGGCGTCGCCGTGGCGCACCCGGGGGCGGCCGGGGTGCCGGACGGCGTGCCGGTCGGGGTGGCCGTCGGGGACGGGCTGCCCGTCGGGGTGGTCGTGGCCGTCGGGCTCGGGCAGTCGGTGGGCGTTCCGGTCGGCGTCGTGGTGGGGGTGCCGGACGGCGTGCCGGTCGGGGTGGCCGTCGAGGACGGGGTGCCCGACGGAGTGGTCGACGGCGTGCCGGACGGCGTGGCCGGCGCGGTCGACGGCGGTGTGGTGCCGGGCGTGCCCGTCGGGGTGGTGCTCGGGTCCGTCGTCGGCTGCGCGGAGGAGGACGGCGTCGGGGCCGGCGAGGTCGGCTGCGCGCTCGGCGAGGGCTGCCCGCCCGGGGGCGGGGTGGTCCCGGGGGCGCTCGGCGTCCCGGGGGTGGCGCCAGGAGTCGTCCCGGTCGGCGGCAGCAGCGGCGCGAGCGGCAGGAGCGGGGAGGGCAGCGAGGCCGGCGGGGTCGAGGAGGCCGGGCGGTTCGGCACGGTGGTGACGCTGCCGCTGCCGTAGTGCGCCATCCAGTTGCGGACCGTCCGCAGGTACTCGCCCGAGTTGTTGTAGCTGAGGATCGCCCGGTCGAGCTGCGCCGGGTCGGCGAGGTCGCGCCCGCCCGCGCACAGGTAGCGGGCGGCGCTCTCGGCGGCGTCGAAGATGTTGTTCGGGTCGGCCTTGCCGTCGCCGTTGGCGTCCGTGCCCCAGGTCGCCCAGGTGGAGGGGATGAACTGCATCGGCCCGACGGCGCGGTCCCAGCGCGCGTCGCCGTCGTAGCGCCCGCCGTCGCTGTCGGGTATCGCGGCGAAGCCGTTGCCGTCCAGCGCCGGACCGAGGATCGGGGTGAGGGTCGTCCCCGTCGCGTCGACCTGGCCGCCGTTGGCCTGGCCGGATTCGACCTGGCCGATCGCGGCCAGCAGTTGCCACGGCAGGTGGCAGCCGGGCGAGCGCTGTGCGGCCGAGGCCTCGGCCTGGCGGTAGGCGGCGAGCACGGTCGCGGGCAGGGCCGGGCCGGTGGCGGCGAAGGGGCCGGCGGCGGGCGCGCCGGGCACCGTGCCGGGCGGCTGCGGCAGTTGGACGGTGCCGCCGCCGTCGGCCGGGACGCCGGTGCCGAAGGCGCTGCCGGCGCCGCCGGTCGGGCTGCCGCCGGGCTGGGAGGCGGAGGCGTCCGGCGACGTCACGGCGTCGGCGGCCGCGACCGGGGCGAGCCCGAAGCCCGTCACCTGGGAGCCCGTCAGTGCGGCGAGTGCGGTGAAGGCCGCAGCCGTCCCCGTGACCCGCTTGCCGAGCCGCAGCCCGCGCCCGCCCTGCACCTTGCCGAACCTCGCCGTCATACCGTGCCCCTCCCCGTAGCCGTCCCGACCCTGCCGGAACGGATGAACCGTCGTCATCGTGCCTGCCGCCGGACGGCGGCTCCCGCCGTCGCAACGATTAGTATCACGACGGTCTGACGCGACAGGGGTGGCCGGAGGTTGCCGCGGCCCGGTGCCGACATCGAATACCGCAGGTCAGCAGGGGTGGGGGAATGCCCGCTCGGGCTCGGGCCGGGACTCGATCCGCGTCGCGGCCAGGCTGGCCGACGGCCCGGCCGGGTAAGGGAGTTGGGGTGCGTGCGCGTCCGCCACGGGTTCCGTCCGCGGGCCCGGTGGCGGCACCGGAGGGCTGTGCGGGTCGAGCTTCGACGTTATCTCCCGTTCCTGCCAAGGGAGTTGACTGGGGGCGTGCCGGTGGTGGGCCGGGCGTGCAGGGGCCCGGACCGGCGGTCCGGGGCGCGGGGGTGGTGCGTGCGCGTCGTTCCGGGCTCCCCGGCGGCGCCCGCCTCCGACCTTCCTGACCTGCGTGGATGTCCGCCGCCGGGCGGGCGCTTCCCTACCAGGGCGGGCGTGCGGATACCAGGGGGCGGCCCCAACTCGCCCCTGGACGGGTGACGTTCTGGTGAAAAGGGCATGCCAGGAATCTCCGCCCGGCATGCTGTGCCCCGTGACCATGCGGATGGAGGCCCGGACTGTGAGCGCGAACCTGCCCGAGACCGTCGCCGAGGGAGCGGTCGTCCTTCCGGCCCCCCCTCGGGCGGTCGACGACCTGGCCCGCGACCTGACCCAGGCCGCGGCCGCCGTCCGGGCGGTCTCGCGGGTCGCCCGCAGCGGTGGGGACCTCGCCGTCGCCGCGTACACCGCGGTGGTGTGCACCGGGCGTTCGGCCGCCCGCGTACTGGAGGAGGCCGCCGCCTGGTGCCGGCAGGCCCCCGGGGCCGAGGTGCACTCGCTCGCCTGGGCCCGGGTGCCGGGGCACCGCGAGGACGTGGACGAGTACCGCGTCACCCTCGCCGTCAGCTTTCCCGACGACGAGACCGGCGAGCACCTCGGCGACACCCATCGCGCCCGCCGGTGAGGAATCCGTAGGATGATCCCCATGGGTGATGGGGACACGAAGCAGCTGACGGGCGACCAGGCGCAGGACGCGACGGACGACGGCCCGCGAGAGCTCTCGCGGGCCGCCGCCGTGGCCGTGACGGTGCTCGCCGCCCTCTGCGGCGCCGCCGTCCTGCTGGCTGTCTTCCACTGGCTGGGCTGGAGCGTCCCCTGGGTCGGCTGGATCGTCGCCAAGGCCGGCATCAAGCTCGCCGTCGGGGGCTTCGCCGGGCTCGTCGCCGCCTTCGCCTGGCTCCGGTCGCGGCTGGGGCGTGCGGCGAGCGACTCGCGGTCCTGACGGCGATCCAGGGCCTGTCCGGGCCGGCCGTGCGTCAGCCGGAACGGCCCAGCAGCATCATGAAGAGCGCGTAGTTCGGGATCCGGCTGACCGCGGTGTTCGACAGCGAGAGGAACTTGCCGTCCTTCTTGACCACCAGGTAGCCGTTGACCACGCTGATCGACTTGATGTCGGACCAGGGCACCAGACCGCGCTTCACCGTGCGCAGACCGGCCGAGCTGACCAGCAGGTCGCCGAAGGCCAGTTCCCCTCCGTCCGCCAGCGAGGCCCGGGCCCCGGACAGTTGGGTGGCCGCGACGTAGTGCGCGGCGACCTCGCCCAGTTCCGCCCACCTGCCCAGCTGGGTGCCCCTGTCCCCGCCGCTGAGCTTGGCGCGCCGCGGGTCGCGGTACTTGCCGTCGATCGTGAACGTCTCCCCGTCGTCCCGGATGAACCGGTAGGAGAAGTCCGTTTCGGTGTAGATGTTGTGCGAGTAGTGGGCGACGGTCGCCTGCATCACGGTCGAGACCTCGTCCCAGCGGAAGACCGTGAGCTCCAGGCCCCCGCCCTCGTGCACCAGGCCGTGGTCGAAGTGGTAGACCCGGAGCTTCTCCTCCTCGCGCGGCTTGCCGAACAGCCGTGTCTTCGTCAGCACCAGGAAGCACTGGCGCAGCAGGCCGAGGCCGGCCTGCTGCGCCTGCTCGGCCACTGCGGCGGTGATCTGGGTATCCGTGGTCTCGACGACCTTCACCATGGGCTCGCTCCTGTGTATGGCGACTACGGCCATGGCTGTATTCCCCGGAGCCGGGGGACGTGAGGCACAACAGCGGCCGCCCGCTCGGGCTTTCGCAGTCTTTCGGCCAGTCGCGGGCCGCCTGCTGGACGAACGCGCCCCGAGGGGCGCCGGCACGGCGGGGTGTCGACCCGTGACGGTCGGCGCCCCGCCGTGCCTCACCCGACGCGCGCCCCGACGGCCGCGGTCGAGCGGCCGGGCACTCAACCCGCCTGCGGGGTGGGGCAGACGAGGTCGCGCTCGGGGGCGCGGCCGCCCAGCAGGTAGCTCTCGACGACGTCGGTGACGCAGGAGTTGGCGGTGGGGTACTGGCCGTGGTCGCCGCTCCCGGTGACGGTCACCAGCTTGGAGCCGCGCAGCGCGCGGTGCGCGCCGAGCGCGGCCTCGTAGTACGTCGCCGGGTCGTGCACCGAGTTGAGCATCAGCACCGTCGGCAGGTGGGCGCCGGTCACCTTGACCTTGGGGGCGGGCGCGGTCGGCCAGGCCGCGCAGACCGCGCTGAAGGCCAGCGTGCGCGCGCCCGCCAGCGGATAGCGCGCGGTGTTCTCCGCGCCGCGCTGGACCCAGGTGTCCATGTCCTTGGTCCACGGGGTGTCGTTGCAGGTCACCGAGAAGTACTCGGCGAGGAACTCCGGGCTGAGGTACTGGCCGAACAGCCGCCCGGCCATCGTCCTGGCCGCGGGGTCGGCCCCCTGCCAGTCGTCGACGGCGGTCAGGGCCTGGGCGAGGAAGGGGAAGGTGTCCCGCTCGTAGATCGCGCTGATCGCGCCGTTGTCCAGCTGGTTCGGGCCGATCGTCAGGGAGCCGTCGACGATGGGCTGGTCGTGCAGCGCGGCGCGCCGCTGCTCCCAGTGCGCCTGCACCTCCTCGGGGGTGGAGCCCCAGTGGTAGGTGGCGTCGCGGGCCGCCAGCCACGGCACGAAGTCCTCGTCGAAGCGGCGCTGGAAGCTCATCGGCTGGCCCAGTTCGAACTTCTCCCAGGTGCCGTCGAAGCCGATGTTGCTGTCCAGGATCATCCGCTCGACCCGGTGCGGGAAGAGCGTCCCGTAGTAGGCCCCGATCATCGAGGCGTAGGAGGGGCCGAAGTAGCTGAGCTTCTGCTCGCCGAGCAGGCCGCGGAACAGGTCGATGTCGTGGGCGGTCTGCTCGGTGTTCAGGTAGGGCAGCAGGTCGCCCGTGCGCTCCTGGCAACTGGCGGCCAGCTTCTTGGAGTTGGCGACCACCCGGTCGATCGCCGCCGGGGACTGGTCGCGGAAGTCGCCGGCCAGGAAGTCCTGGAACTCCTCCGGCGTCTGGCACACGGCCCGGGTGCTCTCGCCGACCCCGCGCTGGTCGAAGCCCACGATGTCGTACGCGGCGCCGACGGCCGGGGCGGCCGTGGCCAGGTTCGCCGGGCGCAGCAGGCCCGACGCGCCGGGGCCGCCGGCGGCCATCAGCAGCGTGCCCTTGCGCTTGGCCGGGTCGCCGGCGCGGTGCCGGGAGACGGCGATCGTCACGTCGGCGCCGGCGTCGGCGTGGTGCCAGTCGCGCGGGGCGGTCATGGTGGCGCAGTCCAGCGCCGGCTGCTTGGCGCAGGGCTGCCAGGCGAGGGTCTGGTGGGTGTAGCGGGCGGGGGCGACCTCGGCGTCGCCCGGGTTCCGGCCGGCGTCCGGGGCGGCGCTGGCGGTGGCCGGTACGGCGAGGCCGGCCAGGACGGCGGCGGCGACGGCCAGGGCGGCGCGCCGGGTGCGGGAGGCGGTGGCGCCGGCCGCCGGGGTGTGCGAGGCGGTGGTGTTCGGCGCGGTGGTGCTCGGCGTGATGGGGTGCGAGGCCGTGGTGTTCGATGCGTTGGTGTTCACGGGAATGATCCTGTCCGAGCTCGCCCTGACGGTCGATCATGCGGGGTTCCGTGTCCGGGGTGGTGCTGGGTACACCCCGGACACGGAGGATCGCCCCAGGTCAGTAGGCGGCGGTGAAGCGGGTGCGGCGGTGCGCGGGCTGCTCGGCCTCGTCGAGCAGCGCGACGGCGAGGTCCTCCATGGAGATCACCGAGGCGCCCTCGGCGTCCACCAGCAGTTCGTCCCGTCCGAGCCGGAAGCGGCCGGTGCGCTCGCCGGGTTCGAGCAGGGCGGCGGGGCTCAGGTAGGTCCAGT
Source organism: Kitasatospora sp. NPDC088861 (assembly GCF_044750105.1). Taxonomy (NCBI): domain Bacteria; kingdom Bacillati; phylum Actinomycetota; class Actinomycetes; order Kitasatosporales; family Streptomycetaceae; genus Kitasatospora; species Kitasatospora sp. NPDC088861. The sequence goes on from NZ_JBIVJF010000005.1 coordinate 326,668, forward strand.
CGACGTCCGGGTCGGCGGCGCGGTAGAGGTCGAGCTGCTCGCGGCAGGCCCGGGCGATCGGCCGGAGCTCGGCGGGGAAGCCGGGGTCGTCGGCGAGGGCCGTCCCGCCGCGGCCGGGGAGGGTGAGGCTGCCCGCGCCGCCGACGGCCATCAGGCGCGCGCCCGTTCCGGCGAGACCGGCCAGCAGGCCCCGGGTGGCGGCGGACAGCTCGTGCTCGCTGCCGGGCGCCGGGCGGGTGGCGGTGATCACCAGGTCCTGCCCGGCGGCGAGGCGGGCGACGTCCTCGGGGTCACGGGCGTCGCCGACACCGAGGGCGACGGCGGCCGGCAGGCCGTGCGGTTTGGCGGGGTCGCGCAGGACGGCGGTGATCCGGTGGCGGCGGGCGAGTGCCTCGGTCACCACCCGGCTGCCGACGTTGCCGGTGGCGCCGAACACGGTGATGTGCATGGAGGTTCTCCTGGTGCGGTGGGTGCCAGCGGCTGCTGGGCGGGGATCGGGGAGTGCGGGAGGGGATTCGGCGGAGACGAGGCGGGGTCAGGCGTTCTCGCGGACGGGCGGTGCGGAGGCGGAGGCGGGGGCGGCCGGGGCGTCCGGGGCGGCGGGCGCGGAGGGCGTGGCGGTGCCGGGGCGGCGCCGGGTCTGGGCCGCGATCAGCGAGCCGAGGACGATCAGTGCGCCGAGCGCCTGGAGCGGGCTGAGGTCCTGCCCGAGGGCCAGCCAGCCGATCGCGGTGGCGACCACCGGGCTGAGCAGCGAGAGGAAGGAGACCGAGGTCGGCGGCAGTGCCCGGATCCCGCGGAACCAGAGCGCGTACGTGAGCGCCGCGCCGATCAGGCTGAGGTAGCCGTAACCGAGCAGGTTGCCGCCGGTGAGGTGGGACGGCGGGGCGCCCTCGACGAACAGTGCGACCGGCACCAGCAGCAGTCCGCCGGCGGTGAGCTGCCAGCCGGTGGTGGCGAGCAGCGGGGCGGGGGAGACCCAGCGCTTGGAGAGGACGACGCCGGTGGCCATGACGACCGCGCCGGCGAACGCGGCGGCCACGCCGACGGCGTCCAGCTGGGCGTTGGCCCGCAGGACCAGCAGGCTGACGCCCGCGATCCCCGCGATGCCGCAGATCACCGTGCGCGGCGTGAGCCGGTCGCCGAGCAGCGCGGCCGAGAGTCCGGCGGTGATCAGCGGCTGGACGGCGCCGACCGTGGCGGCGACCCCTCCGGGGAGGCGGTAGGCGGCTATGAAGAGGAGGGCGAGGAAGGCGCCGATGTTCAGCGCGCCGAGGACCAGCGCGCGCCACCACCAGCTGCCCTTCGGCAGCCGGCGGGTGACGGCGATCAGCAGCAGCCCTGCGGGCAGGGCCCGGAGGACGGCCGCGAGGAGTGGACGGTGGGGCGGGAGCAGTTCGGTGGTGACGATGTACGTCGACCCCCAGACGGCGGGGGCTATCGCCGTCACCAGCACGATTCCGAGGCGATTTCTTAGCACTAAGCAAATGTATCTCAGCGCTAAGGCATCTCTCACCGCTTTGGCGGGGTGGCGTGGCTCACAGTTACCTCATCGCTAAGGAATCCCGCCGGGATCCCCTACCCTGAACCTGTGGCAGATGCAGATCATGTGGACCGAGTAGTCGCGCAATGGGCCGTCGAGCGCCCCGACCTGGACGTCTCTCCGATGGAGGTGTTCGGCCGGCTCAAGCGCCTCTACCGCCTGGTGGACGCGGAGCTCAACCGGACCTTCGGCGAACACGGCCTGGACGCCGCCTCCTTCGACGTCCTCGCCACCCTCAAGCGCAGCGGCCCGCCCTACCGCCTCACCCCCACCGGGCTGATGCAGTCCGCCATGGTCACCTCCGGCGCCATCACCCAGCGCCTCGACCGTCTGGAGGCCCGCGGCCTGGTCACCCGCACCCAGAGTGACCAGGACGGCCGCAGCCGCGTGGTCGCGCTCACCCCCGAGGGCCACGCCCTGATCGACCGCGCCCTCCCCGACCACCTCGCCACCGAGCGCGCCCTCCTCGCCGGCCTCGACGACCCCGGGACCGCCACCCTCGTCGACGCCATGCGCACCCTCCTGGCCGCCCTCGGCGACAGCCCGGAGTGAGCGGGCGGGCGCGCGGGCGGACCTCCCCGCCCGACCGGCCTACGGGTTGACCGCCACCGCCTTGAAGAAGGTGTAGTGAAACGTCCCGCCCGGCTCGGCCGTGCGGCGCAGTTCGGCGATGCCGTGGTCGAAGGCGTCGGGGGTGGTCAGACCGGCGGCCAGCGCCTCGGCGCGGACGGCCTCGACCATCGCGACGAAGGTGCGCCGGGTGAAGCCCTCGACCAGGGCGGGGCGGGCGCCGTCGGCGTGGACGGTGCGGGGGCGGACGGCCACGTCCCGGAAGCCGGCCTCCGTCAGGAGCGGGTACAGGCGGCGCCCGAGCAGGGCGTCACCGCCGGCCGCCGCCTGGAGCCGCACCAGCAGGTCGACCGCGTCGCGGGCCGCCGGGCCCTGCGGGTGGAAGAAGGCCGAGCCGTGGTCGCCCTCGATCACCGTGATCGTGCCGCCCGGCCGCAGCACCCGCCGCAGCGCGGTCAGCGCGGCCACCGGGTCGGCCAGGTGCTCCAACACGAAGCACACGAAGACGTGGTCGAAGGAGCCGTCCGGGAAGGGGAGTCGGTGCAGGTCGCCGTGGTGCCAGGTGACCCGCGCGGTGGGCGCCTCGGCCGCCACCCGGGCCCGGGCCCGCGCCAGCGACTCCGCGGAGACGTCCACCGCCGTCAGCAGCACGCCGGGGCCGGCGGCCAGCAGGTGCGCGGTCTGCGCCCCCACCCCGCAGCCCGCCTCCAGCACCCGGCTGCCCGCCGGGTACGCGGTGCCCGCGTGCAGCAGCTCGGCGAGGGTGTCCGCCTGGTCGCCGAGCCGTTGCGCCTCGGTCTCCGAGTAGCCGTGGACGTAACCCGGGGCGTAGTCGTGGCCGGGGCCGGGGCCTGCGGCGTCCTGCCGGTCGTTCAGTGATGCCGTTTCCGTGGTCATGGCCCCACCTTCGCGCCACAATGGCCCGGTGAACAGGTCCAAAGAAGCGCCGGACGGCAGGTCCAAACAGGCGGACCCGGGCGCCGACTTCCTCCAGCTCGACACCGCCGACGCCCCGCCCGGCGGCCTGACCGGCTGGCTCGCCCGCCGGCTGCGCGAGGCCATCGCCGACGGCCGTCTCCCCACGGGCAGCCGGCTGCCCGCTACCCGGGGGCTGGCGGCCGAACTCGGCGTCTCCCGGGGAGTGGTGACCGACGCCTACCGGCGGCTGGCCGAGGAGGGCCAGATCGCCGGCCGGGGCAGGGGCGGCACCGTCGTCGTCGCGGCCCCGGCGCCGCCCGCGCCCCCGGTGTCGGCCACATCCCCGTGGTCGGACAAGTCCCCGGCCTCGTCGCGCGCCCGGCCGGAGCCTGTCCTGTTCCACGCCGACCCCGACCCCGAGGTGTTCGACCTGCTGCGCGGCACGTCCGCCCGGATCGACCTCACCCCCGGTGTGCCCGACCTCGCCGCCTTCCCCCGCGCCGCCTGGCTGCGCGCCGAACGCGCCGTCCTCGACGGCCTCGCCGCCGCGGACCTCGGCTACGGAGACGTCCGCGGTACCCCCGCGCTGCGCCAGGCCGTCGCCCACTGGCTGGCCCGCAACCGGGGCATCCGCGCCGACCCGGACGAGGTGCTGATCGTCGCCGGGACGGCCCAGGCCCTCGCCCTGCTCGGCCGGGCGCTCGGCCGGGTGGGCGTCACCGAGGTCGCCGTCGAGGACCCGGGCTCGCTCGGCGCCCGCCAGCACCTCGCCCACTGGCTCGCCGCGACCCCGCCCGTCGCGGTCGACGCCGAGGGCGTCCGGGTCGACGCGCTGCGCGCCACCGGTGCCCCGGCCGTCCTGCTCACCCCGGCCCACCAGTACCCGACCGGGGTCGTCCTCGGCGGCGAGCGGCGGCGCGAACTGCTGCGCTGGGCGGGCGAGGGCGGCCTGGTCATCGAGGACGACTACGACGCCGAGCACCGCTACGACCGCCCGCCCGTCCCCGCGCTGCGCGCCGCCCTGCCGGAGCAGGTCTGCTACGCGGGCAGCATCTCCAAACTGCTCGCCCCCGCGCTGCGCACCGGCTGGCTGCTGGTGCCGCCGCGGCTGCGCGAGGCCGTCCTGGAGGCCAAGCGGTTCGCCGACCTGGGCAACCCGGTGCTGCCGCAGCTGGTGCTGGCCCGGCTGATGGAGTCCGGCGAACTCGACCGCCACCTGCGGCTGTTGCGCCACCGCCACCGCCGACGACGGGACGCGATGATCGCCGCCGTCCACGCCCACCTCCCCGGCGCCACCGTCCACGGCGCGGCGGCCGGCCTGCACCTGATGCTCACCCTGCCGCCCGGGGCCCGCTGTACGGACACCGAACTGGCCACGGCGGCGCTCGCCGAGGGCGTCAAGGTGCAGCCGCTGTCCTGGCACGCGCGCCTGCCGTACCCGCCGGGGCTGGTGCTCGGCTACGCGGCGGGTGCGCCGGGGGAGATCGCGGAGGGGGTCGCCGTCCTGGGGCGGTTGCTGCGCCGGTAGGGCTGCTGAGGGCGTCCGGCGCCCGGGTCCCCCGTCCGCGCCGGCGCGGGTGTGCTCCTCCGGGGTCCGGGCTATGGTGGCGACGGGCTCGGGTGCCTTGACAGGCGTGGGTGCCTTGACGGGCCGTATCCCGCTGCCGACCTCAGGGAGGCGTGATGGCCGTGCTTCGGCGCACCGTCCAGTTCGGCGCGATGCTGGTGGTGTTGGCGGCCACGCTCGGGCCGGTTCCGGCCGGGTCGGCACCGGCGTCCGCACCGGCGTCGGCACCGGCGTCGGCACCGGTGTCCGCGCCGGCGTCGATACCGGAGTCGATACCGGGGCGCGGAGTTGCCCCGGGAGAGGGGGCGGTGGCGGCGGAGATGGCCGATCAGGACGCGCGGCAGCTCGCTGGGCGCCGGATCGTACTCTCGTACGCCGGTCCGACACCGCCGCCGGGCGTGCTGCGGACGATCCGGGAGGGGCGGGCGGCCGGGGTCATCCTGTTCGCCGAGAATGTCACGAGCCCGGCGCAACTCGCCGAGGCCGTCGGTCAGTTGCGGGAGGCGGCGGCGCAGTCGCCGGTGCCCGAGGGACTGCTGCTGATGACCGACCAGGAGGGCGGCAAGGTGCGCCGCCTGCCCGGCGCGCCCGAACTCTCCGCCCGCCGGACCGGATCGGACCCCGACCCGCTCGGCGCGGCGGGCCGAGCCGGTGTCGGCGCCGCCGGGACGCTCGCGGACGCGGGGCTCAACGTGAACCTCGCGCCGGTGCTGGACGTCTACGACACCCCGGGCAACTTCATCGACCGCCATGAGCGCTCCTACGGTCAGGACCCGGCCGGTGTAGGCGAGTTGGGCAGCGCCTTCCTCGCCGCCCAGCAGGGCCTGGGCGTGGCCGCCACCGCCAAGCACTTCCCCGGGCTGGGCTCGGCCGCCAACGGCGAGAACACCGATGACCGCCCCGTCACCCTGTCCGTGCCGCTGGACGAGCTGCGCGCCCGCGGCGAGGAGCCCTATCGGGCGGCCATCGCTGCGGGTGTCGGGCTGGTGATGGCCTCCTGGGCGGTCTACCCGGCGCTCGACCCGGACCGCCCGGCCGGGATGTCGCCCGCCGTGGTCCAGGGCGAGCTGCGCGGACGCCTGGGCTTCCAGGGCGTCACGGTCACCGATGCCCTGGAGGCCGAGGCCCTCGTCTCGTACGGCGGCGCGGGCTCCCGTGCGGTCGCTGCCGCCGAGGCCGGGATGGACCTGATCCTCTGCTCCGCCCGCGACCCGCAGCAGGCCGAGGACGCCACCACGGCCCTCGCCGACGCCCTGGACTCCGGCCGTCTCGACCGCGCGGCCTTCGCGGACGCCGTCACCCGGGTCGACGCCCTGCGGGCCTCTCTGGACTGAGCCGGCGGCGGCCGACCGGCGGTGGTCGGCCGGCGGTGGCCGACAGTGGCCCGCCCGTGGGCGCGGGCGCCGTGCGGGCCGTCCCCAGGCCGACGCCTGCGAGGCGGGCGACCGCCCCGCGCCGGGCGCCGGGCAGACCGGCCGTGGCAGGTGCGCGGATCCCGACCCTCCGGGGTGGGATTACGCCATCGAAGGTCTGGTTTCGGTCGGCTCGGCACTTCGAAGGCAGAATCCCGGTCGTGGCATGGGAATCGCATGGCAAAGTACCGTCATGGCACATGTGAAATGTCACATGTGACCTCGCCTGTTCTGATCGTTCCTCGTACCCTCCGAAGGAGAAGACAATGAACCGCATCACCCGGATCGCCTCGGGCGCGGCCGGTGCCGTCGCCCTGCTCGCGGCGCCGGCGCCGGCGCTCGCCGCGTCGGCCGGCGGCGCGGCCGGGACCGTCGCCACGGTGACGACCTGCGGCTACAACGGTCTCCAGGCCGGGCTGTCGACCAAGGTCTGCGCCGAGGTCACCGGCGGCAGTGTCGTGCTCTACGGGCAGATCGGCCTGGCCGGTCCGCCCACCCCGGACACCCCGTGGCCGCCGAAGCCGCAGGAGCTGCTCACCCGCCTGTCGGCCGGGGTGGTCGGCGGCGAGTCGCTCGGCTCGGCGAGCGTGCGCGCCGTGTTCACGACCGCCACCGTGCGGGTCGACGGCATCAGCGTCACCGTGCCGTGCGGTTCGGTCCTTCACGCGACCTTCTCCGTCGAGTCGATCTCGCGGGGTCCGGCCCCGGTCGAGGTGGATGTACCTGTAGGCTGCTGACGGAACCTCACCATGGCCGCCGAGTCCGGGAGTTGGCAGCGTCCCGGGCTCGGCTTCCGGCGTTCCCGCACGCCCTCCGGATGTGACGTGGACCACTCGGGGGCGGCCCCGGCGGGCCGGGCGACCGCCAGGCGACGGCCGGGCGCCCACTGTGACGACTTGAAGAAACCTTCATCTGTGGCGATGATGCTTGCCGGCCGCCGTTGAGGGCGCGGCCGCACGCCCAGCGAGCCGTACCCGAGGGAGGGGCGCCGACGATGCCCGTCCCGCTGTACCAGGCCAAGGCGGAGTTCTTCCGCACCCTCGGCCACCCGGTCCGGATCCGGGTGCTGGAACTGCTCCAGGACGGGCCCCGGCCGGTGCGCGAGCTGCTGGCCGAGATCGAGGTCGAGCCCTCCAACCTCTCCCAGCAGCTCGCGGTGCTGCGCCGTACCCAGCTGGTCGCCGCCACCCGCGAGGGCAACACCGTGGTGTACGCGCTCAGCACCCCGGACGTGGCCGAGCTGCTGCGGGCCGCGCGCCGGATCCTGACCGAGCTGATCACCGACCAGGGCGCGCTGCTCACCGAACTGCGCGAGCCCGGCGGCCGGCCGCACCATTGAGCCCGCCGAGGCCCTCGGGCCGGCTGAACCCGAGGAGCCCGGAGAGCCCGGCCAGCCCGTTGAACCCGCGCCCGACCCGGCCGGCCGACCCGAGGAGAACCCCCGCCATGAGCGAGAGCACGAGCGACGGCACGCGCGAGGAGAAGCGCCGACGCAAGGCCATGCTCATCCGGGCCGGCATCTACATCTTCGCCACGCACCTGTTCGCCGGCTTCGTGTTGCTGCTGTTCGCGCTCGGCGGCCGCAAGTAGGCACCTCCTACGTCCGAGGGCCGTCCTTCACGAGGTAGCGGTCGCTGGTGCTGGTCCAGGCCTGGACGCCCTCGATGAGCTCCCGGGTGCCGTCCAGGTACCAGCGCCCGGCCGGGTGGCGGCGGCGCAGGTCGCTGCGCAGGGCTTCGTTCTCCCGCCGCAGCCGGGCGACCCGGGAGCGGACGGCGCCGACGGCCCGGCTGCGGGTGCAGCCGCGGATCCGTTGCAGGGTGAGGACGGTGTTGAAGGCGGCCGCGGCCTGGCGCTCCTCCCGCTCCAGTGAGTACAGGTCGTTGATCAGCGTGGCGGCGTCGGCGGTGTTGGCGCGCAGCCGGTGCAGTGCGGGCTCCGCGTGGAGGGCGGCGGGGGCGTCGGCGCCGTGGACCCGTTCCAGTATGTTCATGAACGGGTAGAGGCAGCTGCCGTGGCGGCGCAGCCGCATGGTCTCGGGCAGTCCGAGGGCGGGGACCGTGCCGTGGGCGCGGTGTTCGGCCTCGGCGGGGAAGGTCTCCAGACAGGCCTGCCATTCCCGGGCGGCCCGGACGCGCCAGTTGAGCGACATGCCCTGCGCCTGGCGGCTCCACAGGTCGTGCCAGGCGCGGAGCAGGTGGTCGCCCGAGCGCGGTGCCGGGCCCTCGCCGACCGGCGCGGAGGCGCCCGTCCGATCGGCCCCGGTGCGGCGCAGGGCGTCGATGAGCGGGTCGACGACGTCGCGGGCTTCGGCGGGGCGGCGCCCCGGCGGGCCGTCGAAGCGGTCGTCGAGGATGGTGAACCAGCCCAGCATGTCCACCAGCAGGTCGAGGTTGGCGCCGTGGGCGCGGGGGAAGGCGTGGCCGATCAACTCGTGCAGGGCGTAGGCCCCGTAGCGGGTCATCTCGGGCGGGGTGAGGAGGTTGCGGCCGACCACCCAGGCGGCGTGCCGGGCCGCGGCGGTGCGCAGTTCGCCGGACCGCTGCGGGAGTTGGGGCGCGGCGGGGGCCGGGTCGGGGATGCTCACCGGGCAGCGGGCCGCCGGCGGGGCCTCGACGCCCACCTCGTCGTCCCCCACCCCGTCGTCCCCCACCTGGTCGTCCGGCACCCGGTCGTCCCCCGCCCGGTCGTCCGGCGGGCTGTCCGGGCGGGGCACCCGGGCGCCGCGCGGGGCCAGCCGCACGCGCAGCCCGTGCGCCTGGACCGTCGTCCACACCACCTCCCGGGCCCGGGAGTCGGGGACGGCCACCGGTCGCCAGCGGCGCAGGATCGCGGCCGCCGCGACCGTCAGCTCGGCCCAGGCGAAGGCCTCCCCGATGCACTTGTGCTTGCCGGCCCCGAACGGGAGGAAGGAGTGCCGTCCGGCCCCGCCCGACTGCCAGCGATCCGGGCGGAAGCGCAGCGGGTCCGGGTAGCGGTCCGGGTCGCGGTGCAGCGCGGTGAGGCTGTAGAGCAGTTCGGTGCCGGCCGGGATCCGGTACGGGCCGAGGTCCACCGGCACCTGGGCGGTGCGCATCAGGAAGGCGTTGGGCGCGTGCAGCCGCACCACCTCCTGGGTGACGCTGCGGGTGTAGGTGAGCCTGGCGAGCGCCTCGGGGGTGGGGGCGGCGCCGGCGGGCAGGTGCTCGTCGAGTTCGGCGAGCACCCGGGCCTCCACCTCGGGGTGGCGCAGGAGTTCGTCGAGGAGCCAGGTCAGCGTGGTGGAGACGGTCTCGGTGCCGGCGCCGAACATGGTGATCGCCTCGGACCGGACGTCCGCCTCGGTGAGTGGCCGGCCGGTGCCCGGGTCGGTGGCGGCACGCAGCAGGGCGGGCAGGGTGCCGCCCCGCTCGGCGGACCGGGTGCCCGTCGGCCTGACGGCCTGGTCGACGACTCGGTTGAGCACCCGGACGGCGGCGTCGAAGCGCCGGTTGACGGGCAACGGCAGCCGGGCGAGCGCCGGGTGCGGGTAGAGGGACTGGACGATCTGGCCCTTCACCAGGTCCGGCAGGGCCTGGTGGAAGGCCAGGGTGGCGTCCTCGCTCAGCCGGGCGTCGAACAGCGAGCGGGTGACGATCTCCAGCGCGAGGTGGTTCATCTCCTTGGCCACGTCGAGGACTTGCCCGGGGTGCCAGCGCCCGGCCCGCTCCTCGGTGACCTGGTGCATCACGGCGACGTACTCGGCCATTCGGTCCGGCCCGAAGGCGGGTTGGATGATCCGGCGGCGGTCGCGGTGGGCCTGGCCCTCGGACATCAGCAGGCCGTCGCCGAACGCCGTCTTGAGGGTGTCCTGGACGGCGCCGCGCGGGCAGTCGTAGGCGAGGGCGACGAGCAGGGTGTGGACGAGCGGGGCGTCGGTGACCACGCAGACGGTGCGCGGCCCGAGCCGGATCCGGACGACGCCGCCGTGCCGGGAGAGCGAGCCGAGGAATCCGAGCGGGTCGCGGAGCAGGGCGGCCGCGTGGCCGAGGCCGGGGACCGCGCCGGGGGCGAGCGGGGGGACGGCCGCACGGGTGGTGCGGGGTGCGGTCGGTGCGGTTCTCGGGGGGAGGTCCCGTTGCCGCGTCTCGGTCAGCAGGGTCATGTCAGTACCTCTCATCAGAGGAGCCGGTGCGGACGATACCGGGGGCCCCGACGGGCCGGCCGGGAGGTGGGGGGCCGGCTCGCGCGGATCCGCGCGTGCCCCGGCTGGAGGGGCGCACGTCATGGCAAACGCGCCGGTCCGACGGGCGTTGCGCCGAACGCGGGCGGATCACTCCAACGGTCGATCATCCGCAGTGGCTCCGACCGCCCCGGAACGTGCTGCTGACCTGCGGTGAAGGCCCCACCGGAAAGATCCGGGCCGGGCCCCTCGCGCAGGGTCTTTGGACCCTCGCCGCCTGGCCGCCCGAGGGCCAGCATGGTCGGGGAGAAGGAGGACCCTGATGACCAGTCTGCGCCACCGGCCCGCCCTCGACGTCCGGGTGGAGATCCGCGGCGAGCTGCCGCGCGAGGACGCCGAGTACGCCCGGGCGCAGGCACTGGACACGGCGGCCGGGCTCGGCCCCGGAACCCGCGCGCTGCGCATCAGGCTCACCCGCGTGCGCGACCGGGCCATGACCCGGCCCGCCCTCGCGCAGGCCGACGCCGACCTGGCCGGCGTCGGCCCGGTCCGGGTGCAACTCGCCGCCGTCACCGCCCGTGAGGCCGTCGACGTCGCCCTGGGCACCCTCGCCGGCCGGGCCGGCCGGCTGCGCGAGCAGGGCGACATCGGATTCGCCGCCGCCCACGAGAGCGCCTACCGCCCGCAGTACGCCGCCCGACCGCTCGCCGAACGGCGGATCGCCCGGCGCAAGGAGGTCGTCCTCGCCCGCCGCACCCCCGAGCAGGCCACCCGCGAACTGCTCGCGCTGGACCGGCCGTTCCACCTCTTCGCGGACGCCGCGACCGGCCGGGACGCGCTGGTCGACCGCTGCCCGCTCAGCGGCGCGCCCGGGGCGGGCCGGTCCACGGGCGCCGACCCGGCGGGCCCGCTCGACCTCACCGAGGCGGCCCGGCGGCTCTGGCTGACCGGCGGCCCGTTCGTCTGCTACGCCGACCCCGGCGACGGCCGTGCCCGGGTGCTCTACCGCCGCTACGACGGCCACTACGGCCTGATAACGCCGGTAGCGGAGCCTCGTTGACGGGCAGGAGAACCACCGGGGCGGGCCCACCGGCCCCGATGGCCACGACCGCCACGACCGCCACGACTTCCACGACAGGGGAACCGGGACCATGGACTGCGACGAGGTCATGCTGACCGTCCGGATCACCGCCGCCGAACGCGCGCTGCTGCGGGCCCTCGCGCGCGGCCACGGCGGGGACGTCTCCGAGGTGGTGGTCGACGGCCTGCTGGAGGTCATCCCCGCGCTGCACGACGACGCCTCCGCGCTGCCGCTGCGGCGCGTCCTGGCCCGGCCCGCCCCCTGCGCCCTGACCCTCTGGCTGCCCGCCCCGATCGCGGACCTGCTGCCGCTGCTGGGCGAGCGGATCGCGCGGACCGGCGGCCCGTCGAGCGGACCGGCCAGCGCCGCGCTGTCCGCCGCGCTGCGCCTGTGGCTCGCCGGGGATCGGGCGGGGCTGGCCGCCGGGCTGGCCCGACTGCACGGCGGCTGCGCCGGCGGCCGGGCGGCGGCGCAGCAGGCCCCGGTGCGGGCGGCGGCCTGACCGGTGGTTGACGGAACGTCGGTCAGCTGCCCCAGCTGGCATGTCCTGGGCGGGAATTGGCCAGTTCAGGACTCTGTTCAGGGCCCCGTGGCACGCCCTAGCATTTCCTTCACGGCCGTCTGAGCCCAGGCCCCGGGACTCCGGCCGGGTGGCCGCCACCACCCCGTTGCCGGGGAGCGCACACCCCCCGAGTGCGCTTCCCGGCAACGTCACGTCCGGGGCCGTCCCCGGGGTCTCTCGGACCGTCCTCGGTCCGCCCCTCCGGTGTCCTCCGCTCCGCGCGACCCGGCCCGCCGCGCGCGGGCGGCCGAATTCCGCAAGAGGTTTTCGTTATTCCCGTGCGGCCCGCCGCTCTCCTGAGTGCCGGAAGGTTCGGGCCCCGCTCCGCGGGGTGCCCGCACCTCGTACGAGGAGGGGAAACGCGATGGGACGCCGGAGCGCGGAGCCGCGCCCCCCGTAGCGGCAACTCGCCTCCGGTGTCGGCCGGTTCACTTCACGTCGGGTGGCGGCGCGCTGGTGCTCGGGCTCGACGGCCGCTGGTACTACGGTGGTCGGCTAGGGCGGGTCCGACGATTCTCGCAGGGCGCGAACCGTCGGACCCGCCCCGGGGGGAGTTCCAGCAGCCCGAACGGCCGGCCGTGCAACAACCGGCCGCTGCTGAAGGCCTCCTGAGACCGTCCGGCGGCGCCGGGTGCGGGCGCCGCCACCACCCGGCGGCGCCCGCACCCGGCGTCACCGCTCCCTGCCCCTCACCCCTCACGAGGATTTCCCGCCATGCGAACCCGACCCCTCGTCGTCGCCCTCGCCCTCGCCGGTGCGGCCGTGCTGCCCGCCGCCGTGCCGGTTGCCGCCCACGGCGACACCGTCCACCTGGACGTCTCCGGCCAGCGGAACGGCCGCGTCAGCACCATCGCCACCTGGGAGGACGACCACGACCCGGTCACCGGGGAGTTCACCGGCACGCTGGCCGCGACGGCCACCGACGGGCGCACGGTCGGCCCCTGGCGCCTGGTCGCCGTCCCGGGCGAGCCGGGGACGTACACCACCCGGGAGATCCTCCCGGCCGGGCACTGGCGGGTGAGCGTCGACTGCGCGTTCCCCTCGCCGGGGCACGGCGAGGGTGAACTCGACGTCGAGGCCGCGGTGATCGGCGATTCTCCGCTGTCGGGGGCGACGGGCGCGACGACCGGCGCCCCGGCCCCGATACCCGCGCCCGCTCCCACGGCCACACCCACGGTCCCGACCGCCCCGACGGCCGCCGACAGCGCCGCCCGGGCCCGCTCCGCCGCCCGGGACACCCCCTCCGACACCACGCCCGACGCCGCCACCTGGGCCGCGATCGGCACCGCCGTCGCGGCCGTCGTGCTGGTCGCCACCGGATTCTGGCTCCGCCGCCGGTGAGCCCGGCGGCGGAACCATCGAGCGCGAACCACCGTCCCAGAAGCCACCGGGCGCCACCGGGCGCCCGGCCGACCGCAAGGGAGCGTCCGCGCATGAAGAAGGTCCTGATCACCGGCGGCGCGGGATTCATCGGCAGTTCGGTGGTGTTCGCCCTCCTCGACCAGGGCATCACCCCGGTCATCCTGGACGACCTGTCCAAGGGCCGGGCCGAGTTCGTCGAGGGCAAGGTGTTCTACCAGGGCGACGTCGCCGATACGGCCCTGCTCGACCGGATCTTCGCCGAGCACCCGGACATCGACGCCGCCGTGCACTGCGCGGCCAGGATCGTCGTCCCGGACTCGGTGGCCAGGCCGCTGTACTACTACCGGGAGAACGTCGGCAAGACCGTCGAACTGCTCGACGCCCTCCAGCGTCACGGCTGCACCCGCGTCGTCTTCAGCAGCTCCGCCTCCATCTACGCGCCCACCCCGGACGCGCGGGTCGACGAGAGCAGCCCGGTCGAGGCCAACAGCCCCTACGCGCGCACCAAGCTGATGATGGAGCAGGTGCTCCAGGACTGGACCAGGGGGGAGGGCGCCGAGCGGCAGCGGGTCATCTCCCTGCGCTATTTCAACCCGATCGGTGCCGACCCGCGGCTGCGCACCGGACTCCAGGACCTCAACCCCACCCACGCCCTGGGCAAGCTGATCGAGGCGCACACCAACGGCACCCCGTTCACCGTCACCGGTGTCGACTGGGCGACCAGGGACGGCTCCGGCATCCGCGACTACGTCCACGTGCGGGACCTCGCCGAGGCGCACGTCGCGGCGCTGCTCCGCTTCGACGAGGTGATCGCCGAGGGCGCCGAGGACCGCTACCGGGTCATCAACGTGGGCACGGGCGACGGCACCACCGTGCGCGAGCTGATCGCCGCCTTCGAGCAGGCCGTCGGCGTGAAGCTCGACGTCCGCGAGGCGGGCCCCCGGCCGGGCGACGTGATCGGCTGTTACGCGGCCGTCGACACCGCCCGGGAGCTGCTCGGCTGGCAGCCGCGGCGGGGCATCGCCGAGGGCGTCGCCGACGCGCTGGCCTGGCGCGCGCAGTGGGCCGCCCGCCTCGGCGCCAGCTGATCCCCGGCGCGGGCGCCCCCGGGGGCGCCCGCGCTACTGGACGGCCGTGCCGGACTTGGCCCAGTTGTCGTGCAGCCGGTCGAGGTAGGACTGCGCCTGGGAGCCCACCTTGACCCCGCGGGCGAAGGCCAGCATGTTGCCCGCGCCGGCGTTGTAGCCGAGGGCGAGGAGCTCGTCGTGGTTCAGCGGCGCGCTCGGCCGCGCCGGGAGCTGCCCGGCCAGGTCGTGCAGGTGCCAGGCGGCGGCCTGGACGGCCAGGTCGCGGTCGTCCGGCAGCTCCTCCCACTTGCGGTCGGCGAAGGGGCGGCCGGGTTTGGTGTCGTCGAAGGCGGCGCGGTGCATGTTGGCGATGCCGAACGAGGCTTCGGGCTTGCCGCGCTGCCAGGCCCGTTCGAGCTCCGGGTCGTGCGGCTTGTAGGACTCGTTGTAGAGGATCGCCATCAGCAGCTGCGGGTTGACCCCGGCCTCGGCGGCGTACCGGCGCACCGGGGCCGCGTAGTCGGCGGGGTCGTAGCGGCCGGACGGCTTCGACGGTTTCGACGGCGCGGTCGAGGCGGACTCGGACGGGGAGGACGCGGACGCGGAGGGCGCGGCACCGTCCGGGGAGGGGGTCGCGGACGGGGAGGCGTCGGACGACGCCGTGGTGGGGTGGTCGCCGCCGTGGACGATGCCCCACCCGGCCGCGACGAGTACGCCGACGACCAGCCAGCGTCCCCAGCGCGACCCCTGCTGCCCCTCGCTCATCGCTGCCGACCCCTCCCCGTGCGCCCGTGTCCTTGTTCGACCGTCGTACTGCCGATCGCGCCGGCGACCGTGCCCGGTGGCAGGCTACTCGGCCGGCTTCTGCTCGCCGTCGAGGTTGCGCAGGAAGCCCTTGGCCTTCTCGACGCCGGTGTCGATCTGGCCGCTGTACTTGCCGTCCGTGCGGTCGTCGATCACGTCGCCGACCTTGTCCAGGCCCTGCCCGAGCACGTCGCTGTGCTCGCGGGCGAGGTCGGTGGCCTTGTCCGCGAGGTTCTTCAGACTCTCAAACATGGTGACGCTCTGCTCCTCTGACGCGTTCCTGATGGTGTGCCGACGTGGCGGGGGATCATGACCATCCTAACGACGGCCCACCGGGCGCTCGGCCGCTGCCGAAGGACGGCGGATGACTTTGCTGAAATGGGTTTGTATGCTCCAGCCCAACTTCTACAGAACTGTAGAAGTTGGGAACCGCCACCAGGACGGAACGCGTCCCGGCACGCACGGCGGCGCGCACGCGCCGCGGCAGCCGAAACGAGCGAGGGAAGTGCGCATGGCCGGGCAGCGGGCGAGAACGCCGTACCAGGACGCGGGACCGCGCACCGAGGACCCCGCCCTGCCCGCGCAGCGCTCGCGCGCGGCCGACCGGGCGGAGCCCGCCGCGCCACCCGCCGCCCGCCCGCCACGGACCGCGGCCTCCCGCCGCCGGCCGCAGGCCCGCCGGGGAGGCCGGCTGACGGTGCTGCTCACCGCCGTCGGCCTGCCCGTCCTCGGCGGTGTCGCGGACGAACTCGGCGGCCCCGGCGTCGGCGTGCTCTTCGCGGTCGGTGCGGTCGGCGGGACGGGCGCCGCGGCGGCGCTGTGCAGCCGGGCCGGCCGCTGGTGGGTCGTCACCGCGGCCCCGCTCGTGGTGCTGCTCGGCGCCGCCGGCATCGAGTACCTGGCGAACCGGGACGCGTACCAGGGCAAGCAGCTCGGCACCGGCGCGCTGCGGTGGGTGGTGGGGGCGTTCCCGGTGATGGCGGCGGCGGTGGGGGTCGCGCTGCTGGTCGTCGCGGTCCGCGTCGCGCTCGACCGCCGACGGCCCCGCAGTGCGGGCACCCCGACCGGAAGGAGCCGTCGTGGCTGATCGCGCCGCCCGCCTCCGCCCGCGCGGCCGCGCCCCGCGCCGCGGCACCGCCCCGCTGACCGTCGCCGGGCGCACCCTTGCCTGCACCGTCTCCGTCGCCGTCCTCGGTGCCAGCGGCTTCACCTGGTACGAGTACCGCAGCCTCGACGACGGCATGACCAAGTCCACCGCGCTGAGCGAGGCCAAGAAGAACGCCCCGCCCCACCTCGACAAGTCCGTCAACCTGCTGCTGATCGGCCTCGACAGCCGCAAGGACATGGACGGCAACGACCTGCCCAAGCAGTTCGTCGAGGACGAACTGCACGCCGGGTCGAGCGAGATCGGCGGCTACAACACCAACGCCCTGATCGTCCTGCACATCCCGGCCAACGGCGGCAAGGTCACCGCGCTGTCCGTCCCGCGCGACGACTACGTGCAGACCGCCGGCGCCGACGGCAAGATGCACAAGATCAAGGAGGCCTACGGCATCGCCAAGGTGGCCGCCGAGCAGAAACTCGCCGGCAAGGGGCTCTCCAAGGCCGACCTGGAACGGCAGAGCCGCGAAGCCGGGCGCTCCGCCACCATCCAGACCGTGCAGAGCTTCCTCGACGTCCCGATCGACCACTTCGCCGAGGTCAACCTGATCGGCTTCTACGACATCGCCAAGGCCGTCGAGCCGATCCAGGTCTGCCTCAACCACCCCGTCGACGATCCGATCATCGCCCGTACCGCCGCCCACGAGGGCGGCGGAACCGGCCTCAAGCTCCCCGCCGGCATCAGCTCCCTCAACGCCGCCCAGGCCCTCTCCTTCGTCCGCCAGCGCCACCACCTCGCCAACGGCGACCTCGACCGCACCCACCGGCAGCAGGCGTTCATCTCCTCCGTCGAGTACCGGCTCAAGCAGCAGGGCATCCTCAACGACTTCGGGCAGATGCAGAAGCTGTTCGGGGTGGTGAAGAAGGACGTCGTCATCGACAACGAGTGGAACATCCTCGACTTCGCCCAGCAGGCGCCCAACCTCACCGGCGGGAACGTCGAGTTCAACACCCTGCCGATCACCGGGTTCAAGACCGTCGGCGGCCAGGAGGTCAACACCGTCAACCCGGAGCTGATCAAGAAGATCGTCCGGCAGCTGTTCAACCGCGAGCCGGCCCCCGTCCAGGCCGTCCCCGCGCCCACCGAGACGGCCGCCGAGACCGCCACCCCCTCGCCGTCCGCGGCTTCCCCGACCGTGACCAGGGCCGTCGTGGACGTCAACGCCGTCGCGGGCGCCGGCGCGGCCGCCACCGAGTCCAAGGCCCTCACCGAACTCGGCTACCAGCCGGGGAAGATCGGCGACGCCGCCGCCAGGACCAGGGCCACCACCGTCACCTACGGCAGCGGCGCCAAGGCCGACGCCCAGCAGCTCGCCACCCGCTACGGCGTCACCGCCACCGCGGCCGCCGTCGTCGCCCCTGGCCACATCGTCGTCACCCTCGCCGTCACCCGCACCCCCAGCCCCTCCGCCGCCGCCACCGGGCCGGGCGACGCGACCACCGACCCCGCCGCCGGCCTCCCCATGCAGGGCCCCGCCGTCAAGGCCGGCGGCATCCCCTGCGTGGACTGACGGGCGGCGGCGGGCGCCGCGCGGCCGCACCCACGAGGCGGCGGGCGAACCGGCCCGGCGGCCGAACCGGCCGTCACGGGAGGGGAGTCCGGCCCCGGGCGCGCTGGACGAGCAGGCCGACCAGCCACAGCAGGACCGCCGTGGCGCCCACCGCGGCCAGCACATAGGTCGCGGGCATGTCGTCGTTGGGGTAGTGGTCACCGGCCACGCGGACGGTGGCCGGGTCGTCCGCCGCCGCCTCCAGGGGGACGGTCATCCCGACGTGCGGCTTCTCGACCCGTTTGAGGCCGAGCGCCGACGTGCGGTAGTCGCGATCCCCCACCCGGTAGGTGACGGTGTAGAGCCAGCCGCCCTTGCGCAGGGCCACGGCGCTGACCGTCCCGTCCACCCGCAGCGGCGCGGCGTCTATCCGGCTCGCGGCCCGCCACTGCGCGGACGCGGCGAACAGGCTCCAGCAGAGCACCAGCAGCGAGACCACCGCGCCCGCCAACGGAAGGGACCACACCCGGCGTAACACTGCCTTCATGGCCGGGACGATACCCGCCTCGTGACGCGCCGTCGGATCAGGGGGAGGAGCGGTTCGGGGGTTTCGTCAATTCTGCTTCCTGGCAAGCCAGTAGAGCAGTGCGGCCAGGCTGGTGGCCGCGCCGAGGAGGCAGACGGCCGTCCAGCCCCAGCGCTCGTAGACGACGGTGGAGCCGATCGCGCCCGCCGCGCAGCCGGCGGAGTAGAGGAGCATGTACCCGGCGGTGAGCCGGCTCTGCGCCTCGGGGCGGACCTGGTACAGCAGGTGCTGGTTGACCACGTGCACGGACTGCAGGCCGTAGTCGATCACCACCATGGCGAGCACCAGCCACCACACCGAGTGCGGCAGCAGGGCCGCCGGGATCCAGGCGGCGAGCATGGCCAACAGGCCGATGCCGGCGGTACGTTCGGCCCGGCCGCGGTCGGCCTGGCGGCCCGCGTGGCCGGCGCCCAGGGCTCCGGCGGCGCCGGCCAGGCCGAACAGCCCGATCTGGGTGTGACTGAGGCTGAACGGCGGGGCGGCGAGCGGGAGCACCATCGGGGTGAGCAGGACGGTGATGGAGGTGAAGGTGAGCAGCGCGAGGACCGCCCGGGCGCGGAGCACGGGCTCCTCGGCGAAGAGTGTGAACACCGAGCCGATCAGCCGGGGGTAGCTGATCCGTGCGGTCTGCGAGGTCTGCTCGGTCTGCTCGGTCTGCGCCGACGGTCGGTGGCGTTCGGCCGGGAGGACGACCGCGACGGCGAGGGCCATCGCGCCGGTGGCGACGGCGGACACCACGTAGACGGCGCGCCAGCCGGCCAGGTCGCCGATGGTGCCGGCGACGGTGCGGGCGAGCAGGATGCCGACCACGATGCCGCTGGTGACGGTGCCGACCACCCGGCCCCGGTCGGCGGGCGCGGCGAGCGAGGCCGCGTACGCGACGACGACCTGGGCGACCACCGCGAGGACGCCGACGGCAGCCATCGCGGCGAGCATCAGCAACGCGGAGGGGGCGAGCGCGACGGCGGCGAGGGCGAGCACGGAGAGCCCGAGCTGGGCGGTCGTGAGGGTGCGGCGGTTGACGCGGTCGCCGAGCGGGACGAGCAGCAGCAGGCCGAGCGCGTAGCCCGTCTGGGTGAGGGTGCCGACGAGGCCGATGGTGGCCGGGTCGATGCCGTAGTCCGCGGCGATGAGGTCGAGCAGGGGCTGTGAGTAGTAGACGTTGGCGACGGCGAGGCCGCAGGCGACGGAGAGGAGCCAGGCGGCGGCGGGTGGCAGGCCGCGTGGGGGTGCTTCGGCGGCGGTGGCGGCGGTGGCGCGGGTGGGCGAGGTCATGGGCGGGTCTTCCTGGTGGCGGGCGCGGCCGACTGGTTTCAAAGTGCTACCACGCCACCCTGGCATAATGTGGTTTCAATAAGCAACCGCGCGACTCGCCGATAGGCTGGGCGCCGACCGGTGGAAGGTGGGAGAAGTGCCGAAGCGCACCACGCACGAGGAGTCGACCTGCCCGGTCGCCCGCCCGCTCGACGTCGTCGGCGACGGTTGGACGCTGCTGATCGTCCGCGACGCCTTCGACGGGCTGCGCCGCTTCGGCCAGTTCCAGAAGAACCTGGGCCTCGCCAGGAACATCCTCTCGGCCCGCCTCGCCAACCTGGTCGCCAACGGGGTGTTCGCGCTCGCGCCGGCCGCCGACGGCAGCCCGTACCAGGAGTACGTGCTGACCGAGAAGGGGCGCGCCCTCTTCCCGGTGATCACGGCGCTGCGGCAGTGGGGCGACCAGTGGTTCTTCGCTGAGGGCGAGCCGCGCGCCCGGCTGGTGGAACGCGGGACGGGCGCGCCGATCGAGGCGATGGAGGTCCGTGTGGCCGGCGGCCGGGTGCTGGGGCCCGAGGACGCCGAGGTGCTGCTGCCCTGAGGTGCGCCGCCACCGGCGGCGGATGGGCGGCGGGCGGTGCCGGGGAGTCGGGCGGATCAGCTGGGGGTGGCGCTCCCGGCCGTCGCGGTCTTCGGGGGCTCGGTGGTCGTCGCGGTGGTCGTCGTGGTGGTGCCGTTGGTGGTGTTCGTCGTGGTGGAGCCGGCCGTGGTCGCCGGGGCCTTGGTGCTCGGCGTCTGGGTCGGCGTCTTGGGGGTGGACGACCCCGTGGACGAGCCGGTCGAGGAGCCGGTGGACGCGGACGCGGTGCCGGTCGACCTGGTCGTCCCGGTCGGGGCGCCCGAGGAGGTGGACGACGTTGCCGAGGCGGAGCCCGTCCCGGTCGAGGCGCCCGAGGACGTCGCTCCCGAGGAGGTCGAACCCGAGGTCGTCGCCGAGCCGGACCCGGAGGTCGCCCCGGAGGTCGAGGCGGAGGTCGAGGCGGAGGTCGAGTGCGACGTCGAGGCCGTGCCCGCCGGCGTGGTGGGCGTCATCTTCCCCGGCGGCGGGATGCCGGGCGCCAGCGGCCCCTTGGGCGGTCCGACGTTCCGGTCGACCACGTCGATCCGCCCGGTCAGCCGGGAGAACCAGCCGCCCGTCTCGATGTTCACCAGGATGATCTCGGTCACCGGCTGCGGCGCGGGCACCACGACGACCAGCGTGGTCGGGTGGAAGCCGGCCCATGCCTTCCCGGTGTACTTGGCGTCGCTCACCAGCACCGGCGGCTTCAGCGGGTTGCCGCAGGAGCAGCGCACCCGGGGCACGCCCTGGGCGTCCACCAGGACGGCGGTGCCGGCCTGGAGCGCGGACTGGTACTCGACGACGGCGCCGCTCTTGTAGTTGTGGTTGGTGACCCGGGTGTCCACCCGCAGGTAGGCCGAGGTCAGCGAGCGCAGGTAGGACGGGACGTCGGACTGCTGGATGCCCGCGGCGGAGGCCCAGGCGCGGCCGGCGTCCCCGCTGGAGACCATCCCGATCAGGCGCTCGGTGTCGCAGCTGGGCTTGGTCATCGTCCCGCCGTACAGCCCGGCGGAGCTGCCCTCGACGCTGTGGATCACCGCCGGGGAGGCGGCCGTGGACCGGCCGCCCGGCCCGGACTGCGCTGCCTGGGCGGACTGCGGCGCCTGCCCGGACTGCGGCGCCTGGGCAGGGGCGGGGGCGCTCACCCCCTGGGTTTCCACCGATGGGGTGAACGGGTCCGGCCCCGGGTCGGCCGGGGCCTGGAGGGCCACCTCGTTGGCGGCCGGCAGGGTGTCGTGGTGACCACCACCCTGGCTGTTCACGATCAGCACCGTGGCCACCGCGGCCACCGCCAGCGTGCCGGCGGCCAACGCGAGCCCCCGCCCGGAGCGCCACCACGGCGTGTGCGGCCCCCGACCGTCCCCGGAGGGCGGGCCGGGCGGACCAGGCGGCCCGGACGGGGGGCCGGACGGACCGGACGGGCCGGATGCCCCGGACGGCGGCCCGAACCGGCCGCCGCCCGACGGGGGACCGGCCAGCGGGCCGGACGGGGGGCCGTGGGGCGGTTCGCTCGGCGGGCCGGACGGCGGCGGTTGGGAACTCATCGAGGCTCCGTTTCGCAGGCGGCCGACGGACGCGCCGACCCGGGAAGCTCCTGCCACTGGCCTCCATTTCCCCCCGGCTCCCCACCTGCCGCAACAGCAGGTGCGGGGGCCGTCGCCGAGCGTGCCCGCCCGCTGTCGGCCACCCTGGAACGCGAAGCCCGACGCACCGAGGAGGCGCCATGCAGCAGCCCACCACCCGGGTCGCGGGCCCGCCCGGCGCCCTGCGCGGCTGGCTGGACGCGCTGGCTGTGGTGCTGGCCGGGTTCGCCGCCATGGCGGCGGTGGCCGCGCTCGGTCTCTGGCTGGCCGGCGCCGACGACCTCCCGGGCGGCGGCTTCCCGGCCGTGCTGGCCGGGGCGGTGGCGCTGGCCGTCGGCGGATCCGTCCAACTCGACGGTGGGGCTGGGCAGTTCGCCGCGGTGGATGCCGGGATCAGCGCCATGCCGCTGTCCGTCTCGCTGGCCGGCGCGGTGGTGATGGCCGAGGTGTTCCTGCGTCAGCTGCGTTTCCGCGCGGTGGCCGGCGGCGGCGAACTGCTCGGCCGGATCGCCCGCACGGTGGTGATCTGGCTGGTCGCCCTCGCGCTGCTCACCCTCGGCGCCCGGCACACCTTCGACGTCCCGCTCGGCGGCGACCTGGCGCAGACCATCGGCGGCGCGCTCGGGCTCACCCCGGAGGTCGGCTTCCACGCGGATGCCCCGAGCACGGTCGGCATCGGGCTGGCCTGGCTGCTCGTCGTCCTCGCGGGCACCTTCGCGGTGTCCCGGCGGGCGCCGCTGCCGCGCGTTCTGCTGCCCTACCAACTGGCCGTCCGCCCGGCCGCGTTCGCGCTCTGGCTGGTCCTGCTGGCGTACCTGGTGATCGGGCTGGCGGCCGGGGTGCTGACCGCGATCGTGCACGGCAACGCCCGGCAGACCCTGGCCGTGCTGCTGCTCGCCCTGCCCGACCTGGTCTGGCTCGCCTTCGGCGTCGGGCTCGGCGCGCAGTGGCACGGGCGGCTCAGCGGCGCGCTCGGCCTGCCGGTGCCCAGGCCGCTCGCCGAGGTGCTGCGGGCGCCGGACGGGCAGCAGGCCACCATCAGCCTGGGCACCCTCGCCGACCAGGACGCGCGCAGCTGGTGGCTGCTGCCGCTGGCCGCCGTGCTGCTGCTCGCGGCCGGCTTCCTCGCCGCGTACCGCTCGCCGCGCACCGTCCGGCTCTGGCAGCACGCCGTCCGGTTCGCCCTGGCCGGCGCGGTGACGGTGCTGCTGGTCGGGCTCTGGACCAGGGCGGACGCCGACTACGGGCTGTCGGTGCTCGGCGTCGGCGTCGGCCAGGGCGGCCTCGGCGACCTGATCGGCTCGCTCCTCGGCGGGGCCAACCCGCTGGCCGGCCTCGGTGGCGGCAGCCTCACCCTGCGCCCGGTGCTGTGGACGGCCGTCCCGCTGGCGGCGGGCTGGGGTCTGCTGACCGGCGCGCTGGGCGCCCTGCTGGCCGCCCGCACCGCCCGCCGGGGCGAGGTCTCCAGCGGCGATGTCCCCGGCGGCGAGGTCTCGGGTGGTGAAGTGCCCGGCGGCAAGGAAGTGCCCGGGGCGGGCTGACGGCTGCCGGGCGGCGCGCGCTCAGAACGCCTCGGCGATGAGGATCGCCGCCGCCGGCAGCGCCTGGGCGAGGGCGCCGCGCCAGACCTTCGGCTCCGAGGCGAAGAGGGTGACCCCGCCGGCGACCATGAACGCGGCGACGTAGCTGATCACGGCGCGGCCGGAGGCGGCGTGCCCGGTGTGCAGCAGGACCAGTCCGGCGACCAGGCCGAGCGCCAGGAACAGGTTGTAGAAGCCGACGTTGAAGCGCCACAGTCGGACCTCCGGCGCGTCCGCCGTGCTGCCGGTGAGCAGGAAGCGCACCCGCGGGTGGCCGTACAGGAAGCTCTCCAGCGGCCACGCGAGGAGGTGGACCGCGGCGGCGATCACGGCGAAGACCTGGCTCACGGCGTTCATGGCGGTCGGCTTCCTGGGGTTCGGCTTCCGGGGGGGGCGGTGGACGGTACGGCGCTCACCACGGCGGCGGGTGGACGACCGGGGCGGCCCACGCGGGCGGCTCGGGCACGACGGCCGCCGCGGCGAGGCCGGGGACGACCGCCTGGACGACCCGGGTCGGCGGCCCGTTCCCGCTCCCGCTCCACGCCCTTGGTGCGGCGCCGTGGCCGGGCACGACGGCGGTGGCCGCGCGCAGCTCGGCGACGAACTGCAGGCAGCTGGCGTAGCGGTCCTGGGGGGCCTTGGCGAGCGCCCGGGCGACCACCGCCTCGACGGCGGTGGGCAGGTCGGGGCGGTGGTCGCGCAAGGTGGGCGGCGGGTCGTTGAGGTGCGCCCAGAGCAGTGCCACGTCGCTCTCCCGGCGGAACGGCGGGGAGCCCGCGAGCATCTCGAAGACCACGCAGCCGAGGCCGTACTGGTCGCAGCGCCCGTCCAGCGGCCTGCCGGAGATCTGCTCGGGCGCGGCGTAGTCCAGCGTTCCGACGATCTGGCCGACGCTGGTCAGGCCGCTCAGCGAGAGGGACTTCTTGGTGAGGCCGAAGTCCGCCAGGTACAGGTGCTCGGGGTGCTCGCTGTCCGTCCCGGCGGCGACCAGCACGTTGCCGGGCTTGACGTCCCGGTGGACCAGGTCGTGGTCGTGCGCGGCGTCGAGCGCGGAGGCGATCTGCAGGGCCAGTCGGGCGGTCCGCTCGGCGGAGAACGGGCCTCCCCGGTTCATCAGCCCGCGCAGGTCGCCGCCCTCGACGTGGCGCATCGCGATGAACAGGATGCCGTCGTGCTCGCCGGCCTCGAACACCGGGATGATGTGCGGGTGGTCGATCGCGGCGGCGGCCTCGGACTCGTGCATGAAGCGCTGCCGGAACACCTCGTTGCGGGCCAGTTCGGGGGCGAGCAGTTTGACCGCGACGGTCCGGCCGAGCCGCAGGTCCTTGGCCCGGTACACCACGGCCATGCCGCCGCGGCCGATCTCGCGCTCCAGCCGGTAGCCCGCGATCCGGCGCCCGACCATGCCGGCCGGCAGGCCGGGTGCGGACGGCCGGTCGGGGTGGTCGAGCCGGTCGGGGTGGTCCGGCTGGTCGGCATGGCCGGGGCGGTCGGGGCGGTCTTCGGGCACCCGTTCGGCCGGCTGGGCCGCGGGCTGGGCGGCCGGCCGGTCGAAGGGGCGTTCGGGAGGTCGTTCGGCCGGGGTCACGGCGCGCCCGGCCGGGTGGGGGCGTACGGACCGGGCGCGGGCCCCGGCGGGGCGGCGGGGGCGGGGGGCGGTGTGGGCGACGGCCCGGGCACCGGCCGGTCGGTGGCCGCGTACGTCTGGAGCTGGAGCCCGTCGCAGTAGCACCAGCGGTCGCGCACCGCGTCGAACACCCAGAGAGCCTCGGCGTCGACGACCAGGCCGATCCGCAGGCCACGGGCCCGCTCCCGGAAGGCCTCCAGGTCCAGGGCGCCCGCCGCGAGGTCCTCCAGCAGGGCGCGGTAGCGGGCCACCGCGGCCTCGGCCTCCACGAGCGCCGGGCGCGGGTCCGCCGTCCGGGTGGGCGGGCCCCCGGCGGTGGGCGGCGGCTCCGGGAGGGCGACCAGCAGGCGGCCGTCGACCCAGGCCGTCCAGCCGTTGGAGCAGAGGATCTGCGCCCAGTCGCCCTGCCGGGCGACCACCCGCACCGGCAGCAGCGCGTCCAGCCGGGTGGCGGGCCGGGCCGGGTCCGGGGCCGCCCAGGTGGCCATCCCGGCCGGTGGGGCGACGTGGGTGGGGCGGAACGCGAACTCGTCCATGGGCGGCTACATTTCCTCCGCCGCGCGAGCCCGCGGCTGCGCGCGGTCATAGCGATGGGACTCGCACCACAGGTCGCTTCCCACTGTACCGGCGCTGGTCGGCCGGGGCCCGGGGCCGCTGTTCGGGACTCAGCGCCGCATGATCGCGGGCTCGTGCCGCCGCAGCAGGGCCAGCACCAGCAGCCCGTACGCGACCGCGAGGCCGGGCAGCACCGCGATGTCGAGCAGCCAGCCGGCGCGCTCGTGGCGGAACATCGGGTCGGCGGTGATCGAGCTCGGGAAGATGCCGTGCAGCTCGACGGTGCGGGCCATCGCGGCCATGCCCCAGCGGGACGGGATCAGCCAGGCGAACTGCTCCAGCCCGGGCACGCCGTGCAGCTTGAGCATCAGGCCGCTGAAGACGATCTGCACCACCGAGAGGAGCACCAGCAGCGGCATGGTGGCCTCCTCCTTGTCCACGATCGCCGAGACCACCAGGCCGAGCATCATCGCCGAGAACGCCAGCAGCGCGACCGCGATGATCAGTTCGGGCAGCTGCGGCATCACCACCCCGGTCGGCACCGCCCAGGAGAGGTCCACCCCGGCCAGGCCGACCACGGTCAGCACGACGGCCTGGGCGGCCGTGACCGTGCCGAGCACCACCACCTTGGAGACCAGGTACGCGGATCTGGACAGTCCGACCACGCGTTCCCGGCGGTAGATCGCCCGCTCCTTGACCACCTCGCGCACCGAGTTGGCGGCGCCGGTCAGCAGGCCGCCGATGCACAGCGTGAGCAGGCAGTTCACGGCGTTGTCCGGGGTGAGCCGGGAGCCGGCCATCACCCGGCACATCAGGCCGATCACGAAGGGCAGCACCACCATGATGGTCAGGAACAGCCGGTCGGCGGCGAGCACCGCGGTGTACCGGCGTACCAGGGTGCCCAGCTGGGAGAACCAGCCCTGCGGCTTCTCCCAGCCGATCGGGTCCCGCCCGGCCACCGGCGCCCGCGCCGGCTCCGCTGCCGGCCCCGCTGCCCCCGGCGCTCCCGGTGCCGCGGCCGGAGTCAGGGACACCGCCTCGGCGGCGACGTACCGCTCGTACTGCGGGGAGGTGCGGAAGCGGCGCTGCCAGGCCTCGTGGTCCTCGTTCTCGAAGGCCTCGAAGGCCTCCGGCCACTCCGCGAAGCCGAAGAACGCCAGTGCCTCGCCCGGCGGGCCGTAGTAGGCCGTCCGGCCGCCGGGGGCGAGCACCAGCAGGCGGTCGCACACGTTCAGGCTCAGCACGCTGTGCGTCACCACGACCACCGTCCGGCCGTCGTCGGCCAGCCCGCGCAGCATGTGCATCACCGAGCGCTCCATGCCCGGATCCAGACCGGAGGTCGGCTCGTCGAGGAACAGCAGCGAGGGCTTGGTGAGCAGCTCCAGCGCGACGCTGACCCGCTTGCGCTGGCCTCCGGAGAGGCTGCCGATCACCTGGTCGGCCCGGCCGGCCAGACCCAGCTCGTGGACCACCTCGACGACCCGGGCCTCCCGCTCGTGCTTCGCGGTGTCGCCGGGGAAGCGCAGCTCGGCGGCGTAGCCGAGCGCGCGGCGGACGGTGAGCTGGGTGTGCAGGATGTCGTCCTGCGGCACCAGGCCGATCCGGCGGCGCAGTTCGGCGTAGTCGCGGTAGAGGTCGCGCCCGTCGTACAGCACGGTGCCCTCGTCGGCGGGGCGCAGCCCGGTGAGTGCGTTGAGCAGGGTGGACTTGCCGGCGCCGCTCGGGCCGGCCACCGCCAGCAGCGCCTTCTCGGCGAGCGGGAAGCTCACGTCGTCCAGCAGCACCCGGTGGTCGGACCCGACCCGGACCACCAGGTGCCGCACGTCCAGGGAGATCTCGCCGGTGTCGGTGTACTCGACCAGGTGGTCGTCGGCGAGGCAGAGCGCGGAGTGGCCGATGCCGACGATGTCGGCCGGGCCGACCGCTGCCCGCTGCACCGGGCGGCCGTTGTGGTAGGTGCCGTTGTGGCTGTCCAGGTCGACGATCTCGTGGCCGCCGCCGGGCAGTTCGCGCAGTTCGGCGTGGTGGCGGGAGACCACCAGGTCGTCCAGGACCAGGTCGTTGTCGTGCGAGCGGCCGATCCGGACCGTGCGGCCGGGCAGTTGGAGCACCGAGCTGGGGCTGCGGAAGGTGCCGGAGGCCTGCGGGGCGAGCAGGGAGGGCCGCTCGCCGGGGTCGGGGCGGGGCAGGCCGGCGAAGGTCGCGGACGGGCCGTCGGCTGGGTCGCCGAAGCGCAGCCGGGTGCCGGGGCCGATGTCCTCGCGCTCGACCCGGCGGCCCTGGTCGTAGGTGCCGTTGGTGCTGCCGGCGTCCTCCAGCAGCCAGTGCCCGTCGGTGGCCCGCAGCACGGCGTGGTGCCAGGAGACCCGGGGGTCGTCCAGGACGACCTCGCTGGTCGGGTCGCGGCCGAGGTGGTAGGCCAGGGCCGGGTCGATCAGCAGCGACCCGGTGTCGGTGACCAGGACGAGGGGCGGCGCGGTGGGTGCGCCCGGGCGCTCTCCCATGCTGGGCATTCTATCGCCGCAGCAGTCCAGCGGCCTTTCCGGATCCCGGGATTGGACTGGACCACTGTGACGGCGCGGCACTATCGTTCGGCGTGCCCGCACGCCACCCGCCGAACAATCGGGGACGGAACGCATGAGTAGTTGGCCGGTGTTGCGAAGATCCCGGACTGTCAGTGCCGGCCGTGCCCCCGGAACGGTGCTGCACTGCGGCCTGATGGACACCATGCTGGCGGACCTCGCCGTCTCGGTCGTGCTCTACTTCGACCAGGCGCTGGACGAGGACCGGCTGGCCGCCGGGCTGGCCCGCGCGCTCGACCGGGTGCCGGTGTTCGCCGGGCGGCTGCGCACCGGCGGGGGAGGTGCCCTCGAAGCGGTCTGCGACGACTCCGGCGTCCCGCTGGACGTCTACACCGTGGACGGCACGCTCGCCGAGGCGATGGGCCGGGTGACGGCCGCCGGCTCCGAACTGGTCGATCCGGTGGACGCCCCGGCCGCGCGCGGTGGCGGCGTACCACTGCTCACCGTCCGGGTCACCCGCACCGGAGACGGCGGGACGGTGTTGGGCTGCTCCTGGCACCACGCGATCGGCGATCTGCACAGCTTCATGCTGCTGCTGCGGATCTGGTCGGCGGCGGTCGAGGACGAGGAGCTGCCGGAGGCCGAACTGGTCGAGGATCAGGACGAGTTGCTGGACCGGGTGCTCCCCGCCGAGGACTGCGGACGGCCCGGCTTCCGGGTGCCCTCGACGGCGCAGGCGCAGCTGCTGGCCCGCGAGGTGGCGGTCGGTCCGCGGGCCAACCGGACCGTCCAGATCTACTTCGGTGACGCCGAAGTCGAGCGGATGCGCGCGGAGTTCAGCGAGACGGCCGGCCGACGGCTCTCCTCCGGTGACGTGCTATGCGCCCATGTCGTCAGCACCATAAGGGAGTTGGATGGCGACGAGGCGGAGCGCTGGCTGACCGTACCGGTCAACGCCCGGCGCTGGCTCGGACTTTCACCCGCCCTGGTGGGCAACCTGCTGGGCGACGTCCACGTGTCGTACCGGCCCGAGGACGGCCCGGCGGCGCTCGCGGGCGCGCTGCGGGCGGCGGTCGAGGAGTTCCCGGCCGCCCACCTCAACCTGCGTTCCAATCTCGGCTTCCTGGCCTCGCTCGGCCGCTCCCGGTTGCGGGACTGCGTGCCACTGGGCTTCGACCCGCAGGAGCGCCGGTTCAGCTTCTCGAACTGGAGCCGGTTCGGGGCCTATCGGGTGAGCTTCCAGGGGCACCGGCCGGTGTTCTTCAGCCCGGCCGCCAACTATCCGCTTCCCTGGGTGAGTTGGACGGTCGAGGGGTTCGGCGGCACCGGATGCCTGACCACCGTGGTGCTGCCGGCCCGGCTCGCCGCCCGGGTGCGGGGGGCGGAGGGCCGGGCCGCGCTGCACCGCTTCCGGACGGCGGCGGACGAACTGCCCGCGTCGGCCGCCGCCGTCCCGAAGGTGATCTGAGCCGTACCGCACGTGGCGTGAGTCGTACCGCGACGCGCGGGGTGAGCCGCGCCTGGGCCGCGCCTGGGCCGCGCTACGCGAAGGCGGCCTCGATCGCCGTCCACAGCTGCACCCGGGCGCGCAGCGCGGTGCGGACGGTCTCGGCGCACTCGTCCCACTTGGCCTGGTCGTCGCCGCACAGGTCGATCAGCATCTGCATCGCCATCGGGGTGTGCTGCTCGCCGTCGACCTCGATGTGCCGGGCCAGGTAGTCCTTGAAGACGGTGAGCACGCCGTCCGGGTCGTCGATGCCGACCACCTGCGCGAACATGTCCGGGATCAGGTCCTCGCGGCCGAAGGCGAAGGCGGCGGCCCGGCAGTGCACCGGCGCGTTCTCGATGATCGACCAGGTGGTGCCGGTGAAGTCGACGGCGGCCTGCGGCACCGCGGCGGCCTTCAGCGCCTGCGGGACGGCGGTGCCGGTGCCCAGCAGCCCCAGGAACTCCTCCACCGGGCCCGGGTCGGCGCCGGCCTGCCGCATGCCCTCGACGTACAGCTCGAAGTGGCTGGTGTAGCCCTCCCCGAGTTCGTCGCTCTCCTCGACCAGCACGATCTCGTTGATCAGCCGGCGGCTGGCGGTCGGCCCGCTCGGGACCCACGGGACCTCGACGCTGGTGAGGTCGCGTTGCAGGCTCTTCAGCAGCGACATGAAGTCCCAGACCGCGAAGACGTGGCTGTCCAGGAAGGTGCGGACGCGCCCGATGCTGGTCAGCCCGCCGTAGACGCTGTGGCCGACCACCTCGCGGCGCAGCGGGTCGATGGCCTGCTGGAGGCTGGTCAGGCCGGGGTGCGAACGGTCCCAGTGGTAGCGGTTGGTGGACAAGGCGGCTCCTTCTGCTCAGGGGTGCTTGAGGACGGCGTGCAGGGCATGGCGCAGTTGCTCGCGGCCGGGCTGGAGGGCGCGGTCGAGGGCGGGGGCGAACGGCAGGACGGCGCCGTCGGGGCGGGTGACCCGGCGGGGCGGGGCGATCAGGCGCATCTCCTCGGAGGCGGTGGCCAGCACCTCCGCGGCGAAGCCGCAGCTGCGGTTGGAGTCGTCGAAGACGACCAGCCGGCCGGTGCGTTCCAGCGAGGCTGCGAGCGCGGCCCAATCTAGGGGGTACAGCGTGCGGGGGTCGAGGACTTCGACCGAGATGTCCTCGGCGACCTCGTCCGCCACGGCGAGCGCGTCGTGCACCAGGTGTCCGACGGCGACCACGGTGACGTCGGTGCCGGGGCGGTGGATCCGGGCCCGGCCGAGCGGGATCGGCGCGAGGTCCCAGGTGACGGTCTCGCGCACCGGGAGGGCGGCGGCGGGCGCGAACACCACGACCGGGTCCGGGTCGCGGATCGCCGAGCGCAGCAGCCCGTAGGCGTCGGTCGGGGTGGCGGGCACCACGGTCTTCACCCCGGCGTGCGCGAACAGGCTGTACGGGTGGTCGGAGTGCTGCCCGGCCCAGCCGTCCCGGGAGCCCGATCCGGGCACCAGGCAGGTCAGCGGGACGCTCGCCTGCCCGCCGGTCATCAGCGAGAACTTGTGTGCCTGGTTGACGAGTTGCTCGAAGACCAGGAACAGCAGCGAGGGGATCTGGAACTCCAGCACCGGGCGCCGCCCGGTGAGCGCCGCGCCGATCGCCATGGCGGTGAAGGCCTGCTCGGACAATGGGGTGTCGACGATCCGCTCGGGCCCGAAGCGGTCCAGCAGGCCGAGCGTCGGGCCGGCCATCCCGGCGCCGATGTCCTCGCCGAAGACGCAGACCGCCGGGTCGTCGGCGAGTTCGTCGGCGATCGCCCGGTTGAGGGCCTTGGTGTACGAGAGCCTGGTCATGCCACCGCCCCGGCCCGGGGCCGCAGGCCGTCGGCGTACAGGTGGTCCAACGCGCCGGCCGGGTCGGGGTGTTCGGAGGCGAGGGCGAACTCCTCGGCGGCGGCGAGCTGGCGGGCCACCGCGTCGTCGAGTTCGGCGACGGCGGGCTGCTCCAGCTGGGCGGCGGCCCGGGGGAGCGGGTCGCGGGCGCGCCAGGCCTCGACCTCCTCGGGGGTGCGGTAGTGCAGCTTCATCCGGCGTTCCATGGTGTGGTGGCCCTCGTAGCGGTAGGTGCGGCATTCCAGGAAGCCGGGGCCGCCGCCGGACCGGGCCCGCTCCACCGCGCGCAGGGCGGCGGCGCGGACGGCCTCGGTGTCCATGCCGTCCACCTCCTCGGCGGGGATGCCGAAGGCGGCGGCCCGCCCGGTCGCGCTGCCCGCGACCGCGGTGGCGGCGGGCAGGGTGGTGGCGTAGCCGTTGTTCTCGCAGACGAACACCACCGGCAGGCGCCACATCGCGGCGAGGTTGAACGACTCCAGCAGCACGCCCTGGTTGAGCGCGCCGTCGCCGAAGAAGGCCACGGCCACCCGGCCGTCCCCGGCCTGGCGGGCGGTCCAGGCGGCGCCGACCGCGATCGGGGCGCCGGCGCCGACGATGCCGTTGGCGCCGAGGATGCCGAGCGAGAGGTCGGCGGCGTGCATCGAGCCGCCCCGGCCGCCGTTCAACCCGTCGACGCGGCCCGCGAGTTCGGCGAGCAGCCGGTGCGGTGCGGCGCCCCGGGCGAGCACGTGGCCGTGGCCGCGGTGGGTGCTGGTGAGCCGGTCGGCGGGGCCGAGCGCCGAGCAGACGCCGACCGCGACGGCCTCCTGCCCGATGTACGGGTGGATGCCGCCGGGGATCGCGCCGGCCTTCACCAGGCCGAGCGCCAGCTCCTCGAAGCCGCGGATCAGCCGCAGCATCCGGTAGCGCTCGGCCGGCGTGTCCAGCGGCGCGCTGCCGGGGGCCGCGGTGCCGGGGGGCAGGGTCGCCGGGGGAGCCGTCACCGCGCCCCCCGCCAGATGGTCGGGCAGAACTGCGGGTCGGCGTAGTCGGGCCGGCCGTCGGCGGTGCGGCGCACCAGCACGTCGTGGTTGTACACCACCGGGCCGCCGTCCGCCCGGGTGTGGCGGCGGTACTCGTTGGCGCCGTCCTGGAGGTGCAGCGAGACGGCCCGGCGGGGGAAGGAGGCCAGGTTGGGGCCGCTGCCGTGGTAGGTGCGGCAGTGGTGGAAGGACATGTGGCCGCGCGGGATGTGCATCGGGACGGTGCGCACCTGCTGCCCGTTGTGGGCGGCGTTGGCGGCCAGGATGTCGTCGAGTTGGGTGCGGTCGCGGTCGGCGAAGTGGCGGGTGGAGTCCTCGCCGGAGTCCAGCTCCCGCCAGCGGTGGCTGCCGTCCACCATGGTGATGGTGCCGTTCTCCTCGCGGCAGTCGTGGAACGGGATGAACGCGGTGAGCATCTCCTCCGAGGTGGAGGTCTGCCAGTAGTGCTTGTCGAAGTGCCAGGGCACCTGGTTGCTCGGCTCCCCGGGCACCGGCGGCTTGTAGATCAGGGTCGCCTGGAACACCCGGATCTCCTCGGCGCCGGCCAGCAGGGCGGCCACCGCGCCGATCAGCGGCTTGCGCAGGATCGCGCCGATGGCGTCGCTCTCGTAGTGCACGTAGTCGTTGTGCCGCTGGATCGGGCCCTGCGAGGGATCCCAGGCGGCCAGGCGCGGTGGGCGGGCGGGCAGTTCGCGGTCGCGGTGGCCGCCGTAGTAGAGCTCGGTGGCGGCCTGGAGGGTGTCCAGTTCCTCGTCGCTGAACAGCTTCCGGGACAGGTACCAGCCGTGCTCGCGGTAGTGGGCCACCTCCTCGGGCGTGGGCAGCAGGGCGTGTTCGGCCTCGCTGAGGCGGAACTCGACGGCGGTGGTCATGGGGTGTGCCCCTTCTTGAGGTGTGGGCGGCGGTCAGACGGCGGCGTCGGAGCTCTGCCGCTCGACGGCCTCGTACAGGGCCTTGATGTTCGCGGTGCCGAAGGTGCCGGCGCCCTGGCGCTCGATCAGCTCCAGGAAGTACGTCCGCCGGGGGTGGGTGGAGCGGACGAAGATCTGGAACAGCTGGCCGCCGTGGTCCTGGTCGACGAGCACGTGCAGGTCGCGCAGGGTCTCCACCGGGATCGCCGTCTCGCCGAACCGCTCGGCCAGGGCGTCGAAGTAGGTGCCCGGGGTGCTCAGGAACTCCACGCCGTTGGCCCGGGCGGTGCGGACGGCGGTGGCGATGTCGCCGGTGCGGAAGGCCAGGTGCTGCACTCCGGCGCCGTTGTGGGAGGCCAGGAACTCGTCGATCTGGCCGGGCCGCCGGGTGGTGTCCGGCTCGATCAGGGTGAAGGTGACCTCGCCGGAGGCGCTCTGCACCACGCTGGAGTCCATGGCCTGCCGGCCGACTTCGATGTACTCGCCGAAGATCCGGTGGAAGCCGAGCGCGGCCTCGCAGAACCGTACGGCGTCGGCGAGTTCGCCGGCCGGGACGCAGATCGCGACGTGGTCCAGGGCGTCCAGCAGGCCCGGCTCGTCGGCGGGTTCCGCCGGGCGCGGCGGTACGAACCTCAGGGCGGTGTCGCCGAAGCCGGCGATCAGCCGGCCGGCCCGGTCCAGCACGCGGGCGCCGTGCCGCTCGGCGCGCTCCAGCGCGGCCTGCGGGTCGGTGCAGGCGAGGGCGAGGGCGGCGACGCCGTCCCCGTGCCGGGCGACGAAGCCGGCCACCGGGTGGTCGGGGTCGGCGGCGGAGGCCAGGTGCATCCGGATCGAGCCCTGGCGCAGCCGGATGGTGCGGGCGCCGTCCGGTGCGGTCTCCGGGGCGTCGGCGGCGAAGCCGAAGTCGGCGCAGAGCCCGGCCGCGGTCTTGTCGGCGTCCGCGCAGTGGAACTCGACGTGGGTGATGGACTGGATGGACAACGGGATCTCCCCCGGAGGGATGGAAGGGCGTGGATCGGCGCGCTACTTGGCGGCCCGGGTGGACGCCGGGCCGAGGATCAGGCTGAGGTTGTGGCCGCCGAAGGCGAAGGCGTTGCTCAGCGCGGCGCGCACCGGTGCGGACCGGGCCCCACCCCGGACGTGGTCCAGGTCGCAGGCCGGGTCGGGGTCGGTCAGGTTGAGTGTCGGCGGCAGCGTCCCCCTCGCCACCGCCAGGGCGGTCACCGCCGCCTCCAACGCGCCCGCGGCGCCGAGGAGATGGCCGGTGGCACCCTTGGTGGAGCTGACCGCGGGCGGGTGCGCGCCGAAGACGGCGCGCAGGGCAGCGGTCTCGGCCACGTCACCGAGCTTGGTGCCGGTGCCGTGGGCGTTCACGTAGTCGATGTCGCCCGGTGCCAGGCCGGCGTTGGCGAGCGCGGAGCGCATCGCGTCGGCGGCGCCGGAGCCGTCGGGGCGGGGCATGGTCGGGTGGTGGGCGTCGGTCGAGGCGCCCCAGCCGATGACGTCCGCGTACCCGGCGGCGCCGCGGGCGTCGGCGTGGTCGGCGCGTTCCAGGACGAGGACGGCGCTGCCCTCGCCGAGCACGAAGCCGTTGCGGCGGGTGTCGAAGGGTCGGCTCGCCTGCTCCGGATCCTCCCAACCCTGCGCAAGCGCACGGGCGTTGGTGAAGGCGGCGGCGATGGTCGGGTGCAGCGAGGACTCGGTGCCGCCGCACACCACCACGTCCGCGTCGCCGGAGCGGATCAGCCGCAGCCCCTCGGCGACGGCCTGGGCACCGGCCGCGCAGGCCGTCACCACGGCCGAACTGTAGCCGCGGATGCCGTGTTTGATGGCGATCCGGGCGGTGGCCATGTTGGAGAGCATGCCCGGCAGCAGGTACGGGCTGACGCCGGGGCGGCCGCGTTCCAGCCGGCGGTGCGACTGCTGCTCGAAGGTCTCCAGTCCGCCGCCGCCGGTGGCCAGCACCACGGCGGTGCGGTGCGGGTCGGCGTCCCGGCCGACGACCAGGCCGGCGTCGGCGAGCGCGTCGTCGGCGGCGGCCAGGGCGAGCAGCACGAAGCGGTCCACGCAGCGGGTCTCGGTGGGCGGCAGCACCTCGCGGCCGTCCACGGCGGGGGCGATCCCGGCGGCGGGCAGCCAGCCGTGCGCGGCGTGGCCCTCGGGGACGGCGGTCAGTCCGGAGCGCCCGGCGTTGAGCGCGTCGAACACCTCGGCGGGCTTGCGGCCGAGCGGCGAGACCAGGCCGAGGCCGGTGACGACGGCGCCCTCGCGGCGGGTCATCGGGCACCGGCCGCGGCGTCGAGGTAGCGCTGGCGCAGCAGTACCTTGCGGACCTTGCCGGTGGGGCCGAGCGGGATGTCGTCCCCGGAGACGACCAGCACCTGGCGTACGGTCGCGGCGGCGGCCTCGTCCAGGGCGGCGATGACGTCCTTGGTCCGGTCGGCGGTCGGGTCGGCGTCGGCGGTGAGGATCAGCAGCACGTCGGTGACCACGCGCTCGCCGTCCCGCACGGCGACCACCGTGCAGTCCGCCACGTCCGGGCGGGCGGCCAGCACCCGCTCCTCCGACATGGCGGTGAACAGCCGCTTGCCGTCGCCGAGTTCGACCGAGTCGACGGCCCGGTCGACGTGGTAGTAGTAGCCCTCCCCGTCCCGGTACATCAGGTCGCCGGTGAGGAAGCGGCCGCGGATCCGGGTGCGGAAGGTGGTGGCCGAGTCGTTCCAGTAGCCGAGTGCCAGGGTCGGTGAGGAGGTGGCGAGTTCGCCGACCTCGCCGGGGCCGAGCGGCTCGCCGTCCGGGCCGACCACCTCGCAGTCGACGAAGGCGTGCGGGCGCCCGACGCAGCGCCCGTAGCGCTCGGTGCCGGGGCCGTGGGTGATGAAGAAGTGCGAGTGGCCCATCTCGGTGGAGCCCAGGCCGTCGACGAACAGCGAGCCCGGCGTCCGGGTGCGGCCCGCGCGGGTGACGGACTCCCGGCTGCCGGTGGCGATCAGGCGGCGGATGTGCACCTCGTGCGCGCAGTCGCCGGTGTTCCACCACAGGGCGACGGTGGCGAGATCCCGGGCGGCGAGGTCGTGGTGGGCGAGTTCGGCCCAGGTGGCGGCGAAGCCGATCACCCCGGTGGGCCGCCACTGCTCGATCGCGTCCAGCACCCCGGCGCCGGACTGCCTTGACAGCACGGCGAGTTCGGTGTGCGAGCTGAGCGCCAGGTTGAGCGCGATCAGGGTGGCGGCGTGCGGCGCGGGCAGTGCGCTGAGCATCCGGTCCTGGCCCTGCGGGCGGGGCAGCCGCAGCCGGTGGCGGATCGCCGCGTACAGGCTCGCGTGCGAGTGGACGACGGCCTTGGGCATTCCGGTGGTGCCGGAGGAGTGGGTGATCGCCACCGGGTCGCCGGACCAGTGCCGGTACGGCTCGGGGGCGGCGTCCGGGTCGCCCGCGCCGAGGGTGGAGATCTCGGGCAGCAGCGGCGCGCCGGGGTCATGGCCGGCCAGCGCGGCCAGGTGGGCCGGGTCGGCGAGGACGCCGACGGCGCCGAGGCGGGCGATGTAGCGGGCGGCCCGCTCGCCGTCCACGTTGGGGTTGAGCAGCGCGGGGATGGCGCCGAGCCGGGTCAGGGCGAGGAAGGCGAGCACGTGGTCGGCGGCGTCGCTCGCGAAGACCACCACCGGGTCGCGCCGGGTGATGCCGAGGGCGTGCAGCGCGGCGGCGCGGGCCCGGACGGCGCGGTCGAGTTCGCGCAGGGTGAGCGGTCGCCAGGCGGGGTGGTCGTCCACCGGGGTGTCGAAGGTCAGCAGCGGTTCGTCGAGGCCGAAGCCGAGTGCGAGCCGGGCGGTCAGGACGTTGCCGGCGCCCACGTCGGGGTCGTCCGCGATCAGGCTGCGGACACTGCGGATGGTCACGGGGTGGATCCCTCCCTCGGGGCCGGAGACGGCCCGGGCGGCTGATCGGTTGGCGTGGGTCGGGCGGTCGCGCGGGCGGCGAAGGGTGTCGGCGGGTGTCGGTGGGCTGTCGGCGGGTGCGACGGGGCCTGGGTGGGTGACGGGGCCGGGTGCTGGTCTGCCGGGTGCGGCTGCTTCAGTCGTCGGGCCTCGTTCGTGGGTACGGCCGGCGGTGGCCGGACGGTTCAGTCGGTGACTCGGTCGGTGACTGAGGCGGTGACCGGGACGTCAGCCGGTGACCAGGACGGCCACCGCGTGTCCGGCGGCCCCGCCCGGTCCGTCGTCGCCCGGTTCGGCGGCGATGACCAGCACCTGGTCGGCGTCGCCGTCCGCGAGGAGCAGCGCCGCGAGGTCGAGCGCGTCCGAGGGCACCTGCCCGGGGACGGCGCGGGCCGGGCTGATCGCCACGACGGGGCCGGTCAGGCCCCAGCGGGCGGCGATGTGCCCGAGGACGGCGTTGGGGTTGGACTGGAAGAACAACAGGGGTGCGGGGCGTCGTCCGGGTTCGGCGCTCCGGTCGATGGCCCGCGCGGTGGCGCGGTCGCCGCCGGCGCTGGCCAGCAGCAGTGCGGTCCGCCCGGGGGCGGGCGGGGCGCCGTGGTGGGCGCGCAGGCAGCGGTCGGCGGTGTCGGCGACCAGCGGGTTGAAGCCGGAGGCGGCGAAGCCGGGCAGCGGTGGCGGCGGGCCGGCCAGGTCGGGGTCGGCCGAGCCGGGGTCGGGTCGGCGGGCCTCGGCGAGGACCCGCAGCCGGGCGGCGGCCGGCGCGGGTGCGGCGCCGAAGCTCGTGGCGTCGGGCGCTGTGGCGTCGGGGTCTGTGGCGTCGGTGGTCATGGTGTGGGTGCCGGGGTACGGGGTCGGCGCCGTCGAACGGCGGGCGGGGGCCGGTGGCCGGTCATGCGGGGGCCACCAGCAGGGCGGTGTTGGCGCCGCCGAAGGCGGAGTTGAGGCTGAGTGCGTAGCGGGGGCGGGCGGCGCGGGGGCCGTCCAGGACGAGGTCCAGGCCGACGTCCGGGTCCGGGCCGAGCCAGCCGGCATTGACCGGGAGCAGGCCGGTGCCCAACGCGCCGATGGTGACGGCGAGTTCGAGCAGGGCGGAGGCTTCCAGAGCGTGCCCGTGGACGGATTTGCTGGAGCTGACCGGGAGTTCGGCGGTGTGCGCGCCGAAGACCCGGCGCAGCGCGCTCGCCTCGGCCTGGTCGGCGAGGGTGGAGCCGGTGCCGTTGGCGTTGACGTAGCCGACCTCGGCCGGGGCGACGCCGGCGCGGGTGAGCGCGGCCTCGACGGCCCGGGCGACTCCGGCGCCGTCCGGTTCGGGGCGGCACACGTGGTGGGCGTCCCCGGCGCGGCCCCAGCCGGCCAGCCGGGCGAGGGCGGTGGCGCCGCGCCGTTCGGCGGCCGGGGCGGCCTCGACCACCACGGCGGCGGCCGCGTCGCCGAGCAGGGTGCCCGTGCGGCCGGTGCTGAACGGGCGCAGCTCGCCGTCCCGGGCCAGCGCGCGGCCGGCGTCGAAGACGGCGAACACGCCCGGCTCGACCAGGTGCCCGGCCGCGACCAGGACCCGCTCGTGCCGCCCGGTGGCGACCAGCGCCGCGGCGTCCGCGACGGCGGTCGCGGCTGCCACGCAGGCGCCGGTGTACACCCGGGTGACGCCCGCGGTGCCCCAGGCGGCGCGGACGCCGGCGGCCACCGCGTCGGCGGTGCCCCTGGTCCGTTCGTCGCTGTGCAGGGCGAGCAGGACGGGCGTGTCCGCGCCGTCGGCGGCGGTCAGTCCGGCCTGGCGGCAGGCCTGGCCGACGGCGTCGAGCACCGCGCGGGCCAGCGGGAAGGTGTGCGCGAGCGGCACGTCGTCGGGCAGCAGGGCGGCCCGGGTGGCGCGGCGGGCGCTCACGTCGAAGCGGGTGACGGGGCCGAAGGCGGTCTTGCCGTGGGCGGCGGCCTCGGTCAGCGGGCCGAGTCCGCGCCCGGCGGCGCTGAGCACGCCGAGCCCGGTGACCACCGGCCGGCCGCGCGGCCGGTGTGCGGAGGGCGCGCCGGTGGTCATGGCCGGGCGCCCACACGTTCGGCCAGGACGGCCGAACGCAGCAGCTCGGTGGCGTCGTCGACCGTCCGGACGGCGCCGAAGCGGTCGTCGTCGAGGTCCACCTGGATGCCGTAGCGCTGCTCGAACTCGGCTATGAGCCAGGTGAGTTCGAGCGATCCGAGGTCGTCGGGCACGGTGTCGGCGGCGCGCTGCCCGAACGCCGCCAGCATCGCGCGGACCTCGGCCCGGTCGGGGAGGGCGGAGCCGCTCATGCCGGGCTGCCGGCGGTGGCGGTGGCAGTGGCGGCGGTGGTGCTGGCGGCGATCCGCTTGACGACGTCGGCGGTGAACTCGTCGAGCGTCATCAGCGCGGTGGTCTCCATCTCGTCGAGGTCGAACTTTATCCCGAACTCGTCCTCGACCTGCACCGACAGCTCGGCCAGCGCGAGCGATTCGAGGTCCAGCCCGGCCGGGCCGAGGTCGGTGTCCCCGGTGACCTCGGAGACGTCGTACTGCATCTCGGTGAGCGAGGCGAGGACGAACTCGCGGACGCGGTCCTGCATGGTGTGGCTCCTTGTCGGGGTGCGTGCGGTGGATCAGAGCGCGGCGGCCGTGGCGGTGCTGCGCAGGGCGGCCGGGTCGCGCAGGAGTTTTCCGGTGGCGGTACGGGGGAGTCGGGGCAGCAGGGCGAGCCGTCGCGGCCGCTTGTAGGCGGCGAGCCGGCGGGTCAGCCCGTCCTGGATGAGGGCGAGGTCGGCGTCGGGTTCGGTGGCGAGGTAGGCCTCGATCGCGCCGTCCTCGAAGACCACGACGGCCTCGCGGACCTCGGGCAGCGCGGTGAGCGTCTGCTCGACCTCGGTGAGGTCGACCTTGAGGCCGCCGATCGAGACCTGCGAGTCCAGGCGGCCGAGGACGGTGACCAGGCCGGTGGCCGGGTCGAGCTCGGCCGCGTCGCGGGTGTGCAGCCAGCCGTCCGACCAGCGGGTCGGGTCGTCCAGCCCCGGGTAGGGCGAGGATTCCGCGCCGATTCGCAGCTCGCCCGCGACCAGCCGCAGCCGCATCCCGTGGACGGGCTGCTTGGCCGGGTGGAGCGTGCCGGACAGGTCGGTGGCGATGACCCCGGTCTCGGTCATCCCGTACATGGTGCCGAGCGGGACGCCGTAGCGGTCGGCGAACAGCGCGGGCAGGCCCGGGCGGACCAGCTCGCCGGCCACGATCATCCGCCGCAGCCCCGGCAGCGCCGGGGGAGTGACGGCGCCGGCCAGCAGTTCGGCGTGGAAGGGCACTCCGATGACGGTGGTCGGCCGGTCGCCGGCGGCGACCGCGGCGAGGATGCCCGCCGCCGTCATCCGCTCGGGCACGGTGAGCGAGGCCCGGGCGTGCAGACTGTTGAGCAGTCCGCCGACCAGGCCGAGCACGTGCACCACGGAGGACAGCAGGACGACCCGCTCGCCCTCGCCGGGGAACTCCACCAGCCTGTGGTAGCAGTCGAGTTCGCGGAGCAGGTCGGAGGCCGTGCGGGCGATGACCTTGGCCGGGCCGGTGGACCCGGAGCTGAGCTGGATCAGCGCGTGCCCGGTGCGGGCCGGGCGCCCTTCCGGCAGCCGGACGGCCACCGGCTCGACCTCGGAGAAGCCGCGCAGGGCCGCCGCGGGCCGGTGGGCGGAGCCTACCAGGACCTGCGGGGCCAGCCGCGCCACCGCCGCGTCGACCTCGTGGTCCGTCAATCGGTGGTCGAGCAGCGCCACTTGGGCGCCGAGCCGCCAGCACGCCAGCAGCACCGTGACGAACGCCACCGAGGGCGGCAGCCGTAGCGCGGCCGTGCCGCCGGGGCCGAGTCCGGCCGCGGCGAGGTGCGCGGCCTGTTCGTCGACCAGGGCGCGCAGGGCGTCCCGGTCGAGTGGTACGCCGAGATGCAGGCACTCCTCGCCTCCAGGACCGGCCAGCAACAGCCGGTCGACCCAGGCGTCCGGGGCGTCGGCGTGCGGCGGTGAGGAAGGCGGAAGTGAAGAGGGGGAAATGCCGGTCAACACCGCTCCACACAAGTGAGGGGATTTGACATGGACGCCGTTCACAACCAAAACGGTCAATTCCGTTGCCAGACGATTGCACAGACGTTTGGTCAAATCAAGGTCTATACCAATGTGGTTGTTGCTCCTACGCTGCGGAACCGGGGCTGGTCCACGCGTGGCCGCCCGGAATCGAGGATGCCCGTGGGAGAACTCACGCTGGCCGGGATGGAGCGCGCCGCGCGCGCGCAACTTTCCCCGGAAATATGGGACTTCATCGAAGGCGGCAGCGGCACGGAACGCACCGTGGCGGCGAACCGGGAAATGTTCGCGCGCTATGCACTGCGCCCGCGCACGATGGTCGACGTCTCCGACTGCTCGCCCGCGAGCACGCTGCTCGGCGCGCCGCTCGGCCTGCCGGTCGGCATCGCCCCGATGGCCTACCACCGGTTGGTCGACCCGGAGGGCGAGACCGCCACCGCGCGCGCCGCCGGCCGCGCCGGGGCCCTGCTGGTCGCCGGCATGTTCGCCAGCCGCACCCTGGAGGAGATCGCGGCCGCCGCCACCGGTCCGCTCTGGCTCCAGCTGTACTGGCTGCGCGAGCGCGCCGCGCTCGCCGCCCTGGTCGAACGCGCCGAGGCGGCCGGCTACCGCGCGCTCGTCCTGACCGTGGACGCCCCCAGGATCGGCCGCCGCCTGCGCGACCTGCGCAACGGCTTCGCGATCCCGCCCGCCGTCCGCGCCGTCAACCTGGACCAGGACCTGATGTCCGCCAGCCACCGCGCGACGGACGGCGGCTCGGGCATCGCCGAGCACGCCCGCGAACAGTTCGACCCCACCCTGACCTGGGCCGACCTCGACTGGCTGCGCGCCCGCACCCGGCTGCCGCTGGTCCTCAAGGGCATCCTGACCGCCGAGGACGCCCGGCTCGCCGCCGAGCACGGCGCCGACGCCGTCGTGGTCTCCAACCACGGCGGGCGGCAACTCGACGGCGCTCTGCCCTCCCTGGCCGCACTGCCCGAGGTCGTCGACGCCGTACCCGCCGACCTGCCGGTGCTGCTCGACGGCGGGGTGCGCACCGGCGCCGACATCGCCGTCGCGCTCGCCCTCGGCGCCCGCGCCGTCCTGGTCGGCCGTCCGGTGTTCTGGGGCCTCGCCACCGAGGGGGAGGCGGGTGTGCACCGAGTCCTCGACCTGCTGCGCGACGAACTGGAGCACACCATGGCCCTGTTGGGCCGCCCCCGGCTCGCCGACCTGGACCGCACGGCCCTCGCCCCCTGGCCCTGCCCGGCCGGCTGAACCGCGCACCGCCTGCACCACGTTGTCCGTACTGGATGGAGAACAACAGATGACCGAACCGACCCCCGAGACCGAACGCAACGACCCCTTCCCCGGCTGGGACTGGGACGACCCCGATGGCCTCGCCACCCGCCTGGACGCCTTCAGCGAGCAGGTCGCCACCTGCGACACGCTCGAAGCGCACCCCGGCGGGCTGCCCCGCGACCACGCCGGATTCCGCGAACTCGGCCTCACCGGAATCGAGTTCGCCGCCTTCCGGACCGCCCACCCGGAAGGACTCGGCACCGACCTCACCACCCTGCGCAGCCCCGGCGCCGCCACCGAACCCGGCACCCTCTACCGGGTCGACGGCGACCGCTGGTTCACCCAGCTCGACATCGGCCGGCCGCTGCCCTTCGCCGACGCCAGCGTCGACTGGGTCTACGCCGAGCACCTGATCGAGCACGTCACCATGCCGGTCGCGGTCGGCTGGCTGCGCGAGGTGCGCCGCGTCCTGCGCCCCGGCGGCGTGCTGCGCCTCACCACCCCGGACCTCGCCCGCTACCTGGCCGGCTACGCCAACGGGGACGGCTTCCTCGCCAAGCACCGCCGCCGCCTCACCACCCTCGGCTTCGGCCCGCCGATGCCCGCCCGCCCGGCCTTCCTGGTCAACCAGATCTTCCGCCACTACGGGCACCAGTGGATCTACGACCTGGACGAGCTGCGCCACGTCCTCACCCTCGCCGGCTTCGAACCCGAGCGGATCCGCCACTGCGCCTACCGCCAGGGCGCCCGCCCCGACGTCGCCGACCTCGACACCGCGTTCCGCACCGACGAGACCGTCTACGTCGAAGCCGACCGCTAGGCCCTCGTGCCCTCAGGCCCATGGACCCCTGGATCCTGAAGTCCTCAGGCACTGAGTCCGCCCGCCGACGCCTCCGCACCGGATCTGTACCGAACGGGACCACCCATGCCCCTGCACCCCCAGGCCGAGGCGCTGCGCGCCCGGCGCGCGAGCAGCGGTGCGCCGCCGCTCTACACCCTCACCCTGGCCGAGGCCCGCGCCGCCGACCTCGCCGACATCCGCGCCGCGGCCGGGAGCCCCGAGCCGGTCGCCGCCGTCGAGGAGCACCGCATCCCCGGCCCGGGCGGCGAACTCGCCCTGCGGCTCTACCGCCCCGAGCCGCCCGGCCGTCAACTACCGGCCCTGCTGTACCTGTTCGGTGGCGGGTGGGCCCTCGGCTCGCCGGACACCAGCGACGCGATCTGCCGCCGGCTGACCAACGCGGCCGGCTGCGTCACCGCCTCCGTCGGCTACCGGCTCGCCCCCGAACACCCCTTCCCCGCGGCCGTCCACGACTGCCGCGCCGCGCTGTACTGGCTCGCCGCACACGCCGGCGAGCTCGGCGTCGACCCGGGTCGGCTCGCCGTCGGCGGCGACAGCGCCGGCGGCAACCTCACCGCCGCCCTCACCCTGATCGCCCGCGACGAGAACGGCCCGGCCCTGCGCCACCAACTGCTCGTCTACCCGAACACCGACCACGCCGCCGACACCCCCTCGCTGCGCGAGCACGACGACCCGATGCTCTTCAACCGCCGCTCGGTGGCCTGGTACTGGGGCCACTACCTGGCCGACCCCGCCGACGGCGCCCACCCGCACGCCTCCCCGCTGCGCGCCCCCGGCCTGGCCGGACTGCCGCCCGCGACCGTCATCACCGCCGAGTACGACCCGCTGCGCGACGAGGGCGAGCAGTACGCCGAGGCGCTGCGCGCGGCCGGCGTCCCGGTGGAGAGCCGCCGCTACGCCGGCATGCCGCACGGCTTCTTCGCCATGACCGGCACCCTGGACGCGGCCGCCGACGCCCAGCGCTACGCCGCCGAGCGGCTGCGCGAGGCCCTGCGGTGAGCGCGCCCGAGCCCCTGCCCCTGGCCGACCTGCACGCCAGCCTGGCCGACCCGCTGCTGGACGCGATGACCTTCCTCAACGAGGTCACCACCCGTTACCCCGACGCCGTCTCCTTCGCCCCCGGCCGCCCCTACGAGGGCTTCTTCGAACCCGAGGACGTCCCCGCCTACCTGGACACCTACCTCGCCCACCTGGCGGCCCGCGGCCTCGACCGGGACGCCGTGCGCACCGCGCTGTTCCAGTACGGCCCCACCAAGGGGATCATCGCCGACCTGGTCGCCCGCACCCTCGCCAACGACGAGGGCCTGGCGGTGGCCCCCGAGGCCCTGGTGCTGACGGTCGGCGCCCAGGAGGGCATGCTGCTCACCCTGCGCGCGCTGTGCGCCGGCCCGGACGACGTCCTGCTGGTCAGCTCGCCCTGCTACGTCGGGGTCACCGGCGCCGCCCGGCTGCTCGACCTGACCACCCTC
Source organism: Kitasatospora sp. NPDC088861 (assembly GCF_044750105.1). NCBI lineage: Bacteria > Bacillati > Actinomycetota > Actinomycetes > Kitasatosporales > Streptomycetaceae > Kitasatospora > Kitasatospora sp. NPDC088861. The sequence continues at coordinate 371,578 of NZ_JBIVJF010000005.1, forward strand.
CCCGTCCCCGAGGGCCCATCCGGCGGCCCCGACCCGGAGGCCGTGCGCGCCGCCGCCCGGGCGGTGCGGGCGGAGGGCCGCCGCCCGCGCGCCCTCTACGTCGTCCCGGACTTCGCCAACCCCTCGGGCACCAGCATGCCCGTCGCGGCCCGCACCCGGCTGCTGGAGACGGCCGCCGAGGAGGGCCTGCTCGTCATCGAGGACAACCCGTACGGCTTCTTCGCCCGCGACCCGGGGGAGCGGCCGACGCTCAAGGCGCTCGACCGCCGCCGCCAGGTGGTCTACCTGGGCTCCTTCGCCAAGACCTGCTTCCCCGGCGCCCGCCTCGGCTACGTCGTGGCCGACCAGGAGGTGGCCGGCCCCGGCGGGCGGCGCACCCTGCTGGCGGACGAACTGGCCAAGCTGAAGAGCATGACGACGGTCAACACGCCCGCGCTCAGCCAGGCCGTCATCGGCGGCATGCTGCTGCGCCACGACTGCCGGCTGCGCGCCGCCAACGCCGCCGCCACGGCCCACTACGCGGCGGGCATGGACACCCTGCTGCGGGAGCTGGACCGGCACTTCCCGGCCTCCGAGCGGCGCCGTTCGGGCGTGTCCTGGAACCGGCCCGAGGGCGGCTTCTTCGCCGTGCTGACCGTCCCGTTCGCCGCCGACGACGCGGCGATGGAGCGCTGTGCCCGCGGGTACGGGGTGCTGTGGACGCCGATGGCGCCGTTCTACCCGGCGGGCGGCGGGGAGCACCGCCTGAGGCTCTCGATCAGTTCGCTGACACAGACTCAGATTATCGACGGTGTGGCAAAGTTGGCAGCGTTCATCGCCTCCCGGGCGATCGCTTCCTGAACGACGCTCGCAACAGCAGGAGGGGCCCGGCTCGTGAGCCGGGCCCCTCCTCGTGCACGTGTCCCCGTCCTCGTGCGTCGTGTCTCAGCGCACCCGGGTGGAGAACAACCGGGCCGACCAGTACACCGACAGCACGGTCATCACCACGACGACCAGCAGGCCCTGCCACACCGCACTGTCCCCGAGGTGGCCGGAGAACAGCGCGCGCATGCCCTCCACCGCCCAGTAGAAGGGGTTCCACTTGGCGGTCTGCTGCAGCCAGTGCGGCGCCAGGGTGAGCGGCAGCAGCACCCCCGAGAGCAGCGCGATCGGCTGCGCGATGGTGTTCACCACCGGTGCCATCGCCGCGTCCGTCGGTACCATCAGCGCGATGCCGTAGGAGATCGCCGAGGTCATCAGCGCCAGCAGCCCGAGCAGCAGGTAGGCGAGCAGCAGGTTCAGCGGGCTCACCCGCAGCCCGAACGGCAGCGCGATCAGGGTGATCAGGACGGCCTGCACCAGCAGCGCCACCATCTCCCGCAGCGCCCGCCCGAGCAGCAGCGCCAGCCGGCTCACCGGCGTCACCCGGGAGCGCTCGATGATGCCGGCCCTCAGCTCGCCGAGCAGGCTGAAGCCGGTGAACAGCCCGCCGAAGATGCACAGCACCGCCAGCAGGCCCGGCACGTACACCTGGTAGGCGTCGGCGTAGCTGCTGGCACCGTCGGGGGCGAGCACCTTCTTCAACAGCGGGGCGAACAGCAGCAGGTAGAACACGGGCTGGATGATCCCGACGGCGATCCAGATCGGGGTGCGGATCATCAGCAGCACCTGGCGCTGGAAGACCAGCCAGGTGTCGCGGGCGAGCTTCATGGTCTCCCCAGGAATGGGCGGATCAGGACTGCTGGAGCGAACGGCCGGTGCGGGCCAGGAACACGTCGTCCAGGCTGGGGCGTTGGAGCTGGACGGTGCCGGGCGTCACGCCCGCCCCGTCCAGCGCGCGCAGCAGCTGCGGGATGGCCGCCGCGCCGTCCTCCAGGTAGAGCCGCAGTCCGTCCTCCCCGCTGAACTCCAGCCGGTGCAGGTACGGCTGCGGGCGCAGCACCTCGGCGGCCCGCTCGGCGACGCCCTCTCCGGGCTCCAGCCCGAGCAGCACGACGTCGCCGGAGATCTCGCGCTTGAGCACCTCGGGCGTGCCCTCGGCCACCACCTGGCCGTGGTCGACGATCGCGACCCGGTCGCACAGGGCGTCGGCCTCGTCGAGGTAGTGCGTGGTGACGACGACGGTCATGCCCTCGGTGCGCAGCCGGCGGATCTCCTCCCACACGTACGCCCGGCTGGCCGGGTCCAGCCCGACCGTGGGCTCGTCCAGGAACAGCACCCGGGGCTCGTGGATGACGCCGAGCGCGATGTCCACCCGGCGGCGCTGGCCGCCGGAGTAGGTGGCGCACGGGCGGTCGCCGAATTCGGCCAGGTCGAAGGCCTTGAGCGCGCCCTCGGCGGCCTGGACGGCCTGCGCCTTGGCGACGCCGTACATCCGGGCCTGGAGCACCAGCTCCTCGCGGGCGCTGACGGTGTCGGTGGTGCCGCCGCCCTGGGCGACGTAGCCGATCCGGCGGCGTACACCGGCCGGGTCGGTGAAGAGGTCGGCCCCGGCGATGCTGGCCTGACCGCCGTCCGGGCGGATCAGGGTGGCCAGCATGCGCAGGGTGGTGGTCTTCCCGGCGCCGTTGGGCCCGAGGAAACCGTAGATCTCGCCCGCGTCGACGGACAGGTCGATGCCGCGCACAGCGTCGACGGTGGGGTTCTCGCCGCTCTTGCGGGAGGTCTTCTTGCGATAGGACTTGCGCAGTCCCGTGGTCTCGATCAACCGGAACTCCCGTGCGGGGATGGGCTGCCACGGCACCTGGGAAGGCGGTGCTCGGCACCTGCGAAGGCGGTGCTGGGCGCCACCCTAGGCCGAACTCAAGCCCGGAGACAATGGCCTAGACCAATGGACGTTGATCTTCCGGTCTGCTACAGGGTCCCCGGCAGCGGCTGTCGGAAGTCCTGCCCGGCTCGGGCCGCCAGGGCCTCCAGCCGGTCCGCGGCAGTGGCCGCCCCGCCGCCCGCGCGCAGCGCCTCGCCGACCCGAACCGCGTTGCGCCGGTAGTCGGCCGTGTCCAGCACGGCCCGCAGGGCCCGCGCCAGCCGCTCCGGCGTCACCCGGGCGAACGGCACCCGCAGCCCCGCCCCGGCCGCCGCCACCTGCGCCGCGACGAACGGCTGGTCGTGCCGGATCGGTGCGGTGACCAGCGGCAGGCCGTGCGTCAGGGCCTCGCCGACGGTGTTCATCCCGCCGTGGCACAGCACCGCGTCCAGCGCGCCGCGCGCCATCAGCTCCAGCACCGGCGCCCGGTCCACCGCGACGGCCTGCGGCGGCAGTTCGGGCAGCAGCTCGCGCGGGGCGGCGAACACCGGCTGCACGTCGTCGCCGCACAGCTCCAGCGCCCGGGCGGCCCGCGCGTGGAAGTCCGCGCCCAGCTCGCCGGCCAGTGTGCCCATGGTGACCAGCACCCGCCGGCGCCCGGGCAGCAGCCGCTCCCACGGGAAGTCCGGATCGGCCGGCCGAACGGAGTGGACCGGCCCGACCAGCGCGTGGTGCGGGGGCGGCGCGTCGTCACCGGTCAGCGCGGGACCGGTGGTCGCCAGCACCAGGGCGGGGGAGAAACGCGGGTCCACGTACTCCTGCACGGGCAGCCGGGCGCGCTCCCACAACCCGCGCAGCAGGCCGGTCATCCAGGCCTCCACCTGCGGCAGCGCCCGGTACGGGCGGCCCAGTTCCATCGCCCCGGGCGCGAAGCTCGCCCACGGCAGGCCGTGCCGGTGGGCGGCCAGCGCGCCCGCCGGGGTGTGCTGGTCGACGAGCAGGACGTCCGGCCGGAACTCCCGCACGATCGCGTCCAGCGGCTTCGCGGTGAACCGCGCGTACGGGACGATGAAGCCCTCCCAGAGCGAACGCAGCGCGGCGAGCCCGTGCCCGCCCTGCGCCCGGAACGCCCGGGTGCCGGTGCCGAGCACCTGGGCCCCGGGACCGAGCAGCGGGCGCAGCACCGACTCGGTGCCGGTCCAGGCGACGTCGTGTCCGCGCGCGGTCAACTCGGCGGCGATGCCCGCCGCGGGATTGACGTGGCCGGTCAACGGGGGCATCACCAGCAGGAACCGGGTCATCGCGCACCCTCCTCGGGGATCAGTTTCTGCAGGTCGGCGACGGTCAGCGCTTCCAGGGCGGCCAGGTCCAGCCCGGCGCGCAGCCGGGCCAGGTCGGCCGCCGGGCCGAAGCGTTCGCGCAGGCGCCCGGCGAGCGCGGCCAGTTCGCCCTCGTCGAGCAGCAGGTCGCCGTCCAGCCGGGCGTCCGGGGTCAGCCGGTCGGCCCAGCCGGCCGGCGCTCCGGCGGCCTCGACCAGCAGCGCGACCAGCTCGGGGTGCAACGGCGCGGCGGGGCGGTGCGGTTCACGGTCGGACGACGTGTGAGAAATGGCATCGGACATCGAAGGGGGTCTCCCACCTGCTCGACGGCACGGGGGTGAACGCGCCCGCCCAGGAGGCGGATTCGGCGGCCTCGGAGACGAACGCGATGGTGAAGGGGCCCGAGATCACTTGTGCGACCCGGCGGGCGTCGGAATACTAGCCCGCGTGACAGCACTGGAGGCAGTGGCCGTTCACCTCCCCCCGCACGCCGTGCCCATCGAGGCGGTTGGTGAGCGGATCGGCCTGACCCCACGTCAACTTCGACTCTTCCGCCGCTTCCACGGACTGGACCAGCTCCGCCTGGACCCGTCCGGGACGCTGCCCGACCTGCTTGACTCCGCCCTCGACAACCTGCCTGAGCTGCGCGGACGCGAACGGGACGTCCGCTTCGTGATCCACGCGCGCAGCATGCCGGTGGCGGTGCCCTACCCGCTCAACCCACTGCACGACCTGCTCGCCCCGCGCGGCCTCGCGCACGCCAACGCCTTCACGGTGACCCACCACGCGTGCGCGGTGGGCCTGCTGGCCATCGACCTGGCCGGCCGGCTGCTCGCCGCCGAGCCCGACCCGCGGGCACTGGCGCTCATCCTGGCGGGCGAGAAGACCTTCACCAAGGATGCCCAGGTGGTGCCCGAGACCGGTATCTTCGCCGAGGGCGCGGCCGCCTGTCTGGTGAGCGCCGACGGCGAGCGCCACCGGGTGCTCTCCTTCGCGGTGCGCCAGCGCCCGGAGTTCGACGGCCGGCTGGCCGAGGACGCGGACCTCCTGGCCCGCTACCAGCGCGAGTACCCCAACGTGATGGTGGAGGCGATCGAGGCCGCCCTGGACGAGGCCGGTCTGGACCTCTCCGACCTGGCCGCGGTGCTTCCGCACAACGTCAACCAGGCGTCGTGGCGGATGATAGCGCGCCGGATCGGCTATCCGCTCGACAAGGTGGTGCTGGACAACGTGCTGTCGGTGGGGCACAGTTTCGCTGCGGACAGCCTCATCAATCTTCACACCGCCACCACGCGGGGGCTGCTGCGCCGCGGCGACCACTACCTGATCGCCGCCGCCGGTGTCGGAGCCACCTTCTCCGCGATGGCGGTCCGCTGCTGACGAAGCGTCGGCTTCGTCCGTCTTTCCCACGCCAGACCACTCTCCCACGTACGACGGGACGGGACACCCATGTCAGAACCTGTGGTCCAGACCACTGACCCCGAGCTGCGCGAGCGGATCCGCACCGGCATCGGCGAGCTGCTGCCCCGAGTCCTCAAGCGCGAACTGCCCGAGATCCCCGAGAACGCCTGCCTCTTCGACGACCTCGGCCTCACCTCCGCCGGCACCATCGAGCTCATCCTGGAGCTGGAGGAGTCGCTCGACATCCAGGTGGACGTCGAGCAGATCACCGAGGACGACCTGCGCTCGGTCACCAAGCTGGCCGACTACGTCGCCGGACACGTCATCCCCGAGGACTGACCGGGTGGCCGACCACGGCCTGCGGATCACCCGGGCGCTCGCGCGGCGCTTCGACGGCCGCTCGGAGGCCTCGCTCCACCCGGACCTGCGGGTGTTCGTCTCCGACCTCGTCCGCCCCTACGGCCTGCCGCTGCGCGAGGACCTGCTGAGCGAGGGCGTCGGCCACTCCTACGAGGAGCTGGCCGCCGGCCTGGTGCGCGAGGCGCTCGCCGAGGACGAGCCCGTCGACCTGCTGATCCTGGCCTTCGACACCCCGGACGTCCGACCGGGTGCGCCGTCCTCGCTGGCGCTCAGCCGATCCTGTCCGGGCACGCCGCTCGCCTTCGCGGTCTGCGACCAGGGCGTCGCCGCGGCCTTCACCGCGCTGCGCCTCGCGGTCGACTACCACCGCACCGGATCCTGCCGCCGGGCGGTCGTGGTGCTCGCCGAGCAGACCGCGCTGCACCACGAGCCGGCCGCGCCGGTGGCGCTGCCGGAGCGGCACGGTGTGGTGGTGCTGGTCTGCGAGGAGGCCCCCGGGCCTGACATGACCGTCCACCAGATGCCCGGTGCCGAGCTGCCGGATGCGGTGGTGCGGGCCCGGGCCGCCGAGCTGGGGCCCGACCCGGCGCTCGTGCTCGGCCCCGGGCTGGCCGGTGCCGAGGGCTCGGCGGCCCAGCCGTTCACCGGGGCCTGGGCGGAGCTCGCCGAGCAGCTGCCCGCCTGGCGGGCGCAGGGGCGCCCCGTCCTGGTCGCCGACCTGGACCGCAGGCTCGGCGTGCTGAGCGCGTTGACCCTTCCGTAGTCATGGTTCGGTTCATGCCAACTCTCTTGTCTCACACAGGAATTGGCGAATCATCGGTTAGGTGAACGATTGGTCTGGACCAGCGTGCGAGGTCGCTGGTAGCGTCCCGATCGCACCCCGCTGAACCCTTCCCCGGCGAGCCGAAAGGCGCGTACGACGTGACCCCGTACGGCGAGACACAGACCAGTAGACGGATCGAGGTCCGGTACGCGGCCTCGGCCGACGACTCGGCCGGTGGTGCGGCTGTCGATTCGGGGCCGCTCACGCTCGGCCAGGACAACATGATCCGGTGCATCGGGCGCGATGCCCCCGAGCAGATCAACAAGGATTCGCTCTGGCCCGTCCCGGACGGCACCTCGGTGGCGGCCGGGCTGGCCGCCCTGCGCCGACTCGTCGAACGGCACGAGTCGCTGCGCACATCCTTCCCCGCCGGCCCCGGCGCGGACGGCTTCCCGGAGCGCCAGGTGGTGCACCCGGAAGGCCGGTTCACCGTCGCCGTGATCGAGGCGGGCGACCGCAGCGACCCCCAACTGGACGCGCTCGCAGCTGAGTTGGGTCGGGCCGACGTCGCCGTTCCGTTCGACCTGGCGGCCGCCCCGCGGCTGCGCTTCACCCTCGTCACGGACGGGGAGCGACTGCTGCGGCTGGTCGCGGTGGTCTGCCACGCGGGGGCCGACGGCGCTGCCACCGTGCTGCTGATCCAGGACTGGCTGGACCTCGCCGCCGGCAAGGACCTCCCGCCGGTCACCGCCCCGACCCCGCTGCGGATCGCGGACGCGGAACGGAGCGCGCAGGGCCGCCGCAGGTCGGCCGCCGCCCTGCGGTACTGGGCCCGCAGCCTCGCCGCGGGCCCGCAGGTGGTGTTCGCCGACGCGCGGATCACCGGCCCCCCGCACGACCTCTCCGCCGTCCTGGTCCGCTCCCGCACCGCCGCCGAGGACCTCGCCGCCGTCTGCCGCCGCACCGGCGCGAGCCCGTCCGTCGTCCTGCTCGCCGCCTTCGCCGCGCTCGTCGCGCACCGGTCGGGCCGCACCGGGCTGGCGCTCTCGGCGCTCTCCGCGAACCGTCAGCGCGCCGCCCTGGTCGACCACGTCGGCACCCTGGCGCAGGACGCCCTGATCCTGCTCGACACCGGGACTGCCGACCTCGACCAGCTGATCGGCCGGGCCAAGGCGGCCTCGCTGAGCGCCTACTGGCACAGCACCCTGGACGCCGAACAGGTCTGGCGGCTCATCGAGGACTGCGCCCACCTGCGCGGCAGCCGGTTCCCCCGCCACGTCGTGGTCAACGACCTGAGCCTGACCATCCCCGCCGCCGTCGCCGACGCCCAACCCGCCGCGACCGCCGACCCCGAACTGACCCGGCTGCCCGCCCCACAGCTGCCGGTCCGGCTGATGTTCACCATCCTGCGGATCAGCGGCAGCCTCGACTTCGCCCTGATCAGCTGCCCGCAGGTGCTGGACCCGGACGAGACCGACCGGTTCGCGCGGGCGCTGCTCGCCGTCCTGGCCGCCGCCGCCCGCGGGCCCGTGCCGCTCGACGCCCTGCCCGGCGTCGGCGGCGTGCCGACCCCCGACCGGAGCGGGGAGTGGCACCTGGTCGACGGCTCCTGGATCGACCTGGCCGCCGTTCGCGACCTGCTGGAGGCCGCCCTCGGCGCGCGGGCGGAGATCGAGCTGGCGCTGGACGAGGGAAGGCTGACCGCCAGGCTGACCAGCGCGGACCGCGAACTCACCCCGGCCGTCGCCCACCACGCGGTGGTCGCCGCTCTGCCCGGCCGCGACACGGCGATGGCGCCGCACCACTACGTCGTCCGGCACACCGGCTCCGGGGCGGAGGCCGTCACCTCCGGCGGCGGCCGCGACCCGGACATCGCGGCCCGGCAGGCGGTGCTCACCTGAACGGGGGAGTGCGGGCAGGCGCGGGCGGGCTCACTCCAACGGGTCCTCGCCGTCCCACCGGACATCCCACGAACACGCCGAGGTCGCCCCCGAGGTGAGCCCCCACGGGCTCGGCACCTCCTCCTCGTCCTCGTCGCCCTGCAACGGCAGCCGGTCGATCACCGCGACCAGCCGCGGCGGCAGTTGCGGCGCCAGCCCGTGGTGGACCCGGGACAGGATGTCGCGCCGCACGTCGTCCGGCAGTAGCGGCCTGGTCATCCGCAACGGCATCGGCCCGGAGGGGCGTCCGGCCGCCGCCAGCTGGTCCGACCAGGCCCGCCAGTAGTCGGCGTCGTCGTTCTCGCCGAGCTTCAGATGGTGCAGGTGCAGGCAGTACGCCGCCGTGCCGCAGCCCGATCCGGCGGCGAAGCGCCACCAGAACTCGGCGCCCTCCTCCCTCCCGGTCGCGTAGAGCAGCGCGGCGAACACCTCCGCGCCCTCGGGTTGGATCCGGCGGGCGTTCACCAGGAGGTCGAGCCCCCGGGAGGCGTCCGGTGCGCCCAGTACCAGGGCCACCACCAGGCCCAGTTCGAAGGCGGCCTGCTCGAACTCCGACGGAAGGTGTGTCGGCGCGGCCGTGAGCCGGGCCTGGCGCAGTGCTGCGATGCGCTCGGCGTGCGCGCGCTCCGGCCGGGGCACGTGGACCACCGCACGCCCCCCGCCGCTCGTACCCGCCTCGCCGCTCGTACCCGTCCTGTCGCTCGTGCCCGCCCCGTCGGGCGGGTCCGCTTCCTGCCCGGGCGTCACAGCTGACCCGCGTGGTCCGGCAGTTCACCCGCTCGGTCGGCCGGTTCGCCCGAGCGGTCGGGCAGTTCGCCCACGCCGAGCCGGCGCGCCAGTCGCTCCCGCGCGTGCCGCAGGTTGGAGTGCACCGTCGCCACCGGCCGCCCCAGGTAGGCCGCGATCACCTTGACGTGCAGGCCCAGCAGGTACCGCAGGATGATCACATCCCGTTGTCGGTCCGGGAGTTCGAGGATCGCCGCGTACAGCCGCACCTCGTCCGCCTCGCTGTGCAGCAGCCCGTTCGCGACCTGCTTGAACGCGCCGATCACCGCGGCGAAGGTGACGGCCTCCACCGCCACCGGTTCCTCGGCGGACATCCAGTCCGAGACGTGCCGGTTCGCCAACCGCCAGGCGTACGCGGCCGGCTCCTCGAACCGCAGCACCTGAGGCCAGCAGCGGGCCAGGTCCGCCTTCACGGCCTCGACCACCAGTGCGGCGTCCGCCTGGCCGCCTATCCTGGTCAACGCGAGAGCGTGCCAAGCGGGTTCATGGGTCTCGCAGAACGACGCGTAGGTGAGGTCCAGCCGCAGGCCGAGGTCGCCACCGGCCTCCCGGTCCGACTCCGCGCCGTCGGCGCGCTCCAGCGTCGGCCCTCCCCGGTACCCGCGCACGGGGGCGTCCCTGTCGATCGTCATCGAGCCTGCTTTCCGTGGCCGCCGGCAGCTCGGCGGGCCACTCGAGGTTCGGGCTGTCTGCGCCCATCCTCAGTCCATCCGGCTCGTCACTCCAGGCCGCATCCCGAATACAGATCGTCATCCCATGGGATCGCCCGACTGGTTGGAGCGCGGCGGTCCGCGCTCGACCTCCGGATACGGTGGGCACCAATCGACAGGTGTCCGCGACGCCGAGGGGGAACGCGATGAGCCTCTACGACGGAGTCGACCTGCGGCTCAACATGCCGCACTCGGCCCGGATGTACGACTACTACCTCGGCGGCTTCACCAACTTCGCCGCCGACCGCGAGGCCGCCGGGCACGCCCTCGCGGTCGCACCCTGGCTGCGCGTCGCCGCCCGCGCCAACCGGTCCTTCGTCCACCGTTCTACCCGCGCCCTCGCCCGGGCCGGCATCGACCAGTTCCTCGACATCGGCACCGGCATCCCCACCCCGCCCAACCTCCACGAGGTCGCCCAGAGCGTCGAACCGTGCGCCCGCGTCGTCTACGCCGACAACGACCCGATCGTGCTCTCACACGCCCAGGCGCTGCTCACCGGCACCCCCGAAGGCCGCACCGCCTACGTCGAGGCCGACGTCACCGACCCCGCCCGCCTCCTCGCCTCGCCCGGCCTGCGCGACACCATCGACCTCACCCGGCCCGTCGCGCTCTCCCTCAACGCCCTCCTGCACTTCGTCCCCGACACCCGTGGCGCCCACGAGCTCGTCGAGCACCTCAAAGCGGCCCTCGCCCCCGGCAGCGCCCTGGTGATGACCCATGTCACCCCCGACTTCGCCCCGACCGAGATCGCCGGCCTGGTCCGGATCTACGAATCCGCCGGCACCGCCGCCCAGGCCCGCACGCTCCCCGAGTTCACCCGCTTCTTCGACGGCTGGAGCCTCATCGCCCCCGGTACCGTCCCCACCCCCCACTGGCGGCCCACCCCCACCGACCCGCCGGCCACCGCCCCCGACGCCGCCGCCTACGCGGCCGTGGCGCTCAAGCCCTGACCCCGCCCGCCCGGTCGCCCCCGCCCGGTCGCCACCCAACCCCCTCCACCCGTGCGGCCCCGCCGTCCCGGGGACAGACTGGTGGTGGATCGATGCTGCCCGTGAGGCTGGGAGAGGCATGCTGCTGGGACTCACCACCGCCTTGGTCGCGACCGTGTGCTTCGGGTTCGGGGCGGTGTTCCAGGCGCGCGGGGCGCGGTCGGCGCCGCAGGCGGACCGGGTGCGGGCGGGGCTGCTGGCCGCGCTGGCGCGGTCGTGGGAGTTCCTGCTCGGCACGGTGCTGGACATCGTCGGTTTCGCGCTGAGCATCGTGGCGCTGCGCAGCCTGCCCCTGTTCCTCGTGCAGGCCGTCACCAACGCGAGCCTGGCCGTGACGGCGCTCGCCGCCGTCCGGCTGCTCGGGGCGCGGCTGCGCCGGGGGGACGTGACGGGAATCGTCGCCGTGGTGGTCGGCCTGACGCTGCTGGCGTCGGGGTCGGGCCGGGAGGGCCGGGAGCACGCCCCGCCGCTGTTCCACTGGGCGCTGCTCGCGACGACCGCCGTGATGCTGCTGCTGACCCTCGTCCTGGTGCGCCGGGCCGGTACCGTGGCGGCGGCCGGCCTGGGGCAGCTGGCGGGGGTGGGGTTCGGGGTGACGAGCCTGGCGGTGCGGGTGATGGACGCGTCGAGCCTGGTCACCGTCCTCACCGACCCGGCGGCGTACGCGCTCGCGGTGGGCGGCCTCGGCGGCTACCTGGCGTACGCGCTGGCGCTTCAGCGCGGCACGGTCACGGCCGCGACCGCCGCCGGGACGGTCGCCGAGACCTTCGGCCCGGCGCTGGTGGGCGTGGCGGCGCTGGGCGACGCGGCGCGTCCGGGGTTCGAGTGGTGCGCGCTGGCGGGCTTCGCGGTGGCGGTGGGCGGCACCTTCCTGCTGTCCAGGTTCGGGGAGTTGGAGGGGCAGTCCGCGGAGGTGGCCGCCGCGCGGCCGGGCTCGGCGGACCGGGGCCCTGAACCGGGCCCGGGCCCGGGCCCGGAGGCGGACGCGGAGCCGGCCGTCCCGCCCCGGTAGCCCGGGTGGCGCCGCCGTGCGAAGGTGACTTGCCGGACAAATCGGACGGTGACACGCCCACGGAGCGGCAGGTGCGCGATGGCGGACGAAGCCCAGCCGGGCCCCCGACGGCCGGGGCCCGCCGACCCTCCGGTCGTGCTCGTCACCGGCGCGTCCTCCGGCATCGGCCTGGCCACGGCCGTCCGCCTGGCCGACGCCGGCTGGCGGACCCTGCTGTCCGGTACGGACGGCGCCCGCCTGGACGAGGTCGCCGCCCGGACCGGCGGCCGCGTCCTGCCCGAGGACCTGAGCAAGCCGGACGGCCCGAGCCGGCTCGCGGAGGCGGCCCTCGCGGAGGCCGGCCGGGTGGACGCGCTGGTCGCCAGTGCGGGCCTGGGGTGGCGCGGACCATTCGCGGACACCCCCTCGGACGTCCTGGACCGGATGATCGAGGTCAACTTCGCCGCCCCGCTGCGGCTGGTCCGCCTGCTCCTGCCGGGCATGCTGGAGCGCCGCCGGGGCCGGATCGTGCTGCTCGGCTCGATGGCCGGCCAGGTCGGCGTGCGCGACGAGTCGGGGTACGCGGCGACCAAGGGCGGGCTGGCGATGTTCGCGGAGAGCCTCTGGTACGAGCTGCGCGGCACCGGGGTGGGGGTGCGCCTGGTGCTGCCGGGCCCGGTGGACACCCCGTTCTTCGACCGGCGCGGCACCCCCTACCAGCGGGAGCGGCCACGGCCCGTCCCGGCGGAGCGGGTCGCCGACACCGTGGTCGCGACCATCACCACCGGGCGCGACCGGCTCTTCGTGCCGCACTGGCTCGGCTTCCCGGCCCGGATCCACGGCGTGGCACCGGGCGTGTTCCGGCGCATGGCCTCCCGCTTCGGGTGAGCCCGGTGAACACGGCCACCCGGGTGCTCGCGACGGCGACCGTGACGGCGGCTGCGGCGGAGTTCGGGCACCTGGCCCCGGCGGCGGTGCGCCTCCCGGCGCTGCGCCGCACGCTGGCCCGCCGAACCGCCGGCCACGGCGCCGACCCGCACCACGTCGCCCTGACCTTCGACGACGGCCCCGACCCGCGCAGCACCCCGGAGATCCTGGACGCGCTGGACGCGCTGGGCGGTGTCCGGGCCACCTTCTTCCTGCTGGGCTCGATGCTGGAGCGCGCCCCCGCCCTCGGCCGGGAGCTGGTGCTGCGCGGCCACGAGGTGGCCGTCCACGGCTGGCACCACCGGCCGCAGTGGTACCCGGCCCCGGCCCGTGACCTGCGCGAACTGCGCCACGCGACCGAGGCGGTGACCGCGCTGTGCGGGGTGCGCCCGCACTGGTACCGCCCGCCGTACGGGGTGCTGACGGCGGGCCCGGCCCTGGCCGCCCGGCGGCTGGGCCTGCGCCCGGTGCTGTGGACGGCCTGGGGCCGGGACTGGACGGCGGAGGCGACCGGGGCCTCCGTCTACGCGACCGCCCGCCCCGGCCTCACCGGCGGCGCGACCCTCCTCCTGCACGACTCCGACTGCACCTCCGCCCCCGACTCCTGGCGGGCCACCCTCGCCGCCCTTCCGCTGATCGCCGGCCACTGCCGCGCCCACTCCCTCACCCTCGGCCCGCTCCGCGACCACGCCGTCCCGGGGGCCGCCCGCGGCTGACGGCATCGCGCCCGCCGCCGAGCGCCGGGCGGACGGCGAAGCCCCGCCTCGACCGAGGCGGGGCTTCGCCGTGTGGCGTTGCTCGGCGTCTTCTAGCGTTCGCAGGCGACGCCGTCGTTGTCGCGGTCCAGGCCGGATCGGTACCCGGGGTCGCCCCGGTGCAGGGGGGCCTTGCCGGCGGCCTTCACCGCGTCGCAGTTCTTGTAGTAGGCGCTGCCGCCGGCACCGCCCTGGGAACCGCCACCCGACGCCCCGTCCGAGTTCGCGTCCGAGCCCCCGCCTGACGTTCCGCCCGACGTTCCGCCCGACGACCCGCCAGTGGAACTGCCGCCGGCGTTGCCCTGGTGGTTCGGGCTGGACGGGTCGTTGCGTTCGTCCGCGTAGAGCGCCGCGTACCGGTCCGCCGGGCACGAAGCCCCCGGCTTCACCAGCTGGAGCGCGGGAGAGGCCGCCGGGTACAGCTTGCTCCCGGGCTGGAGCACGTTCGCGCACACCACCCAGGCGTCGTGGTCGGCGGGCAGCGCTAGGTCCAGGTAGCGGCTGTGCTCCTGGATCCGGTCGGCTGCGACACCGGCCGCCACCAGTAGGGCACGCGCCTCCCCGGCGGTGTGCTGGGCGACGTCGGGCATGACACCCGACACGGCGCTCGGAGTCGGAGTGGGAGTGGGAGTCGCGCTCGGAGTCGGAGTCGCGCTCAGGGCCGGCGTCGGGGACCCGGCGTCGGCCGGGGTGGCCGCCGTCGTGGCCGTAGCCGTAGCCGTAGCCGTAGCGGTCGGAGCCGGAGCGGCGGTCGTCGCCGGGGCCGCGACCGGCTGCGCCTTCTCCGGCTTCGGCCCCGTGATGACGCCCAACCAGAAGAGCGAGCCGATCAGGCAGCAGAAGGTCAGCGCCACCTTGGCGGCGACGTGCAGGCGGCGGGAGCGCCACAGCCAGATCGCGGCGAGCGGCGGTACGAACAGCAGGGTGGCGGCTCGGACGAGCCGGTTGGCCGTGGTGCGGGGCGGTACGGCCTGGGGCCCGGGCGGCCGGTGCGGGTCGGGGGTCACGAGGGGGTTCCTTCGAGCAGGAGTGTGTCCCCGGGGAGAGCGGCACCCCGGGGTGGGTGCTCCGGCCTGGGCTGGACGGCCGCCGCTGCCGGCGGGCGAGGCCGCTGTCCGGGGCCGTCCGGAGGCTTCGGAGAGTGTAAAGGACTCGTATGGAACAGGTATGCGCCAGGTAGCGAACTCCGGCCCCGGCCCCCGCCCGGGTGCACGGCTCCACCCCGGCCGGGACTCCCGTATGGCTCGCCCCGGCGCTCGGCTACGCCAGCCCCACCTGCGCCAGGGCCGCGGTGAACCCGGTGCGCCAGCGCTCCGGGGTGGCGCCGGGGGAGGGGGTGGGCGCTGGGCGGGCGAGGGCGGCGAGGGCGTTGCGGACCACCTCGGCGGGGTGCGCGGAGGCGACGTCGGCGTGGCCGAGTTCCAGCTCGTGCTGGAGGTTGTCGCGGCCGTGGCCCTGGACGACGTCGAGCAGCAGCAGCCGCCGCCCGAGGGCGCGGGCCTCGCTGCAGGTGTCGCCGGAGCTGGTGACGACGAGGTCGGCGGCGGCCATCAGGGCGGGGACCCGGTCGGTGTAGCCGAAGGGGTGCAGGCGCGGCTCCCGGCGGGCGGCGGCCCGCAGCCGCCGTTCCAGTTCCCGGTTGCGCCCGGCGACGGCGAGCACGTGCGGACCGGCGGCGGCGAGCGAGGCGGCGGTGCGGGCGAGCGGCCCGAGCCCCCAGGCGCCGGACATCAGCAGCACGCACCGCCCGCCCGCCGGGACGCCCAGTTCGGCACGCGCCTCGGCCCGGCCGGGCGGCCGGTAGAACGGTTCCCGCAGCGGAGCGGGCAGGACGGTGACGGCGGCGTCCGGCCGGTAGCGGCGCACGGCGCAGGCGGCGACCTCGGAGGTGACCAGGAAGAGGTCGGTGCCCTCCTGCACCCAGAGCCGGTGCGGCGTCACATCGGTGCAGAACACGAAGTGCCGGAAGTCCCGTCGCGGCAGCCGGTTGACGGCCGAGGTGGCGGTGGCGAACACGGAGACCACCAGCTGCGGCCGCTGCGCCGCGACCAGTTGGCGCAGCGCCGGGACGAGCCGGCTGCGGGCGGCCGCGTCGGCGAGCAGCGCGAGCCGGGCGCCGGGCCGCAACGCCGAGAAGTGGAAGGCGTCGTACACGCCGGGCAGGTCGAGCAGCCGCCGGAACACGGCCTCCCCGGCGGCGCCGGAGCGCTGCCCGAGCAGGGCCATCGCGTCGACCGTGTGGGTGGTCCAGCCGCGGGCCCGCAGGGTGTCGGCGCAGGCCTGGGCCATCACGTCGTGGCCCTGGCCTAGGGAGCCGGAGACGAGCAGGGCGTGCGGCATCGGGCGGCCCGCTCAGGAGGCGGCGGAGGCGGCTGCGGTGGCCCGGTACCAGTCGGCGTAACTCCGCACGCCGTCCGCGAAGTTGGTGTGCGGAGACCAGCCGAGCAGGCGCTTGGCCTGGGCGCAGGAGATCCGCCGCCCGGTGTAGTCGGCCTTGCGGCCGTCGATGTGCTCGATCGAGACCGGCCCCAGCAGGTCGTCGACGGTGTCGGCGATGTCGCGCACCGAGACGGCGGTGGAGCCCTCCAGGGCGAAGGTCCGGTCCTCGGCGGCGGGGGACAGGGCCCGGACGTGGGCGTCGGCGAGGTCCTCGACGTAGACGAAGTTGCGGCTCTGCCGCCCGTCGCCGGCGATGGTGATCGGCCGCCCGGTGAGCGCGGCCTGGACGAACCGGGCGACGACCAGCTCGTCGCGCATCCGGGGCCCGTACGGGATGCCGTAGCGCAGGATGGTGAAGTGCTGCCCGTACAGCTCGCGGTAGCTGTGCACCAGCATCTCGGCGGCGAGCTTGGTGGCCACGTAGAGGTGGCCGCTGTGTTCCAGTTCGATCGGCACGTGCTCGTCCAACTCCTGCTCTCCGCCGTCGAGTTGATCGTCGGTGAGAGCGGCGCCGTAGACCCAGACGGTGCTCGCCAGCACGGTGCGGCTCAGTCCGCTGCGCCGGGCGGCCTCCAGGACGGCCTCGGTGCCGTCGATGTTGGTCCGCACGGCCCGCACCGGGTCGGCGGAGACCTGTTCGACGTCGGCCATCGCGGCGAGGTGGTACACCACTTCACTGCCGGCCAACGCGGAGGTGAGGGCCGCGAGGTCGAGGATGTCGAGCCGGGCGTGTTCGGCGTCGGGGTTGAGGTACTTGTCGGTCGTGTCCACCGCGAGGACGTCGTGGCCGGCCGCGATCAGGTGGTCCACGACGTGTGACCCGATGAATCCGCATCCCCCGGTGACGGCTATCCGCACGATCTCTCTCCTTGTCGGGCTCCGTGTCGAGCGCCTTCTCGCACTCCGTGTCGAGCGCCTCGGCGCGCCCGCCTGGTTGGGTCGACCCCGCCCCGGCTATCCGGCGAGTCTCCGGTGCACCGCCGAGACGGCCTCGATGACCTGCTCCGTCTCGTCCCCGGTCATGTCGGAGTGCACCGGCAGGCACACCTGCCGCGCGCAGACGTCCTCGGCGACCGGCAGCGGCCCGCGCCGGTAGGGGGCGAGGACGGGTTGCAGGTGCAGCGGCAGGTCGTACACCTCGCCGGAAAGCCGCACGCCGTACTCCTCGGCGACCGCCCGCTTGAACGCGGCGCGCTCCACCCCGGGCGGCAGCAGCGCCACGTACTTGTAGTAGTTGCCGCGGCAGCCGGACGGTTCGAGCACCGGCTCCAGGCCGTCGAGCCCGGCCAGCGCCTCGTCGTAGCGGCGGGCGACGGCCCGGCGGGTCTCGATGAACTCCTTGAGCCGGCGCAGGTGCACGGCGCCGACGGCCGCGCCGAGCTCGCTCATCCGCCAGGCGTGGCCGAGCCGGACGTGGTGGTTGGTGGTGAAGGAGCCCTTGCCCTGGTCGCGGTAGGTGCGGGCCTCGTCGCGCAGCTCGGGCGACTCGGTGAGGATCAGGCCGCCCTCGCCGCTGGTGGTGACCTTGGTCGGGTAGAACGAGAAGGCCCCGGCCAGGCCGAACGTCCCGGCGCAGCGCCCGTCGAGGCTGCTGCCGTGGGCGTGTGCGGCGTCCTCGACCAGCGGGACGCCGTGCCGGTCGCAGAGCGCGCGCAGCTCCTCGACCCGGGGGGTGATCAGTCCGCCGATGTGGACGAGTACGACGGCTGCGGTATCCGGGGTGAGGGCCGCCTCCAGCGTCTCGGGGGAGAGCGCCAGGGTGGCCGGGTCGACGTCGGTGATCACCGGGCGCCCGCCGGCGTGCAGGACGGCGCCGGCGGTCGCGTAGAAGGTGACGGCCGGTACGACGACGTCGCGGCCCCGGACGTCGACCGTGCGCAGGATCACCTCCAGCGCCGCGGTGCCGCTGCTCACCGCGACGGCGTGCGAGGCGCCGTGCTCGGCGGCGAAGGCCTGCTCCAAGCGCTCGGTCCACGGGCCCAGGGTGAGGGCGCCGGTGGTGAGCATCTCGATCACCGCCTCGGCGACGGCCGCGCGGTCGGATTCGTCGAACACGATGCGGGCGGCTGGAACGCCCATGGGCACCTCCGGCGGCGGGCTGGGGTCAGCACCGATCGGGTCAGATGGGTCCGAACCGTACGAAAAGTGTCGGGCCCGGCACATCACGCTACTTCGCCCGCCGGGCCGCGGCCCGTCGTCGCCGCCCGCCCGGGTGACGATGCCCGGCCCCGTCGCCGCCCTGCCGCTGCCCCGTCACCGCCCCGCCGCCACCGCCCCGTCGCCACCGCCGGGAGTGCGCCCGACCGCTCCCACCACAGCTGATGCGCTTCCGCCGTCCGGGGAGGGGCCGTACTGCGTCCGCAGTACGCAAACGGCCTGCGCAGGGACGACGACGGAGGAGGGGCCGGCCGTCAAGGATGGGTCATGCTGCGGGCGGTCCGCGCCGAAAGGCGCCGGGGCGGCCGCGGTGCGCACTCTGACCGAGATTCGAAGGAGTCCACTCTTCCGTGGCCACGTTCCTGTACCGCCTGGGCCGCTGGGCCTTCGTCCGACGCCGGCTGGTGACCCTGCTCTGGGTGGCCGTGCTGGCGGTCTGCGGAGTCCTGGCGGCCAAGGCGCCCGCCGCACCCGACGACGGCTTCGCGATGCCCGGTACGGAGGCGCAGAAGGCCTTCGACCTGATGAACGAGCGCTTCCCCGGCGGCCACGCCGACGGCGCCTCGGCCCGCCTGGTGTTCGTCGCCCCGTCCGGGCAGAAGATCACCGCCGAGCCCAACCAGCAGGCGGTGGAGCGGACGGTCGCCGAGCTCGCCCACGCCGACGAGGTCTCCGGCGCGGTCAGCCCGTTCAAGGCCAACACCGTCTCCAAGGACGGCACCACCGCGTACGCGACCGTCAGCTACTCCGTGAAGGCGGGCGAGCTGTCCAAGGGCGCCACCGACGCCCTCGAACAGGCCGCCCAGCACGGGCGGGACGCCGGGCTCAAGGTCGAGGTCGGCGGCAACGCGCTGATGGCCAAGCCCGAGGCCGGCGGCAGCAGCGAGATGATCGGCATGGCGCTGTCCGCGGTCGTCCTGGTGATCACCTTCGGCTCACTCGTGGCCGCAGGCCTGCCGCTGCTCACCGCCGTGATCGGGGTCGGCCTCGGCATGGCCCTGATCACCGGGCTCGGCAGCACGCTCGGCCTGTCCTCCACCACCAGCACGCTGGCGATGATGCTGGGACTCGCGGTCGGCATCGACTACGCGGTGTTCATCGTCTCCCGCTACCGGGCCGAGCTCGCCGAGGGCCGCACCCCGCAGGAGGCGGCCGGCCGGGCCGTCGGCACCGCAGGCTCCGCCGTGGTGTTCGCCGGGCTCACCGTGGTGATCGCCCTGGCCGGGCTCTCGGTGGTCGGCATCCCGATGCTCGCCAAGATGGGCATGGCCGCGGCCGGCACGGTGGTCATCGCCGTCCTGGTCGCGCTCACCCTGGTCCCCGCGCTGCTCGGCTTCATCGGCCGCCGGGTGCTGCCCCGCAAGGCCCGCAAGGGCGCCGTCCAGCCGAAGAAGGAGAACGGCGGCTCCCGCTGGGCCAAGTTCGTGCTGCGCCGCCCGCTCGCGGTGCTGCTCGGCGGCGTGATCGGCCTCGGGGTGCTCGCCGCCCCCGCGCTCGACCTGCGGCTCGGCCTGCCCGGGGACGAGTCGAAGCCGACCTCCACCACCCAGCGCCGCGCCTACGACCTGCTGTCCGAGGGCTTCGGCCCCGGCTTCAACGGGCCGCTGACCGTCATGGTCGACGTCAAGGGCACGCCCGACCCGAAGGCCGCCGCGAGCGAGGTCGCCAAGACGGTCTCCGCGCTGCCCGGCGTGGTCTCCGTCACCCCGCCGATGTTCAACAAGGCGGGGGACACCGCCCT
Organism: Kitasatospora sp. NPDC088861; assembly: GCF_044750105.1. NCBI lineage: Bacteria > Bacillati > Actinomycetota > Actinomycetes > Kitasatosporales > Streptomycetaceae > Kitasatospora > Kitasatospora sp. NPDC088861. Next base: position 391,581 of record NZ_JBIVJF010000005.1, read on the forward strand.
GCTGAACGCCGTCCCGTCCACCGGCCCGAGCGCCGCGGAGACCAAGGACCTGGTCCAGGCCATCCGCGGCCACGCCGCCGGCCTCAAGACGGCCACCGGGGCGACGGTCCTGGTCAGCGGCACGACGGCGATGAACATCGACGTCTCGCAGAAGCTCACCGACGCGCTGGTGCCCTACCTCGCGGTGGTCGTCGGCCTCGCCGTCGTCCTGCTGCTGGTGGTGTTCCGCTCGGTGCTCGTCCCGCTGAAGGCGGCGCTCGGCTTCCTGCTCTCGGTGGCCGCCGCGCTCGGCGCGGTCGTCGCGGTCTTCCAGTGGGGCTGGCTGGCCAACCTGATCGGCGTCGAACAGACCGGCCCGGTGATGAGCATGATGCCGATCTTCATGGTCGGCGTGGTCTTCGGCCTCGCCATGGACTACGAGGTGTTCCTGGTCACCCGGATCCGCGAGGGCTTCGTCCACGGCGAGCAGCCCGACGAGGCCATCGTCACCGGCTTCCGGCACAACGCCCGGGTGGTCACCGCCGCCGCGTTCATCATGATCGCCGTCTTCGCGGGCTTCATCGGCATGGGCGAACCGATGATCAAGATGATGGGTCTGGGCCTCGCCGCGGCCGTCGCCTTCGACGCCTTCGTGGTCCGGATGACCATCGTCCCGGCCGTCCTGGCCCTGCTCGGCCGCCACGCCTGGTGGCTGCCGCGCTGGCTGGACCGGCTCATGCCGGACATCGACGTCGAGGGCAGCAAGCTGCAGACCGCCGCCCCCGAACCGGCCCCGGTCCGGGAGTCCGTCGGCGTCTAGGGCCGACCCCCCGCGGACCAGCCGGGGCCCGTCCCGATCCACGGGGCGGGCCCCGGCCCGGACAATGGTTCGATCCCTACCGTTACCGTTGCTGTCGGGGTCCGCCACGCACACGGCGGCCCCCGACCCGGCCCACCCCGCCCGGCAGGGCGCGGTTCGGCACGAACTGGCAGAACCCGGCGAGGGTGCCGCCAGGGCACCCCCGACCCGGAGAGCACCACGATGAGCGACACCTGGCAGCGGCTGCGCCGCGACCACCCCCGGCTGCTCGACGCCGTCGGCGGCGCCGTGCTGATCGCGATGACCGGCATCGGCGTCACCGTCGACCAGACCGGCCACGTCATCTCCTTCAGGCCGCTCAGCGCCACCATCGCGCTGGTCTCCGCCGTCACCGTGTTCGCCCACCGCCGGCACCCGCGGGCAGTGGTCGTCATCACGCTGATCTGCACGATGGCCCTCATCCTCACCACCCCCCGCCTCACCCCCGGGCTGGCCACCCCGCTGCTGCTCGCCCTCTACTTCCTCGCCGTCCGGACCGACCGCGCCACCGCCCTGCGCGCCTCGATCGCCTCCGCCGTCCTGCTCACCGGCACGTCGCTGATCGGCGACGGCGGCGGCCCGATCGGCCAACGGCTCGGTGTCCTCGCCTGGGCCCTGCTGCCCGGCGCCCTCGGCGACTCCATCCGCAACCGCCGCGCCCACCTCGCCGCCATCGAGGAACGCGCCGAACGCGCCGAACGCACCCGCGAGGAGGAGGCCCGCCGCCGGGTCGCCGACGAGCGGATCCGGATCGCCCGCGACCTGCACGACGTCGTCGCCCACCACATCGCCCTCGCCAACGCCCAGGCCGGCATCGCCGTCTACCTCATGGACCGCCACCCCACCCAGGCGCGCGAGGTGCTCAGCCACATCACCGACGCCACCGGCTCCGCGCTCCAGGAGCTGCGCGCCACCGTCGGCCTGCTGCGCCGAGCCGAGGAGCCCGCGCCACTCGAACCGGCCCCCGGCCTCGACCGGCTTCCCGAGCTGATCAACGCCTTCGAACGCACCGGCCTGCCGGTGCGGCTCACCGTCGAGGGCGAGGCTCGCGCGCTCTCGCCCGGCGTGGACCTCACCGCCTACCGGATCGTCCAGGAGTCCCTGACCAACGTCGCCAAGCACGCCCAGGGCGCCGGCGCCGAGATCACCCTCGCCTACAGCGGCAGCCGGGTCGCCGTCAGCGTCGCCAACGGACGCCCGCCGACCAGCGCCCGCCCCCGGCAGGCCCTGCTGCCCCACCCGGCCCCCGGCGAGGGCGGCTTCGGACTGCTCGGCGTGCGCGAACGGGCCGGTGCGGTCGGCGGCCGCCTCACCGCCGACAGCCGGTCCGACGGCGGCTTCCTGGTCACCGCCGAACTTCCGCTGCGCACCGGCGCCCGGGACGACGGCGCCGGTCGCGGTGGCTGTGCCGTACGGGCGGACCGGGCCGGCCGGGAAGACCGTGCCGTTCGAGTAGACAAGGACCACGCATGACCATCCGGGTACTGCTCGCGGACGACCAGGCGCTGCTGCGCGGTGCGTTCCGGGTGCTGATCGACGCCGAGGACGACATGGAGGTGGTCGGCGAGGCCGCCGACGGCCACCAGGCCGTCGAACTCGCCCGCGCCACCCGCCCCGACATCGTCCTGATGGACATCCGCATGCCCGGCGCCGACGGCCTCGGCGCGACGGCCGCCATCTGCGGCGACGAGGAACTGGCCGGCACCCGGGTACTGATCCTCACCACCTTCGAGATCGACGAGTACGTGGCCCAGGCGCTGCGGGCCGGCGCCGGCGGCTTCCTCGGCAAGGGCGCGGACCCGGCGGAACTGCTCGCGGCCGTCCGCGCCGTCGCCGCCGGGGACGCCCTGCTCTCGCCCGCCGCCACCCGGGCCGTCATCGACCAACTCCTCGCCCAGCCCGATCCGGCGGCCGGCGGCACCGCCGAGCGGCTGTCCGTGCTCACCGCGCGCGAGCGCGAGGTGATGTCGATGGCCGCCACCGGCCTCACCAACGAGGAGATCGCCGAGCGGATGTTCGTCAGCCCGTTCACCGTCCGCACCCACGTCCACCGCGCGATGGCCAAGCTGGACGCCCGGGACCGGGCCCAACTCGTCGCGATCGCCTACCAGTCCGGCCTGGTCCCGCCGGGCCGTCCGGCCTGACCGGCGAAGGCCCGCCCGCCGACCCGTCCGCCGGCCCGCCTGCCGATCCGTCCGTCCAACTCGCCTGGTTTGCGGCGGTAGCAGGACTGATCGACCGTCAAACTCCGGCCATATGTCGGTGATCTGAATTCCAGCCTGCCCGAAAACGACCTCCGAACTGGTGTATCAGCGAGTAGTCTGCCGATGACTCAGGATGAGGAGGGTGTTCGTGGAAACCAAGGACACGGCAGGCGAGGTGCGGATTCTCCAGCCGTTGCCCGGGCGCACGGCGGACGGATCGCAGGAGTTCGACCTGCGGTTGACGCGTTTGCTCCGCCTGCTCGGGGCTGAGGCCGCGCACGGGGCGGACTTCCCGAGCGCGGCCCGGTGGGAGGTCCACAAGGCGCTTTCCGGGCGTACCGACCTGCCCGAGGAGTACTTCGAGGCACTGCTGGAGGCGGCGGTCTACGACCCCAACCCGAGCTTCAACCGGCGCTTCGTCGAGCCGGCCCTGCTCGCTTTCGGCCAGCGCCGGGTACGGCTGACCCTGCTCGGCTACCTGCACACCGGCACCGACGCCGAGCGCGCCGGCGCCGCCCGGGCCTGGTACTGGACGTCCCTGTCGGTCGGGGACGGCCGCAGCACGGCCGCCGCCGACGAGGGGTCGACCGTGCGGGACGCCTGGTACGAGGCCGCGCTGCGGGAGTTCGTCGCCAACGAGGACCTGGACGTGCGGCGCTGCATCCTCCCCGGGCTGCCCCTGGTGCCGCGTGCCTACCCGTCGCGGCTGCACGCCCTGGTGGAGGCCGCGGTGGCCATCGCGAGGGCGCACCCCGACGAGTACATCCGGCACCGCGCCGAGGTCCAGGTCGGTCTCTGACCACCCCTGCCCCCGGCCCCGCCATGCCCCGGCCCCGCTGCGCCCCCCGGCGGGGCCGGGCGGCCGCGCACCGGTCCGAACTGGGCCGTCACGGCGCCCCGTCGGCGGCCCCGCCGACCGGGGCGGTCAGCCCGTCTTGACGGTGATCTCGCCGATGTTCGTCCCGAGGTCCAGCTTGTACTGGCCGTTCGGGTCGTTCTGGACGCCGATGTGCTTCTCGCCCAGGTCGGTCGAGGCGGTGACGTGGTAGGAGGCGGTCGGCATGGTCACGTTGATCTCGCCGTTGGAGGTCTTCGCCGTGATGTTCTGGGCCTTGCCGGGGGTGAGCTTGATCCCGCCGTTGTCGGTCTTGGCGCTGACCCGGTCACCCTTGAGCGAGGTGCCCTTGATCTCACCGTTGTTGGTGCGCACGTCGACCGGCCCGGCCACGTCGTCGAGCGTGATGTCGCCGGAGCTGGTGTGCACCGAGACGTCGCCGACCTGGGTGAGCTTGATCCCGCCCGCCGACGTCCCCCCGGTGATCGGCAGCCCCGGCGGCAGCTCGACGGTGTAGTCCACCGAGCAGTTGCGTCCGCAGCCGCCGAGCACCAGTAGGCCGCCGTCCACCCGGGTGCTCGCGCCCGGCTTGCCGCTCCGGTACGTGATGTTGCGGTGGACGGCGGCCTGGGTGGCGCCGGCCTTGCCGCGCACGGTCACCTCCCCGGCGTCGCTGTCCAGGCGGATGCCGGTGATCTTGTCCGTGACGGTGGCGTCGTCGGTGAAGTTGGTCCCGATCGGGTTGCAGGCGCTGAGCACCCCGGCGGAGAGCCCGGCGACCACGAGAGCCCCCGCGAAACGGTGGTACCTGCCCATGTTCGTCCCCCATGTGTCCTGCGCTGCTTGTTGCGCGATAGCCCCTGATGACCGCCCCCGTCCGGAGCCGTCCCGACGACAGTAACCGCACGTGGTGGCCCCGGTCGGTGGTATTAACCCCCCTAAAGCGACTCCAGCCAGCCCCCCGGCGCCGCTCCACCCACCCCCACCTGGGCCTACCCGCGCCCGCCGTCGCCCCCGCCGTCGCCCCGGGATGAATCTGTAGACCGGTCGGTATATTCGTTCCGGGGAGCTGTCAGGGCTTGCGACCCACCGCGCCGTAGATGCTGACGCGGTCGGCGCCGGAGGCGGGGGCGGTGTCGGGGCGCCAGAGGGGGACGGTGGTGATGCCGGGGTCGAGGAGGTCGAGGCCGTCGAAGAAGGCGCGGACCTCGTCCCGGGTGCGGCCGACGAGGGGGGCGGTGGCCTTGTCGTAGATGCCGGTGACGCGGTCGCGGACCTCGGCGGGGATGAAGTCGGCAGTGCCGTGCGAGAGGACGAGGTGGCTGCCGGAGGGGAGCGCGTCCATCAGTGTGTCGACCGCCTGATGGGGCTTGTCCTCGTCGCGCAGGAAGTGCAGGACGGCGGCCAGGACGAGGCCGACCGGTCGGGAGAAGTCGAGGAGCCCCGCGGCCTCGACGACGGCGAGTACGGCGGACGGCTCGCGCAGGTCGGCCTGGAGGACGGCGGTCCGCCCCGGGCCCGTGCCGGACATCAGGGCGCGGGCGTGGCTGAGCACGATCGGGTCGTTGTCGACGTAGACGACCTGCGCCCCGGGATCGGCGGCCTGGGCGATCTCGTGGGTGTTGCCGGCGGTGGGGATGCCGGTGCCGACGTCGAGGAACTGGTCGATGCCGAGGTCGGCGACGCAGCGCACCGCGCGGGTGAGGAAGCCCCGGTTGGCCCGCGCGGTGGAGCGGAACTCCGGATTGGCGGCGAGCGCCTTCTCGGCGGCGGCCCGATCGGCGGGGAAGTTGTCCTTTCCCCCGAGGTAGTAGTCGTACATCCGGGCCGGGTGCGGGATGTCGGGCCGCAGGTCGGCCGGGGTTCCGGCCTCGCCGGACTCCCACAGGTCGTCGTGTCCCACGGCCGCTGCCTCCGTCTGTTGACGATCGGGTGATCTGCTTGCAACTCCCTCGGCGGACAGCCTAAAGCCCAGGTCACGGCCCTGGTGGCGGTTGGTCAGGTCACCCCTGTATGTCCGTTTTCGTCGCCCATCGCGCGCCCCTGGTCGTCCCGGCGGAGGATGGGAGGTCCCGGCGGCGAACCGTTGTCGGGCGACGGAAGCGGAAAGACCGGGGAACAGGAGGTCCGACGCTGTGGTGATCGCTATGGCAGACATCCGCGAATGGCGCGGCCACGCCGTGGTCGACGAGAAGAGCCATCGCATCGGCTCGCTGGAGTCCGTCTACGTGGAGACGGCTACCGACCAGCCGTTCTTCGCCACCGTCGCGGTCGGCCTGGTGACCAGGCGCCGCCTGGTGTTCGTCCCGCTCGACGGGGCGGTCGTCGGGCCGGACTACGTCCAGGTGGCGTTCCCGAAGAACCAGGTCAAGCAGGCGCCGTCGATCGGCACCGACGACGTCCTGCCCGCCGAGGACGAACCGACCGTGTTCGCGCACTACGGGCTCCCGTACGAGACCGGCGCCGGTGGCGAGCGCCGCCTCGCCCGCCGCTGAGCACAGCCGCCGAGCAAAGCGGCTGAACACCGTCGCTGAACCGCCGAACACCCCAGTGCCCCCGCCCGCATCGCCCCGCCCGGGAATGGATACCCCACCGGGTACAGTTGTCAGTCGACAGTCGATGCGAAAGGCGGCCCGGACATGCAGGTGGACGAGGAGTCGGTCGGCGCGGTCCTGAACCGGCTGCGCCGTGCCCAGGGCCAGCTGGCCGGGGTGATCGCGATGATCGAGGCGGGCCGTGACTGCAAGGACGTGGTCACCCAGCTCGCGGCGGTCTCGCGCGCCCTGGACCGGGCCGGGTTCAAGATCGTGGCCAGCGGCATGCGCCAGTGCATGGCCGCCTCCGACGAGGACACCCCGCCGATGAGCGAGGCCGAGCTGGAGAAGCTGTTCCTCGCCCTGGCATAAGCCAAGAAGTCAAGAAGCCGAGAAGCGCAGAAGCCGAGAGGCGCAGCAGCGCCGGAGGGCCGCGACGGATCCCGTCGCGGCCCTCCCGGCCCCCCGGCCCCCGGCCCCCCGGCCCCCGGCCCCCCGGCCCCCGGCCCCCGGCGTCTCCGCCGAGAATTCCCGCCGCCCGCCATGGAGTTCCCGAACCGCCCGATGGGCCGTCACACGCCGTTCACGTCCCGGTCGCTGACTTTCGGATGAATGAGGGCCGCCCACAGTTGTACAGCCAACTGCCGGGCCCTCCCTTCCCCAGCCTCCGTGACCAGCCGCGCGCGGACCCGGCGCCGACCCCCGGCGGACCGGGCCCCGGGCGGCGGACAGGACAACCGTGGCCGCAGGCAGCGCCCTGACCCTCACCTCCTCCGCCAACCCCACCGAAGGCGACCGGCTCACCTTCCACTGGACGACCGACGCCCCCGACGCCAAGAACTGGGTCGGCGTGTACGACGGCGACCGCCAGCCCGGCAACGGCGGCTCCCTCCTCTGGAAGTACGTCCCGGGCACCTCCGGCGACCTCCAGCTCGACACCTCCGCGCTGACCGGCGGCCCCTACACCGCCTACCTGCTCGCCAAGGACGGCTACGGCGTCCTCGCCCGGACGGCCCCGTTCAGCTTCCGCGCCAAGCCGGCCGTCGTCCGCCCGCACAGCGCCGTGGACGCCCTCACCACCGCGCCCGTCGCCCCCGGCGCGGCGGTCTCCGTCAAGCTCGGCGGCCTCTGGTCCCGCCCGGTCGGCAACCCGGCGGGGACCGCCGTCTTCCGCAAGGTCAGCGGGCCGTCCTGGCTGAACGTCACCGCCGACGGCACGCTCACCGGCACCGCGCCCGCGGCGGGCAAGAGCCCCGAGCTGGCCGTCGTCGGCGTCAAGGACAGCGCGGGTGCCGTCGACACCGTCACCGTCCTCATCCCCGTGGTCGACCCCGCCGCGCCGCCGCGCCTCAAGGCCGCCAGCTGGAACCTGCACGACGCCGGCGCCGGGTACACCGACGCCCTGGAGAAGCAGCTGCGGGTCGTCCTCACCCAGGGCCTGGACGTCCTCGCCCTCCAGGAGACCGCCGGTGAGCGGGCGAAGACCCTGGCCGACGCGCTCGGCTGGTACGCCTACCAGAGCCCCGGCAGCGTCGGCATCCTGAGCCGCTACCCGCTCGCCGACGTCACCCCGCCGACCGCCGACCTGCCCGCCGCCGGGGCCACCGTGCAGCTCCCCGGCGGCCGGACCGTCCGCTTCTGGACCGCGCACCTCGACGAGGCCGGCTACGGCCCGTACGCGCTCCAGGACGGTCGGACGGCCGCCCAGGCGGAGGCCGCCGAGACCGCCTCGCTCCGCCTGAAGCAGGCCAAGGCCCTGGCCGCCGCGGTGCGTGCGGACATCGCCCGGCGCACCCCGGTGGTGCTCGCCGGCGCCCTCTCCTCGCCGTCCCACCTGGACTGGACGGCCGCCACCGCCGCCGCGCACGGCGGCGTCGGGGTGCTCAACTGGCCCGTCAGCGTGGCCCTTCAGGGCGCGGGGCTGACCGACACCTTCCGCGAGGAGCACCGCGACCCGGTCAGGTTCCCGGGCGCGACCTGGTCGCCCACCCGCAAGCAGCGCGGCGCCAAGCCCGAGCCGCAGGACCGCATCGACTACGTCCAGTACGCCGGCCCGCTGAAGCTGGTCGAGGCGCACACCCTGGTCGCCGACTGGCCGCAGCCCGAGCCGAACACCGCCGCCAACGAGTGGCCCTCCGACACCGCCGCCGCCGTCGCCACTTTCCAGCTCTGAGAGGCCAGTTCGTGATGTCCGAGCTCTCCCGCCGCACCTTCGTCGGCGCCACCGCGGCCGTCGGCGCCACCGCCCTGACCGGATTGGGCGCCGCCCCCGCCGAGGCAGCCCCCGCCGCCGCCCCTGCCGCCTCCGGCCGGCTGACGGGCACCATCAAGGACGTCAAGCACGTCGTCGTGCTGATGCAGGAGAACCGCAGCTTCGACCACTACTTCGGCACGCTCAGCGGCGTCCGCGGCTTCGGCGACAAGCAGGCGCTCCAATTCCCGGACGGCGCCGACGTGTTCCGCCAGCCGGACAGCCGTCGCAGCGACGGCGGCGCCATGCTGCCGTACCGGATGGACACCTCGAAGTACAACGCGCAGAACGCCGGCGGCCTGCCCCACGACTGGGCGACCGGCCACCAGGCGATCAACAACGGCGCGATGAACAAGTGGATCGCCGCCAAGGGCGAGCGCACCATGGGCTACTTCACCCGGGACGACATCCCCTACCAGTACGCCCTGGCCGACGCGTTCACCCTCTGCGACGCCTACTTCACCTCCCTCGCCGGCCCGACCGACCCCAACCGGCTCTACCTCTGGACGGGCACCTCCGGTCCCGGCCGCGACGGCACCACCGGGCCCTGGATCGACAACACCCCGGTCACCGACAACCCCGTCGCCGACTGGACCACCTACGCCGAGCGCCTGGAACAGGCCGGCGTCAGCTGGCGGGTCTACCACAACCCCAGCAAGGACGACCGCACCGGCGACTACGACGACAACGCCCTCTCCTACTTCAAGCAGTTCCACAACTTCCCTCCCACCGACCCGCGTTACATCAACGCGATGACCAAGTTCGACCCGGCCGCCTTCGACCGCCACTGCAAGGACGGCACCCTGCCGACCATCTCCTGGCTGGTCGCCCCCTACCTCTTCTCCGAGCACCCGGAGGCCGGCCCGGCGTACGGGGCGCACTGGGTCGACCAGGCCCTCCAGTCGCTGATGTCCAACCCGGCCGTGTGGCAGCACACCGTCTTCCTGGTCATGTACGACGAGAACGACGGCTACTTCGACCACATGGTCCCGCCCACCCCCGAGCCCGGCACCCCCGAGGAGTTCACCCAGGGCCGCGCCATCGGCCTCGGCAACCGCGTCCCGCTGTGGGTCGTCTCGCCCTGGTCGCGCGGCGGTTGGGTCAACTCCCAGGTCTTCGACCACACTTCCGTGCTGCGCTTCATGGAGCTGGTCACGGGCGTCGCCGAGCCGAACATCTCGGCCTGGCGCCGGTCCGTCTGCGGTGACCTCACCAGCTGCTTCGACTTCGCCGCGCCGAACCCGTCCGTCCCGTCGCTGCCCGACACCACGGCCCTGATGGCCAGGGCCGACGCGGGCACCAAGCTGCCCGGCGTCGCCCTCCCGGCGGTCGGAGCCCAGGCGATGCCCGTCCAGGAGCGCGGCGAGCGCCCGCACCGCCCGCTGCCCTACCAGCCGTGGGCCGACGTGGAGGTGGACCGCAAGACCGGCAAGGTCACCTGCACGATGAGCAACGACGGTTCGGTGGCCTTCCCGTACACCGTCTACCCGAACATCGCGCTGCCCTTCGCGGGCACCCCGTACACCGTCGCCCCCGGCGCCACCGCCCGGTACGTCTGGGACGCCGCCGCCACCAACGGCCGCTACGACTTCACCGTCCACGGCCCGGACGGCTTCGTCCGCCGCTTCGCCGGCACCGTGGTCCGGGACGGGCAGGACGGCCAGAACGACATCGGCGTACCGATCGTCACCGCCGACCTGCACGGCAGCGTGCGGCTCACCTTGCAGGTGGCCAACGACGGCATGACCGACGTCTCCTTCACCGCCGCGCCCAACGACTTCGCCGGCACCGCGCAGACCGTCCGGGTCAAGCCCGGGCAGCAGGCGAACCTGTCCTGGCCGCTGGACAAGCAGGGCCGCTACGACGTCGTCGTCACCGCCCACACCGGCCTGCGCTTCGTACAGCGCTACGCGGGCTGGGTGCACTGACCCGGTGGCGGGCGGGCCGCGGGCCGGGGGCGCCGAACCGGTGACCCCCGGCCGTGGCTCGGCCGTCCGGGCGGGGCCCGGGGCTACCGTCGGGCGCATGCAGAAGATCACCACCTTCCTCTGGTTCGACGACCAGGCCGAAGCGGCCGCCACCTTCTACACCTCGCTCTTCCCCAACTCCCGCATCACGCAGGTCACCCGCTACCCCGAGACCGGCCCCGGCGGAGCAGGCTCGGTCATGACCGTCGCCTTCGAACTCGCCGGGCGGGAGTACGCGGCCCTCAACGGCGGCCCCGAGTTCCACTTCACCGAGGCCATGTCGCTGCAGGTGGAGTGCGACGGCCAGCAGGAGGTCGACGAGCTCTGGGCCAAGCTCACCGCCGACGGCGGCCAGGCGGGCCCGTGCGGCTGGCTCAAGGACCGCTTCGGCCTCTCCTGGCAGATCACCCCGCGCGTCCTGCTCGACCTGATCGCCGACGAGGACCGGGCCAAGGCCGGCCGGGTGATGGCGACGATGATGCGGATGCAGAAGATCGAGGTCCAGCCGCTGCTCGACGCGGCCAGGGGCTGACGCGATGGCCGCGCCCGCCCTCCGCAGCACCCTCTACCTGCGCGCCACCCCCGAGCGGGTCTGGCACGCCCTCACCAACGCCGACGAGTCCGGCCTCTACTGGGGCCACCTCAACGTCTCCACCTGGCTGCCCGGCGCGCCCTGGGAGCACCAGCGCGCCGACGGCTCCGGGACGGCCGACGCGATCGGCGTCGTCGAGGCCGCCGACCGCCCGCACCGGCTGGTCACCACCTGGGCGGCGCCCGGGGAGCGGCGCCCGGGCGGTCCCTCCAAGGTCACCTTCGAACTCCGGGGCTGGCACGACCTCACCCGGCTCACCGTCACCCACGACCAGCTGGCCGACGAGGCCGAGCGGGCGGACGTCGAGCGGGGCTGGTCGGCGGTGCTGTCCAACCTGAAGACCTACCTGGAGACCGGCCACCCGCTCCCGCAGGAACCCTGGTCGATGCCCTGAGCCCCCAAGCCCCCCAAGCCCCCGCCCCCCGGAGTCCGACGCGGGCTCAGCGCCCGGCCCGCACCGCCGGGCGCGCCCGCTCGCCCCGGACGAACCGGCGCAGCCCGGCGAACCGCGAGAACCGCTCCCGGCTCGCCACCGAGGCCCGGTCCAGCTCCTCCATCAGCCGCCGGCTGCGGTGCTCCAGGTCCAGTTCGTCCAGGATCCGGTCCACCTCGGCCAGTATCGAACCGTGCAACTGCCACGCCTCGGGGTGCTCCCGCACCTTCTGCAGCAGCACCTGGGCGACGTTCTCCCGGCAGGTCCAGGCCGCGGCCAGCTCGGCGGTCAGCCGCCGCTCCGCCTCCTCGGCGCTGCGGCTCACCTGGGTGGTGACCAGCACCGCGAAGCTGACCATGGCCCCGCCGACGTGCGCCAGCAGTTCCTCCAGGCCCACCGCGACGTCCGGCGGGAACAGCCGCTCGCCGGGCGCGCGCCGCTTGGCCAGGTCGGTCAGCGAGCGCGCCAGCACCCGGATCACCACCACGCAGATCTCCAGGGTGTCCAGCCCGGTGCGCAGCACCAGCCGGGACAGCAGCCCGTCGTTGATCCGCGGATTGAGCCGCAGGCTGTCCTCCGCCTGGCGCAGTGCCACGTCCACGTCGGCGATGGCGTGGTCGAGCCGGCGGGCCTCGTGCAGCTGCTCGGCGGCCCGGGCGACCGGGGTCGGACGGCCCAACTGCTCGGCGATGTCCAGCAGCAGCTGGCGGGCCCGCCGGGCGAGGTCCTCGATCGATTCCCCGGCGGTGTCCACCCAGACCGGCGGGGCGAACAGCAGGTTGAACAGCAGGCCGACGGCGGCGCCGATCAGTGTCTCCAGCACCCGGTCCCAGGCCTGCGAGGCGAGCCCGCTGACGCCGAGGATCAGCATGGCGCTGATCGCGACCTCCTGGACGAACTCCTCGACCCGGACGAACCGGCCGACGACCAGCGAGGCCAGGATGATCAGCCCGAGGCTCCACCAGGAGAGCCCCACCACGGCGCTGAAGCCGGTCGCGATCAGCACGCCGACCACCACCGAGTTGACCCGGCGGATGCTGGTCTTGAGCGTCGAGTAGACGGTGACCTGCACCACCAGCAGCGCGGTCAGCGGGGCCGTCAGCGGGGCCGGCTCGCTGCTGAGCCGGGTGGCCACCGCGAAGGCGAGGGTGGCGGCCACGGTGGCCCGCACGGTCTGGACGACGAAGGGTTCTCGGGCACCGCGGCGGATCAGGGCCGTGAGGGACTCCGGGAGAAGGGCCATGTCGCCCTTCTTTCCCCGTGGTCGCCCTTCACACCGCCGAGCCGTCCGACCGGCACCCGTATGCCCGGGCCCTGGCTCTGACCCGGGTGAGGGTCACGGCCCGGCGGGCTACGGCCTACCGCGGGTCCTGGCGGTTCAGCCGCAGCTTCCAGGGCGCCAGCGCCGACTCGACCTGCACCCCGATGCTCATCTTCGACGCGCCCTCGATCCGCTCCTCGAAGCGGATCGGCACCTCGCGGATCGTCAGGCCGCGCTGGACGACCCGGTAGTTCATCTCGACCTGGAACGAGTACCCGCTGCTCTGCACGGTCGGCAGGTCGATCGCCCGCAGGGTGCTCGCCCGCCAGGCCTTGAAACCGGCGGTGGCGTCCCGGACGCCCAGGCCGAGGATGGTGTTGACGTAGAGGTTGGCCCAGGCGGAGAGGGCCTTGCGGTGCCAGGGCCACTCCGCGGCGGTCGAACCGCCGGGCACGTAGCGGGAGCCGAGCACCACGGCGGTGTCGTCGGCCAGCAGGGCCTGGACCATCGCGGGTATCGCCGAGGCCGGGTGCGAGAGGTCGGCGTCCATCTGGACCACGACGTCGGCGTCCTCGTCCAGGGCCCGGGCCATGCCGGCCAGGTAGGCGCGGCCGAGGCCGTCCTTCTCGGTGCGGTGCAGCACGCCGACGGTGCCGCCGGACTCCGCGGCGAGCTTGTCCGCGATCTCGCCGGTGCCGTCCGGCGAGTTGTCGTCGACCACCAGCAGGTGCAGGCCCGGTACCGGGAGGTCCGCGAGAAGACCCGCGAGGACCGGAAGGTTCTCCCGCTCGTTGTACGTGGGGACGACGACAACGACCTTCGGGGAGGCCTCGACCATGTTCTGTTTCCCTCGTGCCCTTTCCGGCCGGCACCCGTGCCACGCCGGACGGTTGTCCTTGACGACCTGCTGTGGATGAGACCGTGTGAGTGTATCGGTGCGGCGGACGGTTCCTCGCCCCGGGTGACGGGCTGGGCACGGCCGGCCACGGCCCGGAAATCCGTTCGACCGCGATGCGTGCCCGGGGCGCCGCGGCACCGCCCCGATCCGTCGTTCCGGGAAATTTCTGCGACGGCCCCTCGCAGACGGTCCCTCGCAGCCCCCGACGGGCTACGCCCCGCCGTAGACGGTCGCGAGGTTGTCCCGGGCCGGGTGGGTCAGGCCGGCCGGGCCGGCGGCGAAGGTGCGCAGGACGTTCTCGGTGACCCGGCGGACCAGGTCCCCGGCCCGGGCGTCGATCCCGTGGTCGGCGCTGCCGCCCCCGGGCCCGTGCGCGTCCAGGGCCTCCACCCAGCGCATCGTCCCGGAGGCGAACACCCCGGCGCCGCCCGGCACGGTGTAGTACGCGGTGTCGGAATGCGAGCGGCGGCCCTCGCAGACCACGGGGGAGTGCGCGATCACCTCGATCGGACGCGGGGTGGGGAAGGCGGTGTCCACCCGGTCGTACTCGACGCCGACCAGGTGCGGGAACGACGCCCCGGCGGCGACGCCGGTGCCCTCGAACGCCCAGTGCTCCGGCGAGCCGACCACGTACGGGGCGTCCACCGGGTAGCCGTCGTAGATCACGCCGAGCATCGAGCTCTCCGGGTCGGCGCCCGGGCCGGCCCGGAAGTCGGTGGTCGCCGGGGCGCCGGCCTGGTGGCCCGGGTCCTGCGCCCACGCGTCCTTGTAGCAGACCACCGTCCGGTCCGGGCCCAGCTCCGAGGGCTCGAAGCGGACCCGGCGGAAGCAGCAATTGGCCCCCAGGACCGCCAGGTTGGTGCCGGCGTCCCGGGCCGCGACCACCTGGGCGCGCTGCTCGGGGGACCAGTACTCGTCGTGGCCGAGGGAGAGGACGGCACTCGCGCCGTGCAGCAGCCCGGGCTCCCGGGCCACGTCGATCCCGGTGGTGTAGGCGAGCGGCAGCCCGAGCCGCTCGGCGAGCGCGACCAGCGGCGCCTCGTACACCAGGAACAGCCCGGCGCCGTGGTCGTAGTCGTAGGGCCGGTCGAAGACCACCCGCAGCGAGCGGGTGGCCAGACCGCCGGTGGGGCCGTTGTAGAGGCTGTACCCGCCCCACTCGTTGTACGCCTGCCAGGTGGCGGGGGCGCTCATCACGACCGTCCGCCCGGCGGTGACGGCGGAGCGGACGGTGAGCGGGACGTAGCGCTGGCCGGAGCCGTCCTCGGCGTCCAGGCGCAGCAGGTAGGCGCCCTCGGGCCAGCCGGTGGTGTCCACGGCGAGGGTGCGCTGCCAGCCGGTCAGCACGGTCCTGGTCGCGGGGTCCACGCGCGGGGCGGGCTGCCGGCCGCCCGGGACGTGCTCGCGGCGCCAGACCAGGCGGGCGCGGGCGCCGTCGTACCAGCCGGTGCGGTAGGCGGAGACGGTGAAGGCGGCGGCCGGGGTGGAGACGTGCAGGCCGAACTGCTCACCGGGCAGCACGCTGACCCGGTCGGCGAAGCCCTCGATGGCGTCGGCGGGGCCGGGGTCGGTGATCTCCCAGTCGGGCGCGCCGGGTAGGGACTGCTCCGGCGGGACGCCCACGTGCTGGGCGGCGGCGGTCGGGGCGGCGTCGTCGGGGGAGGGGCGCGGGGCGGGACCGTCGGACGAGGAGTGCGGGGCGGGGTCCGGGCGGTGGGTGCCGCAGGAGGCGGTGGCCGCCGCCAGCAGGCCCAGGCCCAGAATGCCCCGCCGACTCGGTTCCGCCACCGCTGCCTCCCTGGTGTCCGTTCTCGGCAAACCTGCACGCATCCGTCGATCGCGCGGATATCCTCGCCCGTTCCGGGCAGTGCGTGCGGCCCGCCGCGCCGGGACGGCCGGCACGACGGGGCGCCGTCCGCCACCGCTGAGGGCCGTCCGGGGCACCCTGGCGTGTCCGGACTCGCTGCTCCCCGGCGGCACCGGTCCGGTCCCCTAGCCTGACCAGGCCCGCCGTCCGGCGGCCTTTGGGGGGCCTTGGCCGAGCGCGGCCGGCCGACTGGTGGACAGGGGTGCACGTGGTGTCGTCGGGTTCGGCCGATCCGGGGGTGGCACCCGCGACCCGCGGCGCGAGGTTCCGGGCGTGGATGCTGGAAGGCCTGTCGGACATGGCCAAGCAGCACCCCGGCCCGCACGCCGAGGCGCTGCACGTCAAGGGCCAGCGCTGGTGGCGGGTGATGTGCCTGACCGGCCTGGACTACTTCTCCACGCTCGGCTACCAGCCCGGCATCGCCGCCCTCGCCGCCGGCCTGCTCTCGCCGCTGGCGACCATCGTGCTGGTGATCGTCACGCTGCTCGGCGCCCTGCCCGTCTACCGGCGGGTCGCCCAGGAGAGCCCGCACGGCCAGGGCTCGATCGCCATGCTGGAGCGGCTGCTGTCGTTCTGGCAGGGCAAGCTCTTCGTGCTCACGCTGCTCGGCTTCGCGGCCACCGACTTCATGATCACCATCACCCTGTCGGCCGCCGACGCGACCGCGCACCTGGTGGAGAACCCGCATCTGCACAGCCTGCTGACCGGCAAGCAGGTGACGATCACCCTCATCATGGTGGCCCTGCTCGGCGGGGTCTTCCTCAAGGGCTTCAGCGAGGCGATCGGCATCGCCGTCGTCCTGGTCGCGGTCTACCTCGCGCTGAACGTCGTGGTGGTGACCAACGGACTCTGGCACGTGCTGAAGGCCCCGCACGTCGTCGGCGACTGGACCGACGCGCTCACCGCGGAGCACGGCAACGTGATCGCGATGATCGGCGTCGCGCTGATCGTCTTCCCGAAGCTGGCACTCGGCCTGTCCGGCTTCGAGACCGGCGTCGCCGTGATGCCGCACATCGAGGGCGACCCGGACGACACCGAGGAGAAGCCCACCGGCAGGATCCGTGGCGCCCGCAAGCTGCTCACCACCGCGGCCGCGATCATGAGCTGCTTCCTGATCACCACCAGCCTCATCACCACCCTGCTGATCCCCGCGGACGCCTTCAAGGCCGGCGGGCAGGCCAACGGGCGGGCGCTCGCCTACCTCGCCCACCAGAACCTCGGCAACACCTTCGGCAGCGTCTACGACCTGTCCACGATCGCCATCCTCTGGTTCGCCGGCGCCTCCGCGATGGCCGGACTGCTCAACCTGATGCCGCGCTACCTGCCCCGCTACGGCATGGCCCCGCACTGGGCCCGCGCGGTGCGGCCCACCGTGATCGTCCTCACCCTGATCGCCTTCCTGGTCACCTGGCTGTTCGACGCCAACGTGGACGCCCAGGGCGGCGCGTACGCGACCGGCGTGCTGGTGCTGATCAGCTCGGCCGCCATCGCCGTCACCATCGCCGCCCACAAGTCGGGGCAGCGCCGCAGGACGGTCGGCTTCGCCGCGATCGCCGGGGTCTTCCTCTACACCACGGCCGTGAACATCGCCGAGCGGCCGGACGGCGTCAAGATCGGCGGCTGCTTCATCGCCGGCATCATGCTGGTCTCCTTCCTCTCCCGGCTCAAGCGGGCCTTCGAACTGCGCGTCACCGACGTGGTGCTCGATGTCGTCGCCGAACGCTTCGTCCGGGACTACACGTACCGCCCGCTGCGGCTGATCGCCAACGAGCCGAACAGCCGGGACCTCGCCGAGTACCGCGACAAGATCCGCCAGATCCGCGCCGACAACGACATCCCGACCGAGGACGACCTGGTCTTCGTCGAGGTCACCGTGCTCGACCCGTCCGACTTCGAGGCCGAACTGACCGTGCGCGGCGAGGTGCTGCACGACCGCTACCGGGTGCTGACGCTGCAGAGCTCCAGCGTGCCGAACGCGCTGGCCGCCCTGCTGCTGCGGGTGCGGGACCTCACCGGGCAGCAGCCGCACATCTACTTCGAGTGGACCGAGGGCAACCCCTTCGCCCAGTTCCTCAGGTTCTTCCTCTTCGGCCAGGGCGAGATCGCCCCCGTCACCCGCGAAGTCCTGCGCGAGGCCGAACCGGACCGCAGCCGCCGCCCGGCCGTCCACGTCGGCTGACGGCGCCTCCCCGCCGAACGGGTCGGCCGCCTCCGCCTCCTGCCACCGGCGGTCCGGGGCGGCGGCAGCCCGGGTCGTCCGGGTCAGCGGCTCGGGTGGGACTTGCTCCAGGCCGGGGCGACGAAGGCCACCAGGGCGACGGCGAAGCCGAGTTGGAGAAGGTGCCGGATCCAGTCGATGCCCGAGGTGTGGCGGACGCCGATCCATCCGGAGACGGCGTTGCCGAGCCAGGCACCGGCGGCGCCGAGCAGCATCGTCAGCCACCAGGGGATCGACTGCGGCCCGCGCAGGATCAGCTTGGCCAGTACGCCCAGCACGAAGCCGATGAGCAGAATCCACAGGAGCTGGAACATCGCAGTCCACCTTCCGGGCGCGGCCGGACTGACACCGGTGCGCCGAATCGCCGAGACGCGGTTCGTCCCATGATCGCCCGGATCGGCCGAACGGGCACGTCGGGAGCTTCTACGGCTCCGGCCGCGCCTGCTCGGTCCCGAGCCTCACCGACGACTCCTGGCAGCGAAGCGCGTCTCCTGACGGCCGGCCCTCAGCGCTCCAGCGCCGCCTCGACGGCCTCGCGGACGTCCGGGTGCGGGTCGTTCGCGAGGCCGTCGAGCAGGGCGGCGACGCCCGGGGTGGACCAGCCGGCGACGGCCCACACCAGTTCCTCGCGCACGGCCGGGTCCGGGTGGGCGGCCAACCGGGCGAGGCGGTCCAGTGGGCCGCGCTGGCGGCGCCCGAAGCTCTGCAGGGCGGCGAGCAGTTCGGCGGGGTCGCCCGGCTCGCCGGCGGCCTCGATCCGGGCGAGCAGGACGGGCACGGGCGGCGGCGGGGCGTCCAGCGGGTGCTGGTGGCGCTCGCGCAGCCGACGGCTGCCGTACCCGCCGACGGGCTGGCAGCCCATGCAGGGGCAAGGCCGGGTGCCGTGGGCGTTCGGCTGGTAGCGCCAGCCGGCGACCTGCGGCACGCCGCGGATCCGGTGGACCTCGCGGGCGCCCACCGCGCGCGGCACGAACACCTCCCAGCCGCGCGGGTCCGCCAGTTCGGCGACCCGCCGCACCGCCTCGGCGGCGGGCACCCACTGCTGGGCGCCCCTCGCGCGGTCCCGGTAGTGCCCGGTCAGCACCTGCTGTGCGTCGTCCAGCCGGAGGTGCACCGCGACCAGCGAGCCCCCGGTGCCGAACCGGGCCAGTTCGCGCAGCCACTGGTGGGTCAGCGGGTACGAGGGCAGTACCGGGAAGCAGTACAGCCCGCGCACCCCGCCCTGCCCCCGGCTGTCGGCCCGGATCCCGGCACGGCGGATCCGCGGCGCGTTCGCCGCGGTGGTCAGGTGCACGAACATCGCCATGGTCCGGGATGCTAGCGGCTGACCGAACGCAGGCCCATCGGATTTCCTCGCGAGGCGCGGCGGGGCAGGTGGCGTCAGGCGGTGCCCGTTCGGCGGGTGATCAGGGCGGCGAGGCCGTCCAGGATGCGGTCCAGGCCGAAGTCCAGGGCCTGGTCGCGCCCGTCCTCCCCGGTCATGGCGGCGGCCAGGGCGGGGTAGCGGTCGGCGTGCTGGTGCACCAGTGTGCCGAGGGCGGTGAGGAGTTCGGCTTCGGGGGAGCCGTCGGGCCCGGCGGCGCGGGACTGCTGGGCGATGCTGCGGACGTGTCCGGCGAGCAGGACGGCGGCGTCCATCCGCTCGGGGCCGGTCAGTCCGTGGCCGTCGAGGGCGGTCACCACCCGTTCCAGCCAGGTGAGTTCCTTCGGGCCCATCACCCGGGGGCCGACGGTGGCATCGAGCAGCCACGGGTGGCGGCCGAACGACTCGGTCAAGTGGTGTGCCCAGGCGGTGAGTTGGGCCCGCCATTCGTGGGCGTGCCGGCCCTGCGGGGGCTCGCCGACGGCGGCCTCGACCATCAGGGCGACGAGTTCGGCCTTGCCGGGCACGTAGCGGTAGAGCGACATCTTGGTGAAGTCGAGCAGCCCGGCGACCTTCTGCATCGAGACCGCGCCCAGGCCTTCGGCGTCCGCGATCTCGACGCCCGCCGCCGCGATCCGCTCCAGGCTGAGGGCCGGTTTCGGCCCGCGGGTGGGCTTGGCCGGGGGGCCCCAGAGCAGCCGCACCATGTCGTTCGCCGCCTCGCTCACAGTCCGCTCCCGTTCTGGGGGTTGCTCGTCCGACCTAACTGCGTCTACCGTACACAGCAGCAAACAGTATCCACCGGACACAGTTTCTCGACCCTCTCGGACGGAGTGGTTCCCATGAGCACCAAGGTCCTGATCTCGGGCGCGAGCATCGCCGGCCCCGCCCTGGCCCACTGGCTCGGCCGGTACGGCTTCGAGGTCACCGTCGTCGAACTCGCCCCGGCGCTGCGCGGCGGCGGCCAGAACGTCGACTTCCGCGGCCGCACCCACCTGACGGTGCTGGAGCGGATGGGCGTCCTCGACGAACTGCGCGCGCTCGACACCGGCGGCAGCCCGATGACCTTCCTCGGCGCAGACGGCCGTCGACTCCTGCACCTGCCCGCCGAGTTCGCGGGCGGCGAGCTGGAGATCCCGCGCGGCGAACTCGCCCAGCTGCTGTACCGGCACAGCCGCGCCCGCGCCGAGTACGTCTTCGGCGACTCCATCACCGCCCTGGAGGAGACCCCGGGCGGTGTGCGGGCCGCCTTCCGGCACGGCGCGCCGCGCGAGTTCGACCTGGTGATCGGCGCCGACGGGCTGCACTCCAACGTCCGCCGGCTCGCCTTCGGCCCCGAGCAGCGCTACGTCCGCCACCTCGGCTACTACGCGGCCACCTGGCAGCTCCCCGACGACCTCGGCCTGGCGCCCGGTTCGGTCGGCCTCAACGTCCCCGGCCGGCTCGCCTCGATCGGCGCCGACCACCGCGACCCGGCCCGCGCGGGCGCCTTCTGCCTCTTCGCCTCGTCCGAACTGCGCTACGACCGCCATGACCCGGAGCAGCAGAAGGCCCTGGTGCGGGACGCCTTCGCGGGCCTCGGCTGGGAGGTGCCGCGCCTGCTGGAGAGCCTGCGGCACGCCCCCGAGCTCTACTTCGACTCGATCAGCCGCACCGACGTCCCCGCCTGGTCCAGCGGCCGGATCGCCCTGCTCGGCGACGCGGCCTGCGGCGCCACCATCGGCGGCATGGGCACCGGCACCGCCGTGGTGGCCGCGTACGTCCTGGCCGGCGAACTGGCCCGGGCCCGCGGCGACCACCGCACCGCCTTCGCCCGGTACGAGCGGCTGCTGCGCGGCTACGCCGAGGGCTGCCAGAAGGGCGGGGACCGCACCGGACCGTTCCTGGCGCCGCGCACCGCGACCGGCCTGCGCGTGCGCAACGGGCTGCTGAACCGGCGCTGGGTGCTGAACCGGATGCTGGAGCTCGGCAAGCAGGTCTCCAGCGTCGAGCTGCCGGACTACGAGCTGCCGAAGAGCGAGCTGCCGGGCGACGAGCTGCCGAAGAGCGAGCTGCCGGAGTACGCGCGCGAGTCGGCCGGCCGGTTCAGCGCGGCGGGCTGATCCGGGTGCCGCCGTCCAGGGCCGCCTCCACCTGGACGGTCGCCCGGGCCGGGCGCTCGACGGCCAGCGTGTGGTCCGGGACGGGCCGGTCGGCGGACCAGTCCGGGCCCTTGACGGCGAGCCGGGTGACCCGCCGGCTGCCCGCCGCGAGCAGGAACTCCGCTCCCTGCGGGGAGCGCCACCAGGCCCAGCCGACGACGTCCTGCTCGAACCGGCTGCACGCCCGCCCCGGGCCGCCGCCGGTGCGCTGCGGGCCGCGGGCGGTCGGCAGCAGGACGGCGGTGGCGGCGCTGCCCTCACCGGTCCAGCGGTCGGCGCGCAGGCAGACCCAGGACGCCGAGCCCGCGTTCTGCGGCAGCGGCTGCACCGCGAAGGCCCACAGGTTGAGCTGCTTGACGCCCGGCGTGCCGTCCGGGACGGCGCAGCCCGCGCGGGCCCAGGCCAGCAGCGCGTCCTGGCCGGTGGCCTCGCGCGGCTCGCGGGCCGGCTGGGCGCGGTCCGGCGGCGGGGAGTAGGTGAGGTGCGCGGGGACGAGCCCGCCGAGGTCGGTCAGCAGGAAGGCGTGCTTCTCGGCGATGGCGGGGGAGGAGTGCAGCTGGAGAACCGTGGCGCCGTGGCAGTCCGCGAGCCCGCCGCCCGGGACCGCCGCCGTGACCCCGTCAGGGTGGTCCAACGGCCGCGCGGGGGAGTCGGGTTGGTCGATCCGGCGGGTCTCGGCGGCGTCCACCCAGGGGGCCAGCAGATAGCGCACGGCGGTGCCCTGGCGACGCAGCACCACCGCGCCCGCCGTGGTCACGTCCGAGTCGTCGGCCCGGGCGAGGTCCAGGCCGCCGTCGCGCCCGTCGGCGTAGCGGGCGAGCCGCCGGCCGTCGAACAGCACCACCAGGGCGGTGCCGTCGACCGTCCCGGCGAACAGCAGGGCCGGCGGGGCGACGGGCGGCGTGGCGTCCACGCCCGGCTCGCCGCGGGTCTGCGGGCCGGGCCGCTCCCAGGCGGCCAGGGCGCGGCCGAGCAGCGCGCCGTCGTCGCGGCGGTCGCCGCGGGCGGGCCAGGCGGTGAAGTCGACCCGCGCGGTGTGCTGCCACCGGTCCGGCTCGACCCGGGTCAGGCGGGCCGGGTCGGCCGCGGTGCCGGACGGGGCGGGCGCGGGGCGGGCCGCGGGCGCGGCCGGCCCGGAGTCGGCCACCACGGCCGCCGTCGTGCTGAGTCCGAGCAGGCCGACCAGCAGCGCGGCGCTCCACGTCCGGCGGCGGCGCAGCAGGTCGGTGGGCTGGACCCGCACCGCGCACGGGTCGAAGGCGGGGGGCTCCGGGTCCGCCCCGGCGGTCACGCCGGCCGCCGCCGCGACGGCCTCCTCGGGGTGCTCGACCCCGGCCCGTCGCAGCGCCCCGGCCGTCTGCTCCGGCGTCAGCCCCTCCACCGCGCGCAGGGCGAAGGCCGCCCGGGCGGGGGCGTCGAGGGCCGCGAGTGCGCGGTCCAGCGCCGCGTCCTCCTCGCCGCTGTGCGGGGTGAACAGCCGCAGTCCCCAGATCCGGGGAGCGGGCAGCCGCCGCGCGGGGTGCGGCCGCAGCGCGGCGCGCAGCACCCGCAGGCGCAGTGCGGCGTACACCGGGTCCTCGTCCGCCGCCGGCGGACCGGCCGGGCGGGTCCAGCGGGAGGGCAGGGCGCGCTGGACGGTCGCGTGCGCGGCCAGCACCCGGCTGTGCCGGTCCCGGTCGGCGGGCAGCGCGAGGTACGCCAGCCGGGCCAGCCGGCGGTAGTGGCGCACCAGCGCGGCTTCGGCCTGGGCCACCGGGCGCGCCGCGGCGCCCTGCGCCGACGATGCCGCGCCCATCGTCCGTCCTGCCAACGTGCCCTCCCCGGATGCCGTTCGTGCTGTCGTGGTGGACGGTCCAACGAGTCGATCATGTGATGGTTGCGCCGTCCGGGTCACCGGGTCGCCGGATCGCAGGGTCGGTGGTTTCGGCGAGGCGCCGGGCGGGCGGTGGTTCGGCACGGTGTCGGATCCGCGTTCGGCGGGCGGGCCCAAGGTCCCACCCGTTCAGCCCCTTGGCCCCTGGCGGCCCGTGCCACCGGGCGCGATGCTGCCGGTACCGGTCGGGACGATCCGCGCCCGGCCGCAAGAGTGTCGTGGACGAGGTGAACCGGCGTGCGGCATGCCACCGTCGAATCTGTGATGACCAGCCCCGTGGTCCGGGTTGCGCCCGAGACCGGCTTCCGGGAGATCGTCGCGCTGCTGACCGAGTACGACATCACCGGGGTGCCGGTGGTGGACGCGGAGGGGCGGCCGCTCGGGATCGTCTCCGAGGCCGACCTGCTGCGCACGCTGGCCGCGCAGGAGGATCCGGGCGCTCTGTTGCCAGCCCCCGAGGCGGCGCAGGCCGGCCCGGGCGGTGCCGTGACCGCGGCCGACCTGATGACCGGGCAGCCGGTCTGCACGACCCCCGGGACCAGCGTGGTCGCGGCGGCCCGGTTGATGAGCCGGCACGGGCTGAAGCGGCTGCCGGTGCTGGACGAGGACGGGCGGGTGACCGGCATGGTCAGCCGCGGGGACCTGCTGCGGGTCTTCCTGCGCGAGGACGTGGTGATCCGGCGGGAGATCGTCGAGGAGGTGCTCGGCCGGATCGACGGGGTGAGCCCGGCGGAGATCGGCGTCGAGGTCGATCAGGGCCGGGTGGTGCTCAGCGGTACGGTGCCCGAGCCGTACCTGGTCCCGATCGTGCTCAACCTGTGCCGCTCGGTCGACGGCGTGGTCTCGGTCACCGACCGGCTCGGTGCGGGCGGGACGGCCGCTCCGGTGGGCTGATCCGTCGATCCGTCGATCCGTCGATCCCGAGATCCTGCGATCCGACCGCTGCGCGCTGCTCCGGCCCAGGCGTTCCGCTCCGCATACTGCGGAGCGTATCGGGTAACTCACCCTGTGTGCCTGGCGGGTCGAACTGCCGGGGCGCCGGAGCACAGGGGAGGCGGCCGTGGCGGTCGTGTTCGACGCGGACTTCACTTCGGCCAGACAGTGGACCGCCGGGCGCAGCAGTGCCTACCCCCGGATGGGGCCGACCAACCGGAGCGACCACAAGCTCGACTATCTCGGCCGCGGCTACTGCCCGGGCGGCGTGTTCAGCGCCACCCGGCGGCTCGTCGGCGGGCTCTGGACGTGCAACCTGCTCACCACCGAGGGCAGTCCGGACGGCTTCCAGGCCCGCACCGGCGACCAACTGTCGGCACGCATCACGCTGCCCGTCGGGCTGGGTGCCTGGCCGGCCGTCTGGACCTGGCGGGGCGGCGGCAACGAGGTCGACCTCTTCGAGTACCACCCCGACCATCCGGACCTGTTGGAGTTCTCCAACCACGTCCGGGGCGGGTACCGGTACTGGCACGGCGCCGGCTCGGGGATCGCACCCGGGGCGACCTTCGACCTGCGGGTCGTGCTCGGCGCGAACTCGGTGGACTGGTACGTCGGGGACGAGCTGGTCTACGCGGACCTGCACGGGGTCGGTCCCGCCTGGCAGGCGTACCTGATCGTCAACCTGTCGGTCGCGGACGGCACGTACCACGACCGGCCGCCGCTGCAGGGGCCGGACCGGCTCAGCTGGGTCTGCCACAGCCTTCAGGTCGAGCGCTGAGCGTCCCGTCTCACGGGGCGAAGGTGGCGGTGACCGGGCCGCGCGGGCCGGAGCGCTGGAACCAGACCGTCCGGCGGTGCGCACCGATGTGCGCGGGGTGGGCCACGTACAGGTCGTCGCGCGGGGCGCGTTCGTTGCCGGGGGCCAGGGCCGCGTCCACGGCGCGTGCGGCGATGGCGCGCAACAGGGCGGTGGCGGTCGCTTCGGCCGCGGGCGGTGCGATGGCGAGCACGGTGAGTTCGGCCCAGAGCGCGGTGGAGACGTAGCTGATCGGGGAGTGGCCGAGCGCGGGGTGGGGGCGGTGGTCCCCGTGGCGCCGCAGCACCCCGGCCGCGACGAGCTGCTCGGGCGAGCGGTCGTCGGCCGGCGGGTGGTGGTTCATGGGCGGCAACGCTACCCCGGTGGGCCGGGCGCTGAGCGCCGGAACGTTTTCTCAGGCTTTCTTCAGGGCGCTTCGGTCCGGTGCGGGCGCACGATGGTGGTGAGGCGCTGGTCACCTCGGCGGGCCCCGGCTACGGGGCCGGAGGAGGAGGTCCCGATGAGGTACTGGCACGGACACGGCCACGTTCTGGGTGGCTGGGGCATCGGCGTGATGGCGATCTTGACTCTGCTGGTCCTGCTGGTCCTGGTGCTCGCCGCCATCGCCCTGTTCCGGTACGTGTCGCGGTCGCGCCGGCCGCTGCCGCACGGCCCGGCGGGTCCGGGTGCGGCGGCTTCGGGTGCGGCGGGGCCGGGGTGGGGCGCGCCGCACGGCGCGGTGGCCGGGCCGACGCCCGAGCAACTGCTCGCGGAGCGGTTCGCGCGTGGCGAGATCGACACCGAGGAGTACCGGCACAGGCTCGACACGCTGCGCTCGGTGAACGGGCCGGGTGACGGCTGAGCCGGGGCGCGGGCGGGCCCGCCACACGGTGGTACGTGTGGCGGGCCCGTCTGTGGTGGCGGCTTGGCCGGCGTTTGCGTAGCCCGTTCGGCCTACTCGGCGTGCGTGGCCTGCTGGGCCTATTCGACGACCAGCTCGACCGGGATGTTGCCGCGGGTGGCGCGCGAGTACGGGCAGACGTCGTGCGCCTGCTTGACCAGCTGCTCGCCGGTCCCGTCCGCGAGCGCCTCGGGCAGTTCGACGCGCAGCACGACGGCCAGGCCGAAACCGGCGCCGTCCTTGCCGATGGACACCTCGGCGGTGACCGAGACCTCGCTGGTGTCGACCCGGGCCTGGCGGCCGACCAGGCCGAGGGCGCTGGCGAAGCAGGCCGCGTAGCCGGCCGCGAACAGCTGCTCCGGGTTGGTGCCCTGGCCGCTGCCGCCGAGAGCGGGCGGCATCGCCAGCGCGAGGTCCAGCTGCCCGTCGGAGCTGACGGCGCGGCCCTCCCGGCCGTTGGCGGTGGCGGCTGCGGTGTAGAGCGCGTCCATGGTCGGTTCCCTTCGTGTGTTCCGGCGGCCGACCGGGCCGCCCTCTGGAGATAAGTAGAGCACGCAATTCAATTGCGCACAACTAAATGGCGTGAGGGTGATCGGTACCATGGAGCCATGACCACGCTCCCCGGCATGGCGGACGAGGAACTGCTCCGCCTCGACCAGCAGATCTGCTTCTCGCTGAACGCGGCCTCCCGCGCCTTCGGCGGCGTCTACCGGGTGCTGCTGCGCGACCTCGGGCTCACCTACCCCCAGTACCTCGTCCTGCTCGTGCTCTGGGAGGACGGCGACCTGCCCGTCAAGCGGATCGGCGAGCGCCTGCGGCTCGACTCCGGCACGCTCTCCCCGCTGCTCAAGCGGCTGGAGGCGGCCGGACTGGTGCGGCGCGAGCGCAGCCCGGAGGACGAGCGGTCGGTCACCGTCAGCCTCACCGCCGAGGGCTCCGCCCTGCGCGAGCGGGCCGGACAGGTGCCGCGCCGGCTGTTCGACGCGACCGGGCTGCCGGTCGAGGACCTGGCCGCGCTGCGCGTACTGCTGGAGCGGGTGACCGCCGCGCTCGACTCGGCGGTGGTGGAGCCGGCGCCGTAGTCGCGGCATTCGCCCTGTCAAGTCGGACGGCCCGCAGCCTGTGACGTGGGTCACGTGCGCCTGGGTCCCGGGCTCCTGTCGGGGCCGAACCGGCAGGTCAGCGCCGGTGTTCGAAAGTGAACGGAAACGGTCGCCAATTGTCCGCCCGATCCGGTCAACAACCCGGGCCGCCCGGACGGTTACACCACGAGCCCCCAGGGGCCGTCGGCGTGCCACCCGGTGGGCCGGCCAGCTGACCCACGAAAGGGGGGCGCGTGTGCTGAACACCCCCGGGCCGGGCGAGAAGCGGGACCTGCGGGCGGACCCGCTCGGCGCGCTGCCGGCCGACTTCGAGGCCTTCTTCACCCGCGAGCACCCGGGCTACCTCCGGTACGCCCAGCAGCGCCTGCGACATCGCGAGGACGCGCAGGACGCCGTCCAGAACGCGGGCGCCACGCTCTACAAGAACTGGCGCCGCGCCCTGGCCAGCGCCGACCCGCAGGCCTTCGCCTTCAAGGTCGTCAAGGACGCGGTGGTGGACCTCCTGCGCGAGCGCCGCCGCGCCGAACGCAAACGGCTGCGCGTCATCGCGCAGCGCCGGCCCGACACCAGCCAGGACGAACTGGACCAGCTCGCCGAACTCGATGCGCTGGACTGGGCGATGGAGGAACTCGCGCGCGCCGCCCCGGTCCAGGCCGACGTCGTCCGGCTGCGCCAGGCGGGCCTGTCCTACCCGGACATCGGTCGCAGCCTCGGCATCGCGCACACCACCGCCCGCACCTACTACAGCCTCGGGCGGCGCCACCTGGAGTACCTGCTGGAGCAGCCGGACGACGGGCAGGCGCCGTGAAGGTCACCGAACTGCTGCGGGCGGACGCCGCCCTGCTGGAACGCGAGTTCCGCGACCACGACCCGGCCGCCTTCACCCGTCGGCTGGCCGAGCGGCTCGCCGCCGCCCGCCGGCCCGCGCCGCCCGCCCGCGAACGCCCGGCCCGCCCGCCCGCGAACGCCCGGCCGCCGCACGCCTTCGGCGAACCCCCGTGGGCCGGCGGCCGGACGGAGCTCCGACGCGACCTGCGGCACCTGTGCGCCACCGTGGCGGGCGCGGTGGAACCGGGCGAACTGGCGCTGGACCTCGAACTCGCCGAGAAGACGGCCTTCCGCACCCTCGGCTGCCTGCTCTACGGGATGGGCCGCACCGCGGACGGCGTCTTCTGGTGGCGGATCGCGACGCAGTACGGCGACCGGCTGGCCGTGCACTGCCTGGCCGTCCACTACGCGGCCGAGGGCGAGACCCGGGACGCGGCCCGCTGGGCCGCCCAGGCCGAGGACCTCAGCGCCCCCGGCCACCTGCCCGCCCTGGCCCCGGACGCCGGGCCGGGCGGTGCCGCGCAGCTGGCGCGGGAGCTGGCCGAGCGCTACGACGGCGAGATCCTGCTGACGCTCAGGGACGTGCTGGCGGTGCGCCCGGGGACGGACGGCGGACGGCTGGGCCTGCGGTCGGTGCGGGGGAGAGGGGTGGTGCGCATCCGGTGAGCCGGGCGCTGGTGGGTGGAGGGCTGTGGTGGTGTGGGGCCCGGCGGCTCTGACAGCGGGCCGGCCGCCGAGGGGCGGCTCACGCGAGCCCGGTGATGAGGGAGGGCTCACGCGAGCCCGGTGATGGCGTCGCCGACGTACTCGGCCCCGATCACGGCCAGCACGGTGGTCGTGATCGCCGTGCTGTGGGTGGCCAGCCAGGCCTTCCACTCCCCGAGGGTCCGCGCCGAGCGGTCCCCGCGGAGCAGGTGGACCCCGAGCGGAAGCAGCGTGCACAGCGAGCCGATCAGCACCATCAGCGCGGCGGCCACCACCGTGCCGCCGATCCCGGCCGTACTGGCGGCGATCGAGGCCGCGCCGCCGACGGCCAGTGCCAGGTTCTTCGGGCCGGTCGTGACCAGGGCCACCGCGAGACCGGCCGACCGGCCCGCGCTGAAGCGGCCCACCTCCCGCATCCACCTCGGCGGCGCGGTGACGTGCCCCGCGCGGGGCCGGTCGCGCCACCGCTTCCAGGTCATCAGGACGAACAGGACGCCCAGCGCGAGCTCCAGCCAGTACGGCCAGTCCGGCCGGCCGCCACCCGAACCCAGTGCTCTGCCCGCCGCCACCACGACCGCCACCACCGCCGCCAGGCCGGCCGCCCAGCCGGCCGCGAAGGCGAGCCCGATGGTCCGCCCGCGCGGTGCGGCCAGCATCAGGACCACCGCGACCAGCGCCGGCGGGCTGATCGCGATGCCCACCGCCGACGCCAGCATCGAACCGACCGCCTCGCCCATCCCGCTCCCGCCTCCTCGCCGTCGCCCGGGCTCGCCCGGCGGGGCCGCCGTCCGGGCCCGCCTCCGGTGGAGCCGCTGCCCGGGGCGTCCGGTGAAGCCGTCGCCCGGGCCCTGCTCCCGCCGGGCACACGTCTGCCCCATTCAGCTACGCCCGGGGCCGCCGTGCACGGCCGGGGCCGCTGTGCGGGTGAGGCCCGGAGGGCTCAGGCCCGGAACGGCCGCAGCTCGCCCGGAACCGCCGAGGGCCGCCGCACCGGTGTGGTGCGGCGGCCCTCGGACGTGGTCACGGCAGCGGATCAGTCGTTGCCCGACTCGATCGCAGCGCTGTCGAGCGCGGTGGACTTGGCCGCCAGCGCCTCGGCGTCGGGGCCGGCGGCGGCGATCGGTGCCGCCCCGCCGGGCGCCAGCTCGCCGATCAGGCCGCTCCACGGCGCCAGCTGGCCGTGCACCGCGTACTGCTCCAGCTTGCTGCGCGAGTCGGCGATGTCGAGGTTGCGCATGGTCAGCTGGCCGATGCGGTCGTCCGGGACGAACGCGGCGTCGACGCTGCGCTCCATGGACAGCTTCTCGGGGTGGTAGCTGAGGTTCGGGCCCTGGGTGTCGAGCACCGAGTAGTCCTGGCCGCGGCGCAGTCGCAGCGTGACGCTGCCGGTGACCGGCTGGCCGACCCAGCGCTGGAGGCTGTCGCGGAGCATCAGCGACTGCGGGTCGAACCAGCGGCCCTCGTACAGCAGCCGCCCGAGCCGACGGCCCTGGGTGTGGTAGGTGGCGACGGTGTCCTCGTTGTGGATCGCGTTGAGCAGCCGCTCGTAGGCGGTGTGCAGCAGCGCCATGCCGGGGGCCTCGTAGATGCCGCGACTCTTGGCCTCGATGATGCGGTTCTCGATCTGGTCCGACATGCCCAGGCCGTGGCGCCCGCCGATCCGGTTGGCCTCGTGCACCAGCTCGACGGCGTCGGCGAACGCCCGGCCGTTGATGCGGACCGGACGGCCGAACTCGAACTCGATCGTCACGTCCTCGGTCTGGATCTCGACCGCCGGGTCCCAGAAGGCCACGCCCATGATCGGGCTGACGATCTCCATCGAGGTGTCCAGGTACTCCAGCCGCTTGGCCTCGTGGGTGGCGCCCCAGATGTTGGCGTCGGTGGAGTAGGCCTTCTCGGCGGAGTCGCGGTACGGCAGGTCGCGCTCGGAGAGCCAGGCGGACATCTCCTTGCGGCCGCCGAGTTCGGTGACGAACCGCTGGTCCAGCCACGGCTTGTAGATCCGCAGGCTGGGGTTGGCGAGCAGGCCGTAGCGGTAGAACCGCTCGATGTCGTTGCCCTTGTAGGTGGAGCCGTCGCCCCAGATGGAGACCTCGTCCTCGCGCATCGCGCGGACCAGCAGGGTGCCGGTCACGGCGCGGCCGAGCGGGGTGGTGTTGAAGTACGTCTGCCCGGCGGAGCGGATGTGGAAGGCACCGCAGGCGAGGGCGGCCAGGCCCTCCTCGACCAGCGCCGCCCGGCAGTCGACCAGCCGGGCCTGCTCGGCGCCGTAGGCGCGACCGCGGGCCGGGACGTCGGCGAGGTTCGGCTCGTCGTACTGGCCGATGTCGGCCGTGTAGGCGTAGGGGACGGCGCCGTGCTCGCGCATCCACGCGACGGCGACGGAGGTGTCCAATCCACCGGAGAATGCGATGCCGATCCGTTCACCGACCGGCAGCTTGCTCAAGACCTTCGACATGCATGCACCCTTGACCCGCGAGGCGCGGGCTCCTGACTTAGCGACGTGTGAGGGGATTCGGCGTATCCGATGCCCGCACTCTGGCATAGGTTTGCAGAGTATCGCAAGAGCATACGATCGGCTCGGCGAGGGGTGGCCGCTCCTGTTGCCGCCCCTCGCCGTGGCCGATCGGTGGTCGCCTGGCCTCAACCCAGCTTTCTCCCAGGCGCGTTGGGTGGCCGGACGCCGGGGAGAGGAGTCAGGAGGCGCTGTCGGCGTCCGGCCCCTGGGCGCGCAGGCGGCGGACGTTCTCCAGCGACTCGCGCAGTTCGGTGAGCCAGGTGTCGGAGTGGCGCTGCACCAGGCGGACGCACCAGGCGAGCGCCTCGCTGCGGCTGCGGGCGACGCCCGCCTCCACCAGGGTGTCGAGCACCTGCCGTTCGGGCTGGCGCAGCCGGGTCATGACGGGGGCGGAGACGGTGGTGAACATGCCCCTCAGGTCGCCGCACTCGGCGCCCCAGGAGACCTTGCGGCCGTAGCGGCGCTCGGCCTCCCGGGCGACGGCGATCCGGGCGTCCCTGGTCCGGTCGCGGAACTCGGCGATCCGGCCCTCGGACGCCGCTTCGCGCTCGGCGTCCGAGGCCGTCCGGTCGAGGGTGGGCTCGGTGATGCGGCCGACGACGGTGATCTCCTCGCGGTCCGCGGTGATCTCGACGAGATCGGTGAACAGGTCGGCGGGGAGGCGGCCGGTGAACCACCCCCGGAGCTCTTCGGGTGAGGTTGTAATCATGTAATCAGCATTACTCGGGGTGGGGGTGATCGCAAGACCCCGGGGAGGAGCGCCGGGGGGAGTGTCGGAGGGCCGTCAGCGTGCGGCGGAGACCGGCATCCGGGCCCGGGCCCGGATGCGCAGCCAGGGCGTCCGGGCGGCCAGTGCGCCGAGGCCTAGCGCCACCAGGTGCCCGGCGTCGGCCAGTTGCTGGTCCAGCGCCCAGGTCACGGCCAGCCCCAGCCCGAGCGCGGGCAGCCCGAACCGGCGCAGCGGGGCCGGGCCCAGGGCCAGCAGGCAGCCGGCGGTGCCGACCAGCCCGTAGCTGATCCCGACGTCACGCGCCCGGGACAGCGCCCCCGGGATCCGGGCGGTGAGCATCACCCACATGGCGCCCTCGGTGAGCAGGGTGGCGCCCAGGTGGCCGAAGACGAAGACCGCGCCGGCCCGGGCCGGGCCCCAGCGCCACTCGGCCAGGCCCAGCACCACGGCCACCGCCGCGATGCCCGCCCAGGCGGGCACCCCGTCGACCACCAGCCCGCTGGTGAACATCGTCCACCACTTGCCGACCTCCATGTGGTGGACGTTGCTGCTGTTGTGCCGGACGAACCGGGCCCGGGCGCCGTGGCTCTGGCCGGCCAGCCAGCAGGCCGTCGCGGTCAGCAGCAGCACGTACACCGTGGTCAGCCGCAGTCGGTCCGCCACGCGCAGCGCCGGGTGCCGAGCTCCGGGACCGGCGTCGATACCCGCAGGTGCGGTCGTCGTGCCGCGCTCGCTCATCGTGCCCGTCGCCCTCGCTGTGCGGTCCCGGTGGTGCCGCCCGGCAGCCCCCGGCGGCCCGTTCCGGGCGGTCAGAGCGCCAGCGTACGCCAGCCCCGGGTGATCTCCTCGCGGACCGAACTCGCGTTCGGTGCCGGGACGCCCGGGGCCGGAGCGGCCGTCAGCAGCTCCAGCAGCGCCGCGCCGTCCGCCGGGCGCCCGGCCGGGTCGGCGTTCAGCGCGCGGACCACCACGGCGGCCGGCGCCGGGTCCAGGGCGTGGACGGCGGCCGGCGCGGCGGGCTCGGGCCCGGTGTCCACGATCCGCCGGATCACCGCGCCCGTGCTGGTCGCCGCGAATGGGCTGGCGCCGTGCGCCGGGTCGGCCTGGGTCGGGACGTGCGCCGGGGGTTGCTGGGCCCCGGCGGCCGGTGCGTAGACCGTCCGCGAGACCCGGTCACTCGAAGGGCGCACCGCGTAGACGCGCCGGGGGCCGCCCCGGGTGAGGGTGAAGGGAACCGTCGAGGAGGCGCCGATGACCGGTGGCACCACCAACGCGCCCGGACACCGGCGCCCCTGGTGGGCACGCCTCGCGCACGCGGTCCGGACCTACGTCCGCCGGGCCCCGGGCACCTACGTCTGGCTGGCGATCCTGCTCGCCACCACACAGGTGATCCGCCACGTCGACAGCGCGACCGCCGACCGGATCCTGGAACGGCGCTCGACCAACCTGCACCACCTCCAGGTCTCACCGGTGCGCGTGCTGATCACCAGTGCGCTGTGGATCGCGGGCGGCGGCTGGCTGAGCTACTTCCTGCTCTACAACCTCTTCCACGTACCCGCCGAACGCTGGCTCGGCACCCTGCGCTGGATCTCGGTGGCGATGATCGCGCACGTCGGCGCGACCTACCTCAGCGAGGGCCTGCTCGGGTGGGCGATCCACCGCGGCATCGCCCCGCCGAGGGCCGTCTACACCCTCGACTACGGCGTCAGCTACGCGCTCGCCGGGGTGGTCGCGGTGCTCACCTATCTGATCGTGCGGCCCTGGCGGTACCTGTACGTGGCCGGCGTGCTGGTCTTCTACGGCCTGGGCGTCGCGCAGAGCCGGGACTACACCAGCATCGGCCACTTCAGCGCCGTGCTGATCGGCCTGGCCTGCTACCCGCTGACCCGGGACCGCCCGGGCTCCTGGGACCCGGTTGCCACGGGCCGGCTCGTCCGACGGCGGCTGCGCCGGCGTTGACGGTGGTGGTGGTGGTGGTGGTGGCGGCGGTGGTGCTTGGTGGCTGCTCCGTGGTGGTGGCGGCGTCGACGGATCAGCCGGTGCGCGGGGGGTCCGGGGCGGGCGTGCCCAGGTAGACGTTCAGCGGGGGCCCCTGGGCCAGCACCGCCCCCGCCGTGACGGAGAAGGTGACGGCGGCGCAGAGCGCGATCAGCCAGGACAGCAGTATCAGCACCAGCCCCAGCGAACCGTACTGGGCCAGACTGCGGTTCAGCGCGCCCGGCATGTAGACCCGGGCGGTCAGTGACATCGCGGTGGCCGCGGCGGCCGTCAGCAGCGCGCCGGGCAGCAGCGGCAGCCAGCCGACCCGGGCGCTCAACAGCAGGTGGGTGGTCCACCACCAGACCACCAAGGACGCCGCGAAGGTGAGCGGCAGGCCCAGCCAGAAGCCGACACCGAAACCGTCCCGCAACGAGCCCTGGAAGAGCAGCACCGTCAGCCAGGCCACGATCCACAGCAGCCACCGCCAGGCCGCCGCCCGGGTACCGGCCTTCGGCAGCCGCCAGGCGTGCTCGCAGACCCGGGCCACCGCGCGGCTGCAACTGGTCGCCGACAGCAGTGCCATCAGCACGCCGATGATTCCGGTGGTGCCTCGTAGGTCCCCGGTGCCGTACAGCGCCTGGCGCAGCTCCTGATCCGAGGCGCCGGAGACGCCGAACAGCGCGCGGAGCGAGGCCACCAGCTGGTCCCGCACATCGGGCGGGGCGAACGCGGCCACCGCGAACAGCAGTGGTACGGAGGTCAGGAAGATCTGGGAGGCCATCCGGGTGGCGGCGTCCAGCAGTCCGGGGGAGAGCAGCCGGGCCGTCAGCTCGGTGATCACCGGGAAGCGCCGCTCGGCCTCGACCCGTGCCCGCTCCCACTGCCCGCGGCCCCGGGCCAGCCGCTCCCCCCAACGGCCGGCGGCCTCCCTCACCGACCTCATCCCTCGGTCCTCCCGCAGCGGGGCAACGATCCGCCCCAGTCAAGGCCAGCCCGGCCCGTCCCGCCACCGGAGGTGTCCGTCCGCAGGCGGGTGGGCGGCGTCGGGCGGCGGCATCGGGTGTGGGGATCGGGGACGGGGAACGGGTGTGGTGTGGTGTGGTCGTGGGTCTACCGTCGGGGCGGCGGGCTCATGGGGCTCGTGGGACTCCGCCCGATGAGCGTGTTGAGCACGTTGAGGGCCGCCTTCTTGCGCTGGGCCTTGCGCGACCAGACCGCCGGGCAGACGACCCCGAAGAAGAACAGCAACACCACGACGAGGCTCGGGGCCGCCGAGATGATCGCGATGGTGTTGTTGCTCTGGAATCCGGCCGCGACCGGGCCTGCGCCGGTCGCGGCGACTCCGGCCGGAGCGAGCCAGCGGGGGCCCGGTGCGGGCGGTGCGGTGCCCGTGGCCTGGGCGCTTCCGCCCGACGCGGGAATCCCCGTACCCTCGTGCATGTAGTTCTCCGGGTGTTGATGGGGCTACGAGTGATGACGGCTTCCTGTTGACGCAGGGAGCCGTCGCTCCGTTGTGGGGCGTACGGCTCGTACCGACAGTGGCTACGATGACAGAGCCGTGGAAGGCCAAAAAACCGCAGAAAACATCGCGGGACTTGAGAAAGTTGATGTTGGTCCAGGTCAGAGGCGCACTGGCGTCATCGATGTGACTCACATCACAGGAAATGGGAGAGGAACTGTGAGGAATCTCACGGTGGGGATATGGCGCGCAGGCTCCCGCTGAGTGGAACGGGCCCGCTGGTCTCCTTCGCCCGCGAGCTCCGCGAACTCAAGGAACGCTCCCGGGGCACGGTCGAGACGGTCGTCGCGCGAGGCGCCTCGCGGACGGCGGTCTACGCCGCCCTGAACGGATCCCGCCTGCCGAGCGCCAAGAACCTGGACGCCATGGTCGAGGCGTGGGGCAGCGGCAGCGAGCTCGAACGGCGGCAGTGGCACGACCGGCGACGTTCCGCCGAGGAAGGCCTCGCGGAGGCGGCCCGGCGGCAGGGCGCGGCGACGGCCGGCCGCACACCCGAGGAGGAGGACTTCACCCGCGCGCTGCGCGGACTGTGGAGCAAGGTCGGCGACCCGTCGACCGAACGGGTGGCGCGCCACTGCGACCTGAGCGCGCGAACCCTCGACTCCTACCTGGACGGACGGACCATTCCGACGGAGTCGCGGCTTCGCGAACTCTTCGACGGGCTGTCCGCGCTGCGCGCCGATGACAGCGCCTGGCTGGCGGCCACCCGGGACACCTTCATCGGGGAGGTGCTCTTCCGCGCCCAGACGGCGCGGCAGGAGGAGCGGGCGAGGGTCAGGGAACTGGCCACGGCCCTCCCGGAAGGGCAGGCTCCCGTCGAGTTCGGCCCGTTCCCCGACGGCATCGGGCCGGTGCCGGGCGTACGACTGGGCCAGGAGTTCGACAACCGGCGGACGCTCTCGCTGGCCGGTGTGCACCGGCCGCTCCAGGCCGGTATCTGCGGTCTGCGAGAGCTCGGCGCGGAATCGATCGTGGTCTCCGGTGGGTACGAGGAGGACGAGGACCTCGGTGATGTGATCCTCTACACCGGGGAGGGCGGGCGAAGCCCGCAGACGGGGCAGCCGGCCCGGAACCAGCAGCTGACGCGCGGCAACGCGGCCCTGGCGACGAGCGCGGCGACCGGGGCCCCGGTTCGCGTGGTCCGGGGAGTCACCACCGCGACCCGCTCCTTC
Source organism: Kitasatospora sp. NPDC088861 (assembly GCF_044750105.1). Classification (NCBI taxonomy): domain Bacteria; kingdom Bacillati; phylum Actinomycetota; class Actinomycetes; order Kitasatosporales; family Streptomycetaceae; genus Kitasatospora; species Kitasatospora sp. NPDC088861. The sequence continues at coordinate 428,041 of NZ_JBIVJF010000005.1, forward strand.
TACCGCTACGACGGGCTCTTCCGGGTCGAGGACCTCTGGTCCGAGACCTCCTCCGACGGTTTCCTCGTGTGGCGGTTCCGCCTGGTCGCCCTTCCCCCGGCCGAACAGGCTGCGGCAGTCGCCCGGGTATCGGATCGGGTGACGGCTCAGGTAGCGGCTCCGGTGACGGATCGGGTGACGGCTCCGACGGATGAGGACGGTCGGGAGGCGGGGCCGGTCCGATCCGCGACATCGATCGAGCGCGTCGTCCGGAACACCGCGATCGCCACCCACGTGAAACGTGCGCACGACTACACCTGCCAGGTGTGCGGTGTCCGCATGGTGGTCCCGGGCGGCGCCTACGCCGAGGCCGCACACATCACGCCCCTGGGGAGACCGCACCACGGGTCGGACACCGTCGACAACGTTCTCTGCCTGTGTGCCAACCACCACGTGCTGTTCGACTTCGGCATGCTGATCGTCAACGACGACCTCACGGTGGTGAGTCGCGACGACAGCTCCGTGCTGGGCCGGCTGCGAGAGGCGGCGGATCACGTCGTCGACCGGAAGCGCCTCGCGGAGCACCGGCTGCGGCACGGGGTTCCCCGGCACGAGGGCATGCGCTGACCCCTGTCCGGGCCGGGCAGGAGCAGAACCGGTTGTGCTGGCCCAGCCGTTGCGGTGAGGGCCGGTCGTCCGGCGGTCGCGAGGCTGCTGCCCCGCCCGCTCGTGGTGAGCGGGCGGGGCAGCGGATTCGGCCCGGGGGGGGTGGGGATTGGGGGGTTGCGCTACCGGCTGACGGACTGGGCCAGGCAGAGGATGTTGCCCTCGCTGTCCTTGAACCAGGCGGCGCGCAGGTTGTCGCGTTCGGCGATGCCGTTGACGGTCTTCAGCCCGGGGAAGTCGTACTCCTCGAACGTGATGCCGCGCTCACGCAGGGCCGACATCGCGCCGTCGAGGTCGGCGACCTTGAAGCTGGCGAGGGTGTGGGCGGCCTGTCCGCCGCTGGGGGTGTGGTAGATCGTGAACTGGGTGCCGCCGCAGTCGCAGACCAGTTCCTCGTCGGTCTCCTCGGCGAGCTTGAGGCCGAGGGTGTCGGTGTAGAAACTCCTCGCGCGGGCGAGGTCGGCGGCGGGGATGACGGCCTGCAGTGGTGCGTCTCCAAGCATGGTGCTTCGCCTCCTCCTGCTTCCAGGCTAGGGACGTTGGCGGGCGGGCGCCCACGGGGGCGGGGGCGGCGATGGGAAGTGGTGGGCGGCGGCGGGGCGGGCTGGAGCCGGCGGAGCCGGGGCGTGTGCGGGCGGTCGCCGGGTGTCGCCGCGCTCGGAGAGGTGCGGTCGAGCGGGACGAGCGGGGCGCGGAGGGTCCTGCACGGTCGTTCGTGTGCTTTCGCGGGTGGCGGCCCCGTCCGGCAATCGGGTTGTCGCGTCCCGCCGCCCGGTCTCAGCCGCGCTGTGGCCAGTCGTGTGGCACCCGCTCCAGCACGCCGGCGCCGAACAGCTCGTACAGCGGCAGGGTCTCCAGGTGGACGTAGCCGATGTGGCAGTCGCAGACCGGCAACGGGCAGCCGCGCGCCCGCAGCTGGGTGCGGTAGGAGCCGTCGTACAGGTTGCCGAGGACATCCCGGACGAAGTGGCAGCGGCGGACGGTGCCGTCGCCGTCCACGGAGAGCACGGACTCGCCGGTTCGGCAGGGGCGGTCGGCGCTGGGGTGGGCGTGCCGGCTGTAGCCGAAGTGCGGGTCGACGGCTGCCCAGTCTGCGGCCTCGGCGTCGGTGTAGGTGCGGCCTTCGGCGGCGTTGACCCAGAGGTAGACGCCTGCGGCGAGTTCGGCGCGCAGCCGGCGGGCCTCGGCCAGGTGCTCGGGCTGGCCGACCACGCCGACGCTGTAGCGCACGCCCATGGCGTCCAGCTCCCGGCACTTGGCGAGGAAACGCTCCCGGGTGACCTGGCCGGGGTGGTACGTCACCCAGAGCGCGAGGGTGTCGGGATCGGCGTCGGCGAGCCAGTCGGTCCGGCAGCTGAGGTTGGTCTGGATCGCCACCCGGCGTACGTGCGGGAGCCGACTCAGCTCGACCAGCGCCCGTCGGTACCAGGACCGCACCAGGCCCTCGCCCCAGGGCGTGAACAGCAGGGCGAGGGTGTCACCGCTGCCCGCCCGGCCGGCCGCCCAGCCGGTGAACCGCTCCATGGCCGCGCGGTCGGCGCGCAGTTGATCGGGTGTGTCGCGGCGCTTGGCGAACGGGCAGTAGGGGCAGTCGTAGTCGCAGGAGGCGAGCGGGCCACGGTAGAGCAGGGTGAGGTCGCGCCCGCGGTCGGCCGCGTCGGTCGGTGCGCTCTCGGCGCTCGGTGTGCGCGGTGCGGGCGGGGTGGTGGACGGCAGGCCGAGGAAGGTCATTTCGCCTCGTAGGCCGTCATCAGGGCCCGGACCTCGGGCGAGAACAGCATCGGCCCGGCCGCGTCCGAGTGCGCCAGGCCCTCCGGGCTGAGCACCAGGCGGTCCCGGTCATCGGCGAGCCAGCCGCGCGCGGTGAACTCGGCCAGTTCCGCCGGGAAGTCGGCGGCCGGTGTGCTGCCGAACCGGGCCCGGTAGTCGGCCAACGGCATGCCCTCGGCTTGGAGCAGCGACTGCACCAGGTGCCGCCGGCGTGGTTCCCCGCCGCTCATCCGGTGCCCCACCTCGGCGTGGTGGAAGTCCTCGGTGGCGACGAAGTCGTCGATGATTCCGCGCACCTCGGTGGCGTTCACCGCGTAGTCGAAGGAGTAGTGCAGCCGCGAGGTGTAGGAGCGGGCGCCGCAGCCCAGGCCGACCATGCCGTCCGTCTGGCAGGCGTACTCGCTCGCCCCGGCCTGCGGGGAAGCGGCGCGGCGGAACATCCGCATCGACACCTGCTGATAGCCCTGGGCCAGCAGGTGGTCGCGGCCGGTGCGGTAGAGCGCGAGCCGGCGGGTGTCCCAGGCGGAGTGGCTCTCCTGCTCGCCGCGCCGGGCCAGGCCGGTGAGCGGGCGCACGTAGAGCGGGTAGAGGTACAGCTCCTCGGGCTGCCAGGCGAGCGCGGCGTCCAGCGAGTGCAGCCAACTGGCCTCGGACTGGCCGTCGATGCCGTAGATGAGGTCGATGTTGAGCACCGGGAACCCGGCGGCACGGATCCGGTCGAGGGCGGCCTCCACCTCGGCCCGCTTCTGCGGGCGCACGGCGGAGCGGGCCTCGGCGTCGACGAAGGACTGTACGCCCAGGCTCAGCCGGGTGGTGCCCCGGGCGGCCAGGACCTCCAGCCGGTCGGCGGTCGAGGTGGCGGGGGAGGCCTCCACCGAGAGCGGTATCGCCCGCAGGTCGGCGCCCATCCGCCGCTCGGCGATGTCGCACAGCCGCTCCAGCTCGCGGGCCGTCAGGTAGGTGGGTGTGCCGCCGCCGAAGGCGGCCAGCGCGAAGCGCGCGCCTTCGTCCAGCGCGGTGCGGACGTCCACCGCCTGGCGCTCCAGGGCGTCCAGGTACGCGGTGGTCAGGCCCTCGGGGCTGCCGATCCTGGTGAACAGGTTGCAGAAGCCGCAGCGGACCTCGCAGAACGGGATGTGCAGGTAGAGCGAGAGCGCGTCCTGCGCCTCGCCGGCCCACAGCTCGCGCAGCCCCGGGCGCTCGGGCAGCGGGCGGTAGGCGGTCTTGTGCGGGTAGGCGTAGACGTAGGACTGGTAGGGCGAGTCGGGGCGCGGGGGTGCGGTGGTCATGCGCGCTCCTCGGTGGTGGTGGTGGTGGCGGTGGTGGCGGTGGCAGGGACGGCAGCGGCGGCTGGGCTGGCCGCAGGAGCTGCGGGAGCTGCGGGAGCTGCGGGGGCGGCGGGGTCGGCGGGGTCGGCATCGGGGACGGCCGCGGGGATGGTGAAGTGGGCGTACGGGACGGTCCAGACCACCTCGTGGCCGATCCGGTGCCCGGTGTAGCCGTCCTCGCCGTACGCCGTGCCGTGGTCGGAGCAGACGATCGCGAAGCAGGGGCGGCGGGAGCTCATCGCCGCGAAGAGCCGGCCGATGTGGGCGTCCACGTACTCCAGGGCGGCGGCGTGGCTGGCCCGGGAGTCGCCGTGCTCACGGGTGGCGCCGGGCAGGTGGAACCAGTTGGGCTGGTGCAGCGCCGAGACGTTCAGGAACAGGAACAGCGGTTGCCCGGCGGGCTGTTCGGCGGCGACCCGCTCCGCCCGGGCGACCTGCTCCTCGAAGGACGTCGGGGACGGCACGCCCATCCCGGGATCCCAGTGGCTCTCCTGGAACAGGCCGGGCAGTACCGAGCCGAGCGGGCCCTGCTTGTTGAAGAAGCCCACGCCGCCGATGCAGACCGTCCGGTACCCGGCGGCGGCGAGGGCGGTCGGCAGATCCGGTGCGTCGAACACCCAGGTGCGCGGGGCGGTGCTCTCGGAGCCGGCGAAGCGGGCCGCGAACAGGCGCGGGTGGGGGCCGTCGGGGGAGGCCGGGGTGGGCAGGAAACCGGCCAGGATCGCCTGGTGGGAGGCGTAGGTGAAGCTGCCGGGCGCGTGCCGGCGCTCCCAGCGGCCGCCGGGGAGGAAGGCGGCGAGGTGCGGGATCCGGCCTGCGGCGGCCAGCTCCTCGGCGACGTCGAAGCGGAGCGTGTCGAGCGTGACGAGCAGCAGGTCGTGCGTGCCGACGACCGCGCTCATGTCGGGGGTCGGAGCGGGAGCCTGGGTGTGGGGGGAGGTCTGGTGGTTCATCGGGAGGGTTCCGTGATCTGGTGGTCCGTCGGGGTGGGGAGGGGCGTTCCGGTGGTGCGGCCGGTGGCCCCGGTGAGGGCGGCGAGCTGGGCGCCGTAGGTGTCGAGGCCCTCGGCGGGGCCGCCGGGCAGGCCGGTGAGGTTGGGGAGCAGGTCGCCGAAGGCGTTGACCTCGCCGACCAGGGCGCGCTGCCAGCCGGCCGTGGGCAGGATGTCGACCCCGACCATCAACGAGCCGGGGAAGCAGGCCGCCGCGCGCTCGGCCGTCTCCAGCAGGGCCGGCCATGCGGGCCCGGCGGCCTCCCGGGCCAGGTCGAGGCTGCCCCGGGCGCCGCCGAGGTGCAGGTTGGTCATCGGTTGCGCGCTCGTGCGCACCACCGCGTGGGTGGCCCGGCCGGCGACCACCACCACGCGCAGGTCGGCCGAGCGGCCGGACTGCGCGGCCTTCGGGATCCACTGCTCGACGTGCAGCCCGTCCGGTGCCAGCCGGTCGATGATCTCGGCCACCTCCCGCTCGCCGCGGTACTGGCGGACCCGCAGCGAGTTGTGCAGCAGCCCGTCGGCCAGCTCGACCGAAGTGGTGGCCAGGACCTGCCCGCGCGGCCCGAACTGCAGGGCCGTCACCCCGGAGGCGGAGGAGCCGTGTGCGGGCTTGACGAAGACTCGTCGCAGGCCGGCTGTGGCCAGCCGCCCGCGCAACTGCTCCCAGCCGGTGACCTCGCCGCCCAGCGCCCGGGGTACCGGCACCCCGGCGGCGGCGAGGAGCGCGTGTGCCCGCCGTTTGTCGAACATCACGGCGATCTCCTCCGGATCGCCCAGCAGCCGTACGCCGGGGCGCCCGGCCAGCTCGCGCAGCGCGGCCGTCACCCCTGCGTACCAGGCGGCCGTGCCCTCGACCCGGGTCGGTGCGTAGGACGGGCCGAGCGCCGGGCCGCGCAGCAGTTCGTCGACCAGGGCCTCCTCGCCGGGCGACTCGATCCGCAGCAGGCCGTCCTCGGGCAGCCGGTAGTCGCCGCGCAGCACGTCCAGCCAGGGCAGGACGGCGGGCTCGGGCAGCCCGGCGGCCTGGGCGGCGGCGGCGAACAGCGTCACCCGCCGGTGCCCGGGATTGCCGAGGACGGTCAGCCGCGGTGTCATCGTGCCGTCACCCGCCTACTCGGCGACCGCGACGTAGCGGTCCCCGTCGTCCTCGTCCTCGTCGGGGTCCTCGGCCTCGGAGAGGTCGAGCGCGACCCCGGGCAGGGCCTCGGTGAGGCGCTGCTGCATCTCCTCGCCGACGTAGTGGTGGTGCAGGTCGAGGGCGCGCAGGTGGGTGAGCGGCTGGCCCTCCAGCAGGGCGGCGGCGCCGTCGTCGGAGAGCACGCCCATGGACAGGTCGAGCGACTCCAGCCGGGCCACCACGGGCGCGTGCGCGACGGCCGAGGCGATCTCGTCCTGGAACTCGCTGTTGGCCAGCCCGAGGTGGCGCAAGCTCGGGAGGCGGGCGCCGTCCAGGAAGGGGGCGAGGTCGTCGATCGTGGCGTCACCGCCGTACTCGTCCACGCCGAGCCAGAGCGTCAGGCGCTCCAGTGCCGGCAGCTCGGAACCCGCCACCGCCCGCACCACCCGGGCCGGCAGGCCGCCGGCCTCGAAGCGCAGCGCGGCCAGCCGGTCGTGCCGCACGGGCTGGAGGCTCAGGTCCGTGCCGCCGCGGACGGTCAGCTCGGTCAGCCCGGGGAAGGCCGTCAGCAGGGGGGTGACGTCGCCCATCTCCATCCAGGAGATCTCGCACTCGTCGTAGGTCACGTCCCCGAGGAAGAGCGCTTCCAGGGCGGGCAGGCGCTCCGCTTCCGCGGTGATGGCGGCGACGGTGGCGGCCACGGAGACGTAGTCGCCGCGCCACCAGGGGCCGATCACCAGGGCGCGGACTCCGGCAGGGTCGACGGTGTCGAGGAAGGTCTGCCAGAGCTGCGCGAAGTCGTGCTTCGCGTCGTAGTCCAGGGCGAGCCGCCAGGCGACCGAGCCGGCGGCGGGCGGCGTGCGGGTGCCGTCGTCGGGGGTGAAGTCGTGGATCGGCAGGTCGTGGAAGCGGTCGGGGTGGAGGGAGACGGTCATGTCGGTTCCAGACGGATGGGCGTGGTGGGCTGGTCGGTGCGGCGGTGCGGCGGCGTCGGGCGCGCGCGGTCGGTGACGGCTACTCGGCCACGGCGACGTAGCGCCACCGGTCGTCGGGCTTTCCGGCCTCGGAGAGGTCGATCTCGACGCCCGGCAGGGCCTCGGTGAGGCGCTGCTGCACCTCCCCGGTGAGGAAGTGGTGGTGCAGGTCGAGGGCGCGCAGGTGGGTGAGGGGCTGGCCCTCCAGCAGGGCGGTGGCGCCCTGGTCGGTCAGCACGCCCATGGCGAGGCTGAGCGACTCCAGCCGGGCCACCACCGGCGCGTGCGCCACGGCGGCCGCGATGTCGTCCTCGAACTCGCTGTTCTGCAGGCCCAGATGGCGCACCGCGGGGAAGCGTGTGCCGTCCAGGAAGGGGGCGAGGTCGTCCAGCGTGGCGTCGCCGCCGTAGTTGTCGACGCCGAGCCAGAGTTCGAGCCGCTCCAGGGCGGGGAAGTCGCAGCCGGCCACCGCCCGCACCACCCGGGTCGGCAGGCCGCCGGCCTCGAAGCGCAGGGCTCGCAGCGCCTCGTGGCGCACGGGTGTCAGCTCCAGGTTGTTGCCGCCGCGCACCACCAGCTCGGCCAGCTCGGGGTAGGCCGTCAGCAGCGGGGTGACGTCGCACATCTCCAACCAGGAGATCTCGCTCTCCTCGTACGTGACGTCGCCGACGAAGAGCCCTCGCAGCGCGGGCAGCCGGCCCGCCGCCTCGACGATCGCGGCCAGGGCGGCGTCGAGTTGCTCCGGCTCGTCGGAGAACCACGGGCCGATCACCACGGCCGTCACGCGCTCGGTGTCGACCGTGTCGAGGAACTGCCGCCAGCGCTCGGTGAAGGCCTCCTCAGAGTCGTAGTGCAGGCCGATCCGCCAGGCGGCCGACGCCGGCTCCGGCAGGGTCACGGCTGCCGCGTCGCCGCCGTCGGCGGCCTCGTCCAGGGCCTGGACGAAGTCGAAGACCGGGAGACCGTGGAACTGCTCGATGTGGTGGTTGACGGTCATGCGCTGCTCCTCAGGGGTCGGGGCCGAACACGTGTCTACCAGTCGGGTCCGACAATCCGGTGGCCGGGTGGCGGGCCGGGCGCGTTGTCAGACTCATGCCCTACGTTCTGGTCGTGGCTCCGGAACGTGACCGCGAACAGCGCGGCGGAGCCCGGGATTCCGGCAGCCGCCGGGGTCCGGCCGTACGGCGAGGGAGGACTGATGTACCGCCAGGGCGATGTGCTGATCGTGCCGGTCGAGGAGGGCGCCGTGCCGCCCCGGGTGGCCGCGCTGGCCGTCCAGCCCCGGGACGGCCGGGGCCGGATGGTGCTGGCCCTCGGGGAGGTCACCGGCCACGCGCACGCCGTGGTCGGTCCCGGGGAACTGCGCCGGGAGGCCGGTCCGTTCGGCGCGGGCTGGCTGCACCTGCCCGAGGGCGGCCGGGTGGTGCACGAGGAGCATGCGGCGATACCGCTGCCGAAGAGCTGGTACCGGGTGGTGCGCCAGCGCGAGTACACCCCGGGCGCAGTGCGGGTGGTCGCGGACTGACGCGGGGCCCGACGAGCGGACCGGTGGCTGATGGGCGGGTGACCGGGCGTCGGGCGACGGCAGGCGGCGCGCAGACGGGTGGGCGGGCGCGGCGTGCAACGCGGAACGTGCAGCGTGGAACGCGCAGTGCCGAACGGAACGGAAGCAGGCGGCCGGGCGGGGAGCCCGGCCGGGAACGGAGCAGACGATGGAGACGACGATTCCCGACCGCCCGGCGGGCGCGGTGACGGCCGGGCCCGCCGAGGTGACGGCCCGCTGGCGGGCCGCTGCGGCGGCCACCGGTCCGGCCGACCGGTCGGCGGCCGAGCACGCGGTCCGGGCCGCCTACCGGGCGGCCGGGCTGCCCGAGCCCACGGCCGTCCGCTGGTTCGGCTCGCCGTTCGCCGCCGCCGAGGCGGCGTTGCAACTGCGGGCCGCCGGCGCGGTGAGCGTGCGCGAGGCCGTGCGCACCGGGCCCTGGGAACAGGCCCGGCGGCGGGCCGTCGAGGAGGTCGGCGCGGCCGGGTGGGCGGCGCACTGGGCACTCACCGGTGGCGAGCTCGGCCCGGTCACCACCCCGTTCGCCGACCGCATCCGCACGGCGGTCCTCGACCGGCTCGCCCCCGAGGTCGACCGTGAGGAGGCCTCGGACGACGTGGCCGCCGCCGCCCGCGCCCGGCGCACCACCGTACGGCTCGCCCTGCTCGACGCCGTGCGCGGCCAGCACGACGCTCCCTGGTTCGCCGCCTTCGAGGCCGCCTCCGACGCGGCCGGGGGCAGCGCCGAGGCCGTCGCGCCGCTCGCCGGGGTGGCCCGCGAGGCCGGCTGGTGGTGGCCGTACCAGGACGTCGCGCTGGTCAGCGAGCGCCCCGTCGCGCTGCACCGCGACGAGGCCGGGCGGCTCGACCGGGCGGACGGCCCCGCCCTGGAGTACGCCGACGGCTTCGCCCTGCACGCCTGGCGCGGCATGCCCGTGCCCGCCGAGTTCCTGGCCGGGCTGGCCGACGTCACCGTCGAGCGGATCCGCACCGAGGCGAACGCCGAACTGCGCCGCGTCCTGCTGGAGCACTACGGCTACGAGCGCTACCTGGCCGACTCCGGGGCCGAGCCCATCCACCGCGACGAGACCGGCGTGCTCTGGCGGATCACCCTGCCCGACGACGAACCGGTGGTCATGGTCGAGGTCGTCAACTCGACCGCGGAGCCCGACGGCACCTTCCGCACCTACTGGCTGCGCGTCCCGCCGAGCACCCGCACCGCCCGCGCCGGGGTCGCCTGGACCTTCGGCATACCCGAGTCCGAGTACCACCCACAGCGCGAGACCTGACCGGCCCGGCCCCCGGCGCAGGCCGCTGAGCTGCGAATCTCGGCCGGCCGCTCCCGCCGCCGCCCTCGGCGGGCTGCGGGACAGGTCAGGGTGGGGTCGGTCCGACGTTGCGGACCCAGACGGGGAAGGGCGTCATGGCGTTGGGCGCGGTCTGGTCCGACGGGTTGGTCCCGGCTGGCCGTCGGTCGTTCAGGAAGCTCTCGACGACCGGAGCGAGGTCGTCGGAGGTCAGGTAGGTGCCGCCGAACGGCAGTTCATCGACGGCCACCGATCCGGTGGAGCAGCGGAGTTGATCGACCTGTTCGTCGTGCCACACGTAGAAGGTCGCCACCCCGGCGAAGCCCAGCGCATGGATACGGAGCCGGATGGCCTGAGCGGTCCGTTCGAAGGCGGCGACGACCTCGGTCACGGACAAGGATCGCTTGTCCTCGTCCTCCGCGCTCAGGTACCAGGTGTTGGTCCGCCACTCGACCCGCCGGTCGCTCGGCTCCAGTACCAGCGGTTCGTCCGCTATTTCGGCGATCCATGTCAACAGCACCCCGGAATTGTCCCGGCCGGTGCGGATCGCGCAGTCGTCGGGGTCGGCCGGGATCAGGGGGCGCGGGCGATGAGCACGGGTTGGAAGAAGCCCGTTCGGGCGGGTGGTTGCCAGCGGGAGGCGGTGAAGCCGGCCTCGGAGGCGAGGGTGGTGAGCTGGGACTGGGTGAGCGCCCAGTAGGTGGAGCGACGGATGTCGGTCTGCCAGTGGCCGGTGGCATCCGGGGTGAGGCGGAAGAGCTCCAGGTCGTAGCGCTCGCCGTCCTCGTGCCAGTGCCAGAGCTGGAAGATGACGGACCGCAGGCCGTCGCGTTCGCTGGTCTGGGGCGGGGTGGAGGCCGGGCGGGAGCGGCGCAGGTCGTCGTAGGGGCGGGTGGTGAGCAGGAGCAGACCGCAGGGGCGCAGCACGCGGCGCATCTCGGTGAGGGCGGTGCGGACGTCCTCGGGGGTGAGCAGGTGGGGGAGCGCGTTGTCGGCGCAGACGACGACGTCGAACCGGGCGTCGGCGAAGGGGAGCCGGCGCATGTCGGCGGCCGCGGTGGGGAGACGGAGGCCCCGTCGGGCGGCTTCGGCGGCGGCCCGGGCGGCGGACGCCGGGCTGAGGTCGGTGCCGGTGACGCGGTGGCCGAGGGCGGCGAGGCCGAGGGACTGGGTGCCGATGCCGCACGCGCAGTCCAGGACGTCGACCGGGCGATCGCCGAGGCCGGCGCGGATCAGGGCGTCGAGGCTGGCGCCCTGGCGGGCGACGGAGGCGTCCCAGTCGGGGTAGAGGAGGTGGTACCCGGCCGCGAACTCGTCGTAGAAGCGGCCGACGGGGGACTGTGGGGAGGGGGTCATGGCGTCGGAGGCTCCACGGTGGAGAGAGGGGTGAAGAGCGGGCACGACGGGCGTTGACGTGGGCGAGGTGGTAGGCGGGGCCCTCGCCTGCCCGTTCGTCACGCCGTCATCCTCGCCCAGTCGTACCGGGGGCGGACACCGGTTTTCCGAGGGCGGGGAACGATGGGGCGGCACGGTGGAACGAGTGCCGAACGAGTATCCGTCGGGCGGGACGGGATGCGTCGAGCGGCAGTGCGGGGAGGTGCCGGCTGTGCTGGCCGCCTTCGAGGCGGACGGCGGAGGTTCGGAGCCGGTGACCGGGCTGATCGCGGCAGGCGGTCTGCGAGTGGTCCGGGGAACCGCCCTGCGGTACGAGGGGATGACCCGGAGGGTGAAACGGTTCGCCGGGCGGGCGGGCCACGGGGATGATGCCGGTATGCGCACCTTCGAAGAGCTGATCGCCGAGGCCGAGGCGGTGTCCGTGGACGGCTGGGACTTCTCCTGGCTTTCCGGCCGCGCCACCGAGGAACGGCCGTCCTGGGGCTACCAGCGGCTGCTGGCCGAGCAGCTGGGCCGGGCCTCGGCGGCCTTGGACATCCAGACGGGCGGCGGCGAGGTGCTGGCCGGCGCGGCCCGGCTCGCCGCCGCGAAGCCCGTCGCAGGACAGCCCGTCGCAGGAAAGTCCGCCCCCGGCGCGCCCGCCCCCGCGCAGCGCGGAGCGCTTCCGGCCACCATGGCGGCCACCGAGTCCTGGCCGCCGAACGTCGCGCGCGCCACCGGCCTGCTGCACCCGCTGGGCGTGGTGGTAGTCGCGGACCCGGACGAGCCGCCGCTGCCGTTCGGCGACGGGGCCTTCGACCTGGTCACCAGCCGTCATCCGGTGAAGGCCTGGTGGTCGGAGATCGCCCGGGTGCTGCGGCCCGGCGGTACCTACTGCGCCCAGCACGTGGGGCCGGCGTCCGGCTTCGAACTGGTTGAGTACTTCCTCGGCCCGCAGCCCGAGGCACGCCGGGCCCGCCGCCCGGAGGACGAGAGCGCCGCCGCGCGCGACGCCGGGCTGGAGGTGGTGGACCTGCGCTCCGAGCGGCTCCGGATGGAGTTCCTCGACATCGGCGCGGTGGTGTACTTCCTGCGCAAGGTGATCTGGATGGTCCCGGGCTTCACCGTCGACGCCTACCGGGACCGGCTGCGCGAGCTGGACGCCCGGATCCGAGCCGAGGGCCCGTTCGTGGCCCACTCGGCGCGTTTCCTGATGGAGGCGCGCAGGTAGATCGACTGATCCGGTGTCCGCATCGTACAGATATGGAAGAGTCGAGGGAAGTCTGGAAGGTCCGGCTGGCCGCCCCTGCCAGTGTGAGCACCGTTTGTCCGGGAGACAGCTCGAAAAGTGCTCTGAACTGGAGAGATGTCCCGTGCAGTCCCGCGTCGAGAGCGATTCGATAGGTGTTGGGCGGCCTGCTCAGCCAGTGCGATGGGACCCATGGGCCTCCAGCTGGGGGCCTCCGCGGGTAAGGGTGCTGACAGTGGCCGAGTCTCGCGTCCGGGCTTGTTGGGCAGGGTCTGCTCGTACCTATGCTGACCTCTTGCTGACCATATCTGATGAACCATCAGATATGCGCTGTGGCTCACAACAGGCCGGGCAGGCCGGCGGTGGTGGCGCGGCGAGGATGGCGACCTGGCGGCCGTCGAAGATGCGTTGGCCGATGCCGGGGTGTTCCTCGATGTGGTGCAAGGCGTCCGTCCAGCGGCCGGTGGAGGTGAGGGCGCGGGTTCCGTCGGCGATGATGACCCGCCACAGCCACTGGCGGACTTCACTGCGCTGCTCTCCGGTCTCGGTGAGGTGGGCGGGGACGGTGATGCCGTCAAGGGAGGACTTGGTGGCGGTGGTGACGGCGCGGTAGAGGCCGAGGAGGAGTTGGCGGCCGCGGCGGTGGTGGCCGGCGCGGATGTGGAGGCGGGCGAGGTTGACGATCGGCTCCAGGCCGCGGATGGCGCTCGTCGAGGGGAGCGGGCCGCGGGTGAGGTAGAGGGCGGCGTGGCGGTGGCACAGGTCGCGGGCGTAGTCGGGCAGGGCGAGGTCGGAGGCGAGGAGCGCGGCCTGGTTGAAGACGGTGGAGGCGAGGCCCGGATCGTTCTGCCGGGGGCCGTGTCGGCCAGCCCGGTGAGTCGGCCGACACGGGCGTCGAGGGGTTCGAGAGGACACCGCATCGCGCCCGTACCCGAGGCCTGGCGGTGCACGGCTCCGTCACCGAAGTCGAGTGACGCTTCCACAAGCACCACTCACGGATCCTCGCGATGAGCTCTTCATCGGGCCACGCCGCGGATTCGGGTCACAACCGGCACGGTGGAAGCAGCCGGTGACATCGATCCGAGAACGTGGACCCGTCGAGTGCGGGACCGGCGGAAGTCCCGGCGCCGATGGTCTTGGTTGGGCTGCAGGCTGCGCTGGTCACCTGCGTGAGCGCTCCCGGTGGCGGTCCCGGCACGTCGGGCATTTCCTGGAGGGGGCGAGCCGATCGTCAACCATCTCGTCCAGGACAGTTGACCCAGGGAGTATGTGATGCCCGCCGATGCGTCAGGGCCGGATCCGGGGGGGATCGGGGGACGCGCGGCCGCCGGACGGCAAGGGCGAGCGGTCGGCTCACGGCGGGCGGCCCGAGCCGGCCGAGCTCTCGACGGGCGAACGCAGTGAGCTGGACCAGCTGCGGCACCGTCTCAGCGCCCTGGAGGCGTCCGCACAGCCGTCAGGGGACCGGCACCACCGGCTTCGTACGTCGGGCGCGGTCGTCCTGATCGTCATCTCCTCTCTACTGGCGCTGCTCTCGGTCATCGCGGTCTGGACGAACTCGATCGTCGGCGACACCGACCGGTACGTCGCCACGGTCGCGCCGCTGGCCGGCAATCCGGATGTCCAGGCCGCGCTCACCGATCGGGTCACGTCGGAGGTCCTGGCCCAGATCGACGTGAAGGCCGTGGTGAACGAGCTGTCCCAGGCAGCCGTCCAGCAGGGTGCGCCACCCGAGCTCGGCAAGCTGATCGGCGGCCTGAGCGGGCCGATCACCAGCGGCCTCACGCAGTTGGTCAGCACCACCGTGAACAAGGTGGTGACCAGCGATCAGTTCGCGACCCTGTGGGTCGACGCGAACCGGGTGGTGCACTCCTCGCTGGACAAGGCGCTGACGGGCAAGGGCGGGGGAGCGGTCTCGCTGGAGAACAACCAGGTCGCCATCGATATCGGGCCGATCGTCGCCAAGGTCAAGGACCAGTTGGTGAGCTCCGGCTTCGGACCCGCCGCGAAGATTCCGGAGGTGCACACCAGCTTCGTGGTGTTCGCCTCGAAGGACATCGGCAAGGTCAAGAGCTACTTCCGGCTTCTGGAGATCATGGGGTCCTGGCTCCCGGTCATCGCGGTGCTGATCGCCGCGGCCGGCGTGTTCACCGCCGTGAACCGGCGTCGCGGCCTGATCGGTGCCGCCCTCGGGGTGGCCGTCGCCATGCTCCTGCTGGGAGCCGTGCTGACGGTCTTCCGGTCGTTCTACCTCGATCACCTGCCGCCGGGGGCATCCCAGGCCGCCGCCGGCGCGATCTACGACGCACTGATCCGCTTCCTGCGCGCAGGCATCCGGGTCGTCGGCGTGACGGCGCTGGTGGCGGCTGCCGGCGCGTTCCTGATCGGCCCGTCCAGGGCCGCCGTCGCTGTCCGCAGCGCCTGCAGCTCGTCGATCGGCGCGTTGCGCGAGGTGGCGACGTCACACGGCATGCGCCTCGGGCCGGTGGGCCGCTTCGTGCACCGCTGCAAGCTCTGGATCGGCGCCGCCATCCTGGTTGTGGCAGCGGTCGTCCTCGCCACCTGGAACTACCCGACGGCGGTCGTGGTTCTGTGGATCGTCGTCGTGGTGCTGGCCGGGTTCGCGATCCGGGAGTTCCTGGATTCCGAACCGGGAGGCTCCCCTCCGGTGCCGTCGGCACCCACGGTCGAAGGCGGCCCATCCGCAGGTGGTTGAGGCTCCGGGACCAGGGACGCGACGCCGCGCCCAAGACGCTGCCGGCAGCGTTCAGCGCGGATCGGCACCAGTGCCGGGTGCGCGTCTGCCGCCTCCCCGAAATGCTGCCCGTGCAGTCGGGATGCGTCTCGGCAGGAGTGTTCGGGGTGTGGTGGTCGCCGATGTGCAGCTGCTCCCGGAAGCGGTTCTCGTTTCGGAAGCCTCTCCGTGACCGGCCTCCGCGCCTTCGGCCCGGTCAGAGCCAGCCGCGCCGGGCGGACTTCAGCCCGGCCTCGAAGCGGCTGGCGGCTTCGAGGCGTTCCATCAGGGCCGCCATCTGGCGCCGGACGGTGCGGACCGAGACGCCGAGCCGCTTGGCCACCGCTTCGTCGGTGAGTCCGGTGGAGAGGAGGCGCAGGACCTCGCGCTCGCCGGGGCTGAGGCCCACCGGCTCCCCACCGGCGCGGTCGTCGGCGATCGGGACGGCGGCCTCCCAGGTCCGTTCGAACAGGGCGACCAGTGGGGCGACGATCCCCGGCTCCCTGGTGCACAGGGCGCCGGCCCGGGTGTTCTGCGGGTCGATCGGTACCACCGCGGTGCTCCGGTCGAAGACCAGCATCCGCGGCGGCAGGACGGGAGCGGTCCGCACCTCGCCGCCGAGGCCGACCAGCCAGCGGGCGTAGCCGAGGGTCGCCGGATCGTCGTGGACGCTGTCCTGGTAGATGGTGCGCAGGCCGACCCCGCGCAGCAGGGCCTCCTCGTCCAGGGGGCGGGAGGCGGCCAGGCTGGCCGCGGACTGGGCGCCGCCGGGCATCACCGCCAGGGCCTCGGTGGTCAGCCGGGCGCTCAGCATCTCCAGCTTCTCCTGGATGGCGTCCAGCCCGACGAGCCGTTCGCGGACGCCGACCGGGGTGTCGGTGCGCAGCGTCGCGTACGCCGCCAGGGCGCGTGCGACGGCCGCCTTGGAGGCGGCAAACTCCTGCTGACGGCAGGCGAGTTCCTCTTCCTGTCGGCGCAGCAGGAGGTCGAGCCCGCGTTCCGGGCTGACCGGTCGCAGCGCGCCGGGCCGATCGCGGGAGGCCCGGAGCAGGGTGAGGTCCGCGAGCCGGTCGAGGGCGGTGTGCACGGCGGCCTCGGGAAGCGCGAGCCGGTCGCAGATTTCGGCGATCCCTCCGTCGGGGTCGGTGAGCATTTCCCGGTAGACCGCTTCCGCGGTGGTGTCCAACCCCAGCAGTTCCAGCATTCCGCGCCCCCGATCCCCGTGGTCGATTCGGTATTCCCGATCGGCCCGTTGTCGATCTTTCCGCCGGGTGGACACCCTTGCAAGGCCTGATCCGGTCAACGCCCCCGCCCAGGTCGTCCGGGCCTCTTTGCAGCAAGCTGCCTGGCCTGATCCTGCCTGCCGGATCCGCTTCCCGTGACGGTTCGTGGAGGGGAGGATTCGCCGTGCGCGCTCTCTCGCCAAAGCCCGGACACCCAGAATTCCGGCGCCCTCGCCCTGGTTCCCGCACAGAACAGGACTCCGTCGTGTCCGTCCGCCCGCTCGCCACCGTCCTCGTGTCCCTCGCCCTCGCCGCCCCGGTCGTCCCCGCTCTCGCCACCCTCGCCGCCTCCGCCGCCTTGGCCCTCGCCGCCGGGGGTGCGGGCGGCGGGATCGGCTGGGACGGCCCCTCCGCCAGGTCGATCGGTTGGGACGCCCCGCCTGCCGCCGAGGCCTCCGGGCGGTCCTGACCTCGGTGTTACCGGTCCACCTGGCCCTGTCGGCCGGTTCCGCCTGGCCGTCGGGCGATGCGGTCGCCGCGAAGGTCCAGGCCGCCCTGTGGTCGTGTGCCGGTCCCGGCGGCGGCCTGGAGCACGCGCGCCTGCGCCGTCGTCGGCGGCGCAGGCCTGGTGCTCCACGTCCGCGCTCTTGACGGGACGGCGGCCCGTTCGAGGGCGTGGGCGCTGGTGGCCCGGGCACGGGCCGCCAGGGGTCGGCATCCGTTCGATCCGCGGTAGCCGGGCTCGAATGGTTTCCAATCTTCCGGACGGTTTTCGATCGATTTCGACCGCCTGGCAATTTGGCTGATTCATTGCGATTGCTTTGCTTCGCCATGACTCTCATGGGCTCGTCATGTCGATTCTTCCTCTCTCCTCCAACGACCGGCCCTCCCGAACCGCCGGCCCTCACCCGACGAACCGTCGACACCACAAAGAACCGTCACCCACACAGACCATCGAGGAGTTCCATGCCACGCCCCACGGGCGAACCGCCACGGCACCGGGCCGCAACCGGCGCGCCGTCCCCCTTGCCGACCCGCCGCCGTACCGCGCTGCGCAACACCGCCGTCGCCCTGGCCGTGGTGCTCGCCGCCGAGTCGGCCGTCGTCATCATGACGACCGGTCAGGCCGTCGCCGTCACCACGGAGCAGGCCCCGCGGCCCACCCGGTCCCTGGGCCCGGCCGAGGCCAAGGACCTCGCCACCGCCCACCTCAAGGCCCGGCTGGAGGACCGTCGGATCGAGGTGGTCGACGAGCGTACCGAGTCCACCACCACCTGGATCAACCCGGACGGCACCACCACCCTGGACGTCGCCTCCGGGCCGGTCCGCTACCAGGACGCGGCCGGTCGCCTGCAGCCGATCGACGTCGACCTCGCCCGCCAGCCTGACGGCAGCGTCAAGGCCAAGGGCCACCCGCTCAACCTCGCCCTGGCCGGCGCCACCCCGCCCGCCGCCGTGTCGGCGTTCAAGGCCGCCGGTGCCCAGGCCGGGGACCAGAAGGCCCCGAGCACCCCGCTGGTGTCGCTGGACAACGGCAACGGCACCGCCATGTCGCTGTCCTGGCGCGGTGCCCTGCCCGCCCCCACGCTGGACGGCGCCCGCGCCCGGTACGCGGACGCGCTCACCGCCACCGACCTCGTCATCGAGTCCACCCGCACCGGCTTCGAGCAGTTCCTGGAGCTCAAGGACCGCTCGGCGGTGGCCGCCAACGGCAGCGTCACGCTCACCCTCGACGCGGACGGCCTCCGGGCCCGGCAGAACCCGGACGGCTCGGTGTCGTTCCTCGACCCGAAGACCGGCCAGGAGGCCGGCCAGCTCCCGGCGCCGGTGATGTGGGACGCGCAGGTCGACGAGCGCAGCGGCGAGCACACCCGCACCGCGCCGGTCGGGCTGAAGGTCACCCAGGACGGCGACGCGATCGATCTGACGCTCACCCCGGACGCCGCCTTCCTGACCGACCCGAGGACCGTCTACCCGGTGACCGTCGACCCCGCGGTCAACATCGGCGTCGGCTTCGACACCTTCGTGCAGCAGGGTTACGGCACCGACGTCTCCGCGCAGACCGAGCTGAAGCTGGGCAACAACGGCTCCGGCCAGGTGGCCCGCTCCTTCCTGCAGTTCCCGATGGCGAAGATCAGCGGGAAGCAGATCACCGGCGGCAAGCTCAACCTGTGGAACTTCCACAGTTGGTCCTGCACGGCGAAGAGCTGGGAGGTCTGGGACACCGGCAGCGCCACCACCGCCACCCGCTGGACGGCGCAGCCCAACTGGAACCGCAAGTGGGCCACCTCCACCGCGACCAAGGGCTACTCAAGCTCCTGCAACGACGGCTGGGTGAACCAGGACATCACCGCCCTGGTCAAGGCCTGGGCCGGGAACGGCAACGCCAACAACACCCTGGGCATCCGGGCCACCGACGAGGCCGACCCGTACGGCTGGAAGAAGTTCAACTCCGGCAACGCGTCGTCCAACACCCCGTACCTGTCGGTGACGTACAACACCCCGCCGGCGGTCTCCACCCTGGTCTCCCCGGCGAACGCCGCGCTGACCAACGAGGCCAGGCCGACGCTGTCCGCCAAGGCGACCGACCCGGACGGCGGGAACATCGCCCTGGACTTCGAGGTCTGGACGTCCACCGGCACCGCGGCGCTCCAGTCCGGCCGGACCGGCCTCGCCGCCTCCGGCTCGACCTTCACCTGGACGCCGGGCACCGCGCTGGTGCCGGGCGCCTACAAGTGGCGCTCGCGGTCCTGGGACGGCACCGCCAACAGCGCGTGGTCGGGCTTCCGCACCTTCACCGTGGACACCACGGCGCCGGGCGCCACCACCGTCTCCTCCACGGACTTCCCGGCCGGCCAGTGGGCGGGCTCCCCGGACGCGAACGGCGACTACAGCGGCACCTTCACCTTCACCCCGCCGACCAGCGACGTGAAGGACGTCCAGTACCGGCTGGACGGCGGCGCCTGGGCGACGGTGGCGACCACCGGCGCGCCGGTCTCGGCCAAGCTCACCTTCAAGGCCGGGGCGCACAAGGTCACCGCGCACACCCGCGACGCGGCGGGCAACGTCTCCGCCGACAAGACCCACGCCTTCTACGCGGGCAAGGGCTCCGCCCTGGTGGCCCCGGGCCCCGGCGAGCGCCCGGCCCGCCGCACCTCGCTCCAGGCGGAGGGCAACAGCACCTACACCGGCGTGCGCTACCAGTACCGCCGCGGTGAGACCGACGCCTGGAAGGACGTGCCGGTCGCCAACGTAGCCACCACCGACGGCAAGCCGGTGGCCGCCTGGCCGTTCGCCGCCTCCGCCGGCAAGCCGGCCGCGCTGACCTGGAACATCACCGACACCCTGGCCGAGAACGGCCCGGTGGACGTGCGCGCAGTGTTCACCGACGGCACCGCCACCGACGCCACCGAGCCGACCACCGTCACGGTCGACCGGCACGCCGGCGACGCCCCCGAGACCCCGGTCGGCCCCGGCCAGGTCAACACCCTCACCGGTGACCTCACGCTCTCGGCCACCGACGCCCAGGGCTTCGGCCTGAGCGCCGAGCGCTCGTTCTCCTCCCGCCGGCCGCTCAACGGCTCGGCCCAGGAGGGCCAGGCGGCGATCTTCGGCCCGCAGTGGAGCTCCGGCACCACCGCCGAACTCACCGAGACCGCCTACTCCTACGTCCGCCAGACCTCTCCGACCTCGGTGTCGGTGGTCTCCTCGGCCGGCGGTGAGATCGGCTTCACCGCGACCGGCGCGGGCGGCTGGAAGCCGGAGCCGGGCGCGGCGGACCTCACCCTGAGCGGTGCGTTCACCGGCGCCTTCACGCTGAAGGACACCGCCGGTACCACCGTCACCTTCGGCAAGGTCGACCCGGCGGCCACCACCTGGCAGGCCACCGGCTCCTCGCTGCCCAGCGCCGACTCCACCACCTCCGTGGTCTCGGAGAAGGTCGTGGCCGGCGGCCGGACGCTGGCCCGCCCCAAGTACGTCATCGCGCCGACCGCCGGGACCGCCTCCGCCGACTGCGCCGCCGCGCCCGCCACCGCTGGCTGCCGCGTCCTGGAGTACGTCTACGCCACCGCCACCACCGCCACCCCGGCCGCCCTGGGCGACGTGGCCGGCCAAGTGAAGCAGATCCGGCTGTGGTCCACCGAGCCCGCCGCGAGCAGCGCCACCCCCGTGGCCGTCTCCCAGTACGCCTACGACGAGCAGGGCCTCCTGCGCGAGGTCTGGGACCCGCTGATCAGTCCCGCGCTGAAGACCGTCTACACCTACGACGCCGCCGGCCGGGTCGCCACCGAGGCCCAGCCCGGAGAGTTGCCCTGGACGCTGGAGTACGGCAAGGCCGGCAACGCCGCCACCGCAGGCGAGGGCATGCTGCTGGCCGCCTCCCGGGCGACCCTCAAGCAGGGCAGCAAGGACGTCACCGACGGCGCCGCGACCACCTCGATGGTGTACGACGTGCCGCTGTCGGGCGCCAACGCCCCGTACCCGCTGGGCCCCTCCGACGTCGCCGCCTGGGGCCAGAGCGACGCCCCGACCGACGCCACCGCCGTACTGCCGCCCGACGCCGTACCGGCGGGCCACGACGGCAAGGCCCTCGGCACCGCCGCCTACGCCCGCGCCTCGGTGACCTACACCAACGCCTCCGGGCGCGAGGTCAACATCGCTACCCCCGGCGGCGGAATCGTCACCACCGAGTACAACGCCCACGGCAGCCCGGTGCGAACCCTCTCGGCCGAGAACCGCATCCTGGCCCTGGCCGCCACCGGTGAGGGCCTGGGCAAACTGCGCGCCCTCGGCATCGCCGGCCGCTCCACCGCCGACCGCGCCCAGATGCTGTCCGCCCTGTCGGTGTACTCGGCGGACGGCAAGCGACTGGTCGAGCAGTACGACCCGCTGCAGCTCGTCACCCTGGAGCACGACCTGGCGGCCTCCGGCACCAGCCCCGCCCTGGTCGCGGGCGACGAGGTCCCGGCCCGCGCCCACACCGTCACCACCCACGACGAGAACCGCCCGGCGAACGCCGCGGTCAGTGACCGGGAGACCTCGGTCGCGGTCGGCGCCAGGATCGAGGGCTACGCCGCCGACGCGGACGTGCGCACCACCGCCACCGGCTACGACTGGGCCCAGGGCCTGCCCACCCGGTCCGTCCAGGACCCGATGGGTCTGAAGATCACCACCGCCACCGGCTACGACGCGAGCGGCCGCGTGGTCTCGCAGTCCCGCCCGAACTCCGACGGCTCGGACGCGGGCACCACCGTCACCACCTACTACGGCACCGGCGCCACCGGCTCGTGCGCGGGTCGCCCGGAATGGGCCGGGCTGGTCTGCTCCACCGCCCCGGCCGCGGCGGTCACCGGAGGCAGCGCCCCCGCGCAGCTGCCGACCAAGACGTACCAGTACGACCGCTGGGGCAACGTCACCGTCCTCACCGAGTCCGCCAACGGCGTCACCCGCACCACCACCCGGACCTACGACGGCGCCGGTCGCCCGACCAAGGTCTCCGTGACGGGCGGCACCGGCACCGCCGTGCCCGACACCGTGTACGGCTACGACCAGGCCACCGGCCAGCCGTCGACCACCGGCAACGGGACGGCGACCGTCACCCAGGGCTACGACCGGCTCGGCCGCCCCGTCTCCTACGACGACGGCGCCGGGAGCGTCACCACCACCGAGTACGACCGGCTCGACCGGGTGGTGAAGAAGTCCGACTCGGTGCCCTCCACCGTCACCTACGGCTACGACACCGCCAAGGACCCGCGCGGCCTGCCCACCAGCATGACCGATTCGGTCGCGGGCACCTTCACCGCCGGCTACGACGTCGAGGGCCGCCTGGTCTCCCAGACGCTGCCCGGCGGCAACACCCTCACCAGCTCCTACGACAGCCGGGGCATCCAGACCGGCAAGACCTACGCCACCCAGGCCGGGACCGTCCTGCTCGCCGACACCGCCGGCTTCACCGTCCACGGGCAGCAGGCCGGACGCACCCAGACCGACGGCAACAGCACCAGCGAGGACTACACCTACGACGCCGCCGGCCGCCTGTTGAAGGCCGTCTCCGGCAACGGCCTGGACTGCGCCACCCGCAGCTACGCATTCGACCGGAGCAGCAACCGCACCAAGCGCACCACGGTCGGCGACGACTGCGACCCGGCCACCGCCGACGCCGTCACCACCGCCGAGAACCACGGCTACGACGCCGCGGACCGGATCACCGACCCCGGTTACGCGTACGACGCCTTCGGCCGCACCACCACGCTGCCCCGGGGCACCCAGCTGAGCTACCACGCCACCGACCTGATCCGCAGCGAGACGCTCGGCGGAACCCGCAAGACCTGGGACCTGGACGCCGCGGGCCGCCTCGCGACGGCCACCACGGAGACCAGGGGCGAGGACGGCACCTGGACCGTCACGGCCCGGGCCACCCACCACTACGACGGCACCGACGACAAGCCGACCTGGACCAGCGAGGTCAACGGCAAGCTCACCCGCAACGTCACGGACCTCGGCGGTCAGCTCGTGGCCGCCACAGGTACCGACGGCGGCGCGGTCCTGGTCCTCACCAACCTGCACGGCGACGCCTCGGTCCAGATGTCGCCCGACGGCACCCAGGACCTCGCCGTCTACCACTACGACGAGTACGGCAACGTCGCCGACGCCACCGGCACCACCGAGTACGGCTGGCACGGCGGGGAACTGCGGGCCAGCGACTCGCTCAGCGGCCTGATCCTCATGGGGGTCCGGGTCTACGACCCGGCCACCGGCCGCTTCCTCCAGACCGACCCGGTCCTGGAGGGCTCGCCGAACGCCTACGGCTACCCGGTCGACCCGATCACCATGGCCGACCTCGACGGTCTGCGCTGGCTGAAGAGTTGGAGCGCCACCATGAGCAAGGCGGGCGCCGCCCGCGTCGCCAAGCTGCTGAAGAACACCGGCTCGATCAGCAGCATCATCGGCCTGATCGTCGGACTCTTCCCGCACTTCGTGGCGAAGATCATCGGCGGCATCCTCAAGGCACTCGGCTTCCTGGTCAAGAGCATGGGCAAGGGGATCGCGGAGGCCAACAACCGCCGGGGCAGCAAGGGGGTGATCCTCACCCTCGGCATCTGGCAGAAGCACTACTGGACGCTGCCGTACCCTCGGAGCGAGATCAAGACCAGGTACTGAGCCCGCGTCCGGACCCGACCCGACCCGACCGGGCCGGGTCCGGACGCACCGCACCACGACGCTCCGCACCAGCAGGCCGGCCGGCCCGGGGATGCCCCCGGGCCGGCCGCCTCGACGTACTCGGCGGACGGCAGTGCCCGGCGGAAGGGCCGTCCGGTGTTGTCGACGGGCAGGATGCGGTCGCCGGTGCCGTGCAGGATCGGGACCGGTACGTCGATGCGTGCGATGTCGGCGCGGAAGTCTGTGTACCAGGTGGAAGGTGCGGCGGAGACGACGTAGGAGCCCCCGGCGGCCGCGGTGTTCCAGCTGTTGCGGACGGCCTCCTCGCTTGGCCTTGTCCTGAGTGGCGAAGCCGGATTCCTCCGTCTGGCGTCCTGCCGCGTTGCGGTACCTGATCTTGTACTCGTGCGGGTACTTGCTCCAGCGGGACTCGGGGTGCTCGCACTCCTTGCAGAAGCTGCCCATGCCGCGGGTGAGGCCTGTGGTCGCGATGGTGGTTGGAACCTCCGGGAGTCTTGCTGACCTTTTGCTGACTCCGGATGGTCGATCATGCCCCTGAGCTGGGCGGAAACGTCAGTCCCGCCATATCCTGCGGAAGGTGATCTGGATGGTTCCGGGCTTCACCGTGGCGGCCTACCGGGACCGGCTGCGCGAACTGGACGCCCTGATCCGGGCGGAGGGGCCGTTCGTCGCCCACTCCGCGCGCTTCCTGATCGAGGCGCGCAGGCCGTAGGGCGGTTCAGGCCCGGCCGCGCCCCGCCGGGGAGACCGGCGGGGCGCGGCCGGGCTGGCGGGCGGGCGGCGCCGCTCACGCCAGGGCGACCAGTTCCAGGTAGGAGTCGTGCCACAGGTCCTCGTCGCCGTCGGGGAGGAGCAGGACGCGGTCGGGCCGCAGGGCCTCGATGGCACCCGGGTCGTGGGTGACCATCACGATCGCGCCCGGGTAGGTGCCGACCGCCGCCAGCACCTCCGCCCGGGAGGCCGGGTCGAGGTTGTTGGTGGGCTCGTCGAGCAGCAGGACGTTGGCGCCGGAGTGGACCAGGCCGGCCAGCGCCAGCCGGGTCTTCTCACCGCCCGAAAGGACCCCGGCCGACTTGTCGGCGTCGTCGCCGCGGAACAGGAACGCGCCGAGGACGTGCCGCAGTTCGCCGTCGCTCAGGTGGGGCGCGGCCTGGGCGAGGTTGTCGCGGACGCTGCGCGCCGGGTCGAGGGTGTCGTGCTCCTGCGCGAAGTAGCCGAGCCGCAGGCCCGGGCCGGTCACCACCCGCCCGGTGTCGGGGCTCTCGTGGCCGGCCAGGACGCGCAGCAGGGTGGTCTTGCCGGCCCCGTTCAGGCCGAGCACGACCATCCGGCTGCCCCGGTCGACGGCCAGGTCGAGGCCGGTGAGCACCGGGCGGCCGGCGTAGGCCTTGGCGAGGCTGATCGCGCCGAGCGGCATCCGGCCGCAGGGGGCGGGTTCGGGCAGCCGGATCCGGGCCGTCCGTTCGGCCTGCCGGGCGGGTTCGAGGTCGGCGAGCATCCGGTCGGCGCGGCGGGCCATGCTGCGGGCGCTGGTGGCGGTGGCGACGTTGGCCCGCATCCGGTCGGCCTGGGCGTGCAGGGCGGCGGCCTTGCGTTCGGCGTTGGCCCGTTCCCTGGTGCGACGGCGCTCGTCGGCGGCGCGCTGGTCGAGGTAGGCCCGCCAGCCGGTGTTGTGGACGTCGATCGCGGCGCGCTGCGGGTCGAGGTGGAAGACCCGGTTGACGGTGTCGGCGAGCAGGCCGAGGTCGTGGCTGATCAGGACCAGCCCGCCCTGGTGGGACGCGAGGAAGCCGCGCAGCCAGGCGACGGAGTCGGCGTCGAGGTGGTTGGTGGGTTCGTCGAGCAGCAGGGTGCCGTGGTCGGCGAAGAGGATCCTGGCCAGCTCGACCCGGCGGCGCTGGCCGCCGGAGAGGGTGCCGACCGGGGTGTCCATGACCCGGGCGGGCAGCCCGAGGCCGGCTGCGACCCGGGCGGCCTCGGCCTCGGCCGCGTAGCCGCCCCGGGACTGGAACTCGGCCTCGGCGCGAACGTAGACGTCCATCGCCCGGCGCTGGTCGTGCGGTCCGTCGGCCTGCGCCATCGCCTCCTCGGCGGCGCGCAGCGCGCGGACGGCGGTGGCCAGGCCGCGGGCGGACAGGATGCGGTCGGTGACGGTGGCGGACGGGTCGGCGGCGCGGGAGTCCTGCGGGAGGTAGCCGACAGGGCCGGTGCGGGTGACCGTCCCGGCGGCGGGCGGCAGCTGTCCGGCGAGGGTGGCGAGCAGGGTGGTCTTGCCGGCGCCGTTGCGGCCGACCAGGCCGATCCGGTCGCCGGGGGCGATGTGGACGGTGATGTCGGACAGCAGGAGGCGGGCGCCGACGCGCAGGTCGACACCACGGGTGGTGATCATGGGATAACGCTCCGAAACAGCGAACGGACACACGGGTGGTGTGGAGGCGGGTCCGTCGGCTAGGAAATTCGGGGCGTAGACATGCGGCCAGGGTAGCGGGGCGGGTGGAGCGTCCGCACCCGAATTACCGGGGGAGCGCACCGCGTCCGCGCGGGTTTCGGCCAGTGGGGCGGGTGTTGGCTCGTGGGGCCCCCTTGTCGGGGCGCGGACCCCGCGCTTCCATGACCCGCATGGGTCGACGTGAGCTCGTTCTCCTGACTGATCACAGTTCGACCGAAGGAAGCCGGGACGTCCTCGTCGCCGCCGCCCGGGCCCTCACCGGCCGGGCGCCCGTGCTGCTCGACGCCCGGCACTTCATGACCGGCGGGGGCGGCCGGATCCGCCCCGACGACGAGGGCGGGCTGCGCCTGGAGGCGGACGGCCGCAGCGTGGCGGCCGACGCCGTCGTGGTCTACGAGATCCCGCCGCACCGGCGGCGCGACTTCGCGCCCTTCCAGCGGCTGCTGGGCGCGCACGGTGCCCGCTCACTCGGAACCGATGTGCAGGCCTGGCGGGCGGCCACCGAGAAGGACCTCACGGTGGCCCGCTTCACCCGCGACGGCGTCGCGCACATGCCGACCGTCTCGCTGTCCCGGCCGAGCCCGCGGGCCGCCGCCGAGGCCTTCGACCGGCTCGGCGGCGACGTCTGGGCCCGGCCCTGCGTCGGGATGGGCGGCGACGACGTCTTCCACGTCACCACCCACGCCCAACTCGCCTCCGCCGCACGGCACTACGAGCACGACGGGGCGGACTGGCTGATCGCCCGGGACGCCCGCAACTTCACCCCGGACGGCCGCCGGCACCAGTACCGGGTGGTGGTGCTCGACGGCCGGGTGGTCCGGGTCGTCGAACACGTGCAGGCGGATCCGGACGCCCCCTGCAACGAGAGCCGCGGCGCCGTCTCCGCCCCGCTCGCCGCCGCCGAACTGCCCCGGGGGCTCGCGGACCTGGCGATCCGCGCGGTCGCCTGCCTCGGCCTGCCGCTGGCCGGTGTCGACCTCGCCGCCGAGAGCGGCGGCGTGGTCTTCGAGGTCAACGTCCACCCGGCGTTCGGCCGCGGCGCCCTGGAGCAGGTCGCCGTGCCGTACGTGGCCGCGCACCTGGAGCCCGTCTGACGGTTCCGGCGGGGCGCACGGCGGGCCGGGCGCGCCCCTGGTCGGCAGCTGTGCGGAGCAGGCCGGCTCTCCTCACCCGAGGGCGCCCCCGGCCGGTCAGCTCCGCAGGATGGCGGCGAGGAGCGACGGGCGGAACAGCAGCGTCGGCGGGGCGACCAGCGACATCACCTCGTGGAACGCGGCGGTGACCGCCGGGTCGTGGGCGGCGCCGGCCAGCACCTTGTCGAGGAAGCGGTGCTGGAACGCGAGGAGGGCGCCGGAGGGGCCGCCGGTGGTGGCGGCGAAGCGGACGTCCTCGGTGCAGGACATCACCCACGGGTTCTTGGAGACGGCCGCGATCGCACGCCGGGCGTCCCGGGCCGTGGCGTGGCCGATGCCGCCGTGGCGCAGGGCGGTGCGGCGCAGCTCCCGAGCGCAGAACAGGGCGACGGTGACACCCTGCCCGTACACCGGGTTGAAGGTGCTGGCGGCGTCGCCGACCACCACCAGGCCGTCCGGGGCGCTGCGTTCGTAGTGTCGCCGGATGCCGGGGCCGGGGACGAAGCCGCGCACCTCGCCGGCCGGCTCGGCCTGCTGGAGCGCCTCGCGGATGCTCGGGTCGCGCAGCCGGGCCAGTTGCTTGGTGAACCCGGCTTCGCCGGGCTCGGGTTCGGCGCCGCGCATGCCGGCGACGCTGACGATCCAGCGGTCGCCCTCGACCGGCAGCAGTACGCCCAGGTGGGGCGCGTCGGGGGCCTTGGTCTGCAGGTATATCGCCTTGTAGCCGATGTCGACGCCGGCCGGGCGGTGGAACAGCCGGGAGGAGTACGCGACGCCCGCGTCCACCCGCTCCTCGGGCACCGGCGGGTGGCCCAGCTCCGCCAGCCAGTCCGGCACCGAGGTCGTGCGGCCGGCCGCGTCCACCACCAACTCGGCCGGGATCTCCCGGACTTCGCCGCGCTCTGGCCCGCGGTCGCGGACCTTGACGCCGGTCACCGTGCGGGCCGACCCGAGCAGGCCGACCACGTCGGTGCCTTCCAGGAACTCGATCGTGGGATCGGCGCGGACCCGGTCCACCACCGCCTTGTCCAGCACCGGCCGGGTGCAGGAGAGGAAGGCGAGCTGCGCCGGGTACTGCGCCATCCACCCCGCCGAGCTGAGCCACTTCAGATCGCCCGAGACGGCGACCCTCATCGCGCCCGCCTCCGTGAGCTCCTTCTTGATGCCGGGCATCATCTCCTCCAGCGCCCGGTGCCCGGCCTCCAGCACCAGGTGCGCGTGTCGGCCCTGCGGCACCCCGGCCCGGAACGCGGGCTCCGCCGGGTAGCGGTCCCGCTCCACCACCACGATCCGCTCGGCGAACCCGCGCAGGGCCCAGGCCGCCACCGTGCCGGCCAGTCCGCCGCCGATCACCACCGCCGTGCCCCGCCCGGGGGCCGTTTCCGAAGAAGTCATGACACGTAGCGTAGTCGGGCGGTGGCGGCCCCGTAGTCGCATCGGCGGGACGAACGGGCAGGGTGCGAGCGGCCGTTGGAGCCCGAACGCGCCGGGCGCACGACCGGCCCGGAGCGTTGCCGCGCGGGCCCCCGGGGGCGGGCGGTGGGAGGCACCCGGGAGCGGGTACTACACTCGGCGGGAGTTGTGCAGGCACCCCTTTCGGTGCGCGGGCGCGCGGAGCCGAGGAGGTGAGAGCCGTGGAGTGCAGTAGTCCGGGTCGAAGTCGGCCCCGCCCCCGGTTGTCCCGCACCATTCGCGGCACCCGGCGTTCCTCCTCCCGTACGGCTCCCGCGCGGCGCTGACCTCGTCCTCGACGAGGTGCCGCCGGTCGCGCCGTGCGCGTGGTGGCCGGCCGGGCGCCTCCGGCCCGCTGTCCCCGGACGGCGGCCCGGGCACCCACCGTGGAGGTATCCGCCATGTCCGACTGGCGTGTGCGCGCCGTGCGCGCGAGCAAGCGTCCGTTCTCCCGCCCCGTCGGGGGCTCCGGCCCCGTCGACACGCAGCCGGCGCCGGAGCACTCGATGGATCCGCGGCCCGACCAGCCCGTCGAGCCGGTCACCCTGGAGCGCTCGGTGGTGGACGCGGCGGTCTACCGGGACGGGCGGCGGATCGACGCACCGGCGAACCTCGCCGACATCTACCGCGAACTGCCCGACCGGCCCGGCGCGATGGCCTGGATCGGCCTGTACCGCCCGGCCGAGGCGCAGCTGCTGGAGGCGGCGGACCGGTTCAACCTGCACGAACTGGCCGTCGAGGACGCCATCGTCGCCCACCAGCGGCCGAAGCTGGAGCGCTACGGCGACACGCTGTTCGTGGTGCTGCGTGCCGCGCGCTACCTGGACGAGGCGGAGGAGGTCGACTTCGGCGAGATCCACCTCTTCGTGGGCCCCGACTTCGTGCTCACCGTCCGCCATTCCCAGGCGCCGGACCTGTCCGCGGTGCGCCGCCGCCTGGAGACGGACCCGGACCTGCTCGCGCTCGGCCCGGAGGCGGTGCTGTACGCGGTGCTGGACGCCGTGGTGGACGGTTACGCGCCGGTGATCGCCGGGCTCCAGCACGACATCGACGAGATCGAGACGGAGGTGTTCGGCGGCGACCCGCAGGTCTCCCGGCGCATCTACGAGCTGTCCCGCGAGGTGATCGAGCTCCAGCGGGCGACCCGGCCGCTGCTGGAGATCATGAGGAGCCTGGAGGCGGGCTTCGGCAAGTACGGCACCGACGACGAGCTGCAGCGCTACCTGCGCGACGTCGCCGACCACGCCACCTACGCCGCCGAGCGGGTGGACGGCTTCCGGCAGATGCTGCAGAACATCCTGACCGTGAACGCGACGCTGGTCTCGCAGCGGCAGAACGAGGAGATGAAGCAGCTCGCCGAGGCCGGGCACGTGCAGAACGACGAGATCAAGAAGATCTCCTCCTGGGCGGCGATCCTCTTCGCGCCGACGCTGATCGGCACCGTCTACGGGATGAACTTCGAGATCATGCCGGAGCTCAAGTGGGCGTTCGGCTACCCGTTCGCGATCGGGCTGATGGCGCTGGTCTGCACCGGTCTGTACGTGGTCTTCAAGCGCCGCAACTGGCTCTGACAGCGGGGCGGGGCGGGGCGCGGCACGGTCGGTTCGGGCGCGGCGCTCGCGACCGGCTCCGCCGTGCGCCGAAATCCGGTGCGGGTTGACCGGCGGCCGCAACCGGCGTCGGCCGCACGGCTGTTCGCCCGGCGTCAGGGATTCGTCAGGGCGGCGGCGCGGCGCTTGCCCCGGTCCGCGCCCGCCGGTTGGATGAGGAGCATGAACCGCCCGGCACGCCACCACGACCGCCCGCCGCATCCGCGGCCGCCGGTCCGCGTCGCCGCGGCCGCCATCGCCGTGCGCTGATCCGCGCCTCCCCGCCGGAGGGCACGGCACGTGCCGCGCCCCGCCCCGTCGCCCGATCGGCGCGGGGTGCGGGCGGGCGCGCGAGTTCCGCATCTCATCAGGTCTTTTGAGCCCGCACCCCGGCCCGGACAGGGCCGGCGGTGCCCCGCACCCTGGGAACGGTCATGTCCGAATCCGCCCTGTCCGCTCGTACCGCCCTCGTCACCGGCGCCTCCTCCGGCATCGGCTGGGAGACCGCCCGGCTGCTCGCCGGGCTGGGCGCCACCGTGCTGGTGCACGCCCGGACCACCCCGGAGGCCGAGGCGGCCGTCGCCCGGCTGGTCGACGCCGGCGCCCGCCGGGACCAACTCGTCGAGCTGGCCGCCGACTTCACCCGCCTCTCGGAGGTCGCGGTGCTGGCCGGTACGGTCGTCAAGCACTACCCGGCGCTGGACCTGCTGGTCAACAACGCCGCCGCGATGGCGCCCGAGCGCTGCACGCTGACCGACGACGGCAACGAGGTCTCGCTGCAGGTCAACTTCCTGGCCGCGCACCTGCTGGCCAGGCTGCTGCGGGCGCCGCTCTCGGCATCCGGCGACGCCCGGATCGTCAACGTCTCGTCCTCGCTGCACCGGACGGCTTCGATGAACTGGTCGGACCCGCACCGGGTGAAGAGGTACTCGCGGGTGGCCGCGTATGCGCAGTCGCAGCTCGCGCTCACCATGGCGACCGCCGACATGGCCCCGGCCGGCTCCGGCATCACCGCCGTCAGCCTCAACCCGGGCCTGTGCGACACGGCGCTGCTGCCGCTGTACGGGCGGGCCGGCGCGCCGGCGGCGGAGGGTGCGGCGGCCGTCGTCCGGCTCTGCCTGCCGGACGTCGCGGTCGCCAACGGCGCCTACTACGACGGCGGTTCGGTGGCGCCGGTGGCGCAGGCCGCCCAGGAGGAGCGCTCGCTGAAGCGCCTGGTCAAGCTGGCAGACCAGTTGGTCGGCCAGGCCGCTTGAAGCCCTTCCCCGGAATCGGAGAGCACGCGATGTCCAAGCGCGCCCGCAAGAAGAGGGCCCGGCGGAAGAACACGGCGAACCGCGGCCGCCGGGCCGGGCAGGGCTGACCCGCCCACCACCGCGGGCCACCACCCATCACCACTCACCACTCACCACTCACCACTCACCACCGCCGAGAACCACCGCGAACCGGCGGACACCGCCGGGCGCCGGGGACGGTCGCTAAGGATGCGTCAAGAACGGCGCCCGGCGGCGTCAAGGAGCCGTCAGGGGGCGGCTTCCCGCAGGTGGCGCGGCACTAGCGTCGCCCGGCGGAGAGAAACGGTTCTGCTCCGGTTTCAGCAGGAAACCCCGGCGGACCGTGCAGCGGGGGAGAGGAACGTGCGGCCATGACCACCTCGGCAGCGGGCACGACGGCCACCACGGGGGAGGCGGCCCCGGGGACGGAAACCGGTCCGGCGGGGGAACCGGCCCCAGCCGGACCATTGGCCAGGACAACGGCCACAACAACGGCCCGGACATCGGCCCGGACAGCGATTCGGACAACGGCCGCCCCGAGCGCCCTGGCCCGGCTCCGGCACGGCGCACGGACGGTCGGCGGCCGCGCCTACTGGACCACTCCGCGCCTGGTCCGAGGCCTCACTACGCTCAGCCTGGCCGCCCTGATAGGCCTCGGCGCGGCCGCCACCACCGTCCTCGGCGGGGCCCGCGACGGCACCGACACCATCGGCCACCGGGCCGCCCCGCAGGCCACCCGCGCCGCCGACCTCTACTTCGCGCTCAGCGACATGGACGCCCAGGCCGCCAACCTGCTGCTGGTCGGCGCCGACCCCGACTACACGGCGCTGCGCAAGCAGACCCTCGACACCTACGAGCAGCGCCGTGCGCAGGCCGACGGCGACCTCCAGCAGGCCGCCCAGGCCGCCGCCGCCGACCCGGCCGGCCAGAGCGCCGTCCAGCAGGTGCTCGGCCGGCTCGGCAGCTACGAGGCCCTGGTGGCCCGCGCCCAGCTGCTGGAGGAGCAGGCCAAGGCCTCGGCCGGCCAGCCCTCGCCCGCCGCCCTGGACGCCTACCGCCAGGCCACCGACCTGCTGCGCCAACAGCTGCTGCCCGCCGCCGACCAGGTCACCGCCGCCAACGAGGCCACCGTCGAGCAGGTCTACACCGAGCGCCGCGACGCCCTCGGCAGCGGCTGGTGGTGGCTGCTCGCGGTCGGCCTGCTCGCACTCGCCGCGCTGCTCGGGCTCCAGCGCGTCCTGGCGGTGCGCTACCACCGCGTCGTCAACCCGGCGCTGGCCGCAGTCACGCTGCTCACCGGCGTCGTGCTGGCGATCGGCCTGCACCTGGTCAGCCGCGCCGACGACCACCTGGTGACCGCCAAGAGCAACGCCTACGACTCGGTGATCGCGCTCAGCCGCGCCCGTGCCGTCGCCTTCGACCTGAACGCCGACGAGAGCCGCTACCTCACCGACCCGTCCCGCGCGGCCGCCTACGAGCAGAGCTTCCTCGACAAGACCCAGGCGATCGCCCGCCTGGACGGCGCCACCCTCGCCGACTACAACGCCCAACTGGCGGCCGCCGCCGCCCGGCACCGCGCCGACCACGCGGCCGTCCCCTTCGGCGGCTACCTCGGCACCGAACTGCACAACATCACCTTCCCCGGCGAGCAGGACGCCGCAGAGCGGGTGCTGGCCGCCTTCCAGCAGTACCAGCAGGACGACCGGAAGATCCGCGCGCTGCGCGACGAGGGCCGGCTCAAGGAGGCGGTGACGCTCAACACCGGTCTCTCCCAGGGGCAGTCCAACTACGACTTCGACCAGCTGAGCACGGCCATCGGGGACACCATCGCGGTCAACGCCATGGCGATGGACTCGGCGGTCGCCGCGACCGACGGCGACCTCGACGCCAGCACGGCGGCCCTGGCCGCGGGGGCGCTGGCGGCGGCGCTCGCCCTCACCGCGCTGGGCGTCCGGCCGCGCCTGCGCGAGTACCGGTAGCCGCCGGCACCGACTCCGCGGCGGGGCCCGGTAGCGACGCACACCGCCACCGGGCCCCGCCGCGGGGCAGCCGGTCATGCCCCGGGCGGGCGTCGGCGGAGCCCCGGCGGGCTCCGGTGCCCCGGTCTCAGCCGGCGGCGAGCCGGTCGTACTCGGCGTCCGGGTCCAGCTGGCGCCGGTACTCGGCGTGCAGCCGGACGTCGCCCTCCGGCCCGGCCAGACGGGCGAGCGGGCCCCGGACGCCCGGGAGCGGCCGGGCGCGCGGCCACTGCTGGGCGAGTACGGCGAGCGGGGTGCCGTCGCCGGAGCGCAGGATCCAGCTGGCGCGGCCGCCGCCGATCAGGGGCAGGTACGGCCGGGGGAGTCCGAGGGCGGCGAGCGCCTCCGGCAGGTCGAGGCCGTCGGGTAGGGCGAGCGCCGCGGCGTGCGGGGCGTCGGCGTCGTCGCCGGCCGCGACGCTGTCCCGGGTGAGGTGGATGCGCATGGCCGGACAGCATAGGGCGCGCCGACGGGCCCGCGCGCCCGTGCACCGGTGTGCCGGTTTGACAAACACCCTTGCCGTCCCGGCGAATGGCAGGCATGGCCGACGAAGACTTCGAGAACGTCCTCACCACGGTGGGCCCCCGGCTGCGCGCCCTGCGACGCGAGCGCGGCACCACCCTCGCCAAACTGGCCGCCGCCACCGGGATCTCGCTCAGCACGCTGTCCCGGCTGGAGTCCGGGCAGCGCAAGCCGACCCTGGAACTGCTGCTGCCGCTGGCCCGGGAGTACCGGGTGCCGCTGGACGAACTGGTCGGCGCCCCGGCCACCGGTGACCCCCGGGTCCATCCCCGCCCGGTGACCAGGAACGGCCAGACCATCATCCCGCTCACCCGCCACCTCGGCGGTCTGCACGCCTTCAAGCAGATCATGCCGCCCGGCCGGGGCACCGAGCCCGAGTTGGAGCTGAAGGTGCACGAGGGCCACGAGTGGCTGTACGTCCTGTCCGGCCGGCTGCGGCTGGTGCTCGGTTCGCACGACCTGGTGCTGACGGCTGGTGAGGCCGCCGAGTTCGACACCCGGACCCCGCACGCCTTCGGCAACGCCGGGCCGCAGCCGGTGGAGTTCCTCAGTCTGTTCGGTCCTCAGGGTGAGCGGATCCATGTCAGGGCGCGCCCGGGAACCTCCGTTCGGTAGGTTCGTTCCCTGACAGCGGGGGTTTTCCGTTCCGGTCTCCCGCCAGGCCGTCGGGAGGGGCCGAGAAGATGAGCGTCCAGCAGAGCACGGAGTCCGGCGAGAGCGGTGGAACCGGGGAGCGCGGTGCGGTGGGTGCGCCCGAAGTCCCGGGCGCGGCGGGGGCCTTCGGGGCCTCCGGCGGCGGATCCGGCCGGGCCGGCGGTGGTTCCGGCGGCGGCGACGGCAGCGGCGGCAGCGGTCCGACCGGTGGGGCCGACGGGACCGGCGGTGCGGAGCCGGACGCCAAGAGCGGGCGGAAGAAGCGCCCGTTCTGGCAGGAGCTCCCGATTCTGCTGGTGATCGCCCTGCTGCTCTCGCTCGGCATCAAGACCTTCTTCGTCCAGGCCTTCTCGATCCCCTCCGGTTCGATGGAGCAGACCCTGGCGATCGGCGACCGGGTGCTGGTCGACAAGTTGACGCCGTGGTTCGGTGCCGAGCCCGAGCGTGGCGAGGTGGTGGTCTTCCGTGATCCGGGCGGCTGGCTGGAGAGCGTGCCGACGCACGCGGACGGCTCGGTCATGAGCTCGGTCCAGAAGGTGCTGAGCACCGTCGGCCTGATGCCTTCGGCGGACGAGAAGGACCTGATCAAGCGGGTGATCGCGGTCGGCGGGGACACCGTCGAGTGCAAGGCGGGAAGCCCGCTGAAGGTGAACGGCGTCGCGCTGGACGAGCCGTACCTGTTCCCCGGCTCGGCGCCCTGCGACCAGGACCCGGTGGGCATCGTCACCGTCCCCAAGGGCAAGCTCTGGGTGATGGGCGACCACCGCAACAACTCGCGGGACTCCCGCCCGCACCACAACGAGACCGGTGACGGCTTCGTGCCGGTGGGGAACGTGATCGGCCGGGCGTTCGTCGTCGCGTGGCCGCTCACGGACTGGTCCACCCTGCCCGTCCCGGACACCTTCGGCAAGGTGCCGGCGGGCGCGGCCGCGCCGGTGCAGGCGCCGTCGGCGCCGGACGCGCTCGGGCTGGCCGCCGTCGTGCCGTTCGCCCTGTGGCGCCGCCGCCGTGGCGCGCGCCGGAGCCGCCGCTGAGTCGGGTGAGGGCTTCGGCGGAACTCCTCCCGCCCTTCTCTACACGCCTGTAGAGTTTCCGGGGTGAGCTGCACGCCTGGTCGCGTGGCCGCCCGACCGGGGAGGCCGCGCGCCGGGGCCGGGTCGGGAGGCGGAACCGTGGTGGAGAGTCGGCGCAGTCCTGTGGCCGTCGGGGAACCGGCGGACCCGGACGTCCAGTGGGTGTACCAGCCGGTCGAGGTGGACCTCGGCGACGGCGCCTGGGCGTCCGGGCGGATCAGCGGCTGGTGGCAGGACTCCGCCGGGCAGCGGTGGTGCCGGTTGCGGGTGAGTCGCAGCGGGCGGCCGGCGGGCTGGGAGCGGTTCGATCCGGCGCGGGTCCTGCTGCTGCCGGTCGCCGGGCTCTGAAGAGACGTCGGCCGGTTTCGACGAGACCGGTTCCGATCGGACCGGAACCGGCCTGATCGGTACCGGCATGATCGGAACCGGACCGGTGGGCCCGGACGTCCCTCGGTGCGGCGATCACGAGGCGTTGTCCATAAGAGATTCACAAAATATGACGGCATGTGCGATTCTGTGCAGCGCCCCCGTGACCCGCCCCATCCGTGTCGGCACCTTGGGGGGCCCGGGGACTGCCGACATGCCACTTCATCGACCGGGGACGACGTGAGTTCCGAGATCTACTTCAGCAGCAACTACCGCGACCTGTGCGAGCAGCACGGCACCGGCGCGGGCTTCCAGTTCGAGTTCTCCTGCTACCGCTGCTCCGACACCTGGCGCTCGTCGTTCGAGGCGTTCACCACCGGTCAGGTGGCGGGCTGGATCGGCAAGGGCGTCAGCGCCGCCTGGAACCTCATCGGCGGCAACGCCAACACCATCAGCAACGCCGCCGACGGCCTGGCCGGCCACACCTGGGGCAACGCGCGCGACGCCGCCTTCCAGCGCGCGATCACCAACGCCCAGGTGCACTTCAACCGCTGCGCCCGCTGCACCCACTACGTCTGCGGCCGCTGCTTCGACCCGGGCCAGGGCCTGTGCCACAACTGCGCCCCGGACACGGCGGCCGAGGCGATGGCGGCGCAGCGGCGCGGCCTCAACGACATGGTGTCCGACCGCTCCTACCAGCAGGGCCAGCAGTCCGGCGCCGAGTTCGACGTGCGGACGCCGCGCCAGCTCGTCTGCCCGCAGTGCTCGGCGGAGACGCACGGCACGCCGTTCTGCCCGGGCTGCGGCCACCGGCTCGCCCAGCCGACCCAGTGCGGCCAGTGCCACCAGGACATCCCGGAGGGCGCCGCGTTCTGCCCGTCCTGCGGCACCAGGCGCTGACCCCGCAGGCCTCGTAGACCTCGCAGGCCCAGCACGCCCCGCGCACCTCGCGACGGCGGGGCGCCTCCGGATCGGGATCCGCAGGCGCCCCGCCGTCGTCGTGCGTCCCGTCCGGGTCAGCCGTACGACACGTTGGCGCACGGGTCGTCGTCGGCCGACCGGGCGGCGTTGGCGACGCTGCTGGGCACCGGGGCCGGAGCGGCCGGGGCGCCGGCCGACGCGGAGGCGGCCGGGTCGGCGGCACCGGCCGGATTGGCGGCGGCGAAGTCGTGGCCGAGCACCACGCTGACACCCTTGCCGCCGGCCTGGACGGTGGCACCCGGGAACAGCTTCGCGACCGCGTCGGCCGCGGCGCGCTCGCCCGCGCCGTACTCGACGACCGTGGTGGAGCGCGGCTTGCCGGTCGCGTTGCCGACGCTGGTCACGGTGTAGCCGGCGCCCTTGACAGCCTCCGCGGCCTTGCCGCCGAGCCCGGTCGCGCCGGTGCCGTTGAGCACGGCGACCTTCACGTCGGCGGGCTTGGCCTCGCCGCCCTTGGCGTCTGGCACGGGGGTGGTGGCGGTGGGGCTGGGGGTGGCCTCGGCGGCGGGGGTACCCGGCGCGGCGGAGTCCGCGGCGGTGGCGCTGGCGTCCTGGCCGTCCAGGGTGCGGTCGGCCTTGAGCGCGGCCCAGAGCTGGTCCGCGTCGGGGTGGACGAGGGCGACTCGCGGGCCCTCGTAACGCCACGGCGCCGTCACGAACTTGACGTCGTGCAGGTTGACGTCCTTGAGCGACATGGCGAAGGAGAGGAGCTTGGCCGCCGAGCCGAGGTCGGGGTCGACGGTGAGCGACTTGGTCGCGGCGTCGGCGAGCGGCAGGAGGGTGGTCGGGTCCATGCCGCGGGACTTGACCTCCTTGATGAGCGAGGAGAGGAAGGCCTGCTGACGCTTGGTGCGGCCGATGTCGGAGCCGTCGCCGATGCCGTGCCGCACTCGGACGAAGTCGAGCGCGGACTGGCCCTCCACCTTCTGCTTGCCCTTGGGGAAGACCAGCTTGCCCTTCTTGCCCAGGTTCGGGTTGAGATCCCCCTCGTGGATGTCGTTCGGCAGGCAGACCTCGACGCCGCCGACCGCCTTGGTCATCGAGGCGAAGCCGTTGAAGTCCACCACGATGGTGTGGTCGACCCGCAGGTTGGTGAGCTTCTCGACGGCGTTCTGGGTGCAGGCCGGGTTGCCCTGGTCGCTGTCGCCCACCGAGAAGGCGCTGTTGAACATCACATTGGTCTGCTCCTTGGTCCACTTGCCGTTCGGGAGCTTGCACGGCGGGATGGTGACCAGGGAGTCGCGGGGGATGGAGATGCCGACGGCGTGCTTGTGGTCGGCGTAGACGTGCAGCAGGATCGCGGTGTCCGAGCGGGCGCCGCCGTCCCCGCCGCCGCCCAGGTCGCTGTTGCCGTTGCCGCGGCTGTCCGAGCCGATCAGCAGGACGTTGACCGGGGAGCGGCCCTGGGCGTCCGGGGCCGCGGCGGCCGGCCGGTCCTTGCTGAGGGCATCGCCGTCGAAGGTGGTGAGGTTGCTGTTCAGGCGGTAGTAGACGGCGCAGCCGCCGAGGACGAGGAGGGCGGTGCAGCCGGCCGTCACCCAGAGCACCTTCTCCTTGGTGCTGCGCTTGGCCTTCGGCTTCGCCCGGCTCGTGCGGCCCGCCTGACCGGCCCCGCCTGCTTGACCGGCCCCGCCCGCCTGACCGGCCCTGCGTGCCTGACCGGTCCGGCCGGCCTGGCCGCCGTCCGCCGGGCGGCCCTCCGCGGTGCGGCCGTCGGGTATGCGGCCGTCGGGTATGCGGCCCTCCGGCGAGCCGCCGGTTGCCCGGCGCGGCGATTTTCCGGCTCCGGGGGAACCCCTGCGACCAGACACGTCGTCATCCTCCACAGTTGCCACGAAACCCCCGTCGAACCGGCGGGCGTGCGTGACCGGGGCCGGAGCCGATCCGGGCAGGCCCGTCGCTAAACTTTTACACCGCTGTAGAAACTCAGTGGAGCATACTAGGCGCAGATGAGAAAACCACCTGGTCAGACCAGCGGATCCGGTCGGCCAGGCTCCTCCGCGCTGCTCAGAACCCGTACGAGGAGCACGATGACTCACCGGATCGCATGTTCGATAGCCGGCGCCCTGGTGGCACTGCTGGCCGCCGTCGGCCTCACCGCCGCGGCGTCGAGCGCGACGGCGACGGCCGCACCCCGGCCCGTCGCGGCCGCCGCCACCACCGTTTCCGTCACCGGCTCCGGCCCGGCCGCCCCGGCGGCGGGCCCGGCCGTCTCCGTCAGCACCCGGAGCGGTCAGACCGCGCCGGCCGCCCACCTCGCGGCCAAGGACGAGAAGAAGAAGTCGGGCTTCTTCGCCAAGCTCGGCAAGTTCCTGATCGTCGTGGTCATCCTGATCATCCTGTTCTTCGTGCTGCTGATCGTCGGCATCGTCTACGCCGCGAAGCGGATCTTCGGCCGCCGCAAGTGAGTCGCGGTGGCCCGCCCCGGAGCCGCAGCGGCACCGGGGCGGGCCACCCGGGCGCGATTGGCCCTGGGCGCGGCGTGCGACCGGCCCGACGATGGGCGGCATGAGCGACTACCTCGGCCACCGGGCCCCCGACGGACAGCAGGCTTCTGGCGGACAGCAGACCCCCGACGGACACCGGACCCCCGACGGACACTGGGCCCCCGGCGCGCTGCGCCCCGAGAGCCGGATCGTCCACCCGCCTCTCGCGGACATCACCGGCAGCCGCCCGATGGGCGTGCCACTGCACCAGAGCCACCTCTTCGCCTTCGACACCAGCGACGCGCTCACCCAGGCCTTCAGCGGCCCGGGCGGGGCCTTCTTCTACAACCGCTACGGCAACCCGACCGTCCGCTCGCTGGAGACGGCGGTGGCCGACCTCGAAGGCGGCGCCGGTGCGATCGCCACCGCCTCCGGCATGGGCGCGATCAACACCGTCCTGCTCGCCCTGCTGCGCTCCGGCGACCACGTGATCGCCCAGCGAAGCCTGTACGGCGGTACCTTCGCCGTGCTCGCCGACCTCGCCGAGCGCTGGGGGGTGGAGGTCACCCACGTCGGGGGCGACGACCCGGCCGAGGTCGAGGCGGCCCTGCGGCCCACCACCCGGCTGCTGCACCTGGAGACCATCTCCAACCCCACCACCAGGGTCACCGACCTGCCCGGGCTGATCGGCGTCGCCAAGCGGGCCGGGGTGGTCAGCGTCGTGGACAACACCTTCGCGACGCCGCTGCTCTGCCGGCCGATCGAGTACGGCGCGGACGTCGTCATCCACTCGGCCACCAAGTACCTCGGCGGCCACTCGGACGTCCTGGCCGGCGTCGCCGTTCTCGCGGACGCCGAACTGCACCGCAAGGTCTGGCACTACGCCATCGAACTCGGCGCCGCCGTCGACCCGTTCGCCGCCTGGCTGACCCTGCGCGGCCTCCAGACCCTCGCCCTGCGGGTCCGTCGGCACTGTGAGAGCGCCCTCGACCTGGCCGGTCGCCTCGCCGCCCACCCCGCGGTCGGGGCCGTCCACTACCCGGGCCTGCCCGGGCACCCCGACCACGACCTCGCCCGCCGGCTCCTGCCCGACGGCCACGGCGGCGTCCTGGCCTTCGACCTCGTCGGCGGCCGCGAGGCGGCCCGCACCTTCACCGAGTCCGTCCGCCTGGCCGCCCTCGCCCCCTCCCTCGGCGGCGTGCACACCCTCGTGCTCCACCCGGCCAGCACCTCCCACCGCCAGCTCGACGACGCCGAGTTGGCCGCCGCCGGGATCGGCCCGGGGACGGTGCGGGTGTCGGTGGGCATCGAGCACCCCGAGGACCTGTGGGCGGACGTGGAGGGTGCGCTGGCGAAGGTGTGACGGCCGCCCGACCGGCGCCGCCGGGCTGTCGACCGGTTGCGTGCGCGTGCACCTAAATGTATGGTGCGTGCGCACGCACACACTTTTCCCCGGAGAAGCCGGGGAGATCCGAGGAGAGACTTCCATGGACACCGACGCCGCCCCGATCGTCCTCATCACCGGCACCTCCTCCGGGATCGGCCTCGCCGCCGCCGTGGCCGCCGCCCGCGCCGGGTACGGCGTCGTCGCCACCATGCGCGACACCGGACGGGCCGAGGCCCTGTGGCGCACCGCCGCCGAGGCGGGCGTCGACGGGCGGATCGACGTCGAGCAGCTGGACGTCACCGATCCGGCCTCCGTCACCGCCTGCCTGGAGGCCGTCCTCGCCCGGCACGGCCGGCTCGACGCGGTGGTCAACAACGCGGGCGCCGGCCACGTCGGCACGATCGAGCAGGACGGGACGGCGCCGGTGCGGGCCGCCATGGAGGTGAACTTCTTCGGTGTGGTCGAGGTCACCCGGGCCGCACTGCCGCACCTGCGGGCCTCCGGCGGCCGGGTCGTCACCGTGACCAGCGTCGGCGGCGTGGTCGGACAGCCCTTCAACGAGGCGTACTGCGCCGCCAAGTTCGCCGTCGAGGGCTTCATGGAGTCGCTGGCGCCGGTCGCCGCCACCGTCGGCGTGCACGTCACCGTCGTCGAACCGGGCGCCGTCGCCAGCGAGTTCATCGGCAACCAGGCCATCGACCTGCCCGCGCTGACCGCCGCGGCCGGCCCGTACGCCCCCGCCCTGCGGGCCTATGTCGACCGCACGCAGAAGGCCTTCGCCCAGGCCCAGACCCCGGAGCAGGCGGCCGCCCCGATCGTCGCGGCCCTCACCGCCGAGCGGCCGCCGCTGCGGGTGCAGACCTCCGAGGCGGCCCGGGCCTTCGCCGGCACCAAGCTGGCCGACCTGGACGGCTCGGCGGTGCGGCGGATGACGGGCGGCTGGGTGGTCTGACGAGTCCGGCCCGGGTCTGACAGGTTCGACGGGCCCGACAGGTCCGACAGGTCCGACGGGCCTGGTGGTCCTGACGGGCCCGAGGATCGCGCTCGGGGCGGCGCGGGGCCGGCAGGCGGGGTGGGAACGGAATGATCACCGGTCATACTTGGGCGGCGGCACCCGACACCGGACGCCGCGGGCCGTGCCGGCACCACCCGGCGCAGCCCGCCCGCCAGCCTTCCCGCCCAGACCGGAGGAACCGATGAGCAGCCACCTGCCGACCCACCGCCCGGCGGCCGGGGCCCCGGCAGTGCCGTGGAACCGGCAGCGGCTGCGCAGCAACAACGAATGGCTGCTGCTCGAACTGCTGCGCACCGGCGGCGGCTCCTCGCGCGCCCAACTCGCCCGGGACACCGGCCTGTCCAAGCCCACCGTGTCCGCCGCCCTGGCCGCCCTGGAGCAGGCCGGGCTGGTCCGCGAGGCCGGTCGGCTGGCCCCCGAGCGCGGCCGCACCGCGGTGCTGTACGAGGTCGACCCGGCCGCCGGGCACGTGCTCGGCGTGGACATCGGGCGGGCCAGGCTGCGGGTCGCCGTCGCGGACCTCGCCGGGACGGTCGTCGCCCGCCGCGACGTGGCCAACCGGGGCCGCTCGGCGAACGCCGTCGCCGACGCCGTGGTCGCCGCCGCCCACGAGGCCATCGACGAGG
Organism: Kitasatospora sp. NPDC088861; assembly: GCF_044750105.1. Taxonomy (NCBI): domain Bacteria; kingdom Bacillati; phylum Actinomycetota; class Actinomycetes; order Kitasatosporales; family Streptomycetaceae; genus Kitasatospora; species Kitasatospora sp. NPDC088861. The sequence continues at coordinate 470,445 of NZ_JBIVJF010000005.1, forward strand.
CGGGCCTGGCCGCCGACGACATCGTGCACGCGGTGATCGGCACCCCGGGCGTGTGGGACGAGCAGCGGCGCGGCGTGCGCTACGCCACCAGCCTGCCCGGCTGGGGCCGGCCCGGTCTGTTCGACCGGATCGGGGAGGGCCTGGGCGTGGCCGTCACCGTCGCCAACGACGCCAACCTGGCCGCGCTCGGCGAGTACACCCTCGGCGCCGGCCGGGGCAGCCGGATGTTCGCCTACCTGCTGGTCGGCACCGGCCTGGGCGTCGGCGTGGTCAAGGACGGCGAACTGCTGCTCGGCGCACACGGCGCGCTGGGCGAGATCGGTCTGGTGCCGCTGCCCGCCCGCCCCGGTGAGCCTCCGGCGACCATCGAGCAGGAGGCCGCCGCGGACGCCGTGGTGCGCACCGCCCAGGACCTCGGGCTGGGCGGCGCGCCCACGGCCAAGCAGGTCTTCGAGCGGGCCCGGGCCGGCGACCCGGCGGCGGTCCGGGCCGTCGGCCATGAGGCCAGCCAACTCGCCTACGCCGTCGCCGTGTTGTCCGCCGTACTGGACCCGGACCTGGTGGTCCTCGGCGGCGGCATAGGCAACAGCGCGGACCTGCTCCTGGAACCGCTGGAGCAGGCCCTGCACCGGATCGCCCCGATGCGTCCGACGCTCGCGCCGAGCCTGCTGGGGGAGGAGGCGGTCCTCCTCGGCGCGGTCGCCACCGCCCTGGAGACCGCGCGCCCCGAGGTGTTCGAGCGCCGGACGGCGGGGCTGCCTTAGGTCCTGTCCTCACGGCGGCCCGTGGCTCGGCGAGCGGTTCGGCCGGCGGCTCGCCCGGGTGCCCGGCTGCTCAGCTGCTCAGCCGGCGGCCAGGGTGAGGCCGTAGGCGCTCAGGATCGGGTTGACGGGCTGGAAGTAGGTCTCGCCGCCCGAGGTGCAGTCGCCGGAGCCGCCGGAGGTGACGCCCTGCGCCTGGTTGCCGGAGATGAACGACCCGCCCGAGTCGCCGGGTTCGGCGCACACGCTGGTGCGGGTGACGCCGTAGACGCTGCCCTCCTGGTAGGTGACGGTGGCGTTGACCTCCTCGACGGTGCCGCAGTGCCAGCCCGTCGTGGAGCCGGAGCGGCAGACCGAGGACCCGACGGGCTGCTCGGTCGAGCCGGCGACCGTCACCGCGCCGCCCGCGTAGTCGTTCACCTGCGGCTGCGCCGTCCAGCCCGGGCCGGCCTGCACCCAGGAGTAGTCGTTGCCGGGGAAGGTCGAGCCCTGGAAGGTGCCGATCGAACTGCCGTCGGAGGCCGTCGCGTTGGAACCGGGCTGCCCGCAGTGTCCGGCGCTGACGAAGCCGGGCCGGCCGTTCTGGGTGACGGGGAATCCGATCGAACACCGGGCGGCGTTGTCGATGTAGTACGCGTCGCCGCCGTGCAGGTCGGCCAGCGGCCGGGGCGTGGCGGTGGCCCGCTCGACCCGGACCAGCGCGCGGTCCACCCCGGAGCGGCGCAGGAAGTCCTAGGTCCAATGCCGGTGACTTTAGGTTGCTCCTGGCTGGGTGATGGTGACTGTCGCCGGTTCTGGTTGCGGCCAGTTGCGGTGTTGGGAGCGT